>CAXTPR010000019.1:0-69590 GCA_964246235.1 uncultured Acidobacteriaceae bacterium
GCGATGGACTGCAACCCCTCGATCTCGAACCGCTTGCGGCAGCGGATGTTCTTGCAGGCCAGCATGTCATCGCGGCGCAGCATGTAGCTCTGAGCCTTGGCATACTGCGCGCGGGCGCGCTCGTCGGCGTAGGGGGGCAGGCGAGCCTTCTTGCGGCGAACCAGCCAGGTTACCTGGTACTCGCCCGGCTGATTGCACCTGGGGCAGGTCAGGGTGTGGGTCTTGGACTCGGTCTGCTCATCAAAAAATTCACGCTCTTCCATGGCCGCATCTCCCATGGGATAGGATACGCCTGAGCCGAGGCAGGATACTGCGCGTCAGTGCGCCGCCGTCCGGGCCGCTGCCTGCTGTTCCTTCAGGAGCTTTTGGAAACCACGCTCGCCCTCCTCGATGGCCGCACGGTACCCCTGCGGGTCGATCCACACTTCATCGCCCTCCTTCGCCATGCGCGCCACTTTCCCCAGCAGGCCGAAGTGCTCTCCGTGATCGCCCACAAAAATGTCGCAAGGCAGCGCCCGGTATAGCGCGAAGGTATGCTGGAAGTCTTCGGCGATGCCCGGGTAGGAGGCAGGGCGCCCAGGGATCGGCACGAGCCGGAAATCTGACCACAGCGTATAGCCGCCCACGATCACCACGTTGCGCAGCGTAGCGGCCGGTTCACCCGGCACATGCACACGCATCGTCCAGGTGGTACAGCCGCGGGTGTGGCCGCCGGTGCGATGCGCCGTCAGCGTCACGCCGCCCAGCGTGACCGTATCGCCGTCATGCAGCACGCGATCCACGTGCGCGGGCGGATACGTCGGGACAGAGCCGGAGTCATGTAGAAAGTCCGTCATTCCGCCCGACTCGACGACTCCTGCGTCGAACTCCATGACGGTGGTCCGGGCATGCGTTTCCCGCCGCACCTCGGCGGCTCCGCCGAAATGGTCGAAGTGCGCCTGGCTGTTCAGCAGAATCTTCGTATCCTTCCAGCGGAACCCAAGCTGCTCCACGCTGCGGCGTATCTGCGGCGGCGACTGCGGCAGGTTGGCATTGATCAGGATATTCCCCGCGGGAGTCGTCACCAGATAGGCTGCCAGATCGCGGCTGCCCACGTAGTACAGGTTGTCGGCGATGCGGAACGGCTCGAGGGAAGCTACCCATTCCGGCCGGACGGCCGCCCGCGCTGTGACGCCGCACAGCAGAAGAAGGATGAGGAAAGTGGAAGCGAGAGAACGACGCATTCCTTCATACTCCCTTCGGAAGAGCATGTGCATTTCGCCGCGAACCAGCAAACGCAACGATCGCGGTGTCAGGAATTCAGCCAGCTGGGTTGTGGAGGCTCGACCCTGCCCCGCTCCTCTGGAAACTCCTCCCGAATGCGCTCAAACCGTATGCGGTTCCAGATTGCCTTCGTGTTGCCGAGCGCCCGCTCCCGAGCCGTCCACGACATCCTGGCGCGCAGCTCGCCATTTTCAGCCAGCGTGCGCAACGCGTCGGCCAGCCCGTGCACATCGGCCATGGGCGCGAGCAGGCCGTCCTCCCTGTGCCGAACCGTGTCGTCGGCAGCCGGACTGCGGAAGGCCGCCACCGGCAGCCCGGCTGCCACGGCATCCCAGAAGGCCCGGCCGAAGTCGCTGGTCAGGTGCGGCATCACGGCGGCATCGTGTCTCGCCAGTACCTCACGAAAGGCCGCCCCAGGCGGCACGGAGTCGTGCAGCCTCACGCGTTCTCCGAGGCCATGATGCTCGATCAACGTGAGCAGCCGCTGCCGCTCACAGCCGCCGCCATAGACATCGAGCGTGACGGCCCGTTCTTGCGCGCCGTTAGGAAGCAGCGGCGTCGTGAGCAGTGACAACGCGCGCAGCAGGAAATCGAGACCTTTCAGCGGTTCCAAACGGCACGCGGCAACCAGCCGCAACGGCCCGTTCTCCGCCAGACGTTGCGCCAGCCGCGCCGCGCTGATCACGTCCGCGGCCTCATGCACCGGCTGGCGTATCGCCATGCCGCGCGGCGCGTCCAGCCGGTACCGCGCGACCGCTGCCGGGGTATGCAGGAAGGCCACGCTGGCCGTGCGAAGACACTCCCGGACCAACGTGTCCTGCTTGCCCAGCAGGCGAAGCGTCTGCCCGTGCCGCAGTCCACGGCTGCCGCTCGCCGCTTCGTTCCAGGTGAGGAAATCGACGAAGTCTTCTGCAACGACAAAGAGGGTCTTTTTCCCCAGCCTTGTCGCTGTGCGATGAGCCTGCGCCAGCCCGAGATAGGGCGGGAAGAAATTGGACGAGTGCACCAGGTCGGCCTCACGCACGGCGGCTTCAAGTGCACGGCGCAGGCGGAACACGCCAAAGAAAGCCTCGCGTGCATTGCGGAAGCTCGGCAAACCGTGAAAGCGAATGCCCTCTGCTTCCGTGAGCGCGATCTCCCCTGTTCCCCAGCCGCTGCCCACACTTTTCACGTCGGGAGCCGCCACCGTGATCTGCCCAGCCGCCGCTGCCAGCCCGCGCAGATCCTCCGCCCACAACGCATCCACCACGGCAGCGCCGTCGGAGGCACGCCGGAACGGAATATGCGTGACCAGCAGGTAGCGCACCTATTCCAGGGCCTCGTTCACATCGCGCACCAGGTTGCGGATGTAGCTGCGCCGGTTCAGCAGCGCCACCATGCCCTGCTTGGCTGCTTCCCTGCCACCTTCATCGTCGGCGTCGAATGCGGTGTCCCACTTCGCCCACAGGGTCTCCATGTCCGCCTGCGCTGCAGCGAGCATGCCTGTGAACTTCGCCTTCGCCGCCTCCAGGTCCGAGCGGGTCTGCAGATCGTCTTCACCCATCCTGCGCGCCATGCGCATTTCTTCCAGCTGCATGTTCAAATCGAAGGCCTCTTCCAGCAGGTCGGGCGGCGCCACCTGCTTCTTGGCGGTGCCGCTGGCCTTCGCCGCGTCGGTTGCGGCCCGCGACTGCTCCTCGAGCTGAATTCCTTCCAGCCCCAGCAGGTACTCCGTACGGGTGATCGGATCGCGCAGGGTGCGGTAGGCGTCGTTCAGCCGCGAGCTGGCCGCCAGCGCCGCTTCCTGCTCGACGGCGGGCCTCGCGGCGAAGCGATCCGGGTGCAGCCTGCGCGACTGCGCGTAGAAGCCTTTCTCCAGTGCGCTCAAATCGAGCTGCAGGTGCGGCGGAAGGCCGAACTGCGCAAAGTAGCTATTCTGTGGATCGTGACTCATCCATTCCAGCCTACCCGCTCGCGCCCTGGTACGCTCAAGCTCCTGCGGAACGAAACGCAATGATGTCACCCCCGAAGATCCGTCCGGCCCCGACTCGCGCTTCCAGGACGGGCCGCGCTCCTTCTTCCGAACCTTCCAGGGGCGTTCGTTCTGGCGGCAGACTGCCGTGGCATCGCCGAGGGTCTGGCCTTGATGGAAGGGACATTCGTGCTGGCTGTGCTGGCGCGCGACTGGCGCTTCTCACGAGCTGATGGCGGTGTTCAGGAGACCTGGCACTGGATCCGGCAATCACCCTGCGGCCGAAGGGCGCGTGCCCCTGCGCGTCGAGCGGTGGTGAGAATCTACTCGCGCAAGAGCGCTATGCCGAGAAGCTCGATCCGCAGCCACAGCTCTTCGTGGAGTTGGGATTGATGAAGTTGAAACCCTGCCGCATCAGCGTCTCCTCGAAATCCAGCACCATACCCGCCAGGTAGAGGAACGACTTCGGATCGACGAAAATACGCACCGGCTTGGCCCCGCTTGGGTCGTTCGGCGTCTCCACCCCTGCGCCAAAGACGAAGGTACGGTCGCGCTGGCGAGGCTCGGTATCGAATCGGATGTTGTAGCTCAGCCCCGAGCACCCGCCGCCCTGCACACCCAGCCGCAAGCCGCCGGCCTCGGGCGAGATGCCCTCCTTGGCCATGGCCACACGGATGCGCTTCAAAGCATTCTTTGTGATCTCGACAGCCTGTTTCGCGCGCGGCTCCTGGCCGGCGGCGGCGAGTAGCGTCATGCCCGCCAGCGGGTTCTTGCTCTCAGCACGTGCGCCCGGTTTCGGGGCAGCAGTTCCGGGTTGGAGAAGGGTGCCGGCCATAACGATTCCATGTTCAACGTAAGACGAAAGACATTGCGAAGCGAACAAAGGCCGGCGGAATGCAAACCTTCCGCCAGCCTCGAGGTTGATCGCGCGGGACTCTAGTGGGCCGCGACGGCGACGCCGGCTTCCTCGGCAACGTTGTTCTTCTTCTTCCAATCGCCGATGGCCGCGCGGATCGCGTCTTCGGCAAGCACCGAACAGTGGATTTTCACCGGCGGCAGCGCGAGCTCCTTCACGATGTCGGTGTTGCTGATGGTGAGCGCTTCGGAAACCGTCTTGCCCTTCACCCACTCTGTCGCCAGAGAGGAACTGGCGATCGCCGAGCCGCAGCCGAAGGTCTTGAACTTGGCGTCCTCGATCACCTGCGTCTCGGGATTCACCTTGATCTGCAGACGCATCACATCGCCGCACTCCGGCGCGCCGACCAGGCCGGTCCCGACTTCGGCCGAACTCTTGTCCAGGGTGCCGACGTTGCGGGGGTTCTCGTAGTGGTCAACGACCTTGTCACTGTATGCCATGGTGGAATGTCCTCGCTCCTATAGATGATAGCGCGTCGCGGAACGGTGCGAAAGACGGCTTTCACGTCCTGGCCCTTCCAAGAGTCCCGGCGCGGTGAGCCGATAGAGCGAAATTCGTTCCGAGGCACCGCCAAAAAGGTGGACCGCCTCCTCCTCGGCGCTGAACGCAATATCGCCCGCCCATAGCAGCTGCGTCCTGGGCGCCGCAGCCAGCAGCCCTTCATGCACCGGGTTCAGGTAGGCGAGGTAGAGCGGCATTGTTCTCCGCGCGGCGGTCGAAAGCCGGGTCTGAACCCACGTGGCGAAGAGCTCGCCTTCGAACGGGTGGTACAGAAAAAGCAGCGCCGGCCCATCGGGCAGCGGGTATTCCAGCACATCCCGCTCCAGCACCTGGATCTCCGCGCAAGCCCGGGGAGCGAGCGCCCAGCGGCGCAGGTTCTCGTCCGCGGCCCGTGCCAGCTCCGGGCTCAGCTCCACCCCAACGATGGCGCGGAACGGGAACTCCGACGCCAGCATCAGCACCCGGCCCTTGCCGCAGCCGATGTCCACGAAGGTGAAATCCTCCAGCGCCTCGCCAGCGTCCCGAAGCACCTCGCGCCAGCGCTCCATCATGCCGAGGAACACCGAGGGCTGACTACCGTAGTAGGCAGTCGTCTGCCCGTCGTGCGCATGGCCCGAAGTGATCTTTTCCGCACGGAGCAGGCCGCCGGTGTCGAGACCGGACCGGAGATCGAAGGGGTGGGGCCGTTCCCGCCGGGGAACGAGCGAGTGGAAGGCCAGATTTAGTCCCCGCCGCGCGGTGCCGAGCAGTCCACGGCGCTGCAGCGAGGATCTAAAGCCTGCAAGGAGGCGCGCCGCAGTCATGGGAGGACGGTCATAGCGAGACGGACCTCACGGAAGCCTCAGCAGTGGAGTCTGCCCCGGCTCCCAAAAGCATCCAGACCAGATAGGGTATTCCAGATTGCCACCTTCAAACTCGATCCAGACGGAGGTTCCGATAGCCGGCACAGCCAACGTAGGAATACCCGAAGCCGGGTACGGTACACAGGGAGTCGCCCAATTGAGCTCTTTGCCTCCGATTTCGGGCACCCTGGTCTGGATGCGCCCGAGTTGCTGAGGGTCCATGTTGGCGATGACCTCACCCCGATATTTCCCGAGGTACTTCGCCGCGGCGGTCACGGACCGCCCTTCCACTGAACCAGACGAACCGTGGGCGGGCTCCTGTATCGCCTCGGCAATGGCTCGACTATCCAACCGAAGCGGCGCGAGGATCTCCGCCGCCAGGCCGCCCTTCTCCCGCAGCAGGCCAAGAAGCAGGTGATCCGGGCTGATGAAGGAATTTTTCAGCCTCGCTGCTTCTTCAGCGGCGTATGCGAGCACATGCCTGCTCTCTAGGGAGAGAGGAAGGTTCTCCGTGCCAGGAACCCTGCCGGTGGGTGTGCGTTGTTCAATCTGGCGGCGTACGGCATCCCCGGCGGCAAACGATTGCGGAAAGACTCGCCGGGCCAAGGCGTGGTCTTCGCGCACCAAACCGAGCAGCAAGTGCTCAGTGTTGATGAAAGACGAGCCAAACTGGCTGGCTTCGTAGCGAGCGAAGAAGATGACTCGGCGGGCCTTCTCCGTGTAGAGCTCGAACATGCACAGTATTGTGCGCGTTCGACAGCCGTATGTCGAAGGAAAATGGCGCGGCCGAAGCCGCGCCACCTGACACAGAACCAGCCTAGTGCGCGGCCCACTCGATCTTGCTCAGGTCGATGCCTTCCTTCACCATCTCGTACAGCGGGCTCAACTCGCGCAGCTTGGAGACCACATCGATCAACTTGTCGGCTACGTAGTCCACTTCCGCCTTGTTGTTGAAGCGGCCAAGCCCGAACCGGATGGAGCTGTGCGCCACATCATCACCCAGGCCGAGCGCCTTAAGCACATAGCTGGGCTCCAGCGTGGCCGAGGTGCAGGCCGAGCCGGAGGATACTGCAATGTCATTGATGCCCATCAGCAGGCTTTCGCCCTCGACATAGATAAAGCTCATGTTCAGGTTGCCGGGCAGGTGATGATCCATGTTGCCGTTCACCTGCGTGTAGTCGAGCGCGTTCTCCAGCTTGTGCTTCAGGTACTCGCGCAGCTCGATCTGGCGCCTGGATTCCGCTTCCATCTCGGTCATGGCGATCTCGCAGGCCGCGCCGAAGCCCACGATGCCCGGAACGTTAAGCGTGCCGCTGCGCATGCCGCGCTCGTGGCCGCCGCCGTTCTGCTGTTCACTGATCTGCACGCGCGGGTTGCGGCGGCGAACATACAGCGCACCGACGCCTTTGGGTCCATACACCTTGTGCGCCGTCAGCGAAAGCACGTCGATGTTGTCCGCGATCACGTTGACGGGTATCTTGCCTACCGCCTGCACCCCATCGGTGTGGAAGATCACGTTCTTTTCGTGGCAGAGCGCGCCGATCTCCTTCACCGGCTGCACCACGCCGATCTCGTTATTGGCGTACATGATCGAGACCAGGATGGTCTGGTCGTCCATGGCGCGGCGCAGGTCATCCAGGTCGATCAGGCCGTCACCCTTCACCGGCAGGTACGTCACGCGGAAGCCCTGCTTCTCCAGCTTCTTGCACGTGTCCAGCACCGCCTTGTGCTCGGTCATCTGCGTGATGATGTGGTTGCCGCGCTCGCGGTACATCTCCGCGATGCCCTTGATGGCAAGGTTGTTCGATTCCGTCGCACCGGACGTGAAAATGATCTCCTTGGCGGTCGCGCCGATCAGCTTGGCGATCTGCTCGCGCGCCTTGTCCACCGCCTGCTCGGCTTCCCAGCCGAAGCTGTGGTTGCGGCTGGCTGCGTTGCCGAAAATCCCGGTCAGGTACGGCATCATCGCCTCCAGCACGCGCGGGTCGAGCGGCGTGGTGGCGTGGTTGTCCATGTAGATGGGCAGCTTCACGCCCGCAGGCAACGGCTTGTCCGATTGCGTGATCACCATGCCGTTGTGGGTCATGTTGCTGGTGTCTTCCATCTGCATCGCTGTGGCTTCGTTCATAGCTGTTTATAGCTCCTCGAAATGTCTTATGCACTTGTCGTTCTGTACGGTCGCCGTGCGGAGAAAACCGTCACTCGCGGCGGTGGATCTCAAGCGTTACAGCGCGATCGAAACCAGCCCACCCGCGAGCGCCTGGTCCGAATGCGCGTCCGGCTCGATCAGGTCGGAGATGCGAATGCCGCTAAGCAGGTGTTTGATGGAGTCGTTCACTTTGCGCAACGGTTCTTTGATGGTGCAATGGCCGTGCAAGTCGCACGTTCCATGAATCGTGATGCAGGACGTGATGAACAGAGGGCCGTCAATCGCGCGAATCACCTCGAAGGCATTGATCTCGGAAGCCGCTCGCGACAGCGCATAGCCTCCATTCGTCCCTGCCGTCGAGATCAGCAGACCGGCACGCGTCAGTGTCTGCAGGATTTTCGCCAGTAGCTGCGGCGGGATGTGGTAGGCCTCGGCGATCTCCTTGGCCGACTGCGCGGAGTTCATCTGCAGCGTGCCCTCGCCACGCTGGGCCTCCTCAGCTAGATACTTCAGGGCCATCAAGCCGTAATCCGCTTTTTTTGTCAGGCGCAGCATGAGGGTCGGGAGAAGAAACCGGGCAGTTTCGGGCTACTTTCAGTGTACGTCCGGCTCTACGGCGAAGCAATAGGCCGGTGCGGGCGAGCCGCTGACGGAGCGCACGCAAGCTGCGGGAACTGGCGCTGCCTCGGCACGGTATCCGGGGTAGCGCGCGAAGACTGTGGAATGCCACGCCGTCCAGGCACCGATTCGGCTACCATGCAGGTTCACCCGTCACCGTGACCGCGCTGCGCCAGATTCGTGCCATTCCCAACCTGCTGACCATGCTGCGGTTGTTCGTGCTCCCGTTTCTGGTGATCGAAATCCTGGACCACCACTGGAAACTGGCCTTCGCGCTGCTATGGGTAGCAGGCGTTTCGGACACTTTCGACGGTCTCCTCGCCCGCTGGCTCCAGCAGAGCACCCGTGTCGGCGAGTACATGGATCCCATCGCCGACAAGCTCCTGCTCAGTACCCTCTTCCTGGTTCTCACGCATGTGGATGTGATCCCCCGCTACGTGACCGTCCTGGTCTTCAGCCGCGATCTCGGCATTCTCCTGATCGCTACCCTGCTCTTTGCCACCGGCACACTCCGCGACTTCCGCCCCAGCCTGCTGGGCAAGCTGTACACCCTGCTGCAGATTCTGGCGGTGCTCACCGTCATGACCGTGCAGGTCATCACGAATCCGGGCCTCGCCGACCTGAAGCTCTGGCTGCTACGTGCCATCGCCTGGCTGGCGCCACTCTCGGCGGCGGAGTACGCCTATCTGGTGCTGCGGCGGATGCAGCGCCAGGAAGAAGCAGCCGCAGCCGCGCCGATACAGAGCTAGCCCGCGCACAGCAGCAACTTCTGGTGCCGGCTGCGGCGCGCGGATCATTTCCTCCGTGACGCGGTCGGTTCCCGAGAGGTATAAAGGTCTCCGCCTTCGGGAGCAAGGGAGAAACTGTTCTCCCGTAGAAACAGATCCTTAGAAAGGATCCAGGAGAAACAATGAACGAGACAAGCAGGCGCGATTTCCTGAAAACCGGCGGGGCGGCAGCCGCCGTTGCCGGCGTGAGTGGGTGGACAGCGGCCAGCTATGCGGCCATCCCCGGTGCGAACGACCGTGTGCGCACCGCCGTGGTGGGCTGCGGCGACCGCATGAAGGGCGCCCTGGTACCGGCTTTCCTGCAGCACGCGAAGGAGATGAACTTCCAGTTCGTGGCGGTCTCCGACCTGTGGAAGCTGCGGCGCGACGACGGCGCTGCGCTGCTTACGCAGAAGTCCGGCAGCCCGGTGGTTGCCGTGCCCAACAATGACGAGCTCTACGCGCGCAAGGACGTGGACGCGGTCTTGATCGCGACCGCGGATTTCCAGCATGCGCAGCATGGGGCTGAGGCCGTCAATGCCGGGCGAGACGCCTACGTCGAAAAGCCCATGGCGCACACCATGGAGGACGCGCGCAAGATTCGCGAAGCCGTGCATCGCACCGGCAAGGTGGTGCAGATCGGTACCCAGAGGCGCAGCACACCCTCATATCAGCGCGCCTATGAGTACATCAAGTCGGGTCAGTTCGGCGACATCGTCATGGTGGAGATGACCTGGAACGTCAACCAGCCGGGGCGCTGGCGCCGTCCGGATGTGGTGCCCCTGCTCAAGGAAGCCGACACCGACTGGAAACGCTATCTGATGAACCAGCCGTATGAGCCCTTCGACGCGCGCAAATACCTGGAGTTCCGCCTCTTCTGGCCCTACTCCTCGGGCCTGCCTGATCAGTGGCTTGTGCACCAAATCGATACCGTCCATTGGTTTACGGGGCTGCCGCATCCGCGTAGCGTGGTGGCGAACGGCGGCATCTACGCGTGGCACGACGGCCGGCGCAACTGGGACACGCTCACGGCGGTCTTTGACTACGGCCCGCTGGACGACCCGGCCAAGGGCTTCCAGGTGGTGTACTCCACCCGGCAGACCAACGAGGCAGGCGGGGTCAAGGAGCTGTACTACTCCACCGGCGGCACACTGGATATGGACAAGCAGACGGTAACCCCGAACGGCGGCCTGACACCCAAGTACGCCGCCGAGGTGAAGATGCAGCCGTTCCAGCTGAAACCCTTCAGTCTGGCGGGCGAGAAGGAGACGGCGATGGCCACCGACGCCAACACCGGCGGGGACCCGCAGACCTCCGCCAACATGCGCAACTGGATGGAGTGCGTGCGCTCGCGCAAGGAGCCGAACGCCAGCGTGGAGGCTGGTTATAGCCACTCCATCGCGCTCTGCATGACGATTGCAGCCATGCAGACCGGCCAGCGCGTGACCTTCGACGACAAGACGCAGCGTGTGATGGCCGGGGGCAAGTATGTCTAGGCAGACGGCGCTGCGTGGTTTGGCTGTTTTGAGCCTGCTGGGCAGTGTCGTGATGGCCGCAGTCGTCTATGGCCAGCGATTGATCCTGGCCTTCACCGCTACGCCCGGCGTTGGCCAGCAGCTGGTTCTGGGCTTTCCAGGTATGCCACGCGTCCATGCCGCCCACTCGCCGGAGGAGAAAGGCATGCAGGTCAGAGCCAATGAAGCCGCGCGACGCGTGGATATCACCTACGATGGTGCGCCGTTCACCTCCTACGTCTGGCCCACCTCGCTCAAGAAACCCGTGCTGTTCCCCTTGCTCGCCCCCGATGGCGTGACCCTCTCACGCGGCTATCCGCTGGAGCCCCGCCCCGGCGAGCGCGTGGATCATCCCCACCACGCGGGGCTGTGGTTCAACTACGGCAACGTGAACGGCTTCGACTTCTGGAACAACTCGGACGCCATCAAGCCTGCCGACCGCGAGAAGATGGGAACCATCCGGCAGGAGCGAATCGTCTCCACGAAGAGCGGATCCACGACGAGCGGACCCGATACGGGTGAGCTGGTTGTCGAAACTGTATGGGTGGACGGCAAGGGCAACGACCTGCTGCAGGAGACTACACGCTTTCTCTTTCAGCACCGCGCCAACGCCAACGTGATCGATCGCACGACGACGCTGAAGGCGCTGGATCGCGCCGTCTTCCACGACGATAAAGAAGGCATGCTCGGCCTGCGGGTGGCGCACTTCCTGGAGTCGGCGACCGAGAAGGGTGGAACATTCATGGATGCCAATGGACGGCCGACGCAGGTCGCGAGCGTGGATACCAGCGGCGCAACCGGCGTGTATTTGACCAGTCAAGGGAAGCGGGGCGACGCCGCCTGGGGTACACGCGGCCGCTGGTGCCTGCTGAGCGGCCAGGCTCCCGCAAGCGAGGGCGGGAAGACCTATGCCATCGGCATCTTCGACAGCCCCGCAAACCCCGGCTATCCGACCTACTGGCATGCGCGCGGTTACGGGCTCTTTGCGGCGAACCCGCTGGGCGACAGCATCTTCGACCCGAAAGCGCCGGCGCACAATTTTACCCTCGAGAAGGGGAAAAGTGCTGTGTTCCGGTATCGCGTGATCTTCTACGAGGGCACCGTAGATGCCGGGGAAGCCAACCGCGAAGCGGATGCATTCGCAGCACGTCAACAGTAGTCGGATCCACCTCGCTGCTACGCCGACCGTTGGGTGACGACGGACCTGTTTCTCCATCACAGCGTCACTACACCTCCGGAGACAGCGCTTCAGGGCTGAGGCGTGTTGGTGGTGGTGGACGCCGGAGCGGGTGGGGTGCTGCCGTCTGCGAGCGCCCCGAAGCTGCTGGTATCTGCCGGCTGGCCCACCGTCACGTCGGCGGTTCCCATGCGGCCGTTGGCCTCCACCCGAACCACGAAGCGTGCCCGAACAGCCTTTGGATCGGGAGCGAGCCTGTAAGGCAGGTTCAACGCGATGTTCAGCCGGCCGGTGGGCGGTGAGTTCGCCGGCGCAGTCGACTGCATACGGTGCGTGTCGGTCTTGAGCTCTTTACCCTTCTTATCGAAGGTCGTGACCAGCAGCAGGATGTTGGTCCAGCGGGGCCTGGAATTATCCGGCGAGTAGTACCAGGCCAGCGTGTCCGGATCGAGGTGCAGGGTAAACGCGTTCGGGTCGGTGGCGGTGGAATGCACCCGGAAATGAACCGCGTCGTAGCTCATGTTCGTGGTGCCCGCATCGATCAGTTCGGTCGCCAGTTTGCGGCCGATGGCGCCGTCCCTGGTCGGCCGCACCGGTCCCAGCGCCAGGTAGTAGCCCTGCCGGGTGTAGACCGTCAAGCCGGGCCGGTCCACCGTGACCTTGATGCGGCGGAACTTCGAGTAGTCGGCCACGCTGTCGGTGGGCCGGTAGCTGAAGGAGTACATGTCAGCCCCGTCGCGGATGGCGCTGCCGATCTCCGCGTCCACATCATTGCGTCCATGGAGAGAGCGCCCCCCGGTGGCCTTCGCCAGCTGCTCGAAATCCGGGTCGCCCCCGAAGGGAGCGAACGAGCGCGCATACATGCCGTACTCGCCGGCGTCCACCATGACGCCGGCCGGATCGATCGTGTACAGCGTGACGCGCGCATCCCGCAGCTCGTTCACGGTTCGCTGGATGGCATCGTTCACGCGGTTCCGGGCATCCACGGTAGCCGACGCGAGGTTGATCGAGGGCAGTCCCCGTCCGATCCAGATCATGTTCTTGTGCCCGGGATGGCCAATGGACGCTTCAGCGACGCGGGTGAGTGAGTTGAAAGCCGTGCTGTACCGTTCCGCGATCCACGAGAACTCGTGTACCTGCCATGGGTACACGGCGAAGTGGTGGTCGAGCGCAGAAATGATCGCGTCTTTGTTCTGCGTATAGTCGTGCAGCACCGTAAAGTGCTGCAGGTCGACCGCTACCAGCATGGTCGGCGTGTCCAGGCGTCCGGGCTGCTTTTCGAGGAACTTCTTCAGCGAGTAGCGCGCGAACGCCATGTCTTCGAAGCGGGTGTTGAACTCGTCCAGCAGCACGATGTTCACCGGCGCCTGCCGGGCCACGCGGTCCAGGTCGGCTGTGGAGTCGATGGCCTGATCGGGCTTCGGAGTAAAGAAGCCGGGCGCGTAGAAGTTGCGCACCTGCTGCGGCTGGTCCTGCTCGCTGACGTGGAAGTCATCCCTGGTCAGGTTTGTGACGGCGTTGCCCTTCGCGTCCACCACCACGGCGTCAAGCACGACCAGCCGCACATTCTGGCTGATGGTATTGGCCGCAGTCTGCGGTGCCGGGGTGCTGGCTGGAGCTTGCACGCCCTGCTGAGAGCCTCCCGGCGTCTGCGGTGAGAGAGTCGCGGAAGGATTCGCAGTGGTCGGCGCCGTAGCACCGGAATCGCTTGCGGCAGGCTGCTGCGCTGCGGAAAGCGACGCAAGGCTGGAAAGCAGTAGCGCGAGACAGCAGAGAGAAGGACGCATGACGTTCTCCTGGGAAGCATACCAACCGCAGGTCTCGCTGGTCACGGATCCATGCCGTTGTTCGCTGAATTCCCGCGCCCGTTTGCAGACACCCCGCCGGGGCAGAAGTTGTTGGAGCGTCGACGGGAGCGCTGCTTTCACTTGTTGCATTCTCGAAGGGAATCTGCGGCGCTGCCCACTGCCGCGACACCTTCGCGAGACATGCCAGCCTGACCTGTTGTCCGACAACAGAACGACGTCCGCTAGCGCTTGTTCACTGCCTCCCCTCGCGCTTCTGCGCCACCACCAGGCCGCGCGGCGTGGGCA
This sequence comes from uncultured Acidobacteriaceae bacterium, assembly GCA_964246235.1. GTDB lineage: Bacteria > Acidobacteriota > Terriglobia > Terriglobales > Acidobacteriaceae > Granulicella. The sequence continues at coordinate 13,792 of CAXTPR010000019.1, forward strand.
GGTACACACACGAGAGCAGCCCTTCGGCTTCCAACCTCTGGGCGGCCTCGCGCACCACCTTCAGGTGCGAGCTCGCGTCATGCAACAGGATCAGGCCGTAGGGGTTGATCTGCGGAAGGAACCGCCGTACCTCGCCCTCCCGTACCGGCATGTCGCTGTCGCCGAAAAGCAGGTCGATCCGGCCCTCCACCGTCATCTCCAGCGACGACTCCATGCGCAGGTCGATCCACTCACCGAGACCCGACGCGGCGATCCGCACCTGCGCCTTCGCGAAGACCACCGGATCCAGCTCGCAGCTGATGATCCGGCCGAACCCGTTGGCCTTCAGCCCCTCCGCCATCCACACCGTGCTTGCGCCCACGAAGGCGCCTGTCTCAACGATGAGCTCAGGCTTGACCGTCGTGACCAGGGTGCGCAGGAACTCCAGCACCTCGGCCTCCGCCGTCATGGAGTCATACATGTGCCAGCGCTTCGGCTCCGGGCATTCCGGCGTGGCGCGATGGTACTCCGGCAGCAGCGCTCCGCCCGCGCGCTCCGCCTGCTGCATCACCTTGTGTTCCTGTTTCAGCCTCTTGCCGAACAAACCCATGCCCGCCATTGTCGCCGAAAAGCTTCGCGCGGTGTCGCCGTTACACTGAACCGGTCCCGCGGCCGTCAGCGTGTGCGCAGCCTGTATGTTGCCGACAGACCTTGGGTTCGGAGGTTTTCCCCATGCACGTTCGCTGCTGGCTTGCGCTCCTGGCCCTTGCGGCTACCGCTGCGAAGGCGCAGTCACCGGCTTTCCCAGCGCTGAACGCCGATCAGTTCGCCTCGGCGCGTGCGCAGATACGTCATGACCTCGACGTGCCCGACCACCTCCCTTCGCTTGGCATCCGCGTGTGGAGCACCTTCTCGCCCACCCCTGGCGTGCTCGCCGACCGCGTGACCTACAACACCGAAGACGGCATGCTGGTGCCCGCCGTCGTCTACCGGCCGGACCCGAAGCGGATGCACTGGCACGGCAAGCTCCCGGGCATCATCATCGTCAACGGCCATGGCGGCGACAAGTTCTCCTGGTATGCCTTCTACTCGGGCATGATGCTTGCCAAGGCCGGCGCCGTCGTGCTCACCTACGATCCCATCGGCGAAGGCGAACGCAACAGCGAGCGCAGGAGCCGCCTCAATCCCTCTCCGCATGATGTGTACCCGCCCACGCCGGCAGGCTTCAACGACTTTGAGTGGCATCGCCGCTGGGGAGCGCGCGTCGCCGGTCTCATGCAGGTCGATCTCGCCCAGTCGGTGCGCTACCTGCGAGCGCAGCCCGGGGTGGATGGGACGCGCATCGCGACCGTCGGCTACTCCATGGGCGCGTTCGTGGCCGGAATCGAGGGCGCGTGGGACACGCACGTGCATGCCGTGCTGTTGTCCGGCGGTGGCACCTTCGATGGACCCGGTGAGTACTTCGACCGCAATGCGCTGCCCTGCCAGGGGCCGGCCTACGCTGCACTCATTACCCTTGGCGATCGCCGCTCCGTTCTTTTCGCCCTCCATGCCCGGCGTGGGCCGCTCCTCATCATGAACGGCAGCGCGGATACCGTGATGGACATTCCGCATCACGACGCAAACTGGTTCGCGCAGGCAAGGGAGCGCGCCACGAATCTTGTCGAAAACGACCCTGCGGCGCGCCGCAACCTGTTCACCACCGTCTTCTACCCTGGCATCAGCCATCGCACCTCGTGGGTCGACCGCGACGGCGTGGAATGGCTCAACCGCGAGCTCCACTTTGCTTTCTGGGATACGGACGCAAAGATCGACGCAACCGGCCTCACGCACATCAGCACCTGGATCAAGGCCAATGGCGTAGACATCTCCCCCGACTACGTCCGCGAAGATCGCGAGGGTGGGCTCGACGCGGTGGGCGCTGGCTTGCCCAGCATCCCGCGTGCCGACCTCATGGTGCTGCCTGACGCCGGATGGCAACGCCTGCAGGACCGCCTCACCTGGCAGGCATGGCAAGCCAAGGTGTTGCCGGGGATGACGGCGAAAGCAGGTATGTAATAGGCGGAAACGCAGGAGGGAGATGGTGGCGCACAGAGAGTCGCTCCCTTCTTAACGCCTTCCGATAAACTGGTCCCGTTCATGAAATTTGTTGCTGCACGCACCATCGTTGCCCTTTCCTGCCTCACCGGCTCCTCAGCATTCGCGCAAACTTCCTCGCCTCTCACGCTTTCCGTCGACCTGACTGACGCCCCTCGCAAGATCCTGCACGCCACGGAGACGCTACCGGTCGAGCCCGGTCCCATGACACTCGTCTATCCCAAGTGGATCCCAGGCGAGCACGGCCCCACAGGGCCCATCGACAATCAGGCCGGCTTCGTCATCACCGCGAACGGCCAGACCGTTAAATGGGAGCGCGACGATGTCGATATGTACGCCTACCGCATTACCGTTCCCGCGGGCGCGACCCAGCTCAGCATCAGAATGGACTTCCTCGCCACGGCTGCCGCGCAGGGCTTCTCCGCCGGGGCCAGCACCAGCGCCAACCTGGCACTGCTGAGCTGGAACTCCGTCGTTGTCTACCCCGCCGGGGCCAGGGCCAGCGACGTGATGGTCGCCCCGTCGATCAAGGTGCCCGCCGACTGGCGCTTCGGCACCGCACTCGAACGCATCGCTAGCCCGGACCAGCCGCTCAGCGCGTTCAAGACCGTTTCGCTGGAACAACTGGTCGATTCGCCCGTGCTGGCCGGCCGCTGGTTCCGCGAAATCCCGCTCGCCACCGACCTCCGTCCCCAGCACTTTCTCGATCTTGCCGGCGACGGTCCCGAGGACCTCCTGCTGACCCAGGAACACATCGATGAGTTCTCAAAGCTGATCCGCGAAACCGGCGCGCTCTACAAGTCGCGCCACTATGGCTCGTATCACTTCCTCGTCACGCTGAGCGACCAGGTCTCGCACTTCGGCCTGGAGCATCACCAGTCCTCCGACGACCGCGTGGCCGAGAAGACCTTCATCGACGACAACGAGTTCACTTTCAACGGTCTGCTGCTGCCACACGAGTTCACGCACTCCTGGAATGGCAAGTACCGCCGCCCTGCCGGACTTGCCACACCCAACTTCCAGGAACCCATGAAGGGCGAACTTCTCTGGGTGTACGAAGGCCTGACCGAATACCTTGGCGACATCCTCACCGCGCGCTGCGGCATCTGGACGCCCTCGCAGTACCGCGACCGTCTCGCCACCGTGGCCGGCTACCTGAACGATGTGCGCCCGGGCCGCACCTGGCGCGACTTGCAGGACACCGCCACCATGGCTCAGGTGCTCTACAACACCGGCGGAGCCTACGATAACTGGCGCCGCAACACCGACTACTACGACGAAGGCGAGCTCCTCTGGCTGGAAGCGGACCTCACCATCCGCCAGAAGACCAACGGCGCCAAGAGCCTCAACGACTTTGCCGCGCTCTTTGAAGGCTATGGCGGAAACACCGCTCCCAAGGTTGTCCCCTACACCTTTGAGGATGTCGTGAACGCTCTCAACACCGTTGTCCCGAACGACTGGGCCGGCTTCCTGCGCGCGCGGCTGGATTCCAACGCCGCACCCGCGCCCGAGATGGCCGGCATAGCCGCGCTGAGCGGCTACAAGCTGACGTACACCGAGAAGCCGAACTACTGGTCGCAACTGGCGGAGTCCGAGGCAGGCGGCATCGATACGCGCTACTCGCTGGGCATGCAGGTCGGCCAGGAAGGCCGCATCGCCGATGTGATCGTCGGCGGTCTCGCCGATAAGGCCGGCTTCGGTCCCGGCATGCGCATCCTCGCCATCAACGGACGCGCCTACTCATGGACGCTGCTGCGCGCGGCCATTCAGTCTGCCAAAGGCTCCGGTCCGGCTATCGAGTTCATCGTGGAGAACACGGGCTATTTCAAGGTCATTCGCATGGAGTATCACAGCGGCGAGACGTACCCGCAGCTCGAGCGCGTGGAAGGCACGCCCGCGCGGCTGGACGATATCCTGCAGCCCATGACCAAGTGAAGGCAAAGCTTTACCCCATGATTGAAGTCTACCTTCGCCTCGTTTACGAGAGACGAGTATGTCCACGCCCACGGCCTAGTTTCACGCTTGAAGCGTAGCTCCCGCCACGTCTCGGCCGGAAGGTAGAGTGGGCAGGCGACGCCGCACATTGAAACCCATAGGCGCGGCCTGAAACCCCGCATCCAGCAGGAAGCGTGCCAGCGGGTGCTCCGCTACTGACACGCCGTTGATGGAGGTGATCAGCAGGCCCCCGCGTCCGCGTGTCCCCTCGGCCTCTTCCTTCTGTACGCTCCCGACGAAGAACTCCGCCAGCGCGCGCGCCGCCTGCGAGCGTTGTGGCTCTTCTTCCGGCAGCAGCACCTGCACGTTGGGGTTGCCGCGCCGCAGGTATGCCGTCAGCGAGCCATCGACCAGCACGACCTTCGCGCCGACGGAGCGCGTCAGCGACGATCCCGCCTCGCCTTCCTGCGGCGCCTGCGGCCAGCGCAGCAGCGCGCCGTAAGGGTTCGCCGGATCGGTCGCAGCCAACTGAACAACCTCCTGCGCATCGTCGTTCCCATCCGTGCGCCCTTCGAACCGCAGCGAACGAAGCAAGTCGACCGCCGCAGGCATGGCGAACTGCGTCGCGCCGAGATCGGCTGCGAAGTAACCGCGCCGCACGCGGCCCGACTCCTCCAGCGCCTTCAGCACGTCGTACACAGCAGAAAAGCCGCCGGGCAGGTTCTCCGCATGCGCCGTTTCGCGGAACACCACGCCGTAGCGTGTGAGCAGCTGTTGAGAGATCGCGTGCGACCATGCCGTGGTCTGCGCCGGTTCCAGGCGCGCCGCATCGAACGCCACCGCATTCAGGCTCCACCGTCCCTGCGCCGTCGGCGGTGTGGTGCGCCGCGAGCGGAACCCGGTCTGCACATGCACGCGGCGCGTGGGCCTGGCGTTGCGGCCCGTACCGGCAGGCTTTTCACAGTAGGCGCGCAAAGCATGCAGTGCGTCATTGGTCAGCAGACCGCGCCACACCAGCGACCACAGCGCCTCCAGCGTCTCGCCAGGGTAGCCGCCGCCCAGGCCATCGTGCATCGCTTGAAAGAAGCTCGCGCCGTGCATACGCAGGTAGGCCACAATCCGTTCTTCGCGCTCGCTCAGCTTGTTGGCCTCGTTCGCCATCTCCTGCTTTCGGCTAGTCGCCTCTTTGCGAACGCGGTCCGGGGGCCAAAGCAGCGGCAGCTTCTCCGCAAGGTAGAGTCCCACGCGGCCATCGTGCTCGCCCAGCGGCTCCAGCCCGCACCAGGTCACTTCGCCTGCGGCCACCAGCGTGTCCAGATCGGCTGGCTTGTAGGCCGCAATGCGCGCGGGCAGAATCTCGGTTTCCAGCAGCGAGGCCGGCAGCGGCGCACCTTGCAGATTCTCGATCGCATCCAGGAGCGCATCGAGCCCGCGCCTTGGCTGCACCGTGCCTTGCCAGCGTGTAAACAGCCGCGCCAAGGTCCGCTGCGCGACCGGCTCCACTTCCTTGCGCAGCCGCGCCAGCGATTTCCGGCGCACCGTGCGCAGCACCTCGGCATCCAGCCACTCGCGGTGCGTGCCGCCGGGGCGGAACCCGCCCTCCACAACGCGTCCCAGGCCCACCAGGCGCTGCAGCACCGCCTCCACGGACTCCGTTGGCAGGGCAAACCGCCGCGCCACATCGCCGGTGGTAAACGGCCCGTGCGAGCGCGCGTAGCGGCGCACCACATCGAGCAAGGCTTCCGGCACCGGCTCCAGAAAGGCCGTCGGCAGGCCGGGCGGCAGCGGAACGCCGAGCGCATCCCGCAGCCGGCCCGCATCCTCTACCGCGACCACACGCTTTTCGCCTGCAACCATCAGCTCCAGCACACGCCGCGCCCGCACGAGGCGCTCCAGCACGCCCTCCAGCTCGATGCTCTGCGACCGCGCCGCCAGCTCCGCACGAGATAAGTCGCCGAGCCGCAGCAGCAGGTCGTGCACGCCGTCCATCGACCGCGCCTTGTACGGCTCGACCGTGCACTGCAACTGCTCCTCGGTCTCCTCGATGGAGCCGAGATCGAGCAGCTCACGCAGATCGGCATCGCCCAGCAGCTCGCGCAACTGGTCCTGGTCGATGCTGAGGGCCTGCGCTCTTCTTTCCGCCAGCGGCGCATCGCCATCGTAGATGTAGTTGGCGACATAGCTGAACAACAGCGCGCCCGCGAACGGCGACGGCGTGCGTGAGTCTGCCACGTGCACGCGCAGCTGCCGCGAGCCGATCTGCCGCAGGGTTTCCTGCAGCGCGGGCATATCGAACACATCGCGCAGGCACTCGCGATACGCCTCCAGCAGCATGGGAAAGCTGGCATAGCGAGAGGCCACGCCGAGCAGGTCGTATGCCCGTTTGCGCTGCTGCCACAGCGGTGTGCGGCCGTCCGCCCGGCGGCGCGGCAGCAGCAACGCGCGTGCCGCGGCCTCGCGAAACTTGGCCGCAAACAAGGCGGTGGAACCAAGCTGCTGCATGACCAGCTGCACGGCTTCTTCCGGCTCCATGAGCAGCACATCGATGTCCGGCGGCGCTTCGGTCTCCGGGAAGCGCAGCACGAAGCCGTCCTCGCTCCACATCACCTCAGCGTCCAGCCCGGCAGCTTTGACCCGCGCACTGGCGGCCATGGCCCAGGGTGCGTGCACGCGGCTGCCGAAGGGCGTCATCAGGCACACACGCCAATCGCCGAGCTCATCGCGCACCCGTTCGATCACCACGGTGCGATCGTCCGGTACCTGTTCGGTGGCGAGCTCCTGGTCGGCGAGATAGCGCAGCACGTTCTCCGCCGCCTTCTCATCCAGGTCATGCTCGCGCGTGAGGCGGGTGATCGCCACCGAGCGCGGCAGCTCGCGCAGCTCGCGGATGAGTGCGCCGATGCGCCGCCCGAACTCAATGGGGCGGCCGGCCTGGTCGCCGTGCCAGAAGGGCATTTTGCCCGGCTCGCCTGGGGCTGGGCTTACCAGTACACGGTCATGGGTGATCTCGTCGATGCGCCAGGTGCTTGCGCCCAGCACGAACGTATCGCCGGTGCGCGCCTCGAAGACCATCTCCTCATCCAGCTCGCCCACGCGCAGGGGCTTGGTCGAGCCGGAGAGGAATACGCCATACAGGCCGCGATCCGGGATGGTGCCGCCGTTCAGGATGGCGATGCGCTTCACACCACCGCGCGGGGTGATCCAGTTGCGGGTGCGGTCCCAGGTCACGCGCGGCCGCAACTCGGCAAACTCATCCGAGGGGTAGCGCCCGGCCAGCATATCCAGCACGCCTTCAAAGACAGCAACACTCAAACCGGCAAAGGGAGCGGAGCTGCGCATCATCGCCAGCAGCGCGTCGTAGCCTATGCCGGGCGCTGCATCGTCCTCCGTTGCCTTGCGCTTGCGTTGACGCTCCACTTCCTCCACTGGGAGCGGTGGATGGGCGATCACGGCCACCATCTGCTGCGCCAGTACATCCAGCGGATTGCGCAGAAAGCGCGTCGACTCCACATGGCCTTCATGCATGGCCTGCGTCACAGCCGCGCAGGCGATCAAGTCCGCGCGATACTTCGGAAAGATGATGCCCGTGGACGGTGCGCCCACCTGGTGCCCGGCGCGGCCAATGCGCTGCATGCCGCTGGCGACCGAGGGCGGAGCTTCGATCTGCACAACCAGGTCCACCGCGCCCATGTCGATGCCCAGCTCCAGAGACGACGTGCATACCAGCGCCTTGATCTTGCCGGCTTTCAGCAGCTCTTCAATCTCCGACCGTTGCGCCGCGGCTAGGGACCCATGGTGCGCGCGCGCAATGGGCTCGTTCGCCAGCTCGTTCAGCGCGCCCGCAAGGCGCTCGGCGACACGCCGCGCATTCACGAAGATCAGCGTGGAGGTTCGGCCACGCACGATCTCCAGCAGCCGCGGATGGATGCTCTGCCAGATGCTGCTGCGCTTGGGCCCCTGCGATGCCGGGCCGCTGGGCAGGTCGTTGATCTCCCCCAGCTTCGCCATGTCTTCTACGGGCACTTCAACCGTCAGATCCAGCACTTTGCGGGCACCCGCGTTCACGATGGTCACGGGCCGGTAGCGTGGCGCGTTCGGTGCATGGCTCGTGCCGCTGGGAATCTCCTCCGTGTCCAGCGCGTCCGTCATCTCCGCGACGGTATGTTCCGTTCTGCGCTCGTGATCGTCACCATCGGGGGCTTTACCAGGGTGGGCATTCGCGGCATTGCCGCTTTGGGCGAATTGGAACGTCCGCTTTTCGCCCGGCGCAGCGGCACTGCCACCGCCGCCATCCGCTCCCCCCAGAAAGCGTGCCACTTCTTCCAGTGGCCGCTGTGTCGCGCTCAGTCCGATGCGCTGCAGCCGCCGTCCGCACAGGGCCTCCAGCCGCTCCAGGGAGAGCGCCATGTGCGCCCCACGCTTGGTCGGCACCAGCGCGTGGATTTCGTCGATGATGACGGTCTCCACAGAGCGGAGCCCCTCCCCCGCGTTGCTGGTCAGCAAGAGATACAGCGACTCCGGCGTGGTGATCAGGATCTCGCCTGGATGCTTTGCGAAGCGCGCGCGCTCTTTCGGCGAAGTGTCGCCGGTGCGCACACTGATCTCCGGGATGTGCACCGGCACGCCTTGCCGCTGCGCCATGTTGGCGATGCCCTGGAGCGGCGAACGCAGGTTGCGCTCCACATCCACTGCCAGCGCCTTCAGCGGCGAGATGTAGAGCACACGGCAACCCTCAACCTGCGAAGGGTCGCGAAGCATGAGTGTGTCCAGACACCACAGGAAGGCAGTCAGGGTCTTGCCGGTGCCGGTGGGGGCCAGGATCAATGTCGACTCGCCGCGCGCGATGGCCGGCCAGCCCTCTCGCTGCGGAGCCGTTTCGCCTTCAAAGACGGCGCGGAACCACTCCTGCGTGACGGGGTGAAACAAACCCAGGGAGTCCTTTAGAGCAGCGCCGGTCGCTGCGTGCAGATGCGCTTCAGGCTGCGCGCCCGGCCCTCCAGTACGCTCCCGTTTGGACCTGACGCCCTTTGACCCGGTCTTCTGCTTCTGGAGCGGCACGTGCGTTGGTCCTTTGTGGCATGCAGCGTCGTGCGCTGCCCAGCCACATTGGATGCGGCCACACTGCGCCCGTCGCCAGTCGAAGATCCTCTCGTATACTCTCGCCAACGAGGTGTGTAGAGATGAATGCGGTAGATAGGAATGCGACTGCGTCCACTTCCCCCCACACAGGCGATTCACCGCATGGAGCGGAGCAGCAGGTCCGTGGTGCGGAGGCGGCGCAGGTGACAGCCGTGCTGGCACGGGACGAACCCGCGCTCAGAAAGCTCTGGTCGCCCGATCTGGTCGTCAACGCGCCGAACAACTCCGTAAGCAGCGCAGAGGGCACCTTCGCCGCAATGCGTGCCGGAATCGTGCATTACCTTGCCTACGATCAGACCATCGAAGCGGTGCGGGTCTTTGGCGACACAGTCATCGTTTTGGGCGAGGAGAGGGTCAAGCCCGTCAGCGGTCCAGACGCGGGGAACACGGTGCAGCGCCGCTTTCTGGATGTATGGCAGCAAGCCGGCGATCGCTGGCTGCAGATCGCGCGCCAGGCCAGCGCCGTTTCGTCTGCATAAGCCGTTGAGGAACGACCGCTTGCTTCCGAACAACGAAGAGGCTAGGCTGAACGACTCACCATGCCCGTTCCCGCACCAGCCGATGTGACAACTGTCCCCCGCGCACTCGCGCCGGCGGAGAAGCAGCGTTTGCGCGAGCTTGCCCTGGCTGCAGCGGCAAACTCCTACTCGCCCTACAGCCGCTTCCGCGTGGGTTCTGCCCTGCTGCTGACGAATGGTTCGGTCGTGTCCGGGTGCAATGTGGAGAACTGTTCATACCGCCTGACCAGTTGCGCAGAACAGGCGGCGGTCGTCCGCGCCGTTTCCGAGCACGGGCCGGCGGTGAGACTGGCCGCGGTCGCCGTGGCGAACCTGAACGGCGCCGCCTCCATGCCCTGCGGTGCTTGCCGGCAAACGCTCTCCGAGTTCGGCGACGACACCACGCTCATCCTCTATCCGGGCGAGGGCGGTGAGCCTGGAGAGACAACTCTCGGAGCCCTCCTGCCGCACGCCTTCCGTCTCGAGTTCCTGCAGGAAAAATAAGCTAGTATGTCCGAGCAGCACAAGCCCCTCATCCATCCTCTCGACGTCGTTCTCCACAAGCGCGACGGTCTGGAGCTTTCCACCGAAGAAATCCAGCAGTTCATCCGCGCCGTGGTGCGCAGCGACGAAGCGAAGCTGCCCGGGGATCTTGCAGCCGAGACCGGGGTGCCGGTCGCTCCGCTGCCTGCCAGCGAACGGGTTACCGACGCGCAGATCGCCAGCTTCCTGATGGCGGTCTTTCAGCGCGGCTTGAGCCCTCGCGAGCTTGCCGACCTGACCAGGGCCATGCGCTTCTCCGGCGAAGTCTTCGACAGGGGAACCCTCGGCGACGCCACAGCCACCTTCACGGTGGACAAGCACTCCACCGGCGGGGTGGGCGACAAAAGCTCGCTGCTGATTGCGCCTGTACTCGCCGCCGCCGGTCTGCAGGGCTCGTCGTCCCTCTTTGTTCCCATGATCTCCGGCAGGTCACTTGGCCACACGGGAGGAACACTGGACAAGCTGGAAACCATCCCCGGTTTCAACACCCAGCTTTCACTCCCGCGCATGACCGAGGTGCTGCGCGAGTGCCACGCCGTGATGATGGGCCAGACGCCTCGCCTGGTGCCCGCCGACCGCATCTTGTATGCGCTACGCGATCACACCGGCACGGTCGAGTCGCCCTTTCTGATCACCGCCAGCATCATGAGCAAGAAGCTCGCCGAAGACCTGCGCGGCCTGGTGCTCGACGTGAAGGTGGGCTCGGGCGCGTTCATGCCGAACTATGGAGCTTCCCGGCAGCTCGCCGAACTGATGGTGGGGACCGGCGAACGCGCCGGCACGCGGACGGTCGCGCTTCTCACTGCAATGGACGAGCCGCTGGGACGCTTCAGCGGCAACTGGGTCGAGGTGTGGGAGTGCCTCGACATTTTGCAAGCGCGCACGCGCGCGGCACGCCATCCCCTGTCCGCCGATCTCATCGAGCTCTCCAATCGGCTTTCGGGATGGATGCTGTACCTCGCAGGCAGGAGCGACACGCCCGAAGCCGGGGCCGGGCTGGCCGACGAGCTGATGCTTTCCGGAGCGGCGTACGACGCGTGGTGCCGGATCACGACCGCTCAGGGCGGCGATACGTCCGTGTTCAGTAACCCGGCAGCGTTTCACCAGCCGAGGGCGACGCGGATTCTGCGCGCGTCAAAGGCGGGATACCTATCGTCGATGGACTGCAGGGAAGTGGGTTGGGCTGTGCAGCGACTGGGGGCGGGCCGCGCCGAGCCGGGCGATCCGGTCAGCGCGCACGCGGGCATGGAATCCCATGCGAAATTGGGCGACTGGCTCGAAGCCGGTCAGCCCATCTTTACGCTTTTCAGCGAAGAGGAAGGGCTGCTCGACGAGCCCTCCAGAATGCTGGGTGTGACTATAAGGCTCAGCGACGTTGCGCCAGCGAAAATGCCTTTGCTGCGGGAGATCATCACGCAGCCTGCGGCATGAGCCATCCCGCAAAATGTTTATGCCTTTGCGCGCTTGCTCATGTACTCGCGAATACCCTTTTCCCAGTCCAGCGAGGTTCCCGCGAATGCCGATCCCTGCCGCCGCTGGCCTCGGCTTGCTCCCGCCGGCGCTTCCGGTTCCGCTTGCGCCACCGCCGCCTTGGGCGCTTCAGGTTCAGGCTCGGGCTCGCCTTCGGCCCGCATGGAACGTGGCAACTCATGCGGGCTGGACTCGACGCCCTCGGCTGTCATCTGCAGGGCCGACTTGACCAGCAACTCACGCTTGGCGGTCATCTTCTTGACGGCAGCTTCACGCGCGGCATCGGACTCGAACGTGTCGTACTTCATGAGGTGGGCAAGCTTGCGATCGAACAGACCGATCTCCTCATAGAGCGCTTTCAACTGGTACTTGCCTGAGCCTACGTTTGCCATCGGTTCTCCAAACACGTTCTTGTGGGGGCTGCCCTGCCGGCCGTGCGTACCGCGTTGAACTTTTCCGGGGGAAAAGCAAAGGGGCAGTTCGCTCGAACCGCCCCTCGCAGGATGTCTTGTTCGCTTTAGAGTGCGCGAACGTTCTCTGCCTGCCAGCCCTTGGGGCCCTTGGTCACGTTGAACTCGACCGCCTGGCCTTCCTGGAGCGAACGGAAACCGTTGCTCTGGATGGCGGAGTGATGCACAAATACGTCCTCGCCGCTCTGGCGGCTGAGAAAACCAAAACCCTTGGCGTCGTTAAACCACTTCACTGTTCCCTGTTCCATTGTCTATCTACCTTTTGAAGCCTTCGATGTACCGCTGAATGCAATTTGGAAGTGATTGCTGTGCGCAGTACGGCCAGAACAGACAAGAACACCAGATCGAATCCTACGATCTTGTATAGTCTAACACCTCTTTTTACCTCCTTTGATGGCAGGGCGCACAACGTGGCCCCAACTTGGCGTTCTGGCATATCTGCAAGGCACCCGGTACACTCGCCTCATCCCCACCTTGCCCCACACGGAGCCCAACCCTTGGCCCGATTCACCGGTCTACTCGGCCTCATCGTCTTTCTTGCCGTCGCCTACGCGCTGTCCACCAATCGCCGCGCAATCAAATGGCGGACGGTCGCCTGGGGCCTGAGTCTGCAGATCGTGTTCGCGGTTCTGGTGATCAAGTGGACGTATGGGCAGAAAGTGCTCAGCGTCGGCTCCGGGGCGGTGACCGCGCTGCTCAGCCACGCGGTGGATGGCTCGCAGATGGTGTTCGGCCAGCTCGGCGTCCCCGGCACCCCGATGGCGGTTTTTGCCTTCGCCGTGTTGCCCACCATCATCTTCGTGTCTGCGCTCTTCGCCATGCTGTACCACCTCGGCATCATGCAGCAGGTCATCAAGGCGGTCGCCTGGATCATGCAGCGGACCATGGGAACCTCGGGGGCGGAGAGCACCAACGTGGCCGCCTCTATCTTCATGGGCCAGACCGAAGCGCCGCTGACCATCCGGCCCTTCCTCGGCAACGCCACCCGCTCCGAGCTGATGACCATCATGACCTCCGGCATGGCACACGTGTCAGGCGGCATCATGGCGGCGTACATCCTGTTCGGCATCCGCGCCCAGGACCTGCTGTCTGCCGTCATCATGACCGCCCCCGGCACCATCCTGATTTCCAAGATGCTGGTGCCCGAGACCAAAGTGCCCGAGACCATGGGCACCGTGCACATGACCGAGAACGAAGAGCACAAGAATGAGAACCTGATCGGAGCCGTGGCGCGGGGCACGATCGACGGCGGCAACCTGGCCTGGAACGTGGCCATCATGCTGATCAGCTTTCTGGCCATCGTCGGGCTGATCAACGCCATGATGCTGGGAACTTCGGATTACCTATGGGCACACGGCCACATTCGCTTTCCGCACTCGCTCGGCAACGCGCTCGGCACGCTCTGCTCGCCTATCGCATGGCTGATCGGCATTCCCTGGCACGATGCGCCGATCGTCGGAAACCTGATCGGCACGCGCGCCGTACTCAATGAGTTCATCGCCTATACACAGCTCGGGTCGCTGGCGAAGTCCGGAGCGATCAGCGTGCGCACACTGGCCATTGCCACGTTTGCGCTGTGCGGCTTCGCAAACCTCGGCTCAGTGGGCATGCAAATCGGCGGCATCGGCGCACTCATTCCGCACCGCCGCAATGAACTGGCTAAGCTCGGCCTGCGCGCCATGCTGGCCGGCACCATGGCCAACCTGATGAGCGCCAGCATTGTGAGTATGCTGTTGAAGTGATCAGCCGCCGGCCACGGCCCCAATAATCAACAGCGGCTCGCGGCCTGCGGCTATCTCTTTCGGTAGCGGCTCCTCCGGGCTGCGAAGGGACAAATCCTCCTCGCAAGCAAAGAAGCGCAGAAAGGGACGGCGCTGCTTTGTAGTTTGGTCTCGAATCGTGCCCTGCAGCATCGGCCAGCGCGCCTCCAGTGAGTCGAGTACCGCCTGAAGGGTAACTTCGCCGGCGATCTCCACGTGCACCTCGCGTTCGACGCCAGCCAGTGTGCGAAGATGCGCCGGCAGTTCGACCCGAAGGATCGCTGGGCCCGCGCTCACGGCAGCGTCTGCGCTTCCACGCTCAGCACCGCCGGCAGGTCGCGGACGATGGCTTGCCAATGATCGCCGCCATCCGGCGAGCAGTAGACTTGGCCACCCGTGGTCCCGAAGTACACGCCGCACTGCGGCATCCGGTCCACGCTCATGGCGTCGCGCAGCACGTTCACGTAGCAGTCCTGCTGGGGCAGGCCGTCCGTCAGGGCTTCCCAGTGGTCCCCACCGCTGCGGCTGCGGAATACCTGCAGCTTGCCATCGAGCGGGAAGTGTTCGCTGTCGCTTTTGATAGGCACCACGTAGATCGTTTCGGGTTCATGCGCATGCACTTCAATCACGAAGCCAAAGTCCGTCGGCAGGTTCCCGCTCACCTCGCGCCACTGTTCGCCGCCGTTTTCGGAGCGCATCACGTCCCAGTGCTTCTGCATGAAGAGCACATCCGGCCGGGAAGGATGCATGGCGATGTGATGAACGCAGTGGCCGACCTCCGCGTCCGGCTTTGGGATGAAGTTGGAGATCAGCCCGCGGTTGATCGGGCGCCATGTCTCGCCCGCGTCGTCGGTGCGGAACGCACCTGCTGCAGAGATCGCGACCACCATCTTCTTGTCGTCGCGAGGATCCAGCAGGACGGTGTGAAGGCACATGCCGCCCGCCCCCGGCTGCCACTCCGGCCCGGTGCCATGCCGGCGCAGGCCGGAGACTTCCTGCCAGCTTTGCCCGCCATTCGCAGAGCGAAACAGCGCCGCATCCTCGACGCCCGCGTAAACTGTGTCCGCCTCGGTGAGCGAAGGCTCCAGGTGCCATACGCGCTTGAACTCCCACGGATGCGGCGTTCCGTCGTACCACTGGTGCGTACCCGGAATGCCTTCGTAGGGAAAGTGATTCCCAACTGGCGTCCAGGTCGCGCCGCCATCGTCGGAACGCTGGATCACCTGCCCGAACCAGCCGCTGGATTGCGAGCAATACAGCCGCTGCGGGTTCACCGGAGAACCTTTCAGGTGGTAGATCTCCCAGCCCGCGAAGTGCGGTCCTGCGACCGTCCAGTCACGGCGTTGTTCATCGGAGCTCAGGAGAAACGCGCCTTTGCGCGTGCCGACCAGCAAACGTACCTTGCTCAATGCGCCCTCGCAACGTTTCAAGAGTAGGCGTTCACGGTACAGGCTGCGCGCGCTGCTTTCAAGCCGATTGCATGGAGTTCGCTACGATAGTTCCTGAACGCGCAGATGGCTGATACCCATCTGGCGGGGGAGCAATCACTGCATGCCAGAGCAAACCGCCGGCCACACGCCCGACCAGTTCACCCGCGCAACCCAGGCGCTCACGCACATCTTCCTCAAAACCGATGTGCAGCCCGTGCTTGGCATCATTCTTGGGTCCGGTCTGGGGGACTCCGCTACGCAGGTGGAGGACGCCGTCAGTCTGCCGTACGCGGAGATTCCAGGCTGGCCGCAGAGCACGGTGGAAGGCCACGCGGGCAAGCTCGTCATCGGCCGCATCGGCGCTGTGCCGGTGGCGGTCATGCAGGGCCGGGTTCACGCCTACGAAGGCTACTCCATGGACGAGGTCACCTACCCGGCGCGCGTGCTCGGCCTGCTTGGCTGCAAAACCCTGATTGTGACCAACGCGGCGGGCGGCATCAACCCCAGTTACCCCTCCGGCTCGCTGGTCGCCATCGCCGACCACATCAATCTTACCGGCGGCAATGCCGCCCTTGGCCCCAATGAACCGCGTTGGGCGCGCAGGCCGGGGGCGGGTCAGCGCTTCTTCGACATGACCATGGCTTACTCACCCGCACTGAGAAGGCTGGCTCAGGCGGAAGCCGCCAGGCAGGGCCTTGCGCTTCCCGAGGGCGTGTACCTTGCCGTGCTCGGCCCCAGCTATGAGACCCCCGCGGAGATTCGTGCCTTCCGCGCTCTTGGGGCGGACCTGGTCGGCATGAGCACGGTGCAGGAAGTGATCGTCGCGCGGCACATGGGACTGGAGGTGCTCGGCTTGTCGCTGGTGACGAACCCGGCGGCGGGGGTTTCGAACGAGATCATCAATCACGAGGAAGTCATGGCTATCGGCAAGCGGGCGGAAGCGCAGTTCACGGCTCTGCTGACGGCACTGGTTCCGCAGATCGCGGCGGCGGTCTAAAGCTCGGGCTGCACCAGCGGAGCGCGGCGAGCCAGATCGGCTGCCAGCCAGCCGGAAAGCACAATCAACACCGCACCGGCCAGCATGAACGCTGTCGGCTTCTTGCGCCAGATCGCGTACGCAACCAGCGCTCCGGTCAACAACTGGGTGTAGTGGTATTGCGACACAGTCGCTGCAGACGACCGCTTCAGCGCGACGAAGAAGCACAGGCTGCCGACGACCGAGATAGAGGCCGTCGCTGCCAGCAGGCTCGTGGAGCGCGTGCTGAGCGCAACACCGTGACCCAGAACCAGCATCAGCCCAGCGGCACTCTGCAGGAGGCTGGAGAAGAACGTGAGGCTCTCCGGGCGTTCGTCCTGCGTGAGGCGGCGCGACCACACCATGTTCGCCGAGAAGCACGCCACGCATACCAGACATGCGAGATAACCGGTCCGGTCGCCCACCCGCGCGCTGCCGAATGGATTGACGGCCACCACCACACCGGCAAAGCCGGTCGCCACCGCCAGCAACCGCTTCCAGCCTAGCGGCTCGTGCAGAAAGCCGGCTTCCAGCAGAGTGGTGACCGCGGGGGCGAGAAACACCAGGATGTAGAACATCGCCAGCGGCAGATGCCGCAGCGCGATCACCACGCACAGGTTGTTCAGGAGGTCCAGCCCGGATCGCAGCAGCGGCCGCGCGGGATTCCTTGGCCATAGGGTGCGAATGCCGTCACGCAAAGCAGCCTGCACGCTCAACAGCACGGCTTCGAACAAGCCGACGCAGCCGATGACCTCATAGGCAGGCAGACGGAAGGCGCCTACCGCCTTGATGCACGTGTCCGCCAGCACAAAGCAGGTGAACGCGGCGATGGCGAGAAACACGCCTTCCATCTGGGATCGGGATGAGGTCATCGGCGCGTGCCCCGGTCAGAACTGGTACGAGACCGGCTGCTCACCATGAGATGACAATCGCCCCGCGGCGACAAACAAGCGCGCCGTAACGCGTTCGCCCACACGCTACCGCTGCGCCGTACACTGTCGCAGTGAGCCCGTCGCCAGCTTCGCTCCCGCAAAAGCCTGTTCTGATCGGCATTGCCGGCTGCTCCGGCTCCGGCAAGACGACCCTGGCGAAGGAGCTTGCCCATCAGCTCGATGCCACGCTCTTCCCGCTTGACCTGTACTATCGCGACCTAAGCCAGTTCCCCCTGGATGCGCGTCACAAGCGCAACTTCGATCACCCTGACTCGCTCGAAAGCGAGCTCATTATCGAACACGTGCGCGGCCTTGGCGCCGGGCAGACCATCCAGCGTCCAGTGTATGACTTCAGCACGCACTCGCGCGTTCCGCGACAGTTCGATCTTGTCACGCCGACGAACTTCGTGGTGGTCGAAGGCATTCTCGCGCTGCACTACCAGGAACTCTGCGAGCTCTACGACTTCAGCGTCTATGTCGACGCGCCGCATGACGTCTGCCTCCTGCGCCGCATCCACCGCGACGTGCGCGAGCGCGGCCGCACGGAAGAGTCGGTACGCGAGCAATTTCTGATGACCGCGCAGCCCATGGCGGAAAAGTTCGTTCTGCCCTCCCGGAAAGGCGCTTCGCTCACCGTTTCCGGCTGCGAGTCGCTCGATTGGTCCGTCGAGCAGATCCTCCGCCAGCTTCGCAATCGCAACCTGTTGCGTGCGGCTGCATGATACAGTGACTCCACTTGTCCACACGCCTTTGGAGACGCCGCAGAACCGGGCCGCCTGCCCCTTGTGAATAGACGTCGGGCCTGTTCGTCATTTTTGAGCAGAAGGTGCTCCATGATTCAACTTGCCTTGATACGCAGGTCCCGCCTTCCTGCGGCAATTCGATCTTTAGCAATCCTTTTGCTGCTGCCCATGTTACCGGGCTGCACAGACCTCAACCAGGTGAAGGAGCTCGCGAAGGAGGCGGATACTGCAAAGCCGGCTCTCATACCCATTGCTGCCGACTTCAAAGGGAGCTGCGACCGAGCCAACAGCTACGCCGGGTTCCCGCCGCCTCCGGCTGCCTTTTTACCCTGTAAGAATGCCGCCGACCTGGAGAAGCTGGGCAAGAACATCCTCAAGGAACAGTCTCTGCTACTGGACTACTTCGACGCCCTGGGCACGCTCGCTGACACAGATGCCACAGGCTTCGAAAAGGCGGCGCCTTCATTGGATACCACCTTCGACAGCAACGCACTCTCGGCTACCCAACTGGAAATGGCGAAGGACGCGGGGACCATCGCTGCAGATATCACCAAACTGGTGACGCTTCGCTACCGGGAAAAGAAGATCGCGCAGCTGCTCTGGGAGGCTGAGCCGGCAGTACAACGCCTGACTCGTGGCTTGGCGAACCAGGTCGCTCCGGGCAGCGATCTGCCGGCGATCACCTCATATCTTGGGCTTCTCAGCAATGAAGATATCGCGTTGAAGACGTACTACGAGATTCCATTGACTCGAGACTCTTCGAGCCCATCGGCTCTCCTCCTTCTGAACCAGTACCAGAAGGCCCTCGCCGAGCAGGCCAGGCGCAAAGATGCTGCCAAGAGCTATCGCAAGCTGATGCTGGCCCTTGGAGAAGCTCACACCAAGCTCTTGCACGATTCGGAGCGCAATGGATTCGATAAGGCCGCAGCGAAGAAATTGGTCCAGGATCTGGCCGGCCCCGCACAAGAGATATCTGAAGCGATCGATTCTTTACGAAAGGACGCGATGTAGTCCCTTATGGCAAATCAAATGTTGACGCAGGATCAGATAACGGCACTCGCACAGGTTTTTCACGATATCGCCGCTGCGATCGGTGACTTCCGAATCGCGAACGCGAGAACCCTCTCCGACTCGGAACAGGCCAAGCTGCAGAATCAGCAGTTTCAATGCCTTCAATACTCCACGAACTTCATCACCATGGGCATCGCCATGGAGCAGGCCGATCTGGATGCCACAGTGCAGCAGATCGAGAGCGTCACCGCACAAGCGCAAGAGGCCATCGAGACGATACAGCTCACTGACAAGGTGCTGCAGATTGCAACCGCGGCAGCCGTTCTCGGCGCTTCCATTGCCAGCTTGAATACTTCTGCTATTGGCAATGGCATTCAGGGCCTGATCACCGCCATCGATGGCTGATGTGGTTCCCGTGCAGAGGAGTCTGTGCTCCGCCCGGGAGGAACAGATAACAAAGCGGCGAGGCTTGGCGTCCTCACCGCCTTCTTCCGATTCCCTGCTCCCGTTGCTACGCCGTCACGGGCTCCAGCTTGGCGGCAAACGCTTTGCCCGTCCGCGCCGCCCCCGCTTGCTTGTGGAAGGCATACCCCGCGATCAGCGGGAACGCGATTGTCGCTTCGGCGTACACCATCTGCTCATAGGTCAAGTCCACCTTGCCCCAGGAGCTCGCTTCCTTCAGCGTCGAGCCCGAGAGCGCACCATCGCGCGCGTCGGCTACCGTGATCTGGATCGCGTACTTGTGCATGGAGGCTTCCACGCCCAGAATGTCCGCGGCCACTACGATGTCCTGCGCGAAGTTCTTGGGCACGCCGCCGCCGATCATCAGCAGCCCAGTCGTCGGGTTCTGAATCTTGATCTGGGTGAGCTCGTAGAAATCTTTGCCGGAATCAATGGAGACCATCGCCTTGCCCTGCCTCGCATGCTGGTGCGCCACCATGCCGAAGCCAAACGAGCAGTCTGAGAAGGCCGGGCAGAAGATCGGCACATCGAGCTCGTAGCAGGCCAGAATGATTGAGTCGCTCGCGCCGGCTTCAGGCGTCCGCCCGTTCTCTTTCAAGTAGCGGCCCATCTCACGGATCAGCTCCCGCGAAGAGTAGGAGCGCGGCTCAAGCGAGTTGATGATCGTTTCGGTCGTTTCATCGCACACCCGAAGCTCTTCTTCGTCGATGAACGTGTCGTAGATGCGGTCGATCATCAGTTCGCGCAGCTCGGCATCGCCGCCACCGTACTTGTACTCGTCACCGGCTACGTAGTGCCGGAAGCCGAGCGCCTCGAAGAAGTCCTGGTCCACGATATTCGCACCGGTCGAAACGATCGCATCCACCATGTGGTTGCGCACAAGGTCCACGATGACCTTCTGCAGACCCGCCGAGATCAGCGACCCCGCCAGGCAAAGGATCACGCCGCACTCGGTGTCGCGCAGCATCATGTCGTAGATGTTCGCGGCCCGCGCCAGGTCGCGCGAGCTGTAGGCCATTGAGGCCATCGCATCGACCAGCGGCACAACGTTGTGCTCGGTGATGTCGATGTGCTGAATCTGCTTGTTGAGGAGTTCCTGTTTCGTCGCCATATCAACTGAAAGTCTATCGCGGATGCGCCGAGCCCCTCCTCGGATTCCTTCGAAGAGCCCCTTCCTTCCCGGCGCACGGAGGCCGCTACACAAGAACAGCGTGCTCTTCCAGCACCGGGGACCCGAATACCCGCCGGTAGCGCTCGACCTCCGCGGCCGGTCCCGTCGCTTTGTTTGGGTTGTCGGAAAGCTTCACCGTAGGCACGCCATCGGCGCTGGTCAGCTTGCACACCAGGCTGATCGGCTCGAAAGTGTGCTCGCCGCGCGGGTGGCAATCGCGGAAGTCGTTGGTCAGCAGCGTGCCCCAGCCGGCCGAAAAGCGGATGCGCCCGCTGAAGTATTCATGCAACGCCACAATGTCGTCCACATCCAGGCCATCGCTCGCGATGAACCGCTTGCTTGCCGGATTCTGTCCATGGGCTTCCAGCCAGGAGATGTACTCATCCCCGGTCGCAAACGGGTCCTTGGAATCCGCGCGCTCGCCCGTCCAGCGTGCCGTCCAGGAGGGAGCGCCTTCCAGGAACTGTGTCGTTCCGAAAGTGTCCGGCAGCATCACCAGCAGCTCGCCGCCGTAGCTGCGCTGCCAAAGCTCCAGCACTTTGTATTGCGACTGCCGCAAGTCCTCGTCGCTGCCGGCCGAGGCCATCGCGGCCATCGCCATGGGCAGCTCATGCGCATTCGTGCCGATCGCTTCCAGGTTGTGTTTGTATGCGAGCGCCGTGTTCGAGGTACCCGTCAGCCCCGGCCCGAGCGCGGACGCCAACGCCTCCACGGCGTACTCCTGCCATAAAAAGCTGTGCCGCCGCCGCGTCCCGAAGTCGGAGAGCCTCAGGCCGTCCACCCGCCGCAGCCGCTCGATCTTGTCCCACAACCGCGTCTTGGCGCGCGCATACAGCACGTCAAGCTCGAGCTCGCTTAGTTCCGCCAGCGCTGCCCGCGTCTTCATCTCGCTCACGATGGCCAGCGCATAGACCTCCCACATCGTGACCTCGGTCCACAGGCCGCTGAAGTGGAGGCTCAGCTGACCGTCCTGCTCGCCGATCTCGTACTCGCCCAGCCGAAACCCGTGCTCCAGCCAGTCGAGGAAACCGTGCTCGAAAATCTGTCGAACGCCATAGAACGTGTTGCCCGCCAGCCACACCAGCTCCGACCGCCGGAACCTGAGCCCGCGCACATGCTCCATCTGTTCCCGCAGCGCCTCGGCGGGAATGCGGTCCGCCAGCCGCACTTTTACGGTCCGGTTGTGCACCTCGCTCGTCGCCCGTGTCCGCGCGAAGTTCTTCCAGATGAACTGCAGCATAAGCAGCTTGTAGAAGTCCGTATCCAGCAGCGAGCGGACGATCGGGTCCAACTTCCAGTTGTGGTTATGCGCGCGTTCCGCGAAGTTCACATTCATGGCTGCCTTCCAGCCTAGAGCACTTCACACCCTAAGACCTCATTTAAAGTGATAAGCATACTTGACACGACAAGTTTCCTTTACGTAAAGTGTCCTTGTCACCAGGGGGTGTCAAAGATGTTGGCTTGTGGTTCATCTTCCCCCGCAAAAAGGCGTTACGAACGGGACGTTCTGCGCCTGATGGCCGGTTACCTGATTGCCGTTTACGCCGTGGCGTGGTTCGTCAGGCATGGCCATGTGCGCGGCTGGCATGCCTATTTCTTTTCCATGCTCCCGGCGGTCCTCATCATTGCCTTGCTGGCCCGCATGGGCACGTACCTGGGCGAGGAGAAGGACGAGTACCAGCGCCTGTTGACGATTCGTGCGATCCTCGTCGGCACTGCGGCGCTGCTCGGCATGCTCGTCGTGAACGATTTTGTCCGGGCCTTCGCCGGGGCGGCCGCCATCCCTCCCTTTGTGGGGTTTGTCGTGTTCATGGTCGCCATGGGCATCACCCAGCTGGTGCAGTGGGCACAGAATCGCGGAGTGCGGGAATGAAAAACCATCTACGCGAACTGCGGGCCGAGTGCGGCTGGTCCCAGGCCTTTCTTGCCGAGCAGCTGGAGGTCTCGCGCCAAAGCGTGAATGCACTGGAAACCGGGCGCTACGACCCCTCGCTGCCGCTGGCTTTCCGGATCGCCAGGCTCTTCAAGCTACGCATTGAGGACATTTTCGACGACGGGTAGACCTGCACGCTGGAGATGGCAGCGGCTGCGCTAGATTCGTCCTGAGGCACGGCGGGGGGGGCCGGTGAAGACCGCCCGTGCGCCAGGAAGATAGCCCAGCGCGGCGGGCATGAGAGCCTGCAATCTCCGAATCCGAGGCCGCACTGCCGCTTCCCGACGCACCGGAGCGATAAAGATCGACGACGACCCCGAACGGCGGGACGGGGAGAAAGCTGCGGGACTCTTCCGCAAGCGGCGCGCGTGCTCCGGCCGGGTGGCAGCATCGCGGCGGATCGGGGAGATGAATAGTGCCGAGGCCGCCTGCCGCGTCCGTGAAGCTCTGGGAGGAAAGGGTGTGTGCAACCCTGAGGTACGCGCGGACGGCACAGCAGCCTTTCGCCGCACAGGGTCCAGGATGAGGGGCCGCTTCGGCTTCCGGGGCTGTGTGCTGCTTGGCACAGGGAGAGGCAGAGGCCGCCGCCCACCCCGCTCTTCCCGGTCCGCACGCGCGAAACGAGCCACAACGCAGGGCGATAAGACAATCGCGACAAAGCCGAAAAAGACGCAGAGATCGTACATGAGAAGCCCCACTTCGCTGCCGTCACTTCCTGGCTGGCGAGTTGAGCTAACGGTACAGCGCGTCTGCGGAGCGCTCCTAGAGCGATCCCTGCCTGGGTACATCGTTCGCTAATGCTGCGCGTGAGTAGTCCCCGGACACAGATCGTCTCTCAGGCAGCTCTACGCGTGAAAGCCGCCAGGCACAGCTCGTTCTCCTCCGAGCCACCCCGCGGTGCCGCCCCGGACCCTTGCCGCTCCCGTGAGCCGGTTTCGATGTCCTTGCGTTCGCGGTTTGCCAGCATCTTCATCCAGATCCGCTGGTAAACCTGAGCCAGAACGCGCATCCAGCGAACGGACTTGGAGAGCTCGAACCTCGCAGCAAACGACCCCGGAGACTCGGAGTACAAACCGGAGCTGCCACGGCGCAGGAACGTTCCCAGAAGAAGCTCGAAGGAAAGGTTTGTCGTCGCCAGCTCGAAGGTCGATCCTTCAGAGCGCGGCAGCGCATAAGCCAGCGCCCGCTCACGGGAGGTAGGAATCCGCTGCTGGTCGCAGAATTCACCCGTCACGCCATCGATGTGAAGGTAGCGATACGTGACGCGATGCTCGTAGGTCTGGATGGTATCCGTCTCGGCCACCCACTCGAACTGCGGGGCAAGGTCCGCGCCTACTGCTCGCAGCAGGATGTTCAGGCGGCGATCCTGGTCGGCGCGTGAGTCACCTTCGCAAATCTCCACCCAGGAGGTCTCATAAGCATATTCGTGGCGATACTCATGGCCGGATTCGCCCAATTGCAGCGATCCACCGTCCGCACCTTGACCTTCGGCACCGCCGGACCGGCGATAGGAGTCCGAGGTCCTGCTCACGGCCTGAAATCGAACGAATTTCCGTCTAGCCATTTCTCAGTCCTATGCGTTGCCCTGCAGCCTGTGGTTACTCGACAGGAAGACCTGCGGAATCGTCCTATAAAGCCAGGGAGCGCTTTTCACAGGACAAGCTTCCATCGATTTCCCGAGGACTAGAGGACCCGTTCCGCAGGGAGCGGACGCGGAGTCGCCGGCGCAGACCCAGCCGCCGTGGCCACCGGCCCCGAGGGCCGCGCTTCCGGATCGCGAAGACGCGCCGCCTGTTGCGGCGCCGCAGCGGCAGGCTGCCTTTCTGCCGGCAGGGGCTCCGCTTCGCGAAGGCGCGGAGCGGCAGGCCGGGGAGCGGCCTGCGCCTCCGGCTCACTTCGGCGAACGGCCCCCTCGCCGCCTACGGCCGGACGCTGCCACTGCTGCGGAGCTGGAGGCGTGGTGTTCGGGGTCAACTCGGAAACGACCGCGTTGAACTCCGATGCCTGCTCGATCTTTTCTTTCAGCTCGCGCGTCGCGTCGTGGGTCTGCTGCAGCAGCTTTTCCAGCAGGTCGGGAATTTTGTCCACGGCTTCGGCTCGCTGCGCGCGCGGAGCCTCGTTGAAGCCCCAGACCTGCTCGGAATCGTCCCCGTTATCCAGGTGAAAGCCGGTGACTTCGCGGAGCGCGAGCCCCCATTTGCCATCCGTCTTCGCGTAACCGAGCTCGTTGGTCCAGTATTGCGTCTCGTCGGAAAGGCCGCTGACGGGGACCCACGCCGTGACCCCGAGGGAGAGCTTCTTCAGCGAGGCGTCGAGATGCCGGATGACCTTGCTGAGATCGTCGGAGGCGCCGTGCAGCGCCTGCGCCGCGGAAGCCAGCTGCTTGAATGAGTTTTCAACCCGCGCCATGGTGGCGTTCGTAATCTTCAAGGACATCTCGTGATTGACCTACCTGCAAGATCTCGCGCTGAGCGGAGTGATCGACAAGGAGCCTTGGCGGAGCGTCGATGGGATGCAGTATACCCCCGATTGGAACCCGGAAAGTAACACCAAAGTCCTTGTTTCTTGAAATCGGCTCCCTGCCCCGGGCGCGATCAAACCTCTCGGCCGGCAACCGGCAGGCTGAAGGTGAACACCGATCCGTGTTCCGGCTGGCTGGTCACTGTGAGGCTGCCGCGATGCGAGTCGATGATGGCCCGGCTGATCGCAAGCCCCATGCCGGTGCCCGGCGTGCTTCCGCTCGACTTGCTGGAGCGGTACAGCCGGTCGAAGATCAGGCTCTGCTCTGCGGGGTCGATGCCAACCCCGCGGTCAGCGACGCTGGTGAACACGAACCCGTCCCGCTCCTCGGCCGTAACAAAGATGGGTGCATCCGGTCTGGAGTACTTGGCGGCATTCTCCAGCAGGTTGCAGAGCACCTTGCCCACCATGTCCGCGTCGGCCTCGACGTTCGGCAGCGCAGGAATGGCTACGTTTACCCGCTGTGCATTCACCACGGCGGCGCAGCTTTCACGGGCGTGAGCGACCAGGTCTCTCACACCCACGGACGCGAAGCTCATATGGACCTGCTGTGATTCGATTTGGGCCATTTCCACTGCGTGGCCCACTAGGCGGTTCAAACGATCCGCCTCTTCATCCACGATGGTCAGCAGCTCGCGGCGATCTTCCCGGCTCACGCTTTCCATGGAAAGCAGGGTGCTCGCGGCGCCCTTGATCGACGTGAGCGGAGTGCGCAGCTCATGGGTGATGGAGTCGAGAATCAGCGTGCGGAGGCGCTCGCTTTCGCGCGTCGCCTCGCTCCGGCTGACCTCTTCCAGCGCTTGCGCCCGGTCCAGCGCGATAGAGACCAGACCGCCGATCGCCTGCAGCGTCTCCGTGGGCAGCTGCAAACCGGTGAGCACCAGCAGGCCGCGCGGACGCACCCCGGCACGCAGCGGCACCTGCGCCTTTCCATCGGGAGTGATCTCAGGCGCCTGCAGACTGAGCGCCAGCTGGCGGAAATGGGGAATCTCGATCCCCGAGATTCCGGCGATACCGTCCTGGTAGAGCCGGTCGCCGTCCAGCAGGTAGAGCACGACTTCTTGCGCGCGGGCGGCCGTGTTGATCAGGGCCGGCACGGAGTTCACCAGTTCCGCCACATTGTCGGTCTGCAACAGCTCGCGGCTCAGCGTGAAGAGCACCTCCAGTTCACGCTGCCGACTGCGGGCCTGTTCCGCCTCGTCTCGCGCCCTTTGCGAAAGCTTGCTGCCGATGACACCTGTGCCGAGGAAGGCGAGCAGCGCCAGCCAGTTCTCTGGATCGGCGATCGTGAAGGTATTCAGCGGCGGAAGGAAAAAGTAGTTGTAACAGGCCGTCGCCACCACGGAAACGGCTACCGCGTAGCGAAGCCCCCAGCGCGCAGCCAGCAGAAGAACGAAGAGCACCAGCGTCAGGGCCACGGTCGTGGGGTTCACATGCACCCAGCGCCGGTAGGCGACTACAATTCCGGCCAGAGAGCCGAAAGCCAGCACCCAGCGCGTTGCCGGTACCACGTGCCGCGAGTTCATCAAGGGGATTCTACGACATGACCGAACGAGAGGAGCCCGTGCGCAAGTCCCCCGAAGACTGGCTCCGCGCCAACGATACCGAGACCTCCCATGGCCGCCTGAAGGTATTTCTAGGCTACGCGCCCGGCGTCGGTAAAACGTTCAGCATGCTCAGCGAAGGCATCCGCCGGCGCAACCGCGGCGAGGACGTGGTGATTGGCGTGGTGGAAACCCATGGCCGCACCGGCACGGCTGAGCTCGCGGCCAAGCTGGAACAGGTGCCACGACGCGAAGTCGAATACAAGGGCACGCTCTTTTCCGAAATGGATGTCGAGGCCGTGCTGGCGCGCGCGCCTCAGGTGGCCCTCATCGACGAACTGGCGCATACCAATATCGAAGGCAGCCGCTTTCCCAAGCGCTACGAAGATGTGCTGCTGCTGCTGGAGCAGAAAATCGATGTGCTCGCGACGGTCAATATCCAGCATGTGGAGAGCCTGACACCCCGCGTGCAGGCGCTGACCGGCATCGCCGTGCGCGAGCAGGTGCCGGACTGGGTGCTGGACCGCGCCGAAGAGATCGTCATCAGCGATGTCACGCCGGAAGCCCTGGTTACACGCATGCGCCGCGGCGACATCTACCCTCCCGAGCGGGTGGAGCGTTCGCTGGCCAACTTCTTTCGTCGCGGCAACCTGATCGCCCTACGCGAACTCGCGCTGCAGCGTGTCACGCGCGCCGTGGATCGCACTCTCGACGACTACGTGAAGCGCAAACGGCTCGGCTCGCATTGGACGGTAGCGGAAAAGGTGGCGGTCTGCATCAGCGCCAACCCGCAAGCCCGCGACCTGATCGCGCGCGGAGCGCGGCTGGCAGAGGCGCTCACAGCGGAGCTTTACGTGCTGCATGTGGCCAGCGAGCGCGATGAGCAGGCCGAGCGCAAGCGGGTGCTGGACAGCAGCCTGCAGTTCGCCCGCAATCTGGGCGCGCAGATCGTGACCTTGAGCGGCAGCGATACCGCCCGAACCACCGCCGGGTACATCCGTGAGCATCGCGTGACCCAGGCCATCGTGGGCCGGTCCGCGACCCATGGGCTTCGCTCCTACCTGTATTACTTTGCGCTGCAGAAGTTCATGGCCGAAGCGCCGCATGTCGATCTTCACATCGTCACGCAGGAGGCTCATTGACTGGCTCCGCATCGAATGCCTCGGCACTGAAACGCATTCTCGTCGTCGACGACGAACGCCAGATCACCCGCATGTTGAAGACGTCGTTGCAGAGCAGCGGCTATTCCGTGGTGGTCGCGAACGACGGGCTGGAAGCGTTCACTCTTTTCGAAAGGGAGCGCCCGGACCTGATCATCACCGACCTTGCCATGCCTGAAATGAACGGGCTGGAACTGACAGAAGCGGTGCGGCGGGTGGCAACCACCCCGATCATCGTGCTCAGCGTCCGCGACGGCGACAAGATGAAGATCACCGCGCTGGATGAAGGCGCGGACGACTACCTGACCAAGCCCTTCAGCATGCCGGAGTTGCTGGCCCGTGTCCGCGCGCAGCTGCGCCGAATCGAGCAGACGCAACCCGAGGGTCTTACGGTGGAGGCGGGCGATTTCAAGCTGGATGCAGCCGCTCACACCGCGCGCCTCGCCGGACAGGATCTGCACCTCACGCCAAAGGAGTTCGAGCTGCTCCTGCTGCTGCTGCGGAACCCCGACCGCGTGATGACCCACAAGGCCTTGCTCCGGTCCATCTGGGGACCGGCGGGCGAGGATCAGCCTGAGTATCTCCGTGTGCTGGTGGGGCAGTTGCGGAAAAAGCTGGAGCGCGTGGACCACCGCCGCTTCATCCAGAGCGAGCCCTGGATAGGCTATCGCCTGCTGCCTGACGGCGAAGCGAAAGCCTGAGCCCGATGCACAACAAGAAGAACGGTCAGTGGACGGTCCGCAACGGAGAAATTGTGGGCTTCGAAGTAGATAGGTCAGCCGTTCACCGTCCCTGGCTTCTTCTATGGCGGTCCTTCCGCCGCGCGCACCGGCTCTGATGCCGGTGCGTCGTCTGGCTCGAATGGTCCGGCCAGAGGAAGCTCGTCCGAGGCAGGAGCTACACTGGAAGGGTGCAGGACCACCAGAAATCCGGTAAGTCCATGAAGAGGGTCCTGGAAGTCTCTCTTGGACTCACCCTCCTGTACATTCTGGCCACTCTGCTCTTCGGTCTGCGCGCCCGTTCGCTGGCGCTGCTTTCGGAAGCGGGGCACAACGCCTCGGACTTTGCCGCTCTTGCCCTAAGCTTCGTGGCGGTCTGGCTGCAGGGACGCCCGGCCACCGACCAGCGCACCTTCGGATTTCAGCGGGCCGGCGTGCTGGCTGGCTTTGTGAACGCCCTCTCCCTCATCGCCGTTGCGGTCTGGCTGCTGATCGCAGCGCTTCATCGTTTCCTGCAGCCGGTCAGCGTTGAGCCCAGGCTGATGATGCTGGTGGCCGCTGCCGGCGTGCTCATGAATGGCGCCATCGCCGCCCTGCTATGGAAATTCTCCGGCGATGTCAACATTCGCAGCGTGTTCGTGCACATGCTGGGCGATACGATCTCCACCGCCGCGGTGATCGTCGGCGGTCTGCTCATCCGCCTTACCGGCCTCCAGTGGATCGATCCCCTTCTGTCGGTGCTGATTAGCGCCATGATCCTCTGGAGCTCCTGGGGAATCGTGCGCGAAACCCTGCACATCCTGCTGGAGGGCACGCCGCGCTCGCTGGACCTGCAGAAGGTTCGGTCCGCCATGCGGGCCGTGCCCGGTGTCATCGATGTGCATGACCTCCACGTATGGAGTCTTACCTCGCAGTCCCACGCGCTGGCCTGCCACGTGCAGGTCACGGAAATGCAGCTGGCGGAGTGCGAACTCGTGCTGGATCGGCTGAATCACGAGCTTCGCGAGCATCTCGGGATTCATCACACGACCCTCCAAATGGAAGTGACAGGCTGCGCCACGGTAGACGGATGCTGTTCTCCTCCGCAGCCCGAGATCATCGACGGGCACTCCCATCACCACCACGGCCCCGGCGGACACCACCATGGTCCGGCTCACGCGCACTGACGGCAAAGCGGCGCGGTAGCTCCACCCCGCCGCACCGATGCGGGGCTCTGTCAGAAAAACTTCTGATTTGATATCAAAGCGTGGCGGAGCCGGTCATCTCGCGCCGTCGCTATCGCGTCCTTGCAAACACCCGCCTTGAGGCTGCCTTTGGAGGCCACCGCATGCGCTGCATCGCTTTCTTGACCCTGGCTCTGAGTCCTCTTCTGCTCGTGCTCCTGTTTCTTGGCGGCTGCTCATCCACTCCGGATGAGGCCGCCGTCGCCACAGCCATTCCGCTTCGGCACGGAACCTCCGTCCACACGCCTGCGTACCTCCAGAACGCAGGCGTGTCTCTTTCTTCAAGGGGAGAGCACGTGACCGGCCGAATCTCATCGAACACGGCCTGCGGGGTAGACTTGAGAGCAAGTTCTCGCCGCGATGGAAAAGAAGGAAGCATTTCAGATTGCACTGCAGTCGCTGTGGGCTAACAAGCTTCGCACCGTGCTCACGCTGCTGGGCGTGGTCATCGGCGTGGCCAGCGTGATCGCGGTGGTGACCCTGGTGAACGGCGCCAATGTGTATGTCGCCACCAAGGTCAACAGCTACGGCGCCGACGTGTTCACGCTTTCACGGTCGCCGGCCTTCGTTTCCAACTACAAGGACTACGTCCGCTACAACAAGCGGAAGATCATCTCGCTCGACGAATACCGGGCGGTCAAGAGCGGCTGCACCTACTGTCTCCAAGTGGGGGCCCTGCAGGGTACGACCGGTAAAGTGATCTATGGGCGCGAATCCTCCACCGGCAGCGGCGTGCGCGGCTATACCTCGCTCATGCCGGAGATGCAGAACCTCAATATTGTCGAGGGCCGGGGCTTCACCCAGGCCGACGAGGATCATGCCTCCCACGTCGCCCTGATCGGCTCGGACATCGAAGACAATGTGCTCAAGGGCGCCAACCCCCTGGGCCTGGAGGTTCGCGTCGATGGCGTGCCGTATACCGTCATCGGCCTGGCCGAAAAGCAGGGGACCACGCTCGGCCAGAGCCAAGACGACTGGGTGGCCGTTCCGCTGACCACCTACCAGCGCACCTATGGGACAGCCAAGACCGTCACGATCTATGCCAAAGCGCCCAGCGGCTCGGTCGGCATGGAAAAGGCCAGCGACCAGGCCCGGTTGATTATGCGCGGTATGCGGCATGACCGCCCCGGCGGAGAGGACAGCTTCACGCTCGAAACCAGCGACGCCCTGGTGGGTCTGTGGAACCAGATCAGCGGGAGCTTTGAAGCCGTGGCCGTCGCCATCGCCGCGATCTCGCTGGTGGTGGGCGGCATCGTCATCATGAACATCATGCTGGTCAGCGTGACCGAGCGTACCCGCGAGATCGGCGTGCGCAAAGCGCTGGGTGCGCACCGCGCCGATGTGCTCCTGCAGTTCCTTCTGGAAAGCGCCACCATGGCTTTGGTCGGCGGCGCCATCGGCGTCCTGAGCGGGGTCGGCGTAGCGGAAGCCGTTACGGCAGCCCTTGGCTTTCCGTCCAGCCTGGCTGTGTGGAGCATCTTTGCGGGGCTGTTCGTCGCCACCAGCGTCGGAATTTTTTTCGGTGTTTATCCGGCCCGCAAGGCGGCCAATCTGGATCCCATTGTGGCGTTGCGGTCGGAGTTCTAAAGGACGGGTATGCGAGCCAGCGATCAGCGGGAATCGGTACGAATGGCGCTCGAGACTCTGCGCGCGAACAAGCTTCGCTCCGGGCTGACCATCCTCGGCATCGTCATCGGCGTGATGACGGTCATTACCATTTCGTCCGTCATCAATGGCCTCAACAGCCAGGTATCGAACCTCGTTGCCTCCTTCGGCTCCAACGTCCTTTGGATCTTTCGTTTCCCCGTGATTGGCGTCCGGCCGACGACCGAGATGCTCTCGCGCAAGCAGCTCACCTACGATGACGAGCAGGCCCTGGCCACCCTGCCGCATATCGTTGCCGCCTGCGCCACGCTGCGCTACACGAACTTCCAGTTCAACGCCGGCTCCGTCACCGCCAAATTCGGCCAGCGCAAGGCCGAAAACACCTCCGAAGAAGGGGATACGGTGAGTACCCGTGAGGTGAACGACGTCAACCTGACCAGGGGCCGCTACTTCACCGATACCGATCAGGACCGCGCCAGCGATGTCACCGTTCTGGGGCACGACACAGCGGAGAAGCTGTTCGGGCCCGTCGATCCCGTCGGCCAGGAGCTGCAGGTGGAAGGCCGAACCTTCACGGTGATCGGCGTTTTTGACAAAGTCAAAGATGCCTTTGGTGGCGGAGGCGAGAACCCACGCGACAATACCGCCTACTTCCCGATTACCACCTTCCACAAGCTGCACCCGGAGATTCTCGACTATTGGCTGAGCGTCAAGTACGACGAGGTCAAGAACCGGCCCCTGGTCGAAGATGAGGTTCGCGAGCTGTTGCGCCGCCGCCGCAAGGTGCGCAACGAAGCCGAGGATAACTTTTCCGTCTTCGGGGCGGATTCCATCACCAAGCTCTGGACCCAGATCACCAGCAGCCTCTTTCTGCTGATGTTCGGCCTCAGTGCCGTGGGGCTCATGGTCGGCGGGGTCGGCGTGATGAACATCATGCTGGTCAGCGTCACCGAGCGCACCCGGGAGATCGGCGTGCGCAAGGCCATCGGCGCGAATCGGCGAACGATTCTCCTGCAGTTCACCGTTGAGGCGGTCGTGCTCTGCGCGGTCGGCGGGGTCCTCGGCATCGTGCTTGGCTCGGGAGTGGGCATGCTCATTGCGTTCTGGTTTTCCAGCGCCGTGAGCCTGCTGTGGGTTCTCGCCGCCTTCCTGTGTTCGTGCGCGATCGGCCTTGTGTTCGGCATTTATCCGGCCTACAAAGCCGCCAATCTCGATCCCATCGAGGCGCTGCGCTATGAGTGAGGCTTCGCTATGAGTAAGGCTCCGCTACGCGTGAAGCTTCGCTAAGGGTGAGTCGCTAGACTAGAAGGCATGGCCACGCTGTTCCTTGGACCCGAACTGCTGACAGCCTGCCTGACCCTGGCCGGGATCGCCTACACGCTGCTCGCCCTGCTGGGAGCCCGTCAGTTTGCCCGCGACTCCGCCGCAGCCTCGCGGACATCCGATAATCCGGCCGAGCCCTTTGCTCCGGGCATCTCCATCCTCAAGCCGGTCAAGGGCATGGACCCGCGCATGTACGCCGGTTTCGTGAGCCACTGCCGACAGCAGTACGCCGGGCCCTGGGAACTGCTGTTCGGTGTGCCCTCACTTGAGGACCCCGCCGTGCCGGAGATCGCGCGCCTGCGTGTGGAGCATCCCAACATCGCCATACGTCTCTTCGAGTGCACACGGAGGCTCGGCACGAACGGCAAGGTCTCTACGCTGGCGCAGCTTCTGCCCCACGCGCAATTTGAGCATGTGCTGGTTAACGACAGCGACATCACAGTGTCGCCCCGCTACCTCACGCGCGTCGTGGCGCCTCTTGTCCGGGCCAAGACAGGTCTTACGACAGTTCCCTATCTCGGTGTCGCGGCGGGCACGCTCTGGTCCCGGCTTGAGGCGCTGGGTATCTCTACGGACTTCATGCCGGGAGTTCTGGCCGCCCGCCGGCTGGAGCGTGGTTTGCGCTTTGGCCTGGGCTCCACGCTGCTCACCACGCGCACCGCGCTCGCTTCCATCGGCGGCTTTGAAGCACTCGTGGAACAGCTGGCGGACGACTATGAACTGGGAGCGCGACTGCACGCGGCCGGCTGGCGTGTGGAACTGATCGACGAAGTGGTCGCCACCAGCGTGCCCGCTTATTCGTTCCGCGGCTTTTGCGAGCACCAGCTCCGCTGGGCACGATCCACGCGCGATTCGCGCCGCGCCGGGTATATGGGACTCGGCGTCACCTATGTGCTTCCCTGGGCTCTGCTCACGGTGCTTTGCAGCGGCGGTGCGCTGTGGAGCGTCTCTCTGCTGTCGCTTGCCCTTCTGGCGCGCGTGGCGGCGGCGCTCACAGTGGGTGTCGGCCTGCTACGCGACGGACAGGTGCTCCGCGACCTCCTGCTGCTGCCGCTGCGCGACTGCTTCGGCCTGTGGTTCTGGGTCTGGAGCTATGCGAGCGATGAAGTGGTATGGCGCGGCGAGCGCTTCCGCCTGTGGAGAGGCCGCCTGCTCAAGATCTGAGCGAGACGGCAGCGGCTTTTCGCCGGCGAAAAGACAGCATTCTTGCTGGGTCGTGAGCGCGGCTCATTCCCAGCGGTCATGCGCATCGCCGCTCTTCGCCAGATCGATGACATAGGTGCCTTTGCTGCACGAGTGCATGGTGGAGAACTGGTAAAGCTCCTGCTTCGCCAGCTTGTAAGGTGTGTCCTGCACGGAGAACTGCACTAACGTGTTCCCCTCTTCCGCTGTGAAGCTGGCTACCCCATCCCGTATTGTGGATGACTGGTCCAATCCATTGACCAGGAGCGTGTAGGACTTGGATGCCGCATGCCTGTAGCCGTAGGTAATCCGCACATGCATGGGGCACGAGCCGCTCCCAGACGGAGCCGCCGCCTTTTGGGCGCTTGGCGAAATACTGCTCCGCAGGTGGTCCCAGAGTTGCTCGGCCATGTCCTGTGCGGCCTTGCCTAAAGGACTCTTTCTGAACTCACGGTAGCCCGTGGTCAGGCCGAACTTCCATCCCGCGTTGGGATCCTGAAAGCTGGTAAAAACGTCCGTGTCTTTGCCTTTGATGTCCGTGGAGATCTTCCAGGTGCTGCTCACGGCTCCGCTCTTGCTATCCAGTAACTCCGCCTGAAGCTCCAGCGTCCACTTGCCATGTTCCGGTTTCGCCGCGGGTTGCAGAGTGGTGGCGAGAAGATACTTGATCTCCGGCTTCTCCTGCGCATAGTCCACAAGCCAGCTGGTGTCGGCCGGCGTGTAAACGCCACCCGGATTGAGCAGGAGAGTCGAGGCGCCTTTGGCCTCCAGCTCTTCAAACACGTACAGGGTCAGATACTGCGCGAGAGTAGGTCCCCAGCGGTCTCCACTCCCGTCATAGACCGGCGCCACACCGACCTGTGACCAAACACACAGGTGGGCTTGCAGGGAGAACAGGAGCGCTGCCACACAAAACGCCCGTTGCTTGCACAAGCGCATCAAGGCGTCTTGCCCTTGTGTACAGGGGGACGCTTGGGATCGGCAGAAGCTGGTGTGCTGGCCGGAACAACCGGGGCCGAAGCTCCCGTAGCCGCGCTAACCACTTCGCTCCCGCTTGACTGCAGACCGACGCCGAGGGCAGTTCGCAGGGGGTCCACATAGCGGGTCGAAACCACGGCAGCCGGGGCTGTGTACCAGCTTGTATCGCCATTCAGGGTCAGGTAGTCGTACAGGATGCGCATGTTGCCCGGAACGGCGCCGGCGTGCTCCCGCTGGTAAAGCGCAACGTACGACTCGACCTCCTTGCGAACCGTTTCCTTGTCGCCATTCTGACTCATCAGGTGCAATGCGTGCTCCAGATGAGGCTCCGGGTAAGCGCCGCGTGTTTGGTCGTACTCGATCGCCTTCAGAAAGTGCTTCTCAGCCTCCTGCTGGTCCTTCTCATCGCGCGCTGTGAGAGAAAGAACCTTGCCCAGGTAGAGCTGCGCGCTGGAATCGTTCGAACGCAGGTTGACGGCCTCCTCCAGGTTGTCGCGAGCCATGTCGAAGAGGTCGTAGTTGATGGCTTCAATGCCGTTATCGCGCTTCAGCGCCGCCATCATGAGAGCGAACTCACCTGTGGACCCCACGAGCCCGTCTGTCTTGAGCTTTGTATTGATGCTGTTTTTCAGATCGCCTGCAAGCATCACGTTCACGTGTGCGCTGCGCTCGCGCATTCGGGCTGGGTCGGCGATAAATCCCAGACCTATCCGGGAGTCGTGCCCCGCAGCCCCCTGCAACCGAGCAAATACCTTGGGCACTTCGCGCAGGTCGTAGCTTTGGTCCAGAAGGTATTTCAGGGCCGTATCGTCGGCGTCGTCTTCATTGTGTTCGCTCCATTCCGTGTGGGTTGTCCGGTCATGCACCAGAAGACGGCCCGCCACGTAGCCGCCGCCCAAACCGGCCATGGCTCCCAGAACAGCGCCGTTCGACCCGTTGGCCGCGGCACCGATACCCGCCCCGGCAGCGGTCACGAGCGCGCCGAGCAGAACGCGCTTCTTCGCGGCTTCAACCTCTTTCTCTTTGTTGAGCTCTTCTTCGAGCACGCGCTGGCGGATGGCCTCGTACTCATGCTTCTTCTCGACATGAGCGATCTCGTGACCGATGACATAGGCTAGTTGCGCCTCGTTATCGAGCATGGCGACCAGCCCGGTACTCAGTACCACGGTGCCGGTTGAGTAGGCGTCCGCGGAAGGCATCGGATTCAGAATCAGCTTGAAGGAGTAGGTGTTGGGGGAGTCTTTCGGCACCAGCCGCTGTCCCAGCGTATTCAGATACCGCTGCAGCCGTGGGTTGGAATAGAGCAAATCGTATCGTTCCAGGAATGACGCGTATTCAGGTCCCGCAGCACTGTTGGCTCGAGCGGAAAGGGTGTTAAGGACATACAGGTATCTCAGCTGTTCCAGGCGCCGTGCGTGCCAATCGAACTCAATCCGGTTCTTGACATCGGGACGCTGCTCGATGTCGGCGAGCTTCTTCCTGTCGGAGTCGGTAAGCTCTGCTGGTTTATCGGAGGTTTTCTTGTTCTTGTCGGCAGCAAAGCCACTCGGCGCGGAGAGCAGCGTTGCAACGAGAAGGAGGAAAGGCATAAACCGGTGGACACGCATATACATCTCCTGATTGCGTTCACATCGACAAGCTGTCCCGGCGTACTATGTGCCGGAAGGGTAGTCCAGCTTTTCTTCCATGTCAAATGAGCTTCGCGGGAAAGATCCATCGTCGTGGCCGCATCGCCGCCCTCCGGTGCGCTCGCATCGGCGTCCTCGTTGTCTTTCTCGCAGGGGCATCGCGGCAAGCGGGAGGCTTCAGCGATTTCACTCCGGACACCGCCAGCGCCTGGCTTGAATTGCCGCAGCTTGCGGTGCGCGTTACGGGTGACGGATCCATCGTCATACCCGGGCAGCCTGAATTCGTGCATCAGCTTGTGCTTCACCTGCCGCGCGGCGGGTCGGGGATCAACTACGGAAAGATCCATACCAAGGTCAATACGGAGGCCACGGACACCGTCATGCGGAGCGTTGGCCTTGCAGAGGGCACGGCCTTGCAGCTGGACCTCGCCGCTGGGAGCGGATTCCTCTTCAACCCTGGACGAAACTCCGTAGAGCTAGAGTTTGAAGACCGGTTTGGACGAACGAAATATTTCAACTTTCTGCTTACATTCGGCGGGAGTTCAGATCGCAACCTGACACCTCTCACACCGGGCAAGCCCGGCATCCAGAGTCCTCCCCGAAGGCGCGGGCCCGGTAAGCTGTTCGCTGTCGTCATCGGCATTTCCCACTACACCGATCCTGCAAAATCCATTCCGAACCTGCTTTACGCGGATGCCGACGCGCGGGCGTTTGCCACGTTTCTCCAATCACCCGCGGGCGGTAGTGTGGCCCCTGAAAACTTGTTGCTACTTCTCAATGAAGAGGCCACCGCGCCAAGGGTTCGCGGCGCGCTGTTTACATTCCTTACCCATCCGCAGCCGGAAGACACAGTCATCATCTATATCGCGGGGCACGGTGCGCAGGACCCGAACGATCCTCGTAATCTTTACCTGATCACGAGCGACACGCGACGCGATGACATGGGCGGGACGGCCTTTCCCATGTGGCAAATGCAGGATGTCTTTGCGCGCATCCTCAAGGCGGAACGCGTGATCACCTTTGCCGACACCTGTCACAGCTATGGATTCTCCGGACGGCGAGCCGGCGACGAGCACACGCATGGCAACAACCTGTTCAACCAGTACATCGAGCACTACGGCTCCATTCATCAGCAGGCCGTCCTCACCGCCAGCGACATCAGCGAGACCTCGCAGGAAGGGCCGGAATGGGGCGGAGGACACGGAGTGTTCACCTGGTTTCTGCTCAAGGGACTCGCCGGCGCGGCCGACCGCAACCACGACGGTATTGTCACCGCGGGCGAACTGTTCCCGTATCTGCGGCAGTCCGTTCGTGAGGTAACTTCCGGAACGCAGAACCCTCGCGCGCTGGCGGGGCTGGCGAGTTCGTTGGTCCTCAGCCGGTCCGCAAAACCCCGGCCGGGAGAGCATCCCGCAGTGGGAAGCCAGGTGGAATGGGCCTCTTTCTGATCTGTTGCAAACGCTGAAGCAGCAGATCAGAAGCGAGCAACGCTCGAGCAGGGCCTAGCGCACATCCACGCTCACGAATCCCAGTCCCTGCAGCAGGCTCGTCACGGTCACTCGCGCGTTCCGCGTGGCCGCGTCCAAGATTCCGTCGCTCAGCGCGGCCTGCTGCAGCTGCGCCTGGGCCTTGGACCGCACCTGCGTTTCCAGGTTGGGATCCGCCCTCACGAACAGCCCTGTGTCCCTCGCATACACCCGCGACTTCGCTTCATCGAGGGCCGTCGTGAACACCTGCGACGCCGGCAGCACCAGGCGGATGTTCCGGCCTGCGGAACTTTCGGTGATCTGCACATCGTCCGGCTTCAGCTTGCTCAGATCCACACCCGCGACCGTCTGCCCATTCACGATCATCAGGATCCTGTCCCCGGCGAGCGCGTCCGGCACCAGGCCCGGAAGCACCGGGCTTGACTCCGCGCCTTCCACCACCGTGTCCAGCGAGTACACCACTGTCTCTAGCCGGTTCAGCCGCTGCACCCGATCCACCACCGTCGGCGCGGAGACGATGTTCAGCGGCCGCCCCACGATCAGTCCCGCCAGCCGTCCTGCGATTCCGGTCCGTGCGCTGTGCAGGAACACCGCGGCAAGACCCGCGCCCAGGAATACCGCGATCAGCAGGGTGGCCAGTGCGGGGGAGCGCTTTCGTTCCTTCTCATACCTCATGCCATATTTCCTCTTAGACGATAAACCCGGAGCTCTTCGTTCCGTGCCATGCGCAGGCCGTCTGGCTAGAGTTGCACCCGGACCTGCCTTCGCCGTACCTTTGTCCTCAGGACACCCTCGGCCGCACGCTGTGCCGGTACCTCCGCCAGGGCCTGCCGGGTGCCTGGACCGGCAGGCGTTCGTCGCATCCTGCAAGCCACACCCCGGGGGGATATCCAGACCATGCTGACCGAGCAAACCACGGCCGCTGCCAAGCTTCTTGTCCGTTTCCGCCGGGTGCGCGGCGAAACCATGCGCTTCACCGCGCCGCTCAGCCCGGAAGACCTGATGGTGCAATCCACGCCGGAAGCGTCGCCGGTCAAGTGGCACCTCGCCCACACCTCGTGGTTTTTTGAAACCTTTGTTCTCAGCGAGTTCGTGGCCGCTTACCAGCCTTTTCACGAGGACTTTCGCTGGCTCTTCAACAGCTACTACAACGCGCTGGGCGATCGCCCGGAAAAGAAGCTGCGCGCTTCGTTTTCACGCCCGCCGCTCGACGCCATCCTTGCCTACCGCCGCCATGTCGATGCCGCGATTCTACATCTGCTCGAAAAGGTGCCCGAGGATGACGCCCTGCGTCGCATCGTCCTCGGGCTGGAGCACGAGCAGCAACACCTGGAACTGATCGCCACCGACATCAAGCACGCGCTCTTTACCAATCCGCTCCACCCTGCCTATCTCCCGCTGGAGGAGCGTGCAGGGGACGTGATCGCCAGGGAGACGCTCAGCCTGGCCCCGCCGCTGGAGTGGCTCAGCGTATCGCCCGGGTATCCGCACCGGCCCGGCGTCGCCGAAATCGGCCTCACCCCCGATCCACGCTCTGTGGAGGCCTTTGCCTTCGACAACGAAACCCCGCGTCATTGCGTCTACATCGCTCCCTTCCGCTTGGCTTCGCGCCTGGTCACCTGCGCCGAGTACCTCGCCTTCCTGGAAGAAGACGGCTACAACCGTCCCGAGCTGTGGCTCTCCGAAGGCTGGGACGCCGTCCGCGCCCAGGGCTGGGACGCCCCTCTCTACTGGCAGCGCCGTGCCACGCGCGCAGCCGCCTCGCCGCGCTCCGATTGGTCTATCTTCACCCTGCGCGGCTGGCAGACGCTGGAGGAGCTTTCCGAGACACCGGTCTGCCACCTCAGCTTCTTTGAAGCCGACGCCTACGCCCGCTGGGCCGGGCACCGCCTGCCCACCGAGGCGGAGTGGGAGTTCGTCGCCGCCCAACAACCCGATAACGCTCACAACAATCTGCTCGACTCCGGCGCCCTGCACCCTTCCGTCGCCACACAGGCGACACGCCGGCCGGAGCAGATGTTTGGCGATGTCTGGGAGTGGACCTCCTCGCCCTATACCGGATATCCCGGCTACAAGCCGCTGCCTGGAGCGCTGGGCGAGTACAACGGCAAGTTCATGAGCTCGCAGATGGTCCTGCGCGGCGGCTCCTGCGTCACCCCGGTCTCGCACATCCGCGCTACCTACCGCAACTTCTTTTCGCCGGGCACGCGCTGGCAGTTCAGCGGCCTCCGACTCGCCCGCGACGGAGCCAGCTAAATTCCCCCATCACGCAATGGCAAAGTCTCTCTCCCCTCTACTGCCCTCATCCTGAGCGAAGCGAAGGATCTCTAGCGAAGGATCTCTGTAGTCCGCTCACCAGAGCTCGTCGGCTGGAGGAGTCCTCCAGCGCTCTCCGGGCCTGCGTAGTTGACGGCGTGAACATGCCCTATTGGCGCCGGCTTAGAATCTGCAACATCATTAAACCCCGTACATCTCACGACTCATTGCCCCGAAAGCGCAGGACCGCGTTGTGCGACCCGAATCCATTGAAGCTCCAGAACAAGTCGGAACCCTGAGTGACGCCGTTCTCCAGGAAGCGCTCTCCGGTCTCGATAAGGCCGCAGGGCAGCAGAAGACGCTCTCGCCCTGGCTGTTCTATGACGAGCGCGGCTCCGAGCTCTTCGAGCGAATCACCGAACTCCCCGAGTACTACCCCACCCGCACGGAGCGCGGCATTTTCGCAAAGCACGGCCCCGAGCTCCCCCTGCACCTGGTCGCTGCGCAGACTATCGTCGAGTTGGGCGCGGGAACCGCTTCCAAAACTGGCCTGCTGCTAAGGGAATTCGCCGCGCACCAGGAAGTTCTCCTCTATCAGCCGATCGACATCAGCCCCAGCGCTCTGGAGCAGGCAGCCCACGACTTGCGCGGCGCGATCCCCGGACTGCGCGTCCTTTGCCAGGTAGCGAACTACATCACTGAGCCATACTTCATTGAGCGGCCAGAGCACCACCGCATTCTGGCGCTCTATATCGGCTCCAGCATCGGCAACTTTTCGCCCGCGGAAGCCACCGGAATTCTGCGCAACCTGCGCTCCCGCCTCCTTCCCGGCGACGCTCTTCTCCTTGGGGTTGATCTTGCTACCGGGCCTCGCAAGTCTGTCACTGAGCTGGTTGCCGCCTATGACGATGCGCAAGGCGTTACCGCCTCGTTCAACAAGAATGTTCTTACCCGCCTTAACCGCGAACTCAATGCCAACTTCGACCTCGACTGCTTCGCACACCGCGCCCGCTGGAACCAGGCCCGGAGCCGCATGGAGATGCACCTCGAGAGCCTCGCCCGCCAGACCGTTCACATCGAAGGCCGGACAATCCGTTTCGTGCAGGGCGAAACCATCCATACGGAAAGCA
This sequence comes from uncultured Acidobacteriaceae bacterium, assembly GCA_964246235.1. GTDB lineage: Bacteria > Acidobacteriota > Terriglobia > Terriglobales > Acidobacteriaceae > Granulicella. Next base: position 55,134 of record CAXTPR010000019.1, read on the forward strand.
GTTACAAGTTCACGGACGCAAGCCTGGCCGCTCTCCTCACCAGTGCCGGTTTCAAGGCCGACCTGCTGCTCAAGGATGAGCACGAGCGCTTCGCTGTCACGCTGGCTGACGCCGTATAGCGCTTTCCTGCATCGCCTAAGACCCGGCCGGAAATCGAATCTACAGTGCCAGCCAAGCATCCCACGCCACCAGTGCCCGCTCGCACTGAATCCTGTGCCGTTCCTTCTTGTCACGGATCCTTTTGCGCAGCTCGTCCTCCAGCGGCGGCAGCAGGTCGAACGTGATGTTCGCCGGCTGGAACCGCTTCGACTCCGCATGTGTGATGTAGTGCAGCAGCGAGCCGTTCGCGGACGCGCGCGGCGCTGCAACCGGTTGATCCCCGCGCGCCAGCCGAGCCGCGAATCGCCCGGCCATCAGCCCGCCTGCGATCGACTCCGTATAGCCCTCGACGCCGCTAAGCTGCCCCGCCACCAGCACATTCGGGTGCGCCTTCAACTGCAGCGTCTCAGTCAGCAGCGACGGCGCATGCAGATAGGTGTTGCGATGAATCTGCCCATAGCGCAGGAAGGTCGCGTTCTCCAACCCCGGGATCATGCGCAGGATGCGCGCCTGCTCGCCATATTTCAACGAGTTCTGGAATCCGACCAGGTTGTAGCTGTCCGCGCGCAGGGTCTCCTGCCGCAGCTGCACCACCGCATACGGCCAGCGCCCCGTTCTCGGATCGGTCAAGCCTGCCGGCTTCATCGGTCCGAACCGCAGCGTGTCGCGCCCCCGCCGCGCCGTTTCCTCGATGGGCAGGCAGCCCTCGAAGTAGTGCATCACCTCCGGTTTGGGTGACCCATTTTTAGGTGGCCCACTCATGCGGACGGCTTCACCGTCAGCATGGGTGGGTTCGCCATCCACCGGCAGCGCCTCCCAGCTCTTCGCCTCGATCTTCTCCGCCTCGGCCAGCGCCTCCACGAACCGCTCGTACTCTTCCCGGGTGAACGGGCAATTGATGTAATCTGCCGTGCCCTTGTCCCAGCGCGCAGCCATGTACACCCGGCTCATGTTGATCGTGCTGGCGTCCACGATCGGCGCAATGGAATCGTAAAACGCTAGGTGATCAGCTCCGGTCAGCCGCTGCAGCTCCGCCGCCAGCGGCCCACTGGTCAGTGGCCCGCTGGCCAGCACCGTGATCGTGCCGGGATCATTCTCCTCCAGCCGGATCACTTCCTCTCGCCGCACCGCGATACGCGGCTCCGCGTCGATCAGCGCCGCTACCCTCCCGGAGAACTCCGTGCGATCTACCGCCAGCGCATGTCCTGCGGGCACCGCGCTCCTATCCGCCGCCTGCAACAGCAGCGAGCCCGCCCGGCGCATCTCCTGCTTCAGCAGCCACGGCGCGGAGTTCTCGCTTTCGCTCTTGAGCGAATTCGAGCACACCAGCTCTGCGAAGTCCGCCGTCTGGTGCGCCTCGGTCGAGCGCAGCGGGCGCATCTCACTCAGCACCACCTCGCAACCGGCGCGAGCCGCCTGCAGCGCAGCTTCCGGCCCCGCCAGCCCGCCGCCGATCACATGCACCCGCTTCATGGCTGTCCGTCCCGCGCGGCCAGCGCGCGAAGCGTCTCGCCAGCCACCCGCATGATCCGCCATTCCGTCTGCACCGCCGCGCCTACGCGGTGGTACACATCGATGGCCGGCTGGTTCCACGCCAGCACATCCCACTCCAGCCGCTCGCAGCCCTCGTTCACAGCGATCGCCGCCAACCGCTCGAGCAGCGCCCGCCCCACGCCTCGCCCACGCAACGCGGGTGTGACGTACAAGTCTTCCAGGCGGATTCCGTGATGTCCCAGCCACGTCGAGTAGCTGGCAAAGTACAGCGCAAAGCCAGCCGCCTGCGCCTCGGCATCCGCAGCCTCACGCCACTCCGCGATCACTGCGCCAAACCGTAGCGGCACATCCTCTTTCGACGGATTCACGCCGTCTGCCGCCAGGCCGAAGCCATCGCGCAGCAGGTCGGCCGCGGTGGCGATTACGGCTTCGGGCTCGCGCTCGTACTCTGCCAGCTCCCGTATGAAGCGCAGCATCGTCGGCACATCGCGCGGTTCTGCTGGCCGCAGCGTCAGGTGAGAAAGCCGGCTCACTGCGGCCTGGTTGTATCCGTGCACGGCGGGTCGTCGCACGGCTTGGTGGTCACGGTAGGGCTGCGGCCTCCCCCGGTCGGGTTCGTCGAAGTCGGGTTGGAGGACGGGTTGACCGGCGTAACCGGCGTGCCGCCCTGCAGCACGGCATCGTTGCTCGGCCTGGGCGGCTGCACATCATCGCCCGGCTCCTTGCCGTCACCTTTCTTCAGCGGAATCTCGAACGTATCCAGCACCTTGTTCGAGCCGCCAAACCGGATCTTGCGCAGCTCCAGCACGGCGTGGTCCAGCACCGGCTCGTCGAGGTCGCGGACGTCGTAGAACAGCCAGCCGGCAGCCGTGGAGTGCGGCGCTACCGTGCTGGACGGGAACCCGAAGTCATCCATGTCCGCCACAATCTTCTTGTCCACCGGCGCATGATGGATGACGATCGGCACCAGCGGCACCCTGGTCGGCTGCACCTGCTTCATGGTGAACATCCGCCGCTGCAGGTCATCCTCCGTGGCCGAGTTAGTCACGCTGTTGTCCGCCGCCACGAACAGGATGCGCGCCTGGTCCATCTCCACCGGCTGATCGCCGTCGTTGGTGACGATGATGCGCAACGGCATGTAGCCATGATGGAAGTAGTCCAGCCGCGTGTCCGGATCAGTTTCTTTCGTGTCACCCGGCTGCACCGCAATGGTCACGTGCTCCGCCGCATGCACCTCATGCTGCGGGTAGCTCGCCGCCGGATTGGGCGCAGGCGGCTTGCGCGGCTTATCCGCATGGGCCGCCGCCGCTGCCGCCAACAGCAGAAACCCTGCCGCGGCGCACCCTCGCTCCAGCTTTTTCGAAGCCGTTTTGTGTTGTTCGGTGGCCGCTTGGCCGGCCTGCCTGCATCGCATTCGCATACAGCCTCGATTATCCTCTTGCCCATGCGGCCTTCGCAAAGCCCAGGTACTGTGCACGCACGCTCCCGCCCCGGACCGCGAGCGGCTGTGGGCCTTCGGGGCGCACGCTGATGCTGCTCTACAGCGCCGTCCTGCTGTTCGCGTTGCTCCTTGCCGCACCCTGGTGGCTGTTTCGCATGGCCACCACGCAGCGCTACCGCGAGGGCCTCCTGCAGCGCCTTGGCCGCGTGCCCGCGTCGCTTCGCGAGCTCGTGGCCGGCAAGCGAACCGTGTGGCTGCACGCCGTCAGCGTGGGCGAAGTGCTGGCCGCTTCCACCCTTATCTCCGCCCTGTCGGAAGAGTTGGGCCCGGGCTGGCTGATCGTGATCTCCACTACCACGCGCGCCGGCCAGCAGCTCGCCCGCCAACGCTTCGGTGCGGAGCGCGTCTTCTACTTCCCGCTCGATTTCCGCTTTGCGGTGTGTGCCTGGCTGGGAGTCATCCGGCCGGAGATGCTCCTTCTCGTCGAAAGCGAGCTCTGGCCGCGCCTGCTGCACCAGTGCGAGCACGCCCGCATCCCTGTGGTTGTGGTCAACGCCCGCATCAGCGATCGCACGCTCCGCCGTGGACTGCGAGTTCGCCGCCTGCGCCGCTGGATGGCTCGGCACGTCACGCTGTGGCTGGCTCAAAGCGAGCAGGATGCCATCCGCATCCTGCAGCTCGGTGCGCTGCCGGCTGCTGTGCAGGTCACCGGGAACCTGAAGTACGACACGCGCCCCGCCCAGGACACCGCTCTCGCCAGCGCCATTCGCAGCGGCGCCGCGGGCCGAACCGTAGTCGTCGCTGGCAGCACGGTGCATTACGGCACGACCCTGGAAGCGGAGATCGTGCTCGAAGCCTTTCAGTCCCACATCTGGCCGGAAATGCCCGGCGTACTCCTCGTCCTCGCTCCCCGCCATCCGCAGAGCTTCGTCGAGGCCGGAGTCCTGGCCGCCCGGTTCGGCACCCGTCTTTGCGCCACCGAGCTGCTGCGCATGCCGCCCGGCTATCGTATCCAGGAGCGTACCCTGGTGCTCGACACCATCGGCGATCTCGCCGGCCTGTACCGTATGGCCTCGGTGGCCTTCGTCGGCGGCAGCCTGCTGTCACACGGCGGCCACAACCCACTGGAACCCGCGCAGTTCGGTGTGCCGGTTGTGATCGGTCCGTACTACGAGAACTTCCGCGATATCGTCGCCCGCCTGCAGGCCGCCGACGGCATCGTCGTTCTCGAGCGCACCGACCCCGGTGCGCTCGGACACGCCTTGGCAGGGCTGCTTCTTGAGCCTTCCCGGGGTCTCCTCGTCGGGGAGCGGGGCCGCGCTGTCGCGGAGCAGCAGAAGGGCGCAACCGCCCGCACGGTCGCCGCGCTTCTGCCCCTGCTGCATCGGGAAGAAGATGGCCCGGCAACGGACACCCGGGTGCAGCGGCCGTGAGCTTCCGTTCCTCTGCCCACCGGCCATGGGCTTGGCCGCTCGTTCCCGCATACGCCGCCGCACAGGCAGTTCACGCGCGCCTGCTGCAGGCAGGCCTGCTGTCCACCCTCCGTCTGGCATGGCCTGTCGTCAGCGTTGGGTCCCTTTCCGCTGGTGGTGCCGGCAAGACGCCGGTTGTGCTCGCCTTGGCGCGGCTGCTGGCGCAGCGCGGCTGGCAGCCTGACATCCTTTCTCGCGGCTATCGCCGCCTGGGCACCGGCGTATCCATCGTCGATCCGGATCTGCCGGACGCCGCTCGGCTTCTTGGCGACGAGCCTGTGCTGCTGGCGCAGCGCTCCGGCGTGCCGGTCTGGGTAGGCTCCAACCGCTTTGCGGCCGGCCAAGCCGCGGAGGCGGCGTTTGGCCAGAATGCCGAACACGCTGACCCTCAGGGGCACTTGCCCTGGCCCGGCACCCCAGGCCGCCACTTGCATCTGCTCGACGATGGTTTTCAGCATCGCCGGCTCGCGCGCAACTTCGACCTGGCCCTCGTTACCGCAGCGGACGTCCACGATGCCCTGCTTCCCGCCGGCAATCGCCGCGAGCCGCTCTCCGCGCTGCGCCGTGCGGATGCGGTCGTTCTGCGCGAGGAGGAGTCCGACGCCCTTGCCGAGCCGGTGCGCTTGCTCCTGCGCGAAGGCACGCCGCTCTGGGTGCTGCGCCGGTCCCTGCGCTTTCCCGCCGATCTCGGTGTCTTCGCCGCTGGCCTGCGGCCGCTGGCCTTCTGCGCCATCGCCCGACCGGAGAACTTCGTCAGCATGCTCAAAGCCTCTGGTTGCGGCGTGATCGACGCGGTCACCTTTCGCGACCACGCGCACTACGGCGCTCACGAGATCGATCAGATCGTCCACTTCGCCCGTGAGCTCCGCGCCTCCGGCCTGCTGACCACCGAAAAGGACGCCGTCAAGCTGAACTCCGCCGCCCGCCGCCGCCTGGAGGACGAAGTCGGCCCGCTTATCGTCGTGGAGCTTGAGGCAGAGTTCATCTACACCTCGCCGGTGCTCCGAACCCTCGAAGCCTGTCTCCACGCCGCCGCTGGAACCGCCGCGGAGTCCGCCGCGTGAGCCGTCCGCCCGCCCAAGGCCAACGATGAGAGTCCTCATCGTGCGGGTCGGCGCCATGGGCGACATCCTCCATGCGCTTCCTGCCGTAGCCTCCCTGCGCGCAGTACGGCCCGACTGGCAGATCGACTGGGTGGCCGACCCGCGCTGGCGGCCACTCCTCGTCAACGACGGCGGCTCGGGGCCGGTCGTCGGACGTGTCCACCTTGCCGATACCCAGCTCTGGTCGCGTTCGCCCGCCTCGCTGACGACATTGCGCTCCATCGCCTCCCTGCGCACACATCTTCGCGCCAGGCGCTACGATATCGCCGTCGACATGCAGGGCACGCTCCGCTCCGCGGTGATCACCCGCCTCTCGGGCACCCCTGTGCGGGTGGGCTACGCGGACCCCCGCGAGCGGCCCGCCGCCTGGTTCTACACCCGCGAGCTCCCACGCCGCGCAACCCACGTCGTGGACCAGGCCAGCGGACTGCTCAGCCAAGCTCTGGATATCCAGGCTCTGGAACTCGCGCTGCCCTCGGCCCCTACCCCGCTCCCCTCCGAGCCCTGGGCCGATACCTGGGCCGACGCCGAAGCCGGCTCTGGCCGCCTGGCTCTCCTCGCTGCCGGAGCCGGCTGGGCAGCCAAGCAGTGGCCCACCGCCCGCTTCGCAGCGCTCGCCCGCGCGCTGAAGGGCGAAGGCTTCGACGTGGCCGTCACCGCTCCCCGCAAGGACAACGAAACCGCCCTGCGCGTCGTGGCGGAAAGCAGTGGCTCGGCGCGCCTGGCTGTCAGCAACATCTCCGGCCTCATCGCCCTTACTCGCCGCGCGGCGCTCGTCATCGGCGGGGACTCCGGACCGAGCCACCTCGCCGCTGCTCTCGGTGTTCCCCTGGTCGCTCTCTTCGGCCCTACCGATCCGGCCCGCAACGGCCCCTGGGGACCTGGCCCCATCCGCGTGCTGCGCGACCCCACATCGGTCACAAGCTACAGGCACACAGTGGCCGAAGACCCCGGTCTCCGTCGCCTTTCCGTGGAACAGGTACTCGGCGCGGCGATAGAGGTCTCCACTCCCTGAACTTCGCTTTCCGGACCTTTCGCTTTCCGAAAAACTCGCTGCGGCGCAAGTTCGAAGCTGGAAGCTCTGAGCTCTTTCTCGCCGTTGCACTTCAACTTCTATCCGACCGCCCAGCTGCGGCGCAACCCACCGCTCGGTTTGCGACAATATCCTGAATGGCAGACCGCAGCAACCGAACGGAGTGGCAGCGGATCGCCCGCCGCATTCGTGTGCCGCTCGGCTTTCTCACCGCGATCGTGTTCCTCGTCTTCGCCCGTCCCTCCCCCCGCACGTTGCTCCTCAGCCTGCTGCTGGTCGGCCCCGGCGTTTGGCTGCGCGGCTATGCAGCCGGATACGTCCGCAAGAACGCCGAGCTTACCCGCACCGGGCCCTACGCGTACACGCGCAACCCGCTCTATCTGGGCTCAGTGTTGCTTGCCTTTGGGTTTGCGCTCGCCGCCGGCCGCTGGGAGCTCGGCCTGCTGCTCCTGGCGCTCTTCCTCGTCATCTACTGGCCCACGATTCGCAGCGAAGAAGCGTTCCTGCGTTCCGCGTTCCCCGCCTTCGACCTATATGCGGATCAGGTTCCCCGCCTGCTTCCGCGGCTCACCCCCGCCCGTTTCCCCGGCGAAGTGGCCGGTGCCAGCCGCTTCGGCTGGGGGCAGTATCGCCACCACCGCGAGTACAATTCCCTTATCGGAGCGCTGACCATCTATGCTGCTCTCGCGCTGCGTATGCTCTTCGCGCACCGCGGCGCGTCCTGACCAGGTCTCCAGCCGTATTGCTGATGCAGGCTGAGCGGCACAGCCTGGCCGCTCCCAATAACGGCATCGCGCCGAATTCCCGCAGGAGACCGTGATATTGAAGCGTACGGCACGTCTTGCGGCTTCCCTTGTGTTCACCTTGCTCTCCGCCGGAACCGATTCTTCGGCGCCTGCCGCTGCCCAGATCTTTTCCACCAAGCCCGCAACGCCCCGGGCGCCGGTGACGATCCCCGTCCTGCAGGCCCCCCCGCCCGGCGTCCAGTACCCCCAGCACGAAACCCTCACCTTCACGGTCGACTGGCGTGTTTTCACCGCGGGAACCGCCGTTTTCCAGCTCGACGCCTCCCCGGAGGGCGTGGAACGCATCTCCGCTACCGCTGACACCGTCGGCGCGGTCAACATGCTCTTTCCTGTGGTCGACCGCTTCCAGTCCGGCATCACCACTCAGACCGGCTGCTCTACCGGTTTCTATAAGCAAATACAGGAGAACCGCCGCAAGATCGCCAGCGATCTCACCTTCGACTACAGCCGCGGCCGCCAGATCCAGAACGAGCGCAACCTGGTCAAGGGCACCGCCACGCACAAGGAAGCCAACATCCCCGCCTGCGTCACCGACTCACTTTCGGCCATCTTCTACACGCAGTCGCAGCCCATGGCGGTCGGCCAGACAATCTTGTTCCCGCTCGCCGATTCCATGCGCACCGTCACCGTGGGCATGAAGGTGGAGACGCGCGAAGAGATCAAGACGCCCGCCGGCACCTTCCAGACCCTCAAGGTCGAACCCACCGCCGACGAAGGGATCGTCAAGAACCGCGGCCACATCTGGATCTGGTACACCGACGACCCCCGGCACATCCCCGTGCAGATTCAGGCGCGCCTGTTCTGGGGTACGATCACCTTCCACCTGCAATCCCTCGAATTCAAATAGCGGGACTCCCGAAGGCGTTGTATCTCTCCTCCCTCCTCCTCTCGTATCTTGTACCTCGCCTCCCGCATCTCAAATCCTCATGAGCGAACAGCAGGACGAACTGGACCGCCTCACCGGCGACTCCTCCACGTTTCCGAGCGGCCCCGGTGACACCCTGGTGACCATCGGCATCTTTCCCGACCCGTCGCAGGCCAATCTGGCCAGTGCGGCTCTCGATGCCGCCGGCATCCCCTCCTTCCTGCAAGGCGAGAATGCCAACAGCCTGATCCCGGTCGCTTTTCTGGCTCGCCTCCAGGTCCGTGCAATCGATGAAATCGCGGCCCGGGGCATCCTTGAGATTCCCTCCGAAGAAGCCGATGTGACCGCCGCCGAGCGCCTCTCGGAGTCCCCGGAGTTCCGTCCGCTTTGAGTGCAGGATCGCCAGCCGTTCCCGGCCAAACGGGTGCTCGTTCACGCGCCGTTGTCTGTCTTTCCGGCGGAATGGACTCCACTGTGTGCGCCGCGCTGGCCGCGCGCGACTTCGAGGCTTTCGGTCTGCACATCAGCTACGGCCAGCGCACCGAGTCCCGCGAGCTGGCATCGGCCCGCGCCGTCGCCGCCGCTGTGGGTTTGCGCGATCTGCTCACCCTTCGGACCGATTTCTTCCGCCGCATCGGCGGGTCGGCCCTGACCGATCTCGCCATCGCTGTCCCCGACGCTGAGCCGGAGGCCGGGGCCGGTACCGGCGGTGAACCTGCCCCTCGTACCGGATCCGGCGTTCCCGTCACCTATGTCCCCTTCCGCAACGCGCACTTCCTTGCCGCCGCCGTCAGCTGGGCCGAGGTCCTGGGCGCCACTACCGTCTTCATCGGCGCGGTCGAGCAGGACAGCTCCGGCTACCCCGATTGCCGTCCCGCCTACTACGACGCCTTCAACCAGCTCATCCGCACCGGCACTCGCGACGGCGCCATCACCGTGAGCACACCGCTCATTCACCTGCGCAAGCATGAGATCGTGCGCCTGGGAGTTGAACTCGGTGCGCCGCTGCATGTAAGTTGGTCCTGTTACTCGGGGGAGGCAGAGGCCTGTGGCGTTTGTGAAAGCTGCGCGCTCCGGCTGCGCGCCTTTGCCCAGGCCGGCGTCACCGACCCCGTACCATACGCAGCTCGTTGATGCCGCATCTCATCTCACGCACTCTGGAAGAAGAACGCCCATGACAACACTGAAAAACACACTGATGGCGATGGCACTGGCTTCAGCCGCGCTCCTCGCGGCTCCCTCCCGGGCTCAGCAGGCGACCGGCAGCATTCAGGGCAAGGCCACCGACGAACTCGGAGCGGCAATCAAGGATGGTGAGGTCAGGCTCACTCCGGATCTCTCCGCGGCGCCTGAAGCCCGCAAGTACCCTTTCACCTTTAAGACCGACAACAACGGCAACTACAAGGGGGAAGGCATCACGCCCGGCACCCAGTATGACGTCGTGTTGTTTCGCCAGGGCCACACGGTCGATTTCATCGGCGACCCCAAGACCCCGAACATTGCTATCCCGCAGACATGGAAGGCGGGCGAATCGAAGACTCTCGACTTCGACATGAGCCGTGCTGATTTCCTCGCCTCGCTTACCCCTGAGCGCCGCAAGGAGATCGAAGAGTTCAAGGCCAAGAACGCGGCGGCCATGGGCGCCAACAAGGCCATCGCCCAGCTCAACACCACGTTGAAAACCGTGCGCGCCGATCTTGCCGCCGCGGCCGCGCCCAACTATGGTGACGTCAGCAAGGACGTCGATGCCATGAAGCAGGCCACTGACGCTAAGCCTGACGAATCCATCCTCTGGATCACCTATGGCGACACCCTTAAAGCGCAAGCCGATCATCTCGGTCACGACGACGCGGCGCAGCACAAGTCCGTGGTGAGCGACGACGATGCCATGAAGCTCTATACCAGCGCCGCGGATGCATTCAAGAAGTCGGCCGACCTGAACGCCGCGTCCAAAAAGCCCACACCCCCCGATCAGGCGATCGCGTACAACCAGCTGGGAAACGTGCTCGCTACCCAGCACAAGACGCCCGACGCGGTGAGCGCTTTCGAGAATGCAGCCAAGCTGGACCCGGCCAAGGCGGGCATGTACTACAACAATGAAGCAGCGATCCTGGCGAACAATAACGCCCCCACCGAAGCTGGCGCCGCTGCGGATAAGGCTATTGCCGCGGACCCCAATCGCCCCGATCCGTACTACATCAAGGGCCAGTCGCTCATCGGAAAATCAACCCTTGTCGGAGGCAAGCTGACTCCTCCCCCAGGCTGCGTGGAGGCATACCAGAAGTACCTGGAACTCGCTCCCGACGGCAAGTTCGCGTCGCAGGTCAAAGAAGTGCTCGCCAGCCTTGGCCAGACCGTTACGACCAAGTACAAGGCTGGCAAGAAGTAGTGGGCGAATCGGCAGCTCCGCGACAGCACTCCAACCCACCCGCGCTACCCCGCGCGGGTGGGTTTCTGCTTCGTAGGAACTCGTCCTTCCTCTCCGCGCGCCCGCTACACTGAACCCGTGTCTCCCTCTTCCGAGCGCGTTCTTTCCTTTTCTGACGCTCTTGCGGTCGTTCTGCAGCACGCTCACCTGCTCCGGCCGCCGCTGCAAGCTCAGCGCATTTCCCTCGCTGAGGCCGGAGGCCGAGTCCTTGCCGAACCGGTCCGGGCCGAGCGGGACCAGCCGCCCTTCGCCCGTTCCACCCGCGACGGCTTCGCCCTCCGCGCTGGTGACCTCACGGCTGCCACCCCTCTGACGGTGGTCGGCAGTCTTCGCGCGGGGGAGCCCTACACTGGCCGCCCGCTTGCCCCCGGCCAGGCCGTAGAGATCATGACCGGCGCACCCGTGCCGGAGGGCGCCGATGCTGTTCTTATGCTGGAGCACGCCGCCCTGCACGAGGGAAGTCTGCATCTGCTTCCCGATCGCAGTCTTGCGCCCGGCGAAAACATCGTTCCGCGCGCCTCGGAAGCAAAGGCCGACGCGGAGCTCATTCCCACGGGCCGGCGCCTTGCCGCACCCGAAATTGCTCTGGCGGCAAGCTGCGGCCGGGCCGGCCTCCACGTCTTCGCCCGGCCGGAGGTGGCCATCATTGCCACTGGCGACGAGCTGGTCGAGCTCGACACCCAACCCGAGCCCTGGCAAATCCGCAACTCCAACAGCTACGCTCTCGCCGCCCTCCTGCGCGAAGCGGGCGCTCATCCTGTGTGTCTTCCCATCGCCCGCGACACTCGCGCCAGCATCGAGGAGCGCATCGCGGAAGCCAGCACAGCCGACCTTCTGCTGCTGTCGGGAGGGGTCTCCATGGGCAAGTACGACCTCGTTGAGGAAGTACTCGCCACCCGTGCAGCCGAGTTCCTCTTTACCGGCACCCTCATACAACCCGGCAAGCCCCTCGTCTTCGGTCGCCTGCCCCGTTCCGTGGCCCCGTCCGCACCGGAGAGCGGACAACCACCCGCGGGCAGCGCCTTCCAATATTTCTTCGGCCTTCCGGGCAATCCCGTCTCTACCGAGGTGTGCTTTCGCCTCTTCGTTGCACCACTGCTTCGCGCGCTTGGGGGTCAGACCGATCTGCCTCCGCGTTTCGTGGAGGCCCGCCTGGCCGAAGACGTCCGTGGCGGCGCCCGCGTCACTCGATTCTTACCCGCCCTGCTCACCAGCGACTGGCATTCCGCCAGGGTGAAGCTGGTCCTCTGGCAGGGGTCCGGCGATCTCGCCGCCAACGCCCGCGCCAACTGCTTTGCCGTGCTGCCCGCTGAAACCCAGGCCTTCGGCGCGGGTGAAACGATTCGCGTTCTGCTGAGATGATTGGAACTCAGGCTGAGGCTTCCCCACCGGCTCCGCAGCCGCTGCTTACCAGCCCCTTGAGATTGTGATCCCCGTCCGGGCGAAGCACAGTGGAGGCCTCTGCATTCCGCCTGCGCCTGCGATACCCTCAACGCCATGCCTGACTCCCTCTCCCATTACGACGCCGCCGGCCAGGCCCACATGGTGGACGTCAGCGCCAAGCCGCCAGCGCGGCGCGAGGCCGTTGCACGCGCCTTCGTGGAGCTCAACCAGCAGGTGCTCGCCGCTCTCCCGCAGAATCCCAAGGGAGATCCACTCGCTGTGGCTCGCTTCGCCGGCATCATGGCCGCCAAGCGCACGGCCGACCTCATCCCCATGTGCCACCCGCTGCCGCTGAGCTTTATCGACGTCACCGCAGCAGTCGTCGTGGGCGGTGTGGAGATCACCGCCACCGCAGCCACCCTCGCCGGCACCGGCGTTGAGATGGAAGCGATGACTGCCGCCTCCGTCGCCGCTCTCACCGTCTACGACATGACCAAGGCGCTCGACAAGGGCATCCGCATCCGCGACATTGTGCTGCTCCGCAAGTCCGGCGGCAAGTCCGGAGACTACCGCCGCGAGGAAGCAATCCCTCCAGGCACCGCGGCGCTCTAAGCTGGACACCTCCCGGACACCATGTAGCTCAGAGGCTCAATTCCCGCTCCCGCCCCGCCCCGTACCAGCAGGCGAAGACTCCTTACAGCATCCACACCATCAGGAGCGTCGCCACGATGCACAGGTGATAGAGCACGTGCAGGGTGTCGGGAGCAAAGCCGTGCCGCTCCGGCAGAAAGCGCATCGTCCCTGCAAACCGCACCCGGTAGCGCTCCGCACGCTTCGGACTATGCCACAGCAGGTACGGCCCCCACCAGGCCAGCACCACGCTCGCCAGGGACAAGCCAAAGGTCCACAGCAGCCACGCCTTCAGCCATGCGGGCCAGTGCGGCACACCGCAATATGCGCAGCTCACCCCGAAGACCAGCGCAAACGGCAGCGCGCTCAGCACCGTCGTCCACAGCAACCTGCTGCGGCTGTCGCTCGCGCTCACCGCGCTCAGGTTGCTCAGTCTGCCCAGCGGAACCCAGTCATGCAGCAGCAGGAAAGCCACCTGCAGCCCCAGCAGCGCCAGCAGGCCGAAGCGGAAGGCCAGAGTCATGCTTCCCATCTTGCCATGCATGCCGTGCTTGGGAGGCGTGGGTCCGCCTTCTTTCTGCGCTTCCTCTTCGCGATACCGCTGCACCGGCTACCATGTGCTCAACACCTCCGACCTCTATGCGCATTCTTTCCGCAAGCGACGCAATTTCGCCCGCCATCGCCCGCACCCGGCTGTTGCTCTTTACGCCCTTCCGCTGGGGCCGCTCCTGGAAGCTCGCCGCCACAGCCTATCTATCCTTTGCCGGCACCGTCTTCCTGCCTTTTCCGCTCCTGTACATGGGTCTCGCACCTGTGGCCGGCCGCAGTATCGGCCACCATGCCGGATCCTTTGTGGTCGCAGCCTCGCTGCTGTTTACAGCTCTTTATTCAGTATTCTTCTGGTTGTGTTCGAGGGTGCAGTTTGCCTTCTTCGATATCGTTCTGAACCGCGGGGAGTTCGTCGCTCCGGTCTGGCGCAAATACGGCAAAGTCGCCCGGCCCTGGACGCTTCTGAAGGGTCTCGGCGGTCTGGCCGGTCTCGTCCTGATCGCCCTCTGTTTCTACCCACTGTTGCGCGATTTCATCGCACTCGCCAGGAACCTTCCCGCGGGGATGCAGGGCGGCCCACTCAACCAGCTGCCGCCCGCACAGCTATTTGGCTTCATGGCAACTTTTTACGGCATTTACTTCGGCGCGCTCTTCGCGTTGGGTTTTTACTACCTCTTGCTCAGCACCATCTCCGCGTTCACCATTCCCTCCATGGCCCTGGAAGGCTTGTCGCCGCGCGCGGCATTCCAGCGCACCCTCGCCTTCATCCGGCAGCAGACCGGCGCGTTCCTGGGTTTTGTCGGCGTGCGGCTGGGCCTCGGCATTGCGGCCTATCTCGCCCTAGCGATTGGCTATGAGATTGTGCTGTTTGTTCTGCTGGTGATCGCGGGCCTGCTGTGCTGGGGCATCGGCCTGCTGCTGCACGCACTGGGCGTGCCCATGACCGCGCTATGGATACTTGGCGCCGTCGCCCTGATCGTCTTTCTCTTCGGCGTCAACGGCTACCTCGTCTTCCTGCTGACCGGCACCTACTTCACGTTCTTTGAAGCCCACACGCTTTACTTTCTCGCTGGCCGCTACGGCCTGGTCGGCGATCTTCTCGAACGATCCACCCCGCCGCCGCCCTACTCGCCGCCACCGCCTCAGCACAGCTG
>CAXTPR010000020.1:0-48813 GCA_964246235.1 uncultured Acidobacteriaceae bacterium
GCAACTAAGGTCATGACCAACAGCGAGAAGACCGGCTACAAGAAGCGCGGCAGGACGGTACACGGTCCATTGGCGAACGACGGCCTTGCTTCTAGACTGCAAGTTTCCAGCTGAAGCAAGCTCTACAAGTTGTATCTTTTGGCTTTATGGCGCGTCACTGGAGCGTACCCGGACAACGGCCTATGCCATTCGGCTGGGCGCGAGAGTCGGACCAACCAAGTCCTCTCATGCTTTCAGGAGAAGCGATAATCGAAGGACGTACTTCGTCAACGTATGTTCGTTCACGTTCAGGTTCAACAACCTGCGTCAACTAGAACTCTGCCTCGACTACTACAGGCGCAAAAACCATCCATCGAGCCGCCTCCCTTACTCCGCGATCAAACATTTCGTTGAAACGGGCCAGCGAGGATGGGAGGTTCAACGCTGGTTTGATCGCCTGCCCATGTATCTCCTTGAGAACGGCAAGAGGGAGCGCGTGTGCATCGCATTGGAACGAGCCCACCGAGCATTTACCAAAGCATCGAGCCGAAAGTGAGTTCTTAGGGACCAATTGGCTGCCGGGTCCCCCGCGCTCGCCTTGGGATGAGCCATTCTACGAAATGTCTCACTCCCGAGGCGAAAAGAAGCTTTCGCAGCAACAAGCACTTTGCTCTACACTGACATTCCTATTGGGCGAAGTACCCTGTCATTTCTACTGAGCGCGAACATGAGATATAGGTTCTCATTCTGGGCTCCTTCTACCTACTTACGCCCGTTCAAGCCCCCGCTGCCACCCCCCACGAAATGCACTATCTCCAGCCTGTCTCCGGGATAAAGAACCATTTCGTCCCAGCCCTTTCTGCTGGCGATCCGGCCATTGAGCTCCACGGCGATCCTGTCCGGTTTCAGTTCGAAGACGGCTAGCACAGCAGCCAGTGTGGCCGGCTCAGCTACAGAAACGACTCGATCCCTCCCGTTCACCGTGAGTTTCAGTTCTGTCGCCATCCTCTTCACCTTACAGGAGTTCGCGGCGTCAGGAAGCATGCCGGAGCGGCCACAGCAGGTTCATCGGGCCGCTGCCTCCACCCATCCCGAGCGCCAGCGCCAGCGCCTTCTCCACGTACCGCTTCGCCCGTTTCACCGCTTCTTGGACGGGCAGGCCAGCCATTAGCCCACACAGCAGGGCCGAAGAAAACGCGCATCCGGTGCCGTGCGTGGAGGTGGTTTCCACATGCTGCCCCGGAATGCGTTCGAACCGCCCACTCCTCGTCCGCAACAAATCCACATGTTCGGCTCGATCCCCGGCTGTCGCTATGAGTCCCAACGCCGGATACATGCCTGCCATCAGGTCCAAAGCAGTTTCCGCCTGGGCCGTGGTTTCCGCCGTGCAGCCGCAAAGAACTCCGAGCTCCATCCAGTTCGGCGTGATCCAATCCACAAGCGGAAGCAGCTCGGTCTTTACGGCCTCGATCCCTTCCGTCTCCAGCAGAGACCGTCCAGAGCTTGAGCACAGCACAGGATCCAAAACGGTCGGGGGTCTTGGGCTCAGGCCACTGAGAAACTCCGCGACCGTTCCCACAGCAGCCGCTGAGCCGAGCATGCCGATCTTGATGCCCGCTGCTGGCAGGTCAGCCTGCAGCTCCTCCAAAGTGTCGCGGAGGATTTTTCGATCAACCGGCTGCATGGCTGTCACGCCGCGCGTGGACTGCACGGTAAGAGCCGTGATCGCCGAGGTGCCGAACATGCCGTGTGCCGCAAAGACCTGCAAATCCGCCGTGACTCCGGCGCCACTCGATGGATCGAAACCAGCAATCGTCAGGAGCACAGGCGGCTTTTGCGGAAACTCGGTGACACTCGAATCCATAAACCTGCTCAAAGTGAAGTGCCAGCCCTGCCCTCAGGGGTACCATGCCGCCGTGCCTGCACAACAGGTTTACCGCCCCAGCCGTCCGTGGGTCACACGCAGGTCGCTCAACCGCAGAGCCAGGGACCGGGCACCTCCCCCGCCTTTGATGAACTCGCTCAGTTCCAGTTGAACCACGTCGAAGCCGGTATCAAAGAGCCTCTGCGCCAGGGAACGGCTGAGTTCTCCGGTGAACACCGTGTGCCCAATATTGAGTGCGCAGCACGCCATGCGCAGGGCGTCGTCTTCCGCCACCGCCAAGCGCTTTTCCGCCGGATAGGCATCTTCGATTCGCGATCGGGACACGGTATCGAACGCCCCCGGAAAGTAGAGCAGAAAGCCGTCGTCGAGTGGCGTAAAGCAGGTGTCCAGATGATAGAACCTGGGATCTATCAAGTGGAGGCTGCGCACCGGCACATGCCAGGCCGCAGCAACATGCGTGTGCACGGCACGGCACGTACGCACACCGTGCGCCGCCCACAGCGCAGTTCCCTCCTCGTTGAAACAGACATCGCCTTCGCCCTCGAAGGCGGTCTCCCGCGGCGTGTCCCACAGCAACAGGCCTTGCGCTTGCAGCCACCGACGCAGATAGTCGGTTTCGACTCGGCGCTGCGGATGACAGAAGCTGGCAAGCGCCGCCACGCCGTGTTGGACAAGCCCGCCATGCCCCAGGAACACCATGTCCGGACAGTCAGGTTCCGGATGGAGCAGGCGGACATCGGCCACGCCGCGCAGCACGTTGTACATGCCCTTCCACTGCGCAAAGGCGAGGTCGCGGGAAGAACGGTGAACATTGCCCGCCATCCATGGATTCAGGACGTAGCCGACGCCGTACCACTCCGGCGGGCACATCAAAAAAGTAGGTCGCGTGTACTGCGGGGTGACGGCTTCGGCGGGACCTGCTGGGGAGGGTACGACAAAACTGCTTGCTGCCATGGGAACGACCGGTTCCTTCCAACCGCTACGGAGTCTGCTCCCACCCAACAGCTGTCGTCAAGCACTTCCTCTGGAACCTTCGCACAGAGTATCAACCAAGCTCAAAATGGAAACGAAACTGGCCCGCCAGGACGGCGGGCCAGCGGGAAAAGGATGAAGTTGACGTTACAGCTTCTCGTAGAAGTCACACGCGGAGCAGGAGATATAGACACCACCCGGTGTTCCCCGCTCGCGATCCTTCACGCGCTTCACAATGCGCGTGGGTTTCGAGCACTTCGGACAATCCGTGCTCTTCTGGGTATCCATAACCTTCTTGCGGTCGCCTGTCTTGGCAATCTTTGCCATAGCTGTTTCTCCATTACTCCTGAAAGTGAGGCATGGCCGGTCTTGTCCCGTGCAAATACCGCAAGAGGCACAACTCACCCGTGTAGAACTCCGTGTGTGGCAGGCTGTGGGCTGGCCGAACAGGATGGGCGAGCCAAGGAGCCGGCTCTGCTCCGGTTAGTTTACAACAGGCCGGGTTCCACGCTGCACAGCTCATGGAAACAACGAGAGCCCCTGCATCTGCAGAGGCTCTTTCGTTGCTGTAAGCGCAGTTTAGAGCGGCTTCACCTTGATCAGAATCATCAGGAAGGTGAACAGGGCCAGCGACTCAATGAACGCCAGGCCGAGAATCAGGAAGATGAAGATTCCGGGGCGTGCGCCGGGGTTGCGCGCCAGTGCTTCGGTGGCCGAAGCAGTCGCACGACCCTGGCCCAGGCCGCAGAGACCGGCGGCCAGAGCCATGCCCAGACCGGCAGCCAGCGGGATCCACTGGTTCTCAGGGTGGGCACTCGCGCCCGCCTGCGCAAAAGCCGGCGTTGCCATCAGCATCGCGGCCAGGGACATGAATAGATATTGCAACTTCTTCATCGTGGTACTCCTTGCTCCCGTTGATCTCGCCGCCAGTGGGTGGTTGAGGCTCACCAAACTGGCCCCCTCACGCTATGCGGCGGTAATGCGCACCACGGAGAGGGAGCGCCCCTCCGCAGGATCTTGCGCGCCGATGTTTCCTCGCATCGGCGAAATCCAAGACCGTACGGTCTGCTGAACTCGTGTCTCTTAGTGATCGTGCGCCACGGCCAGCGACAGGTAAATTGCCGCCAGCAGCAGGAAAACGTAAGCCTGAATGAACGCTACACCTAGGTGAAGAAACAGAAAGATCAGCGGAATGCCGACCGGGACGATGGAAAAGAACGCCAGGGTGAGCAGGTCGCCGGCAAACATGTTCGCGTACAGACGTACCGTGAGCGACATCACGCGCGCCAGGTGCGAAATGATCTCGATGGGAAACAGCAGCGGCGAGAGCCACCACACCGGCCCCAGGAACTGCTTGATGTACGCCGGCCCGTTCGCGCGTACGCCGTGGTACTGGTAGTAGACAAACGTCACCAGCGCCAGGCCCAGCGGCACCGTGACCTCGGCGGTGGGCGACTCCAGCCCCGGGATCAGCCCCATCAGGTTCGAGAGCAGGATAAATAGCCCGAGCGCGGCAAGGTAGCCCGTAAACCGCTCATACCCGTGGCCGATGATCCCTTCACCCTGCTCCGAGACAAACTCGTTTGTGATCTCGGCCAGGTGCTGGACCGGCCCCGGCTTTTCCACGCTCAGCGTGGAGCGCACCACGATGAAGTACAGGACAAGAATCAGGAAGACCAGCAGCTCCATGGCCACGGCATTGGTGATCGGAGCCTGCGGGTAAGCGACCGCGATGTGCAACGCGCCCAGCGTCCGGTCCACAGGACCGGCGAGCGCGTGATTCAGGAAACGGGTAAACAGAAGCTGTGGCGGCATAGGTCTTTGTGAGGAAGGCCCCTTCCGTGCCGGTGCGCCGCCGAGGCAGCTACACCGTCCACGCTTTCACCAGCTTGAGAACCTCGATAGTAAGGGCAAAGATGCCCAATCCCAGGCCCGCGGCCAGCGCGTAAACAGAGCCATCCAGAAACCTCAGGCTACCATACAGCGCCGCTACGGTGAGCAGCAGCCGCGTGAAGAACCCGAGCAGGATCATGGTCATCGGACGCGCTGTCCCGCCCGCATTCATGCGCTGCATCACGGCGGTCATCAGCCGCAACCACTCCCACAGCCCGGAGCCGGAAATGGCCGCGCCGACCAGCAGCAGCACCGCGCTGTGCCAACCCAGCTTCCACCACACCAGCGCCGCCGCCAGCAGCGCGAGCGCCAGCAGCAGCCGTAGCGCGCGGAGCATGGTGGCGCGGAAGTCCACGTCAGAAAAGTTCGTTATGTTCAGCAGGCTGGGCCGCTCCCCGGAACGCAAAGCTAGTTGCCCCGCTTCAGGAAACGCGATGCCGTCCTGAAGATCTGGATAAAGCCGGCCACCGCGCCCAGCAACACTCCCAGGATGCTGATCCAGCCCACATGAAAATGCTTGTCCAGGGCCGTCCCGATCACCCAGCCCATCAAGCAGGCGGCCGGCAGTACCAGCGCCAGCTGGATCATCGACTCGGCCTTGACCAGATCGCCCAGCGCGCCGCTGGCTTTGTTTGTACCCTGATCGTCTTTGCTCATTTCGACTTGCACCCACCAGTAGCATGAGCGCGCCCCTCATGCAGCCAATCTTCATCGCAGATCTGCTTCACGGCGTCTTCGTGGCTCCTGGTCGGGACGATGTGGACTCGGGCAACGCGCGCAAAGATGACTCCCGACACGACCACAATCGCGAACCACCCAACGATCCACCGGCCTTCGCGTGTGAGCAACCTCTTGCGGCCGATCATGTCAGGAACCCGCATCACGCCAACTATACTTATCGGAAAGCCAAAGAAGCGAGCCTCCTTTGCCCCACTTCGATTCCGAGTACGAACAGAAGCTCTACGCCGACCGCGTCGCCAAGCTCGATCGCATCGCCGAGATCGGCGCCCGCCTTGGCCTGAGCCGCGCCGAGAGCCTCTACCCCAATGCCTTCCGCTTCACCCACACGGTCCCCGAACTCCTCGCCCTCGGCGCATCCAAAGCCGCCGAGGAGCTCGAGGCCGAGCCCATACAAGCCGCCGTCGCCGGCCGCCTGATGAGCCACCGCGCCCAGGGCAAGGCCGGCTTCGCCCATCTGCAGCAAGGCGGGGAAAGGCTACAGATCTACGCCCGCAAGGACGACATCGGCACGGACCCCGATCAGAGCGAGGCGCTGTTCGCCCTCTACAAGCTGCTCGATCTTGGCGACCACATCGGCGTGCGCGGCACGCTGATGAGAACGAGAACGGGCGAGCTCACCCTGAAGCTTCAGCCCATCGGGCTCCCCGGTCAGGCCGGCAAGCCCGCGCTCGAGTTCCTTGCCAAGGCCATGCTCGCGCTGCCGGACAAGTACCACGGCCTGGAAGATGTCGAGCTGCGCTACCGCCAGCGCTACGTCGACCTCATCATGAACTCCGGCACGCTGCAGAAGCAGGAGCTGCCCACACCGGAGCCCGGCGCCAGCCCCGTCACCGATGCCGCCGCTCCCAACAATCAGCACGCGGACGCCCCGCGCAACGTCCGCGAGGTCTTCGTCAAGCGCGCCGCCATCCTGCGCGCCATCCGCCGCTTCTTCGACCAGCGCGGTTACCTGGAAGTCGAGACGCCGATGATGCACACGGTTGCGGGCGGCGCCGCGGCCCGGCCCTTCCGGACCCATCACAACGCGCTCGACATCCCGCTCTCGCTCCGCATCGCGCCGGAGCTCTTCCTCAAGCGTCTGGTGGTCGGCGGCATGGACCGCGTCTACGAGATCAACCGCAACTTCCGCAACGAAGGCGTCAGCACCCAGCACAACCCCGAGTTCACCATGCTGGAGTTCTACCAGGCCTACAGCAACTACCACGACCTGATGGACCTTACGGTCGAGCTGATCTCGCAGGTCGCGAAGGAAGTGAACGGCACCACCGTCACGCACTTCAACGGGCATGAGATCGACCTAGCCGCTGCGAACTGGACCAAACTCAGCATGCGCGAGGCGATCGTTAGATGGTGGCCGCAATCCTACGGCCCAGCACCCAATGTCGCTGAGCTTTTAGATAGGGAGCGTTTTCCTTCAATGCTTTCTTCAATACTTAAGCAAGTAACTGCTGGACTCACTGGA
The DNA here is from genome assembly GCA_964246235.1 of uncultured Acidobacteriaceae bacterium. GTDB lineage: Bacteria > Acidobacteriota > Terriglobia > Terriglobales > Acidobacteriaceae > Granulicella. The sequence goes on from CAXTPR010000020.1 coordinate 6,933, forward strand.
GCAATGGCTAAAGCCAAGACTGACTTCGAGGCCGTAGAAGCTATAGAGGACCTCTCCGATAGAACTGAGCAACGGAAAGCTAGGTTCGACGAATGGAAAGCCATCGAAAAGACTCGTCGTGCCCATCTCCTCGGTGCTCCGTTCGGCAAAGGCATTGCAGACTTGTTTGAAGTAATAGCTGAGCGCCATCTCGTTCAACCAACGATCATCTACGATTTCCCTCTTGACGTATCGCCACTTGCGAAGAAGCACGTCACATCTTATGAAAAGGTCAAGCCCGGCGAACCTGAGTGGGTGGAGCGCTTCGAGTTCTACATCGGCGGCTTCGAGGTCGGCAACGCCTTCAGCGAACTGAACGACGCCGCCGACCAGGAAGCCCGCTTCGAAGCCCAGGTTGCCGACAAGGACCCCGAAAGCATGAGCGAGGTCGACCACGACTACGTCCGCGCGCTGGGCTACGGCCTGCCGCCCACCGCCGGCGAGGGCATCGGCATCGACCGCCTCACCATGCTCCTCACCGGCTCCCGCTCCATCCGCGACGTCATCCTCTTCCCCCTCCTGCGCCCCCAAGCAAAGCCCGGCGATCCCAACCCCGAAGACGACGACCACACCCACGGCGAATCCGCCGAGTAAGCGCCTTCGCGAAACTCACACATGGAGTGTCATCCTGAGCGAAGGCCCGCAGGGCCGAAGCCGAAGGATCCCCGTATTGGCCGGCGAGTGCCGCAGGCACAAGCAAGTACACTGATTGTCGCGCAAGGGAGAAGCATGGACCGCTACGATCGCACCGGTGTAATCGCAGTCCGCACTGCCACTGCCACCTTCTTTGTCATGATTGCCACGCTTGGCATGCAGTACGGTCAGGCGCCAACGATGCTTTGGCGTGTGTGGGCGTGGGTCATGATCGCAGCCTTCTTCACCTCACTGCCATTGACTGTTCTGTCTTTTTACGCGCACGGATGGCGCAGATGGTGGGGTGTCTTCGCTTCATGCGCGACGATCTTAGGAATGATGCTGGTTGGAATCGCTGGTGATTGACGAGAACCGTCGACCGCGCTGGCGTGCCTTCGCCCACCAGAGGCGTTGTCGCCCCAGAACGAAAACTGTAGCCCCTCCGCAATGCGGGGGATCCTTCGCCTGCGGCTCAGGATGACACGCTCAGGGTGTCGGCCGCACTACCTCTCCAAACACCCGCAGCCCTTCCGCCACGCGCTCCCACTACGGATCCCCACCCAGCCCCAGCCGCACCGCCCGAGGCACCTGCGCGCCCGGCGCCGTAAACCACCGCGCCCCGGTGACCAGCACGCCGCGCTCCTCGCAGCGCCGCTCCACCTCGGCATCGTCTGGAGGTTGGCCGACGCCCTCCGGCAGCGTCACCCAGAGATGCCAGCTGTTCGGCCCTGCCACGATCTCCAGGCCGGCCAGCATTTCGAGAGCTTTTTCGCGCCGCGCCGCGCCTTCCACTCGCTTGGCCTGCACGGTCGCGGCGACTCGCCCGTCCGCTGCCATCGCGCAGCCCAGGCTGGCCAGCAGCGTGGAGCTCCCGCTCGCCACCAACCGCAGCGCCAGCTCCGTCTCCACGCTCAGCCGTTCCGGCACGACCAGGAACGCGGTCCGCAGGCCCGGCGCCACGCGCTTAGACAGGCTTTCCACGTAGAAGCTCCGCTCCGGTGCAAGCTCGTAGTAGTGCGCCGGCTCGGGGTCGAGGAGAAAACCGTACGCCCCATCTTCGATAATGAGGAGGTCGAACTCCCGCGCCGCCGCCACGATCTCCCTGCGCCGCGCCGGCCCTGCAACGGCTCCGGTCGGGTTGTGCAACGAAGGCATGGTGTACAGCGCCGACACATGCTCGCTCTCGCACACCGCACGCAGCGACTGCGGCTGCATGCACTCCCCATCCAGCCACACAGACACGACGCGCGCGCCCAGCATTTGCAACTGCCGCACGAACCATGGGTAGGTCAGCGCCTCCACCGCCACGGTCTTGCCCACCAATCCTGCGCTCATCACGGTGGCGATCAGCGCGTGATGTCCCGCTTCCGCGACCAGTGCCCGCGCTGCCGGCACACCGAGCCACGCAGCCGCCAGTTCCCTGTCCCGGGCCCAGCCGCCAAAGGCCGGCAACCGCAAAGCATCGCCACTGAACCGCTCCACGGCTTCGTGGAGCAGACCCTTCCAGGCCAGCTCCTGCTCTGCCAGCACGGGGTAGTTGCTCTGTAGGTTGATCACGCTTCCAGTGTACCGAGCAGCTCCCGATCCACGCCCTCCAGCAGCGCCGCGCTTCGCTCCGGATGCATCTTCCGCGCAAACAGCATCGGCGCGGCGGCCAACCGCGCAAAGTCCTCTTCATCCAGCGTGCGGGGATACTTTGGATTGGGCCTTTCCCAGTCGATGTAGTGCAGCGCCTGGCCGGACACCCTTGAGGCGAACGGCGAGTTCGCCATCATGGTTTGGAACATGGCTTCGTCCGAAATGAACGTGTGCCGGAAGTAGCGGGCGACCACTGGCTTCTCGCGCAGCGTCGCCTCCACCCACAGCAGAGCCTGCCGCGAAAGCGCCCACCACTGCGACCCTCCATGAGGCCGCCAACCCAGCGGGAAGCGTCGCGGCACTCTCAACTGAAGCACACGGCTGCGGAAGTTCACCGTGTACCGGCTGACTCGAGCCATCGCCTGAAACCGTCCGCCTTGCGGTGTCCACCGGTTCGGCGCATCGAGCGGAAAAGTCTCTATGAACTCCGTGCCCCTCCTTTCCTCAAAGAAGCGGGCGATGGCAGCCGGGCTCTTGATCGGGTAGTCCTGCCCGGAGAGCAGCACCGCGTAATCGAAATCCCGCCCGCTTTCCAGCAGCGCCTGCACACACAGGAGCGTCGCCTGCACCAGCGCGTACGTGCCCCAGTAGCACGGCTGGCGCGCGGCAAACAGCACATCCTCCCGCCTGCCGGCGTAGACGCGCAGCGGCCCCATGACCTCGTCACTCGCCCTGGCGTCTACATGCAAGGAGAACGTCGTGCCCTGCGCCCGCAACGCTTCAATGCAGCGGATCACCTGCGCAGGATGCGCGTGCGCGAGGATGAGGTACGCAATCGTCATGGCTGGCGAGCCGGCGGGCGGCTCCTTGCAAGCATAGCCGCCCGCTCGGCGAACTCTGTAGACTCGTCCGGGTGAACATCCTCTTCGTCGGCGACGTCTTCGGTTCGGCCGGCCGCCACATCGTGCGCGAGCACCTGCCGCATCTGCTCGAAACCCACGCCGTGGACCTGCTTATCGTTAACGGCGAAAACGCCGCGGGCGGCTTCGGCATCACGCCCGCCATTGCCGAGGAGATCTTCGACCTGGGGGCGCACGTCATCACCACCGGCAACCACATCTGGGACAAGAAGGAGATTTTCGAGTACATGGCGGTGCCCGCCGGCTCGCACGAGCGCGGCCGCCGCATTCTCCGGCCCGGCAACTACGCCGCCGGCACGCCGGGCTTCGGCGTCTACCAGGGTTCGCTGCCCACCGGCCAGGAGTACGCCGTCATCAACCTGCAGGGCCGCGTTTTCATGAGCTCCTGCGACGACCCCTTCCGTAAAGCCGATGAGCTGCTGCGCGGCGTTACCGCCAACGTCATCCTGCTCGACTTCCATGCCGAAGCTACCAGCGAGAAAGTCGCCCTCGGCTGGTACCTGGACGGTCGCGTGACCGCTGTGCTCGGAACCCATACCCACGTCCCCACCGCCGACGAGCGTGTGCTCCCCGGAGGCACCGCGGTGCAGACCGATGTAGGCATGTCCGGCCCTTACGACTCCGTCATCGGCGTTGAAACCGAGCTCGTCCTCAAGCGCTTCCTTACGGGGATGCCCGGCAAGTTTGAAGCCGCCAAAGGCAATCCAAAGATGGCCGCCACGCTAATACAGTGTGATGGCGCCACCGGACGCGCCCGCCACATCCAGCGCTTCCTGCTCGGCGAATAAGCAGTTGAAGATCGGAGCGTTCTCTCTTATAGTCGGTTATGCGACCACTTCGGTCGGATATTGAGGCGTCTCTGATCCCGTTCCATCGCCAACACGCACTCGCTCTGTTTCTGAGCCTCGGATTCCTTCACGGAAGTTCTGCCCAGGGCCCTGGCAAGCAACAGCCCCGGCAGGTGCTGCAGGCGCTCGACCTGGACCACGACGGGATGTTGTCCACCGCGGAGATCAAAGCGGCGCCGTCCAGTCTCCTGGTGCTCGACAGAAACGGAGACGGGGTGCTGACCGCGGACGAAGTGACCGAGCGGCCGCCCAACGCCGGAGCGTCTTCCAGCGAACTGTCGAAGCAGCTCATGAGCTTCGACAAGGCCGGAAAGGGCTACCTGGTAGCCGAAGATCTGCCGGAGCGGATGCAGGGCATCTTCCGGCGCGCGGATACGAACCAGGACGGAAAGCTGACTCCAGACGAGATCGGTCTGATCGCTTCCCGCCAGGGGATGCCCGCAGGTCCATCCACAGCCCCAGGCCGCGCCGCAGGCATGTTTCGCCTGGACTCCATCCTGAACGCCCTCGATACCGACCACGACGGTGTGATCTCCGCAGAAGAGATCAAAGCCGCGAGTTCCAGCCTGCTGACCCTGGACAAGAACGGCGACGGCCAGATCACTCCGGATGAGATGCCGGTGCGGCAGCAGACCGCCGAGGAACGCGCAGACCACATGCTGGGTGAGTGGGATACGGACCGGGATGGCCGCGTGTCGCGCGCGGAGGCGCCGGAACGCATGGCAGCGCAATTCGATGGCATCGACCTCGATCACGACGGCTTTCTGAGCAAGGCCGAGTTGGTCCAATACTTCAACGCGCAAGGCAGCCAGCCTCGCCGTGAAGGGCCACCGCCCGCCGGCCAGGGCGAACCGCGGCAGCCATAAGTTCTACACGCACCCACCACGTTCCGATGCAAGGAGACAAATGCTTTGAAAACCCGACGGATGATGGGCGCGCTCACCGTACTGCCGATGGCGGCCGCGCACTCCCATGCGGCCACCTTCCCGGAAGCCGTTACAGATCCGGACGCAAACCAAGATGTCAACGCGGGTACCTGGACCTTTCATCATGAGAACGTTCTGGGCACATCGTTGCAGGTGACGGTTCGTGGCGCGGATCGAGGCCAGGCGAACAACGCCGAGGCTGCCGCATTAGCCGTCTTTGACCGCGAAGCCGCGATCCTGAGTGCGTGGCAACCGGAAAGCGAATTCTCACGCTGGTCGCGGACCTGCTTTGAAGACGTTCCGGTGTCGGCTGAGCTTTTCTCCACGCTGGCCGCCTTCGACGCATGGCGCGAGCGCACGGGTGGGGCGCTCGATCCGTCGGTCGAGGCGGCAACGCGGCTCTGGAACCGCGCCACGGCGGAAGGCCGGGTGCCAACCGGCGCGGAGATCGCGCAGACGGTGGAGGCGATCGCCCAACCGCATTGGGCACTGAATGCGGAGAACAGGACCGCGACGCGCCTGAGCGATGTGCCTCTCGCGTTGGCCTCGTTCGTCAAGAGCCGGATCACGTCGGAGGCAGCGGATGCCGCGCTCGCGGCGGGAGCCGGTGGGGTCGTGCTGAACGTCGGCGGCGATGTTGTGGTGCGCGGCGCCGTGACGCAGATGGTCGCCGTGTCCAACCCGCGGCACTCCGCTGACAATGATTCCCCGCTTGACTACGTTGTAGTTCGCAACGCGTCCGTGGCCACAAGCGGCGGGTATCTCCGTGGTTTTACCAAAGCCGGCGCTGCTGCGGACGATACACCGCACTACTCCCACCTGATCGATCCCCGCACGGCACAGCCCGTCGGCCATATTCTTTCGTCTACCGTGATTGCGCGTGATAGCGAAACCGCGGGCGCGCTCGCCACCGCCTTTTCCGTGTTGCCCGTCGAGGAAAGCCGCCGCCTCGCCGCTGATACCTCCGGGGTGGACTACCTGATCGTGGCAGCAGACGGTCAGACCATCCGCAGCGAAGGGTGGGCGAAGCATCAGGCGTTCGCCCGGCCCTCGGCGCATCTTCAGCCTGCGGGCTGGTCCACGCCTCCGAAGCCGGCCGCGGGACAGTGGAACCCGGCCTTCGAGCTCGCGGTCGATCTGACTCTTCCGCGGATCGACGACGCCCGGTACCGCCGTCCCTATGTGGCCGTCTGGATAGAAGATGCGGATCACTTCCCGGTGCGGACGCTCTCCTTGTGGACACAGAATCCGCGCTGGCTGCCGGAACTCAAGCAGTGGTACCGCGACGACCAGATCCGCAATCTCAGCGAAGGAACGGACATCTCGCGTACCGTCAGTTCCGCCACACGGCCCGCCGGCAAGTACAGCCTCAAGTGGGACGGCAAGGACAACGAAGGCAGGCTCGTAAAAGCGGGTGAGTACACGGTGGTCGTGGAGGCTTCCAGGGAGCATGGAACCTACCAGGTGGAACGCCGCAGCCTGAGCTTTACAGGCAAGCCGGATCAGGTCACGCTGCCTGCGGGGCAGGAGCTGGGGACTGTCGTTTTTGACTACCGAAAGCGATAAGCCCGTCGCACGCAAGATGGTCCCGCTTCGCGCGCGCTGGCGGAAGCACACGGCAACCATCATTCGATGGCTCCATGTCTACCTGTCCATGGTCAGCTTCGCCGTGGTGCTGTTTTTCGCCGTGACTGGCCTTACGCTGAATCATCCTGACCTGTTCGCAGGTCAGCAGAGGACGATCGTTCGCCACGGTATCGCGAACGCCGCAATGCTGCGGAGTACGTCTTCCAGTGATGTGGACCGGCTTGGCCTGGTCGAGATGCTGCGCGCCAGGGAACATATGCACGGCGCTGTCAGCGACGTGAGGGTCGACGACTCTCAGGTGCAGATCTCCGCGCGGGCGCCGGGCTACACGGCGGACATCTTCATTGATCGCGCGACCGGCAAATACGACATCACCGAAGTGTCCAGCGGAGTAGTCGCGGTCCTGAACGACCTGCACAAGGGAAGAGACGCCGGCAAAGCCTGGGGATGGCTCATCGATCTGAGCGCCATCCTGTTGACACTCGTTTCCCTGTCCGGCTTAGTGCTGATCTGGTTCGTGTACAGGCGTCGGTTCGCGGGGCTGGTTCTGGCATGCTGCGGAACGGCGGCTGTGCTCATCCTCTACCGCTGGTATGTGCCTTAGAGAAAGTTGCTGCACTGACCGAATACGCAGCAATGTTGATGATAAAGCGGCAATAACTGTCAAGCGGAATAGCAGCAGTGACCATCGAGCGCAACACGATACTTGCTAGTAGATAACTGGTCGGGGCGGAGGGATTCGAACCCCCGACCCTCTGCTCCCAAAGCAGATGCGCTACCAGACTGCGCTACGCCCCGACGCTCTCTATCGTATCGCAAGGTCACGGCCGAATCGTCTTCTGCAGCCCCAGCGAAACCTACCGCCAGCCGGGGGCGCGCAGACGATGCAGCAAGGATCCTCCCAGCCAGAGAACCAGCAGGAACGGGAGCATCGCCATCGTAATCAGCCCAGCCGCCAGCAGCACCATATACAGCCAATCCTGCCACGTGTTTCTTCGTTCGGCTGCCAGGCTGCGCTCCAGTAAAGCGTAGTTGCGCCGGTTGGCGCGCCACCCGATATCGAACAGGTTGCCAAGCACCGGAACGGCCCCGACTACCACCTCGATGCCCAGGTTGGCTACCATTCGCGCTACTGTGACCAGCGGCACGCCGCGCGCGTACGCGGCCACCACGATGATGCAGCTTGCCAGCCCACCTGCCAGGTCGCCCACACCCGGGATGAAGCCGATGATGCCGTCCAGGCCAAAGCGTATGTTCGTTCCGGGGATCCGGAACCATGTGTCGAGCAGGCGCGACAGCATATCCAGATTCTCGTCGCGAAACACCTGTGTCGCACGCCCCATCCGCTGACGTCCTCCCGGTGCAGCCCGACCGCTGTCGATGGTCTGTCCGGGCTTCAAGATCTGGGGTTCGGCGGTCTTCCCTGTCATGTGTTTCCCCGTTCCGTCACTGCGCCATTGGATGCTACAATCATGTGGATACGGCGGCTATAGTTCAGTGGCAGAACGCCGCTCTGTGGCAGCGGATGTCGTGGGTTCGAACCCCACTAGCCGCCCCATTTCCCTCCCAATCAACGACCCTGCGGCAGAAGCAGAGAGACGCAAAGGAATTGCTGTTGCCGCAGGCTGTGCGATTGCCGAAGTTTGAAGCTCTCGCCGCTGCATCGCTCCCGCCCTCCCCGCCTCACCTCTATGCCGGCACCTCCGGTTGGGCGTATCCCACCTGGAAGCCTGGTTTCTACCCAGCGAACGCGCCTGCCCGTGCCTTTCTGCATGTCTACGGAAGCCGGCTCACCTCCGTGGAAGTGAACTACACCTTCCGGCAGTTGCCCACGGAAGAACAGTTGCGCGGCTGGATCGCGGCCACACCTCCCGGCTTCCTGTTCAGCTTCAAAGCTCCCCAACGCATCACGCATTTTCAGCGTCTGCGCGGCTCTCACGAAGACGTTGAACTCTTCGTCCGCTGCCTGGAGCCCATGCGCGCTGCAGGACGCCTGGGACCGCTTCTCTTCCAGCTCCCGCCCACCTTTCAGCGCAACGCAGGGCGTCTGGCCGACCTGCTCTCTTCACCCGCTCTGCTGGGTCTGCGGGTAGCCTTGGAGTTCCGCCACGAGAGCTGGTTCCAGAAAGACACCTACGCACTTCTGCAAGCCCACGGGGCCGCGCTTTGCGTTGCGGAAGGCGACACGCTGCGGACGCCCGACGTCGCTACGGCAGGCTTCCGCTGCTATCGCCTGCGGCGCAGCGGCGGTTACACCCCGCGCCAGGTTTCTGCCTTCGCAAAGCGCCTCGTTCCGCACACAATGGAGGGCGACACCTTTGTCTACTTCAAGCACGAGGAGGAGCCCACCGGCGCGCTCAATGCGGTCGCCTTCCTCGCTTGCGCGAACCGGCTGGTGAAGAGAACCGCGGGTTTGGCGGGTGCGCCGTGAGCCCGTCTCCCTGCGCGAAGACCTTGCAGCCGGAGGACTTCCCCGCTTTCCACCCGCGGCGATGGATGAGCAATCCGCATGTGCAGACCGTGGCCGGCAACTATCTCTCGCGGAGCTGCGCGCTCCCGGAGGCGGTCCAGGAGCTGGTGGAAGTTTCGCCCGCGCACGGATCGCAAATCTCCAGCCAAGTGCTCTGTGAGTGCCACTGGCAGCCGCCCGAAGTCCGCGGCAGCCGGCCCACCGCAATCATCCTGCATGGGCTGGAGGGCTCCTCTCGCTCGCAATACGTGCGCGGCAACGCCGCCAAGCTCTGGGCCGCCGGCTGCAACGTTGTTCGCATGAACATGCGCAACTGCGGCGGTGGCGGGGAACGCGACATGGCGCGCCTCACGCCCACGCTCTACCACTCCGGCCTCTCCGGGGACGTGGAGCGGGTGCTGCGTTTCTTCGTGGAGCGCGAGCGCCTGCCCTCGGTCGCGCTGATCGGCTACTCCATGGGCGGCAACCTGGTGCTGAAACTGGCCGGCGAGCTCGGCACGGCTGCTCCCGCGGAACTCCGCTCCGTCGTCGCAGTATCTCCGGCGCTCGACTTGGCTGCTTCCGTGGATGCGTTGCACCAGCTTCCCAACCGCCTCTATGAGCGCAAGTTCCTGCGCGCTTTGCTCAAACGGTATCGCCGCAAGACGATGCTCTTTCCGCACGCGTTCGATCCGCAGCTCGCAGCCGGCATCGGCTCGCTACGTGAGTATGACGACCGTATCACCGCCCTGTATTCGGGTTTTCAATCCGCCGACGACTACTACCATCGCGCGGCCGCTGCCCGTGTCCTTCATCGGATTGCCACACCCGCTCTGGTACTTCACGCCTGCGACGACCCTTTCATCCGGTTCACGCCGGAGTCCCGTGCACAAATCGCAGCCAACCCGTGCCTCACGTTGCTCGAGACCGCGCACGGTGGCCATTGCGCCTTCCTGGCAAATCCCAATCCCGCGACCGGCCAGGATGGCTACTGGGCTGAAGAGAGTGCGCTGCGCTTCGTTCTTGCTCATGCATGATCGAAGCGAATCGGCAGTTGCGGAGGTCCTGCCTGCGCGCCATCGATCCCCGGAGCCTGTTCACCAAGTATGCTCGAAGCATGCTCGCCGACTGGTCAGCCGAGTGCTCCGCCGACGCGCCTACCCTGGTCGTTCCGTGGTCCGATCCCGCGACCGGTGCTCGCTTCGTCAATCTGCGTGCCGAACCCTACGATCTTGCCGAAGTGGCTGAAGCCGAGCAGTGGCCTCCGCTCGCGCGCGCGCTGCGTTCGTTGAATGCCACTCGCTCTCCCTTCCTCACCGCCAAGTGCGATGCCTGGCGGCTCGGGCAGGAACAGGAAGACTATCTGCTCTCGCTCGCGACAGAGCTCGATCTGGATCGCAACGAAGCCAGGAGCGGGGTCGGCAGCTACATCGATCTGCTGTGGCGCGAGCGCAAGGTGTTCGTCTCCGCGCATCAGCAAAGCGACCGGCTGGATCGGCTTGTCCGTCGCGCGGCGCGGCTGCCACACGGCGAAGCCAGCGTGCAGTTCGTGCTGCGTCCCGCGGTGCTCGATCTAAACACGCCCTCTGAAGGTTTCGCCGCCACCATGTACGTCACTGCAGTCGGCACGGAACCTGAGTCGGCACGCGTTCGCTGGGCCTCTGCGTTGGATGACGTCGTCGCTCTGCTGCGGGCCCGCGACCTTGAGCCGGCTCGTGGCTCCGCTACAATCGACACAGCGTGATCTGCGCGGAAACAGGGCGAGTAGCTCAATTGGATAGAGCACGGACCTTCTAAGTCCGGGGTTGCAGGTTCGATCCCTGCCTCGCCCACCAAGTACGCTTCCGCTGGCGTCCGTAGATGAACGCCAACCTCCGAAAAGGCAAGCATATACAGGCTCTTCGGTCCGCACCTCTCCCCCTTCGTCCGTTGACTTCCACTGCTAGTTAGGGGCATCCTTGGGGGCATCCCAACGAGTCGATCGGAGCTTGCCCCCGAATGCCCCTGACCGATGTAGCCCTGCGCGCCCTCAAGCCCGCAGCATCCAGCCGCAAGCTGTTCGACGGCCGCGGTTTGTATATCGAAGTGAACGCCGCGGGGTCTAAGCGGTGGCGACTCAAGTACCGGTTTTTCGGCAAAGAGAAGCGGATCAGCCTAGGCGTTTACCCCGACGTTGGCCTGAAGGCTGCACGCGAGGCCTGCGAGGAGGCGCGTCGGCTTCTGGCGCGGCATGTGGATCCGAGCGCCGCGCGGAAAGCTGCCCGGTTCGCCCACACGGCAGTCGCGACAAACACATTCGAAGCCGTAGCTCGAGAGTGGTTCGCCAAACAGCAGGAGACTTGGGCGCCCAACCATAGCTCCCGGGTGCTCGGCCTTCTCGAGAACGACCTTTTTCCGTATCTGGGTTCGCGGCCGATCGCCGACATCACGGCTCCGGAACTCCTCGTTCATCTTCGCCGCATAGAGCAGCGCGTCGTGGAGCGAGCACATCGTGCGCTGGGAAACTGCGGGCAGGTGTTCCGCTACGGCGTGGCCACGGGCCGCTGCGAGCGCAACCCGGCCGCCGACCTGCGTGGAGCGCTGCAAGCCTTCCACAGCAGGAACTTCGCGGCGCCCACGGACTCCAAGACGTTTGCGCCGCTGCTGCGTGCACTGTATGCCTATGAGGGCAGCCTTGTGGTGTCGCGTGCCATGCGGCTTGCACCGTTGGTTTTCGTGCGGCCAGGCGAGCTGCGGAAGGCGGAGTGGAAGGACATCGACCTCGGCGAGGGCGAGTGGCGGTACACGTCGAGCAAGACCAAGCAGCCACACATCGTGCCGCTGGCGCGTCAGGCGGTTGCCATCTTCCGGGAACTATTCCCCCTGACCGGTCGTGGCCGGTACGTGTTCCCGTGCGCAACCAGCAAGGACCGTCCCATGAGCGACAATGCGATTCTGGTCGGCATGCGAAGGTCTGGAATCACCAAGGAAGAGCTGACCGGGCATGGACTACGCGCGACCGCCCGAACGATCCTCGACGAGGTGCTGCAGTTCCGGCCCGACATCATAGAGCACCAGCTCGCGCATACGGTCAAGGACCCAAACGGCCGCGCCTACAACCGTACGGCACACCTGGACGCCCGACGAGCCATGATGCAGACCTGGGCCGACTACTGCGACAAGCTGCGCACCTCCGCGTGACTTCGAGTAAACCACCGGCAAGCCTGAAACCCACCTTGATTGAGCTTCACTTCAGGATGAGCTTCGACGGGTCCACCACGCCGGAAGCATGGATGATGACGTTCCCGGTCGGGTTTTCGTGGAGACCTTCCGGGGTCGAGTAGTACGGCGTGCCAACCGTCGCGCTTAGGTCTGCGGCCACAGGCCACAGTCCCGACTCCCTTGGGTCGATGCCATGCGCCACGTCGAAGTAGCCGGCTTCGCCTGCAATGCCCTGCCGAACCAGTGCGTTGAACGGGCGCGTGTCGGTGCGTTGGGTCTGACCCGCCGTTGTGGACCAGTTGTCGATCGAGTAGGTCACTGGAGGCAAAGTGGTGCCCCATGTGGGCTTGCCGAACATCGCGGCCAGGGCTGTGCGTGTGCTGACGACAGCAGACAGCGGGCCGAAGCCCATGTCGTTGAGGCCGTACTCATCGATCACGTGAGAGCAGTAGCTGACGATACGCAGGCGATTGCTGAAGTTCGCCAGCGCGGAAGCGCCGGTGCTGCCGGTAACAGCCAGCTTGGCATAGGCCAGCGACGGACCGACCGAGCGGGCGATCTCGCCAATGTCGCCGGCGGCGTCGGTGATGTAATCCTCGCTGCCGGTGGCGCGGCTGTCACCAGCGATGCACACAGACGCTCTTGTGGTGGGCGCGACGATCGCCAGCGGCCGGAAGCCAACATTCGAACCGAGCACAGGATAGGTGCCGCTGTTGACCAGGTCGACGGGGGTGCCGGAGCCATTTGCGAGACCCTCATCCGCGGCGTAGTACCCGGGCTGCCCACCAACGTCGAGCACACCCTTGGAGTTCACATAGAGAACCCGCACGAAGAACCTGGCACCGTTCGGGATCGCGGGGCCACAACCGTCCGTGACCGCATCGGTCAGCCCTGCAATCGTCGCGGTCGCTGCCGAGTTGAACGTGCAGGGATAGATGGTTCCGGCGGGATACTCGACTGCCGCCTTGAAGGTCGCAGCTCCCGGGTCCGTCTCGACGTTAGTCGCCAGCGCGGCGAAATAGTTTCCCCAAACGACTCGAAGCGTGCCGGCCGCTATGTCGGTGCGAGCGTAATGGAAAGACCGAGTGCTAAGCCAAGTCGAACCTGTATCGCGGAAGGTGGCGACCTCGGTGTTCGTGGCCACGAGTCCCAGGTACGACTTCGCCGGGGCTGAGGTGCTGGCGCTCGATGCGGGTACGGTGCCGCTTCCGCACCCTTCCAGCAGAAGACAAAGAGCTGCAAGACCGCAAAAAAGAAGCACACGCATCGTCGGATGGGCACGATCGTACCAAGGCCCGAGCGCTCGGAACGCCGCGGGATCGCCTGCAGGCGACAACACCGCGCCCAATATGGGAAGCGTTACCAGGTGTCCGTGCTGAGAGCCACCCGCTTCCACGTGTTGGCTGCGACACACACGTAGATGTACAGATCGCTGGCGCGAATGTCTCCCTGCACACCTGGTGACGTGCTGGTGGCAGGCGGGTTCAGCGTCAGATTCACCCCGCCCGGCAAGATCAACTTGCCGTAGCAGGTGAGAGCTCCAGTCTCATCGATCAGTACTCTGTCGCCGAGGACTCCGCCAATGGTCGTCATCAGAGCCAGACGGCTGGTCGTCGCAGCGGCAGTGTTGTCCATCTGCCGCTGCTGCAACGCGGCCCCCGTCGCAGCGTTGCTGGCGGCGTCCGAACACTGCAGACGAAGTGTCGTTGTGTCCGCAGCGCCTCCTCCGCGCCGGTTGTTGCGAAGGGAGATCGAGTAGTCTCCTGCGACATCTCCACCGGTCGCGCTCTGGAAGAGCGGGCCCGCGTCCCCCACCAAGTTGACTAGTCCGTTTTCATCGATAAGCAGACGATCGGCCAGGACGCCCGCGACCGTGGTCATGAGGGCGAGCCGACTGCTCGTTCCGCCCGCCGTGTTGTTGACCTGGCGCTGCTGGATCGCGGCGCCAGTCGCAGGACTGCTGTTAGCATCCGCAACCTGAAATCTGAGCGTCGATGTGTCGTTGCCACCGCCGCCACGTCGGTTGTTCCGGAGGTAGATGGAGTAGTCTCCGGGCACATCGCCGCCACTGGCGCTCTGGAACAACACGCCGGCATCGCTGCCGAAGCTGACAACACCATTCTGATCGACGGTAAAGCGTGGAGTCAGCACTCCGCCTGAGACGGTGCTGATGACGAACGTTGAGGACACGTTCCCGGCGGTGTTGGTGGTGATCTGCTCGCGCAGCTGAACGGCCAGGGTCTCCGTTCCGTCGTTGGCGGCCGCCATGAAGTTGAGGCTGACCGTGCCGCCCGCAGATCGGCGATTGAAGAAGTTCGTTGCCAAGTCGCCGCTCAGCCCGCCGTTGCTCAAGCTCTGGAAGGTGAGCGGGTTATCGCTGGTGATGGTCCCGAACCGGTTGATCTCCGAGACGAACAGCGCGGCGGCCTTGGTGGGCGCGTCGGTAGCCGAGTGCAGCGCAGAGAGAAAGGCGTCCGCTAGGCGCGAATGCCCCGTGTCATTGGGATGGATGTTGTCCGAGATGAGGTCGGTCAGCGGGTTTAGAAAGGAACCCGAGTCGGAGTAGACCACGTTGAGGCCGTCGGCAGCCAGCGCCAGGACGTTGCCCTTGATCATCGCTGAGTAGGTATCGATCAGCGACGCGGGTAGGCCGGTGTTGATGTAGGTAACGCCGCCCACGACCAGCGTGGGTCCACCGCTGTGATGATTGCTGCGCTGGATCCCGGCCGCCCAGTCGAACTTCACGTACCCCGCACCCGTGGCGGAGGTGACCGTGATCACCACGGTGTGCGACCCATCGGCGAGGTTGCCGAAGCGGTGCAGGAACGACCCGTAGGTGTTGCCGTTGTTGGTGGTGAAGTCGTTACCGCCGTCGTTGAAGCCGCTGCAGGCGAAGTTGCCCATCAGAACGCCATCTACGGCGAGGCTATAGGTCGCGGCGTTCCCGACGTCCAAGGTCATCGCGATGTACAGCGCAGCTCCGTTCACACTGAAAGTGACCGTGTCGGCGTGCGTCTGCGACTGCGTACCCATGGCGCCGCCATAGTACGGATTATTCGACCAGCTGCCCGTCCGCGTGACCGCTCCCTGCCCAGTCAACTTCTTCGAGGACGTGACCGCCAGGGCCGCTGCGCTGGCCATGTGGAAGCCTTGGAAATTCCTCGCATTGGCGCCATCTATGTAGTACTTCGACGCGTCGTTGAGACCGACAGCGAGGGTGAACAGCTGATAGGCGGAGTCGCTGATGTTCAGGGGATAGATGTAGCGCGGCTGCTCGGCCGCGCCGGTGCCGCTCACGCCGTGATCGTTGGGTGTGAGTTCAAGCCGCGCGCCGACGCGGCTGACGAAGTTGTTGGCGGGGATGCTGGCCCCATAGCCGAAGGTGATCGAGTCGCCGAAAGCGTCGTAGCTGCCGAAGAGACCGATCAGGTAGCTCTTCACGAAGGCGGCATCTCTTATGGCGAAGCTGCCGGTGGAGCCGGTCATCGTGGTTGTGCCGGCCGGACCGGGCGGCCCTTGTGGCAACGTGAAGTTGAGAACGGCATTGCTCGGCGTGCCGCTGTTGACAACGCTGGCCGAGCTGCCCTGCGCCACCGTCGTCACGCTGCCGACCGCGACCGTTCCGGATGGACCCTGCGGCCCGTATTGCACTGGAATAAGTCCGGCAAGGTTCGGTTGATAGTCATCGAAGCTCCACGTCTCGCCGCTGGGCTGCACGCAGTCATATCCCGGTCCAAGCAGTTCGCGACCGCTCACGTTGTCGACCACGGTGACGCGATAGCCGACATTGGCGGGCAGTGTGAGGGTGGTATCCGCCAGTTGCGCCTCGAAAGCGCCGTTCGTAACGGCGGCCGAGACAGGTGAGGACGAGACTTGGCCGTGCGTTCCGCCAGCACGAAACGAGACCGGCGTTCCATTCATGTTCGCCGGAGTGAAGAGAATGAGGGCGTCGTCAATTAGCGTGCCGGAAGCATCCTGCAGCTTCGACGCGGAGACTATGGTGTAGCCAACAGGCATGCGTGGGCCTCTTTCGTTTGGAGAAGAATTGCGGTTGTGGGTGCGGAGGCTAGGACTGGATGTAGATCTCCGCGATCGACACGGTCACCGCGCTGGGGTAGTAGCTGGTGGACGTGCTGTCCGTCCCGGTGCTCGCGTTGGTCTGCCCGCCACCGGGTCCGGTGGGACGTTCGTCCGCGGACGGGCTGGCGCTGACCTCGATCGACACGCTGCCGAGCGGGACGCTGGCCGGCACAGAGCAGGTGTAGGTCGCCTGCAGTGTGGTCTGTGCAACCTGGAGGAGAGTGGTCGCCGTGCCGTTGACCACGGCGGTGATCGTTGCGGAGGAGTCGCCTTCGTTGTGCCCGCTGATGCCCACCGACGCCACGACGCTGAGCGTGCTCGCGGCCGGGAGCGCGATCGCCGGGAAGCCCTGGAAGATGCAGGCGCCCTCGGTGGTGTTGATCGTGCTGGTCGCTCCGCTGATCACAGCGACCGTGGAAGCATCACCATCGAACGCGGCCTGCGGGTTGCTCGTGCTGCGTGAGCCGAAGTCCTGGAAGCTGGTGGGCGCGTAGCGCTGACCGCCGCTGCCGCCGCCACTCCCACCGCCGCCCGAGCCCGCCGCCGCGTACGGTGTGACCTTGGAGTCGATCAGGAAGTATTTGCCCTCGAAGTCGGCACGGTTCGTGGTGGCGAAGAGCGATGTGCCCGGCACGAGGTTGCCGCCGGCCAGCGTGGGGTCGATGAGGTACAGGTAGTACAGCGTCTGCTGCGCGAGGCCGGTGATCAGGACCTCGCCCGCGGCGTTGTAGCTGACAGCCTTGCCGCCCAGCATGGCGGTGAAGGGCAACACCCCCAGCCCGGCGGTTCCGTTGCTGTAGGCCTCGGCAACCAGCGAGCCCACACCGATGCCGGTCTGCGACTGCGCGTTGAGCACCAGCCCTGCGGTGATGGCGTCCTGCTCCACCCAGACCGAGTACGTCCCACTGGCCCGGCGCGCGCGGATCCGCACATCATAGGCCTGCCCGGCCACCACGCCCGCGATGTAGGCCGCGTTCAGCGAGACGTCCGCGGGCGGCGCATCGGTCCAGGCTGCTGTGCCGGACGCGCAGTACTGGATCTGGATGTCGGTCACATAGGCATCGAGCGGCGTGCTCCAGGTCACCTCGATGCGCGGCAGCACCGTGCCGTCCGGCTGGGTGACGGCCTGCCCGGCGCCGGAGAGCAGAGCAAGGTTGGTCGGCGGAGCCACCGCACCGACGCGCGAGGCGGGCTGGGCTTGTGCGGCGTAGATGGTCTGCTCTTCCGCCGTGCTCCACTCGTAGATGTCGGCGGCGGTCTCGCTCACCGGCACGTCCACCTGCAGGGCGGGCGGCTCGTTCTCGCCGCGGCTCACGGCGCGCAGCACCGGCAGGTCTACCTCCAGCAGCTTGCCGGACCAGCCCATCTCCGGCAGCGTCAGGGTCATCACGTCCAGCGGCTGCAGGCGATAGGCGCTGAGGAACATCGGAAGGGTGAAGCGCCCCTGGTAGCGCTTGCGCATCATGTGGATCTTGGCCAGGCGCTGCGCCTGCGTGATGCTGATCACCCAGTCGAGCTGGATATCGTCCTGCAGGATGAGCGCTCCGTTGACCCAGCCTGCCGCGGTGGCGCTCGGCTCCGCGGTATTGCCGTCCTGGAGCGAGCGCCAGATCGCGCCGTTGAGGGTGTAGACGTCGTCTTCGTTGGCGATCGTGCCCGCGGCCCACGCGCCTTGCACGCCGCTGTCCTGGTTCAGGTCCTCGGCGCTCGCGTAGCCGTGCTCAGGGTCGCGCGCATACTGCGGGAAGTTGGTGGACTGCCAGGCGAAGTTCCAGTTGTTCTGGATCTGGCCTTCGTAGAAGCCGTTGCTGTCGTACAGATTGCCCGCCACGTTGTACGGGTAGTTCGGCGCGGTATAGGTTCCGGTCACGCGGTTGCAGAGCTGGTCGACGCCCAGCACCGGCTCCGATGAGATGCCGCCGCACAGGTCGCTGCCGGTGAACTGGAAGCTCGGTCCCTGCCAGTAGCCGGGAAAGATGTGGAGCTCGCCGCCGACGTAGCGAACGCGGCCAGCTGCGGCTTCCATCATCTTGTTCAGGATGTTGCCCGGCGACATCGACGTGTCGTAGTTGGCGCTGAGCACGTAGCGCGCTTCGTTGCCGCCCGCGGCCAGCGGCACACGCTCATCGCACACGTTGGCCGCGGCGATCAGCTGGTCCTCGTTGATATTCACGTCGCCGAAGCCAGCCAGCGGGTCGCTGAGGTGATCGGCCACGTGCAGCGCCCAGTTGTCGGTATAGCCGCGCGTGCCGGTGCGCGGGTCGTAGATGTCGCACTTCCCTGCCACCGTGATGCGGATCTCCGGGTCGCTGGGGAACAGATTGGGATCGTGCTCGCGCTTGATGTAGAGGTAGGCGACCCCGCCGCCGAACGGGCTGCGGCCGTTGCGCGCGGCCCACACCGGATCGTTGGCGGTCAGGCCGCCGATCACGTCGCCAGGCAGCTGATCGCCGAACTTGGCTTCCGCATAGACCTTGCCGCCGAAGTCGTACGGTACGCCGTCCGGCCCGGTGTGCGTGCCGCTGGAGGCGGTGCCACCGAAGTCCGAGCTGTTGCGCGTGGTGTAGCCCACGCTGTTGGGCTGCCAGAACACCTGCCGGCCATCCAGGTACAGGCCGGTGAAGGCGAAGATCTGATGGCTGGCGACAGCGATGACGTAGTTGACCTGGTCCTTATGGCTGCCGGTGGTGCTCTTGTAAATCAGCGTGCCACCCACGCGCCGGCGTCCCCGAATGATCTGCCGGTAGCCCGCCGCCTGCCGCGTGGTGATGTTGGTGCCACGGTTGCTGGTGAGCGCGCCCGCGATCGCGGCGGCTTCCATGCTGATGCCGCCGACAGCAAGCGCTTCCATGGCGTGGGCCAGGAACGGCAGCGCGGCCACGCCCACGCCGGTGGACGCCAGAAAGAACGAAGCGACACCCAGGCCGAGCGCGCCGGTCAGCATCGCCGCGCCTTCAATTGCCTTGCTCATGCGTGCTCCAAACAGAAAGGCCGCCCGAGGGCGGCCATGTAGAAATGCTGCAGAAAAGTTATTTCGTTATGCTCGCGAAGGGTGCCACCTGGAAGTTCGCCCGCGGATTACGTGGTTGACCGGGAGCGGAGATGTAGTTCTCGCTCGGCGCCCAGTACTCGACGATGTCATCCGGTTCAATGAGGTATTCGAAAGCGACCTCAGCAGTGTTGGTGATCGTGCCGTTCTGTGACCAGTAGGTGGTGCCCGCAGGAACCTTGAACAGGTAAGTGTGGCCGTCGACGCCCCACAGTCTGTTGACGGCCGCAGGTTTCACTCGTGGGCTCGTGGGTGCGGTGCCGTCCTCGAAGAAGAAGGCGAAGATTGCCTTTCCGCTTCCAACAGTCGAGCCAGCCTTATGTATCAACGCGCCGGTGGTGGCATCGACAACGTCGTTTGCATGAACCAGATATTCTCCGGCCTTTTCAGGGGTAAGCCCAAAGTTCTTTACAGTGCCCGGCAGCATAGGACCGCCGTGGATGAACAGCTTCGGCCCGGTAGTGACATCAGACCGCCAACCAAGCTTTTC
The DNA here is from genome assembly GCA_964246235.1 of uncultured Acidobacteriaceae bacterium. Classification (GTDB taxonomy): domain Bacteria; phylum Acidobacteriota; class Terriglobia; order Terriglobales; family Acidobacteriaceae; genus Granulicella. Next base: position 26,733 of record CAXTPR010000020.1, read on the forward strand.
TTCTCTTCTCAGATCGCCTTGAGCCCCGACATACTGGTATGGAATCATGCTCCGCTCCGATTTCATATTTCGCAGTGACGTTGCGACCGGTCAGCGCGATGACGGCAGTCTATGCCACTGCGCCGCGCGTGCAAAGCTAGATCTTCCACGCTCTCACCGCTTTGGAAATGGGCAGCAGCAGCGGGCCCTTTTCACTCACCGTGACCACCTGCCCGTTCGTGTGCACAAGCCCGGCGAGCTCGGTGCCGTCGTCGCTGGCCACATCCACAATCACCAGGTCCCCACGTTGCGCGAAGCGCGGGTTCGGATACTCGGCCAGCCCATGCCGCTCCGCGCACCACGCGGCGGCATCGGCAACAGTTCCCTTGCCGGTCACCTGCCGGATGAGCGCGAAGGCCGAGGCGCGGTCCGTGTAGCGGCCGCGGAACTCCGCCGCGATGTCCGTGCCGGTGAAGGCCTGGATGGCGTCCGCGGCGAACAGCGCGCAGTCGTTCGAGCCCCAGGCAAACGGAGCTGTCGCGCGCGCGGAAAGGAACGCATGGAGCTCGCGAGTAGCCCAGTGAACAGTTCGACAAATTGACATCAGTTATCCTTGGAATATGCCGGACGATGAAAAACAGGTAACTCACCTAATAGAAACCGCTATCTCGTTCATGAAAGACACAGAGCGGGATCTGCTCGTGTTTTCCGGAGCCATTGAACAGGACAATTGCGAGGTGCTCATTCGCGATGTTCTCGGACACAAGAACCGGCGAAAGAAGGCCGTTCTCTTTCTATGTACATACGGCGGAGATCCGCACGCGGCTTATCGCATGGCGCGAGTGATACGAAGGTGTTATTCAGACCTCAGAATCCTCGTCGGAGCAGAGTGTAAGAGCGCCGGAACTCTGATTGCGTTATCGGCTGACTCTTTGGGATTCTCGGATTTTGGAGAACTCGGCCCGCTCGATACCCAGATGAGCAAACCCGACGAAGTAGGACAGAGGGCTTCAGGGCTCGAAGTCTTCTCCACCCTTCAGTACCTAACTGATCATGCATTCGCATGTTTCGAACAAAACATGCTCACGATCATTCGTCGGAGTGGGCAGAACATCTCGACGCGATTAGCTAGCGAAATTGCGTCGCGACTCGCAACCGGGCTGATCAAGCCGATAACCGCACAGCTTGATCCTTACAGAATTGGTGTTGCACAACGGGGACTTGCGGTTACTAAAGTATATGGCCGCCAACTGGCTAATGCCAAAAACCTGCACAATGATGCAGAATGGACGGTGAATCATCTCGTTACCCACTATCCGACACATGCATTCGTCATCGACCGGGAAGAGGCTGCGACTTTGTTCACCAACGTAGACTCATTCTCGTCTGGCGAAGAGATGATGTTTGATCTGATTGGCGACTCGCTCCTTACCCCAGCGGATCCGCCGATCATTCTTAATTTCGCTTCATTAGCGGAGGAGCACGGATCTGAACAGGAGCAATTACATGGCGACGACGGCGCAAAAGAAGGACTCGATCGCAACACTACGGCAAGCAGTGAAGGCGAACCAGCAAGCTCAGCGCCGCGCCGCAAGCCAGCTGGTCGCCACACTCCGAAGAGTGACCAAGGAAACGGCGAGCAAGACTCAAAGTTCAACCTTGCTTGAGAGAGTTTCGAGCAAGTAGAAGAATGCCATTCTCGTACAACCCCAGACAATTGCGTCTGGGGTTGTCTATTTGCATATCTATGGCCGGATCACTCCGCCCTGCGCCTTGCCGCCCTGGATTACGGGCAGGCGCGCGCTGATGACCGTGACCGACACCGTCGCGCTGGGCCGCAGATAGTCGCCTGGGTTGGTGGAGTCGATCTGCGTGGTCAGGTAGTGATTCGCGCTGACCAGCTTGGCGGTGTTCACGCCTGGCGTCGTCGGACACCACTGCGCGGTGTTGCCGTGCACCAAGCCGAGGGTGCTGATGGTGTTGTACGACTGGCCGGAGGTGACCCAGTTCAGCGTGGTGCACTGGCCGGGTTCGAGCACCGTGGGCGAGGCCGCGAAGGACGAGATCACCGGCGGCGAGCCCGGCGGAAAGACGTTCGCGTCGTAGATCTTGCCGCTGGTGTTCGAGCTCGAGTAGTACCCGCCGGACGGGATGCTCAGCACCTCGAAGTCGCCGCTATGCAAGCCGGTGTGGATGTTGCCCAGGTCGGCATAGTCCCAGTGCGGATCGGCGGTGATCTGAAACTCCATGTTGTTGCCGTTGTCGGCGACGATGAAGCCGTACTTCTTCATGGCCGTGAGGATGATCCGGTTGGTCGCGCTGTAGCCGCTGATGTCGAAGCTGCTCTTCAGGCGCAGCCGCATGCCCATGATGTTGTCCGTGCCGCCCAGGTTCCCAGCCGCATGCACCGCAGGCGGCGTAAACCAGCCGTTGTTCACGTTGCTCTTGGTGTTCTTCACCGTGACGCGGATCGCATGGTTGATCACGCCGGCCTGGACCTCATCCCAGCGCGCCAGTCCTTCGAAGACCGACAGCCCGGCCGCATCGACGGAGGTCTCGCCATAGGCGCGCTCCTCGCCGTTGGCCAGGGTGCCGTCCCAGATGGTCTCGATCGATACGCTCACTTTCGGTGTGCTTGTCGGACAAATGTGAACGTAGCCGAGCTCGATGATGGCGCCCGTTGCCTTGTCGACCTCGATGCCGTGATCGTCGCCGTGGTAGTCGTCCGAGCAGTCGTTCTGCGGGTCCGCGTTGCCGCTCTCGATCGGCAGTGTGGCCGGAACCGGGATGTAGGTGATGTCGCCTTCGCTCTGGCCGTTGTGATCGGTGTCTGGACGGAAGCGAATGGGTGAGAAGCCGATCTGCCGCGAGTCCACTACGGTGTACGGGATGCCGTCGAAGTTCAGCGAGGCGTTGTTCAGGTTCTCCGCTTTGCCTCCATTAGCCACAGCCGCGGTGATCAACACGGAGTTCGCATCCACTGGCCAGCTCGACACATCCTGGTGCCAGGCATCGTTCGGCGAGGGCACCCAGCCGTTCAGCGAGCCCAGGGGCCCCGGCATGAGTCCTTCCAGCGTTCCAGGGCTGATCACAAAGCTCACCGGCGCGGAGTAGCCGCTGTAGAGCCCCGGCTTGATCGCGACCGCCGACACGATGGCCGAGCCGTTGAGCGTGATCGGGCCGGTGTAGAGCGGCGAGCTCGCGGAAGGAGTCGAGGAGTCCAGCGTGTAGTGGATCGCCGCGTCTGCGGTGACCGTGCTGATCGTGACTGCCTGGCCAGCGGGGTAGGCTCCAGCGGCTGGCGAGATGGTGGGCACAGCCGCCGCAGGGCCGCCGAGCACCACCGTGTCGCACCAGGTCTGATACCCCGCCGGCTGATGGAAGAGCAGGCTTGCCGTCGTGGGACCTGAGAGCGCGCCGAAGGCCGATGTCTCGCCCGGATCGCCTGCGATGGTCGCGGCCGCGCTCATCGGGACCGGCGTGGACTCCAGCGTGAAGCCCGCCGCGGCGCCACCATGGATGAAGGCGAAAGCCAGCTCACCCGGCTGCGTGGCGGTCACGCTCGCGCAGGTCGGCGTGAGCGAGTAGTCGATGAACAGGCCGCCGCTCGTGGGCTCGACCAGGCCGACGTTGGTGGCAACAACGGCCATCACCGAAGTGGCCGACGCGCTGCCACTGATCGACGCCGCCACCGTGTGAGAGCCGGCCGAGCAGCCTGAGCCCTGCCACACCGCGCTCGTGTTGGCGCCGCCCCAGCGTTGCGGGTACCCCGGCAACAAGGCCCAGGTGCAGCCCGCGCCGGTGACGGAGGGCGTGCCGGTGGTGTTGCCGCTCGTGTTCGCATCCAGCACGATCGTCGCGCCGGCGGGGACACCGGCTATCGTGCAGGACGCCGTGTTCCCCGAGGCCGACGCGCCGCAGCTCTGGCCGGTGTAGACAGCAGGGCTTTGCGCGTGCGCCACTTTGACGAGAACCAAGCTCAGACACGCGAACAGAGCAACGATCACCAACGCCTGCGCGAGGAAAAACACGGCAAAAAGAATGCGCCTCATCATGAATTAGTACCCCAGGAAGCAGGCGCCGTAGGTGCCGATGTCGGCAACGCTGTTGGCGTTGCTGCGGTGGCCGATCTCGGCGATCTGACCGGTATAGTAGCCGTCGAAGAGAGCGCGTCCGAACCAGCTCACGCCGTTGGGTGGAGTGCCGGGCGCTCCCGTCTGCAGCACCGTGCAATTGCCGCCGCTGCACTTGCTGAGCGTGGAGGCTGTCGAGGTCAGCGTGAACGCGAAGACGCTGTAGGTGCTCGACAAGATCGCCGTGCTGTCGCTGAAGAAAGAGCCGACGTCCGGCACCTTGATGTTCTGCCCGGTGGTGTCCATCATCCAGGTCACGGCCGAGTAATTGCTGTTGCCGCCCAGGAACGCGCCGCGCGTGGCGCCGCTGGGCTTCACGATGGCATACCAGGTCTGCGCAGTGGCGGAAGCCCCCACCGCCGAGTTGAGGGCGAGATAGGTGGCCGCGCCGTCGAACGTCGACGCGGCATGGCCGTTCACCGCGCTGGCCGTGTAGGTCGGCTGGTTGGCCGTGGTGGACTGCGTCGCGTTGTTCCCCGCGACCGCATCGGTCCACGTGCTCGCCGACGTGGGGTTCCACTGGCCATCCAGTCCGGTGGGCGCGGTGCAGCTTCCTGAGCCACCGCCTGAGCCGCCCCCGGATCCGCCTGTGCCACCACCTGAGCCAGTGGAGGTGGCCGAGATGGTGAAGTTCGGAAAGCTGCCGGTGATCGAGATGCCCGAGCCCTGCGTGAGCGTGACGGTCTGCTGAGGTGGAATCGTGTACGGCACCCAGCTATGCGAGCTTGCGTCGTACTTAGCGACCTGACCATCGCTGGGCGAACCGTTGATCCCGAAGAGGCGCTCTTGCGGCCCGCTGGGATTGTTCAGGCAGGCATAGCCCGTGTAGTCATCCCCTGCGCAGTAGCCGATTGCGCTGGTGCCGGTACCCGGCGCAGCCGGGCTGGTGCCGTCCGTGGAGGGATGGAAGTCAAGCCGCGTGGCGCGTGGGTCCGTGGCTTCGATGGTCTGCAGGTCGGTGTAGGTCTGTGGGCTGCCGGAGCCTGTACCGGCCGGTCCCTGCGGCCCGGTCGCGCCGGCAGGCCCCTGTGGGCCAGTGGCGCCGGTGGCTCCAGCGACGCCGGCAGGGCCGGTCGCTCCGGCAGGACCTTGAGCGCCGACAGGACCCTGGGGTCCGATAGCGCCTGCGGCTCCTGCTGGACCGGTTGCGCCGGTCAATCCTGTGGGGCCGGTCGGACCGGCAGGACCCGCGGCTCCGGTGGCTCCGGCAAGACCGATTGCCCCGGCGGGACCGGCAGGGCCTTGCGCACCAGCTGGGCCGACCGCCCCGGCAACACCCTGTAGCCCCGGAACGCCTTGCGGACCCTGCACGCCAGTAGCCCCATGCAGCGATGCCAACCAGAGCGAGAGGGTGCCACTGAAGCCCTGATCCACCGCCAGCTGGTAGGCCGACTCGCCTGCAGACCCATTGCCGTTGCCGCCGCTGCAGGGCGGAATGTTCAGCACGCCGCCGAGGTACGTGGCCGCGCCGCAGTTGCCCAGCGTGGTGAGCGAGAGCGGCAGCGGAACCGGGCTGGCGGTGGCGTACAAACCGGTGTTCAGTGTCGCGAAGTCCCAGTTGCCGTACACGTCCGGCGCGAGGAGCACGTTCGTGTACGTGTCCACATGACCGGTGGCCGCGTCGTACACCTGAATGGTGTAGCCGACGTTTTGCGGCGAAGTCGCGCCCGGATTGGCCAGGTGGAGCGTTCCCTGCATCGCGCCGTTGGCGATCGTGCGGCGCACGGCAACGCCGGTGGCCTGTCCTTGACCGAGCCCAATTTGGAAGTGACTGGTCGGCGTGAACGAGATCCAGCCGCTCGCGATCGGCTCCAGCGCCGCATCGCGGATGGAGCCCGCGACCACGTTGACCGTAGCCGTCTGCGCCGCGCAGACACAGTTGATCAGCGCGAGAGCCAGGGCTGCCGCGCCGCGAAGTCGATTGCTCATGATTTATGTCCCTTCCACCAGCGCCAGGTCGTTCAGCTGCTCGACCCAGTCGAAAAACGAATCGGTCGGATAGCCGTTCGCGTTCTGATCGGCTGAGGTGTAGCGCCGCGCGTTTGGCCGGCCGTGGTTGATGAGCCGCGTCTCCAGGTTCAACGTGATGCGGCTGGTGCCCTGCCCGTCGAGCGTGGGCGGCAGGATCTCGACCCGGGCCTTGTCCAGCCCGCCGCGGAAGAACATGTACGGCGTGCCGATGATGCCCAGCTCCGGCGTGAGCGCGGCCAGCCAGAGCTTCGCGGGCGCGCCCTGCCGGATCTCGGTCTGCACATCGGAGAGCCACGCCGCGTCGAGCCCGCTGAGCTCCACCGTGGTGCCGCGTGCTTCCTCGGTGCCGCTGTCGGTGACATCGCCGACCCTGCCCAGCGAGCCCACGCCCTTGAAGGTGTTGCCCTGCCACACCAGCGGCCCCGGCCCGGTCCACACGTATTCTGTGCCGCTGCGGAAGCGGAACAAGCCCAGAACGGCCAGCCAGACGTTCGCCGCGGTCAGTGCCGCCATCAGCGCCGGGTCAACGTTGCGGGGCAACGGGCTTCCTCCCCAGAATCCTCTTCAAACCTTTCAACGGGGCCGCGACGTCACGAAGGAAGAGCTTTCGAAAGTTCTCCGCATCCGATCTGCGAACGAAGCGGGTCGCTCTCGGATCATCCAGCGGAACCCACTTGAAACCTCTCGCGGTCACGCCGATGATTCCTCGGCCAACGCACACTTTATCGCTCGCAACCAGCCACGCATATTTCATCGGTACTCCACCAGGTCAAAGCTCAGGTCCATCACCATCGGCAGCCGCAGGCCCCAGGTGCGGGCATTGGTGGCCAGCGCGAAGAGCACCTTCGGTTGTTTCAAAAGCAGCGGCGTACCATCCGCCGGCGTCTCGCGCAGGCTGGGCCAGATCCCGATCGTCGCCGCGCCGTTCGCGTCCGCGTTCACCGTGTCCAGCGCGCGGTAGTAGCGGTAGCCGACCTGGAAGGCGTCGTTGCGCAGCAGCAAGCGCTTTGCATTCGGCTTCCATCCGCGCGTGACGAGCGTGCGCGCGCCAAACGGGTTGCTGCCGCTCCCCGTCGCATCGACCACCGGCTTGGACTGGCTGTCGGCCAGGCCGCGCGGGCCGAGCTTGTTCGGAAAGCCGAGCTGCACGGCGTTCAGCATGCCGCTCATGCCGAGCATCCAGCCTTCCCAGTCGTCGATATCGTCGCCGTGCAGCGGCGGCAGGGTGCACTTCGCGGTCCAGCGCTCGTTGCCGGGCCACGCCTGGCGCTGCGTCTGCCCGGTCCACGGCGAGCTCAGCGTGGAAACCGCGTCGAACACGCCCGGCTCGATCGCCTTGAGCCCCGGCCGCGCCGGCAGCGGCACCAGCGTCACCGAGGTTTCATTCGTTGCCCCGGCGTTCAGCATGATGACCGGCAAGCTACTTCTTCACCCCGCCCAGCCGGCGTCGATCGCTGTCCGCACGGTCCTGCGCCGCCTGCGCGCGCCCCATGGCCGCACCGGCCATCGCTCCACGGCGTGCGGCCGCTTCGGCCATGGCGGGGCTGCTTGAACCGCGCGCATCGACGTACACCGGACCCGCCGCGCTGCCGCTGCGGGTGAACATTCCCGCCGCCCTGCTGTTCGGTATGACTGTGCCCGAGCTGCGCGGGACGAAGATCTCCGGGCCGCGCTCGCCGATGATGTTCATGGTTCCCGCCATCACATCACCGCCCTCAGCGAAGGCTGGCAGTAGGCCCAGCATGGCCGAGCCCAGGTCCGAGAGTGACGGCATACCCATACCCGCCGCCTTGCTCACGCTGTTGGTGAGAGTGGTGGGCATCTGGAAGCCGCCGCCCGCCATGACCACATGCAGCGGATTCGACGCGGACCCATCCGGCTTGCCGCCCTTGCCGCCGAAGCCGAACGCCTGCAGCAGGTACCCCTCACCCTTGTCCAGCAGCGTACTCGACGCGCCGCGGAAGATACTGGCTCCGGCTTCGCGAAAGCCGCCCGCCCTTGGGTTCAGAACGGCTTCATTCAGGCTGCGCAGTGTGGTGCCGATCATGTCGCGCAGCTGCTTGCCGCTATCGCGCGCCGCGGCGGCCAGCTCGTTCAGCTCATCCTTCGCACCCACCAGCGCGGACGTGTCTGTCTTCCCCATCGCCGCCTGGTCACGCATCATGACCGCCGCTTGCGAGCGCTGCAGGTTGGTGGCGTCGACGGCGACCTTTCCGAGCTGCTCCTGCTTTTGCGGATCGGTCAGGTCACGCGCACTCGCGATGCGCTGCGCCTTCGCGTTCAGGGCATCCAGCTCCACGCCATAGGCCTGCGTGTGCAGCGTGGCCAGCTGCACCGCGGCGTCGTATTGCGAGATTGTCTTTCCGGCCGCGTCGTTCACCGCCAGCTCGCCCAGCGAGGCATTGGCGCGGGCGTTCGCCACGGCGAGCTCGTCGGCTGCATCGGCCCGCAGGCGGTCCGCCTTGGAGCCCTCGATCGAGATGTCACGAATTCGCTTGTCGTACTCCGCCATGACGCGGGCAATCTCCAGATCGCCCGTGCCGCTCGTCTCCCGCGCGGTAAGCGCCTTGGCTTTCTCGATGCCCTCATGGAAGCGCCGCGCGCCTTGCATGGCCAGCTCAGCCTGCTTCTGGATGACGGTCACGTACTGCTGCGACCCACGCTCGAAGGCATTCCGCCGGGCGTCCCAGAAGTCGTACTCGGCTTTGGCGGTGACGTTGCCCATCAGCTTCATCTGGGCAAGGTCATCTTCCATGCCGTGCAGGCGCGCTTCAGCGGCCTTGCGCGCGGCTTCGTCACCTCTGCGGCCTGCCTCCGTAGCAATGCGCGCCGCCTCGGACTTGTCCCTGGCAGCTTGCGTAGCAGCTTCTTGGCCGCCGAGGTCCATCGTCTTACGGATGCTTGCGTGTTCCTTTTCGTGGAAACCGATCAAGGTGCGGACTGCTTGAATCTCCTCATCGTAGGTCGACCCCATGTAGGCGGCGCCCGATTGAGCTGCCGAAAGCGCGTCCACTTCAGTCGCCTTCTTCATACCCAGCAACTCAGTAAGCCGCGTCTGCAGCGAATTACCGTAGCTCACACTCTCGTTGTACTGCGCCTGGATAGTGACGGCCTGATCAAGCCACTTGTTGTGCTCTTTCAGCATGCTCTGCTCATAGCCAGTGTTGGAGCCGCCGGCAAGGATTCGCTGTGGCAGGCTTGCTCCCATGTTCGCGATCGTTTGAACCTGCTTCTGAATGACAGTGTCGAGGCGAGCAGCGAGATTTTCTGCGGCCTCGGCTGCTTCATCTAACGCCAGCTTCGTGCCATTGAATGGCTTCTTTTCGAGCTTCGCTTGTTCCTGCTGGAGCTTGTCAATCTGCACATCCAGCGACGTGTTCGCCCGTGTCAACTCCAGCGAAACGCGACTTACCTCTTCAGCCGTTTGCCTGGCGCGCGCACCACCGACGTCGAAGGCGGTATAGAGCTTTTCGCCCAGCTCTACGGCAATGCCGATCAAGCCGGCCGTTCCCATGACCTTGGCCAAGGTCTGTGCGGCGGCGTTGAAACCCGGCACCATCGTCAGCACGTTCTCTATCGAACGGATGCCGCTGTTGCCTTCCAGCCCGCGCACCACGGCGGAGGCAGCCATGCGATCCGTGAAGCCGTGCCCACCGCTCTCCGTCTTCATCAGCTCATTGAGTGTCCGGCGCGCTGCAATCTGCTTCTGAACAGCGGCGATGCTTGCGCTCGAGGCGGTCGCCTCGTCGAGATACCCGCGGCTGACGGCCTTCTGGAACTCCGCCAGGTCACGGCTGGCCTGCACTTCCTGCGCGCGAGCGGCCACGATCCTGCGGCCCTGCTCGGTCACGGCGTCGCCGGCGTACTTCGCCGCGGTGGCCTGGGCCTGCGCGGAGATCTTCGCAGCTTTCTCGATCGCACGGGCGCTGGGCTCGACGGAGGCGGTGGCCTGCTTGAGCTTGCTGTCGAACGCCGTGGTGTCGAGCGTCATCCGCGCCCGCACGTCTCCGATATCGTTAGACACGCTTCCCTCCTTCCCAGACCTCGCGCAGCACCGCGTCGCGCTTGGCTTCCGCTTCCTGCACCGATTCTTCGAAGGCAGGCCGAAGGAACGGGTGTGGCGGCACATCCTGCGCGCTCGCCTTGCCGGGCCCACGCGTCCGGCCCTTGCCATCGACTACCCGCGAAGACCCGCCATGGACGTCACGATGGCCCCACTCGACCCAGCGCGCCGCATGCGCCGTCTTGTGCCCGGGCCCGGCCGTCGCAGCCACCTCGCCCGCGTCATCCGGCACGTTGCGGACCTTGATATCGGCCTTCAGCTCGCCGGGGTCGAGCGCGTTGCTGCCCTTCGTCTTTGCCTTTTGGACCGGCGCCCGCTCCACCATGGCCTCCGCGATCACCTGGGCTCCCGCCCGCACGGCCTTGCGCGCGGCCTTCTTGACCATGTCCTCGCGCAGCTGCTCCATACGGCGGACCAGCGCCGGAACGTTCTGAAAGGCGATGGCCACGGTACACTTCCCTGCTATGAAGAGGCTTGCGCTGCTGCTGTGTTTCGTTGCGCTCCTGGGCTGCCACAAAGCTCCCACGCCGGAAGAGGTCGCACGGGAGAATGCCGAGGTGGAACGGGAGCTCGACGCGATACAGACCGAGGCGTCGTGGAAGCTGGACGACATGACCGCACAGGAACTCTTCCTCCACCGCCCGGAGGACTACCTGCGCTTCCGCTCCTGCCATGAGAGCCCGCCCAGCCTACCCCCAAAGATCGCCCTGTGTGCAGGACTCCAAAAGCAGGTTGCCGACTTGAAGAAGAAGCGGGGATACGGCCTGGAGTAGCGGCATTACCCCAGGCCGTGCTTGCCTTGCGCCTCCTGGTAGCGCATCGCCCGCTCCATGGTGCGCTGCAGGTTGGCGGAAAGCTGCTTGTCGCTGGGCCGGCGAAAACGCTTCGTGCTCGCTTCGGCCGGGTAGGTAGGCAGGAATTCCGAGACCTGCCGCGTTTCTTCCCAGCCGCGGAAGCCGGTGTTGGCGACCATGGCCGCGATCTGCGCGAGCAGGTGGTCGGTGATGCGCTCCCGGTGCTCGGCCTGGTTCGCGTTTCGATCATGCTGGCGCACCAGCGTGTCAAAGAAGCGCGGGCACATGCCCATGAACTCCGCGCGCCGGATCCCGAGAGAGACGCGGGCATACGCAAGCAGTTCCGCCCAGCGGTCTACTGCGGTCCGCCCGGCTCCTCGCCGGGCTGCGGAGGGCCCGGCCTGTTCTCCGGTTCCGGCGTGGACCGCTGCCACAGCGTGTTGAGCACGTCGGCGATCTTGTACACCTCGTCCAGGTCGGGCAGCGCTACGGCTTCCTCGAAGCCGATCTCCGGCTGGTAGTGCTGGAGCGAGCAAGCGAAGACGGTGAGCGTATTGTTCAGCTCGGCCAGGCGCGGCAGCATGGCCAGCAGCTGCACGTTGCGGCCCTGCGCATTGAGCGAGGCCTCGGCGGCGGCAAGGGCGCGGAAGTTCAGGCACATCTTGAGCGTCCTGCCGCCTACCTCGATTTCGGTGAACGGCAGGGTGGGATCGACCGGGCGGCTGGCGACCTGCAGCGACTTCTTCATCATCGACTCCTTGCTGTGTTCTACGTGGAACAGAACGTGTTACGTGGAACGCAGGGCCTAGCTGCCGTACGTGGGCGTGATCGGACCGCTGATCTTCAGCTTGGCCGAGTTCTGAATGATGCCTTTGACGGTGACTGGCAGGTCGAACGCGCTGCGCACAAGCGCGCTGAAAGCGTAGAGCGTGCCGGTGGTCTGGCCTGGTCCGGGTTTGAGCTGCACCTTGAAGTCATACTTGCTGCCGCTGTTGTAGGCAGTGATCAGCGCCTGCTGGCCGGCGTCGGTGTCCACGACGTTGAACTTCAGGTTCACCTCGCCGTTGTTGCGCATGGTGGCAATGAACTCTTCGTCCACTCCGCTGTCGAAAGAAGAGCTGTCTTCCGTTCCCCAGGATGAACCGGTGAAGCTGGAGTCGTTGACTTCCGCAACGGAAAGGAAGGTTTCGGTTCCGGTCGCGCCGGTGACGCCGCCGATGGACACAACTGTTCCCCGCCCGGCTTTTGCCTTGCTCGTTGCCATGATGATTGCTCCTGATGTGAAGTGCCGCCGAGACGGTTAGAGGTTGTAGTGCAGGTAGAACTCGCAGCCGACCCAGGAGACGAGCTTGTCGCTGTCGTAGGCCGGTGCGGTGAGGTTGAGGAACTCCGTGGTGGTCAGATAGAAGCCGTTGGGCAGCTCGCCGGTGAAGCCGCCGGGTGGATCGAGGACGGCGCAAAGCCGGTCTACGCAGGCGCGGGCCTGGGCACGGCCGCCCGCCGCGGCATTGGCGCCGAAGTTGAACTCCCAGCGCTCCCGCTGCGGCCCGCACGTATCGAAGGTGGGAGTGCTGTTGCCGCCCACCGGAAAGCCGTTGCCGACCGGATAGGCGGTGTTCTTCGGCACCTCGCGCTCGACATAAAAGCGTGTGCCGAGCATCGGGGCAAGTACTTCGTCCGCCAAGATCAAAGCGCGGATACCGGCTTCAATCCCGGGTGCGGATGGGGTCACTGCTGCAACTCCTTGCAGAACAGCCGCAGCGCGTAGCGCGGCTTCCCTTCGACGGGGTCGATGTAGAGGATCTGGAAGCTGCGTGGCCCGAACTGCACAGTCATGGTGGTGGTCACGCCGTCGAGCCAGCGCATTTCGATGAGCACCGTGGCCTCCGACGAGATGCTCTGGTTGCGCTGCAGCTCCAGACCGCTGAGCGTGCGCATCGAAGCCCAGCGAGCCGGCAGCGGCGTGAACGAGACCGGGTTGCCGCTGTCGTCGGTTTCCGCCGAGGGCTGCTGGAGGATGATGCGGTGGCGCAGATCGCCGATGCGCAGGTGGAAGGGAGCGGGCATGGGCTAGAGCTTGTAGACCTTGAGCGGGCGGAGCAGGGCTTCGCCGACGAGCGGGATGTCTTGCGGCGCGAGGGATTGCATCTCGACGGTGCCGCGGTTCTCGTACCAGTGCTGGATGAACTGGCGCAAGGCTGTCTTGACGCGTTCATCGGGTGTGGCGCCGGCGGTGAAGTTGACGGTGACAGCGCCGGCGCTTGCCTGCGTGGCGGGCCAGCCGGTGCCGTAGACGGGGTACAGCCAGCCGACGCCATCCTGCGTGACCAAGGTGACGGCGTTGCTGGGGAGGGTTTGCGGCGTGCCGGTCACGTCGCGGTACTGCACCGACGTGACGGCAATGTTGGGACCATCGCCGAGCTCGATGGCGAAGCCGGTGGCAAGACGCGCCTGAAGCCAGAGCTCTCCAGTTTCGAAGAGATCGCTGAGGGCGAGGCCGTCGTAGGCACTGGGCTGTGCGGGGTTGAGCACAGCGCCAGGGAATGAATCGAGCGTCAGCTGCCACTGCTCGCCAGGTGTGAAGCTCCGGTTGCAGAAGCTTTCCGCATGCTGCCGGGCGGCGGTGATGAGGGAAGAGATCAACTCGTCCTCATCCCCGAAGTCAGGGTCGAGACGCAGCCACTGCTTGGCCTGCACGAGCGTGACGGGCTCTGCACCGGTGGCGGCGACGAGGATAGCAGCAGGCATCGGCTACTCGGCGAGAACGACCTTGACAGGCTGCGAGGTCGCGAGGACTCCGGGAACGGTCTCGCGGACCGCCACTTCGGTGGCGTCCGGATGCGCACTGAGCGTCTTCGGCCGCACCTCGTCGGCAAGGGGCTTCTGGATGACCTTGCCAACAGCAACATCCTTGCCGTCCTTATCCTTCACGATCCCCGTGGTGACGGTTTCGGTGACCGCAGCGGTGTTGCCGACACGAGGATCGCCGAAGCCGGGCAGGTTGACCTCGGCATGAGGATGGGCGACGTGAAGGCCGGGGGTGATCTCAAGCGTGCTGCCGGCGGGCAGCCGGGACGGCTCGCCCGGCTTGACGATGAAGGTATGGTCCGGCAGCGGATTGGCGGCTGGATCGGCTGCATGCGCGGCCTGCTCCTGAACACTGATGGGCTGATGCACTTCGGTGGCAGTGACAACCGTGCCGTCTGCAGGAACGCCTGCAAGCGTGTCGCTATTGTGTTCGTTCATGATGCCCTCCTTGGGGCGGTAAGTGGATGCGGTGAAGAACGAAGCCGCCGGGGTATCCGGCGGCTCAGAGCTTGCTCGTTGACTTATTTAGCTGGCGCCCATCTTCATGGAGACGATAGCGGCGGGGATGAGCAGCTTGCCGTCGACGCGCTCATGAAGCTGGAAGCCCACCTGGCCGGTCTCCGCGTAGAGCTCGTTGAGCTGGCGCAGATACAGGCCGAGACGGTCCACGATGGTGTAGTAGCTGAAGTCGCCGAACAGAGCCACGATGGCGTTCGCCGCGGGCGTCGCCATGTAGGCGCTGATGTTCAGCGTCTTGCCGTTGAGTGTGTCGGGTACACCGGCCTGGAGGCCGGGCTGCCAGATGTACTCGCCGGTGGTGGTCTTCAGCTTGCGGATCTTGCTGCGCCAGGCGACCGTCGCCAGCAGCTGCGCGTTGGGATGGTAGCCAATGGGCAGGCTGTCCATGAAGTCCAGCACCTCATCCGGCGCGATGGCGGTTGCCGAAGCCGTGGTGAGGCCCAGCGTGGCCGACGGCACCACGCCGGTGGGCTTCTTGTTGCCGTCCCCGATAGTGAACGCCGCTTCCTCGGTGGCCGCGATGGATACCTTGGACCGATCGGCAATGTAGGCCGGCAGATCCACGAAGGCGTCGGCGAGGATCTCTTCCGAGGCGAGGATGATGCCGCCCAGCTTGTAGGCACTGTAACCCGCGCGGCCGACAGTGAGGTCTGTCTTCGGATACGCGCCCAGCTCATCGATCCAGCCGAACGTTGGCAGCGCGCCCTCCAGCGGGATGACGCTGTCGGTGCTGGACGTGATGACGGTTGCGAGCCGCCGCATGATGTTCAGCGGGTACACGGCCTTGCGGATGGTGGTCTCGTACTCCGTGGCGACCAGGTAGCCGACCTGGGTTCCCGTGCCCTTGGTGAGCGTGGCGGTAATCTCCAGCGGCGTGTTGCGCTCGCCGCCCTGCAGGTAGCGCTCGAAGGCCATCCGGTACTCCGCCGTGGAGTTGACCATGATGGGCTTGCCGTCTTTGTCGCGCTTGTTGCCGTCGAGCAGGGCGCGGATGCCGGCACGAGGAGCAGGGTCCGTGGCTGCCTTGATGAGCTTTTCCTCGCGCTCGATCGACGCAACGATCCTGTCGAGATCCAACTCCATCGCAGCGTACTTCGTGGTCTCATCCTCGGTGTAGGCTCGCTTTTCTGCGGTCGCCTTATCGTTGATGGCACGCATTTGCGTGACCAGCCGGCCCTTCTCAAGCCGCAGTTCGTTCAGGTCCATGGGGTGTAACTCCTTCGCGCCGGGTGGCGGGCAATGAAAAACCCGCCTTGCGGCGGGAGTCAGGGGTTGAGGTTGGGCCGGGCGCTAGATGCGTTCGGCGAGTTTGAGCTTGCGTTCGCGGTTGGCCGCTTCACGCGTGATTTCATCGTGCGCGGCAGCCTGATCTTTTGGGGCTAAGATAGCTTCCGCGTCGGCAGCGTCGCAGTCTGCGTTGGCTACCGCCAGTTCCTTTGGCGGATGCTTGAAAGCACTTAGATCAAAGCGCATCCTCGCAGCCTCATCACGAGAGGGAGTTTCCATGATCTTGTCCGCCCAACCTGCCGCAACCGCTTCTTTAGCGGTGTACCAGGTCTCCTCGTCCATGATCGCTGTCAGCTCTTCAGTCGAAAGCTTTGTACGCGAGTAAGCGCCCTGCATGACCGCATCGCGTATGCCGGTTAGCCGTTTCGCCATCTTGGTCATTGCGTTCTGATCACCGAAGCAAATCGCAGACGCATTATGGACCATCATCATCGCCGTTGGAGCGATCTCGATGGTGTCTCCTGCCATAGCAATCACGGTTGCAGCACTTGCGGCGAGAGCGTCGATTCGCACGATCTTGTGTGCGGGATATTGCATCAGGGCGGTATAGATCGCATTGCCCTCGAAGACAACTCCACCGCGCGAGTTGATCCTGATGACAAGCGTTTCCACGTCTGCTGGCAGGCTGGCCAGGGTTTGCACAAACGCCTCGGAACCGATGCCTTCCCCAGTCCAAGGATCGACGCCAATGTCGCCATAGACGAGGATTTCCGCGGCTGTACCGGTGGCAGCCATCCTAAAGACTGTTTGCTGCGTTCGTGTGCGGGCCATTGTTTAGCCTTTCGCGGGGTCGGAGACGGGTTGGTTGGGCTTCGTCGCGCCGGAACTGGTGTTGGGGTTCTCGTACTTGTCGCCGCCTTCGCGGGGGTTCATGCCAAACTCCTCTCGAGCTTCGTTCGGCGACATCCAGGTGTTGGCAATTCCGGAGGCCACCTTGTTCACCAACTGCGCGGTGTCGGCGCGATCGAGCTGCGAGGTGTCGTGGCGGAGGAAGTAGTCTTTACGTTCGCTCGGCAGCAGCAGATCACGGTAGCCGGACTGCTCGAAGCGGCCCATCCATGGCGCCAGGCTCGTATTCTTGAAGTCCATCGTTAGGTGCTCGATGTTATTGAACGTTGCGCGCGCCAACTCCTGCACCTTGTGCGGCGGAACGTTGTAAATGCGACAAATTTCCTCCAACTGGAAGCGCCGCGACTCCAGAAACTGCGAATCGACCGACGTCATGGTCAAACGCGAGACTTTGAGCCCCTCTTCGAGGATCAAAGGCTTGTGCGCGTTGCGGGAGCCGGTAAAACGCTCGGAAAACGATGATTTCAGCCGCTGGAAGGCCTCATCCCCGAGCACACCGGGCGCTTCCAGTGCTAAACCAGGCTCGGCGCCGTTCGAGAAGAGCCGGCTGGCATGTTCTTCGGTCGCGAGCGACGTGCCGATCGATTCACGGGCGTACGTGAGCGGACTGACACCCTGAATTCCGTTGAAACTCATGCCGATGATGCGCCAGATCTCGTTCGCCTGGAACGTAAACTCCTGGCTGCCCGACGGGTTGAAGTAATACACGAGCTTTCCATCGACACGGTCCATGCGGACATAGTCGGGATGGAGCGGATTGAGCTCGGTGATGCGGCCGCCGGAGCGGACGATCTGCCAGTACGCGTTGCCGCGCAGGCAGAGATGATTCATGCTCATCTCGCGGGCGTCCTGCGAGCTCATCTCCGGGTTCGGCAGCGAGTAGAGCAGCGGGTAGAGCGGGTGGTCGGTGGCGGGTTCGGCCCCCTTGCCAACGCGGCGATAGAGCACCAAAGGCAGCAACGCGATGGGTTGCGAGAGAGCACGGACGCAGGCATACACGGCCGCGACGCGCATGGACGTTTCCGGCGTGACGAGCTTGCCGGCGGCGGTAGGCAGCGCACCCAGCGCGGAGCGCAGCCAGGGTGCAGGATTCGCCAGGGTGGAGGTCTCGCCGGCGCTGGCGGTGAGGTGGAGGGAGAGCGGTTCCGCGGCCGTCAGGGCGTCGTACGCGGCGCCGATGCGGTCGAGAAGGGTCATACGGTGCGAAGTCCCCGTGTTTCGTAGACAGACTGCGGTGCGACCGGGGCGGTGTAGCAGCGGTTCATGGCGTTGAAAAGCGCGGAGGCTGGGTCGATCTTGTTTTCCGGCCGCGCTTTGTCGGGATAGATCATTTCGCCCTTGGCGGGCTTGGCGATGACGTTGCTGATGGCCCACTCGAGGACAGGGTCACCGGTATGGTGGAAGCGGCCGGAAAGCACCGCGGCTTCGATCTCGCGCATGGGATCCGAGAGCATCGGAGCGGTCTGCGGGATGTCGATCACCACGTCCTCGCCGTTGCGGATGAGTTTGGCGAGCGCTTGCTGCATCTGCTGCGCGCTGTACGGGTCGAAGGCCAGGCACTGAAAGTTGAAGCGCGGGATCTCGCGGATGACTTCTTCTTCGATGAACCCGAGCTGGATCTCCGTGGCGTCGTGCGCGACCATGAGGCCCCGTTCGACCCAGGCGTCATAGTGCGTGTGCTCGCCGTCCTTCGCGGTTGCCAGGGGGACATAGTGGCGACCGAAACAGTAGTAGTGTGTCTCCTTCGCTCCCGTCTTCGCGTTGGTGAGCAGCCGTTTGTAGAGCTTGATCCGGGAGGCAAGATCGATCTTGGCGGCGAGGTCGGAACCCTCCCAGCAGGGCTGACCCATCCAGTCTTGGAGCTGCAGACTGGGATCGCCGCATTTGCGCCAGGCCTCCATGTTCATCCAGGCCGCGGCGGCCCCACCCCAGATGTTGAGGTGCTTGGTTTTGAAGGCTGTCTGCAGGTGTGCGGACTGCAGTGCTTTGTTGAGCTCCTTCTGCAGGAACTCGGCGAAGACCGAGACGCCGAAGTTCGGATTGGCCTTGCGGAGCGAAGCCTCGTCGGTCCAGTCGTCGTCGGCGTCGATGGTGAAGATGACACCGAAGAACGACTCATCGGTGATCTGGCCCGCGAGAATCTTCTGCAACGTGCCGCGGATGGCGTAGGCGGGGCCACCGAGATTGAAGCCGGCGGTGGTGATCATGAGCAGGATGCCCTGCTCGCGGGCGCCCATGCCGGTGCGGGCTGTATCGATGAGCAGCCAGGTGGGGTGCTCGTGAACCTCGTCGATGATGTAGCAGCTGGGCGAGGAACCGTCGCCGGGGTTGCCGACGACGACGCTGAAGCGGCTGCCGTCTTCCTCGCGGTAAATGCTCTTGGCGGCGAACTCGATGCCGAAGTAGCGCTGGAACTCGGGCGAGCGGCGCACCATCTGCAACGCGGTGCGGAACACCTCCATGGCCTGGCGTTCGGTGGTAGCGCCGCAGTAGACTTCAGCGCCGTATTCGCCATCGGCCGCGACCATGAGCAGCCCGACGGCGGCGGCCCACGTGGACTTGGCGTTCTTGCGCGGGATCTCCAGGTAGATCTCGCTGTACTTACGCAGGCTGGTGGATCGGCTGACCCAGCCGAAGATCGAGCAGGTGATGAAGAGTTGCCAGGGCTCCATGGTGATGAGGGTGGAACTGCCCAGGATCGCGCGCGCCCACTTGCCCTTGACGTGCGGCATGCGCTCAATGAAGCGGCACGCGTAGCTGGCCTTGGCGTCGTCGAAGCGCCAGGCAAATTCCGCTTTGCGGGACGCGGTGAGGTGATCAAGGTGCCGCTGACAGGCCTGGCGAACTTCCATGCAAGCCGGAATGAGGCCGGCGACGATGTCGCGGGCGTACTGGTGGGCCCGCGCGCTATGCGTGAGCGGCTTAGTGGACGGTTTCGGGCTGCGGGAGGCGCTCCGCCGCGAGCGTGCTCCAGTCGTCTGGGGTGCGGGCGTCGGCGGCTTTGGCTTTCTTGGCGGCAACGCGTGACCTGTCGGCTGGGTTGCAGCCCATCTGGCCGAGAAGCTTGTTGAGCAGCGCGTGCTGCGCGGCGGTCGCGGAGCTGCGGTCGCAGATGACGATGTATTGCGCCGTCTGCTTGACGTGGAAGAAGTCCATGGAGGTCAGGACGCCTTCCGGGACGATGGCGAGGATCTTGTGCCAGGCGGCGAGGTGCTTCTGCATCTCCGGCGTGTTGCGGAGGAATTCTTCGGGCGGCGGACCGAGCGGACCGTCCGGCTTGGGCTCGTGCGCACGCGCTCGGCCGCGCTTCGGGTCCTTGTCGAAAGCGCCCTTTAGCTGTAATGCAGCGGTAGGTATGCGTTTAGCGGGCAACACAGCCCCCTTGGTGCGCTCACCGAGCGGAACCGACCATTTCAGGACCCCTCAGCTTGCGTGATTTCGTTCCAAAATGCTGATGTGCGGAAGAAAAAATTGGGCCAACGAACGGTCTGCGCGCCCGATCCCCTCAGAGATTGACCCACCCCCGGGTACGCGACACGGTCACCATCCCGGCTGGAGTGCAAGCTTCTCATTTGCTTCACTTACGAGCACGAGTCCTGCCGAAGCCGCCATCCTCGCGCGCCGTCTTCACGTTGTGGCACTCGTCGCATGCCGACTGGTGATTCTCGCACATCCAGAACAGCCGCTGGTCACCCTTGTGCGGCACGATGTGATCCGTTAGCGTCGCCAACCTTAGCCGCTCAGGATGCGCATTGATCACAACCTCGCCGTCGACCTCTACCCGCAAGCCTTCGCAGAACGGGTACCGCTGCAACCGCTGACGGCTGTACTCGGCCCACTCCCGCGTGTACCCACGCTTGTGTGCCGAGGGCCTAGCTGCCTCACTCCGTGCACGAGGACTATGCTTCGACCCACATCCCTCGCAGTACCCGCGCGCGACCAGGTTGGAACATCCTGGCCGCGCGCAAGGTCGCTTCGCCACTAAGCCCTACTTGGCAGTCGCCACAGCCGCCGCAGCTGCCTGCGACGCCTGCTGATACTGGCCCCCCTCCCTCGTCAGATCCACCGTTGCGTCGATCGCTGCACTGGCGAACGTGGATGCAGCCTGGGCATACAGCGCGTTCTGTGATCCAGCCGGAAAGAGCGACAGCGCTGCCTGCGTCGCACCATCCAGCGCCGTGGCCGCCATCGTCTTCTTATCCGTTCCACTGGCAGCCTGGCCCATCACCGTTTCCACCGTGAGCACAGTGGGCACAGCCAGTTTCAGAATCAGCGCCAGAATACTTCCGAAGTTATTCATGTTCATCTCCCTATCCGCTTTCGCGGTCCTACTGTGCGCCACCGCGGGTGGCAACAACCGTGTCGCGCTCATGGGTCGCAACGATCTCCTGGCCGTGCTCAGCACCCGCTGCAGCGATGCCGCCAAACCGCGCTTCGGCCAGCCGATCAGCGTTTGCAGCCAGTCTTTGAAGGAAGCGATATAGCCAGCCATAGAACCGTGTCTTCTGCGCTTCCGTCGGTTGCGACATCGCGCCCACCGCAGCCGAAAAGATGAAGTAGGCTGCCAGCGTCAGGACAACGTGCATGCTGTCCTACGCCGCTGCCGCTTGGTAAGCGCCGGCAGCTGCCTTCGCCCAGATCACCGTGAGCGGCACATGATCGCGATAGTCCTGCTGCATCGCCGCAGTCGGCGTGTACGGCAGACCCGGCATCTGGAAGTGGTCACTATCGCCCGAAGCCATCCAGGGATCGCCACCCCACGCAAGGCCTTGCGCTTTCATGTCCGCGACGAACTCTTTGTACTGCTCTGTTGTAGGGTCCCAGTTCACGTCACCGGCATCACCAGCAAGGTAAGGCACCACATCCGCCGCCAAGCCATACTGGTGCATCGACTGCCCGGCTTTCGCATGCGTCACCACTTCCCGCGGCGCAACCACTTGCCCGGCAGCGTTCCGTCCCTTCGCATAGTCGGCATTCTGCGTGACACCGTTGCGATACCCTTCGCAAATCAGGAACCCGCTCGCACCCCGAGTCGCACGCGCAACATACGCAGCTTCCAGCTTCGCGACGAGCGCTGGATTCAGGTTCGCAGTGTTCGCTTCATTTCTTGCGTTCATCATCCAGCTACCGCCCTCGCCCGCCGCTGCTCATGGCGCGTATCTCGCCCAGCGTCTGGTTCGCAATCGCCTCGATGCTGCTCAAGCGGCTCGATACGCCATTCACGTTGGCTTCAATGTTTACCAGCCGGGAATCCACGCGAATCCCCGTCGATTCCAGCGTGGCGATCTGCCCGCTATGCTGCCGGCACAGCGTGATCGTTGCGCCGACTTCCGTCTCGTTCACCGCGCGCCGTGAGATATACAGCCGCCACGTCGTCGCACCCGCAAACACCAGAGCGCCCACCTTCCAGATCGGGTCGAACCATTCAGGAACCGGTAGAGCCACTGTCGGCCTCCTTGTGGCGCAAGCGCTGCAGGACTCCCTTCAACGGCCGCAGCCGTACGGAGTGCACTTTGAGGTCGTCAAGCTCCACCGGCGACCTCGCGTGCTTCGGCATCTGGCCCCACATCCGCACCAGGAAACAAGCCTGCGGGTAATAGCCGATCGCCGCGCCCAGCAGAAACAAGGCCGAAATCGCGGACGGTCCCTGCGCCCACGCAATCGTGATCGGATGATTG
>CAXTPR010000020.1:48823-51846 GCA_964246235.1 uncultured Acidobacteriaceae bacterium
GGTGTAGATCGCGTAGCTTGTGGCGCCACTCCCTATCCCCAGAAGAGCGTACGCAACCGAACAACACAGCAGAACAAACCTCAACCCCGCGCCCCGACTCAACGCCAGCCGCAAACACCAGATCGCCAAGCCCAGAAACGACACGCACTTCATCCCGGTCTCAATGATGCGCAGCCACAGTTCGTTCAGGGTCACTGGATTCATACCAAACTGGCCTCTCTCAACGCGTCTCCGCGTGCTGCCGCGGCGCCCAGTACTTCAGCTTGGCGGCCGCACGCTCCACCTTGTCTTCCGCAGGCAACGGCCTGCCGGTCAGCGTCTTGCGCGTCAGCCGCTCGGCCTCGCTCAGGCTCGCCGTGCGCGACCTGCCGAACTTGAACGTTTGTCCGGCGACCAGCTCCATCTCCGCGGGCGAGAACACCGTCGCCACCGGCACTGCAGGCGTTCCGTTCAGCGGGTCGCGTGTCCGCAGCTGGAAGCCCACATGCTGGCCCTGCGCATCCACCACATGCACCGCCTTGCCCTGCTCCACAAGCCCCTCGCCCCGGCGCAGCGAGCAACGCTCGATCGGCCGCATCTCTTCGCCGGCCTGGTACAGCACAAACGCCTGACTTCCGGCACGACGCCGCGATCGACTCATGGGAAAACCTCGCTGGGATGTGTTGTGACGCGGGTCCGCTCACCTGACTGCTGGCTCACTCTCGCGGTGCCCTCGACCGTTCTGGTCGCGCTGCAGCGGTACATGCCGCAGATCTCAGCTGGTGTTGCGCTTTGGTGAACTTATGCGATTTCCGGGCCGCTCACAAGGTCTCAAACGGCCCGTTTCACAACGGTTCACATTTGCGTCCGTTGTCTTCCCTTTGTTTTCCGTTTTCTTCCAAGGCGTGGAACGCCTGCCGCGCTAGTTCGCCCATCGTGAACCCGCTGCGGAGCGATTCCGCTCACGCACCCGCGCCAGCCACGGTTCACTCACCTTCCATGCCTGCGGACGCAGCCACAGTCCATCGCGGAAGAACCGCTTCGGCTCCGGGTACCACGCCATCACCAGGTCTTCGTTGTGGTACTCCTGCCAGCGCTGCACGGCAAGCTGCCCCACCGCGCCGATCGTGCACCGGGAACGCTCGGCCTCCAGTTGCAAGGCCATCAGCAGGTTGTGCCGCAGCCCCGCGCTGTCTACCACGCCCAGCGCGCGCAGCACCCTCGTCACTTCCGCATGCCAGGCCGCATCCTCGCCATCCAGCGCGTGGGCATCCGTCGCATGGCGTGGCGCACGTTCCCGGCGTTCTGGCTCGCCCGCGCCCGGACTCAGGCCTGCACGGCTAACCCCGTTCTGCGCTCCAGACGCCGCTTGCCGCTCCGGCGTTGTTGCGTTTGCGGTTGCACTTGCTGTTGCTGTGGCCTTTCCCATACCCGGAAGTCGTTCGCCTGCAGCGCCGCCGCCTCCCGTCGGAGCTGCGGCACACGGCTTTCCACGCTCCACCGCCGCCAAGGGGGGCGCAGGGGGTTCCTGGTCACGGTAAAGCTCCTCGTAAAGCTCCGAGGGCGGCTGACAGTCCACCGGGGGGCCCGGCTGACAGTCCACCGGGGGGCCCGGCTGTTCCAGCTTCATTTGCACAGCCGCTCTACCCATCGGCCTGCGCGCATCGCGGAAGAACTCCGCCCGCTGCATCTCCACCCGCGACCAGGCCGCTCGACGCATCGGCCACTCCGCCACGGGACAAACCATGCCCTCCGCTGCATAACCCATCAGCGGAAACTCCAGGAGCGAGGTGGTCTGCGATCCATCCCGGCCGCGCTGCATGGCCGACCGGAGTAGCAGCCCTGCCTCCTCCAGCCCTGCGATCACGCCGCGCACATGCCGCTCGCTCTGCAAGCCGCACGCTGCGGTGTAATCGCCCAGCGAGCCATAGGCGCACGCGAGCTCATCCCGGTAGAACGAGGCCAGCACGCGCAGCACCAGCTTCTCTGTCGGCGTGATCCGCCGGCCGGCCGCCTTCCCCACCGGCCGCCGCGTCACCCCGCGCACATACATCTCAGCCCGACTGCTCACTTACGCCGCACCTGCTTCCAGCGGCAGCACCCGCTGACGCCGCGATGCCTGCCATGCCGCCTCGTTGAACCATAGGAACTCGGTGCGCTTCTTCGCTCCGTCCGCCAGGGTGTCGCACTGTAGCTGGTTCCAGTCGCCGTAAAGCTCGTCGTACAGTGCCGATCTGTAGCCCGATACCATCACCATGCCGCGCAGGTCATGCAGCACCTCCGCGATGCGGCGGTGATCGTCGTCCGTCATCTCGTGCCGGTAGCCATGCGTCATCAGGCCGCGCCGGCCCAGGCTGGAGCGTGTGGATTGCACATACGGCGGGTCCACATAGAACAGCGTCCGCGGCGCATCGAAGCGCAGCATCACCTCGCACGCGTCGCGGCTCTCGATCGTCACTCCGGACAATCGATCGACGAACTCCGGCACGGCCGCGGGCCAGCGTGCCCAGGTCTCTGAAGGCAGAGAGCGGGATCCGCTCATCTTCGACCGGAAACCTGTGCGGCAGGTGCGCGTGGTCGAGTCGCTCCCGTGGCCCATCTGCGAACGCGCGATCATCTTGCAGGCATGATCGAGAGCGTCGACGGGAGGCTCGTAGGTGCGGTCGAACTCAGCTCGAGCAAACGGCGTGAGCGCCAGGCGCCGGCGCAGCTGCTCCGCCGTGACAGGATCCTGCAAGACTCGAAAGACATTGACCACCGCACCGTCCAGATCGTTGTAGACTTCCGGCCCGCAGCGTGGCTTCTGCAGCAGCACACTGGCGGCGCCGCCAAACGCTTCCACGTACACATCATGCGGAGGCATCTGCGAGATGATCCACTCGCCGATGATCCACTTGCTCCCGTGATACCGGAGCGCCGGCCGAGTCACCTTCACGCCGCACGCTCCTCTGCCGGTAACGTCTTCGCCGCACCGGCGTACCGTGCGGGGTTCGTGGAGCCATGGCGCACCTTCGCGTACCGGCGTAGCGTTCCCCCATGGACAT
>CAXTPR010000020.1:51946-64272 GCA_964246235.1 uncultured Acidobacteriaceae bacterium
TTCGTGGAGCCATGGCGCACCTTCGCGTACCGGCGTAGCGTTCCCCCATGGACATCGTGATCTATGGCTGGGAACATGGCCCGGCCGCCTAACCATCCGCTCGGCCCCGACCTCACCCGGCTGGACGTCTTGCAGCAGGAGCAGCTGCACCTCGAAACCCTGTTCGCCCAGGCGCTCGGAGCAGGCTGCCCCGGCCTTCGCACCCACAGCCTCGCCGTCCAGATCGCCCGCATCGACGCCGAGCTCCGCCGCAACTGATACGCCTGTTCCGCCGCAAACCTGCCCACGCCACCCGGAGAACTTATGGCGCCGCTGCCCGAAGACACGCTGCACGACATCCAGCACCTCACCATCGGCAAGGATGTCGATCCCGATGCGCTCGGGCTGCTGCTCAGCGAAGACCTGATCACGCGCCTGAACGGTTTCCGCCCCACCCTGCGCCGCCGCGTCCTGCGCTCCGCCCGCAAGCGGCTCCTTGAGGAAGGCGGCGAGTACCGTGCCTTCTGCACCGGCATGTGGGGCACGTAGCGTTTCACCACGCCCTGGCTGCTACCCTTTCCCCCATGGCCGAGCCCAGCCCTGCCGAGTGGAGCGCGTTCGTGGCACGCTTCCGCCCCGACACCTTTCCGTTCTGCCCCGCCGGTCTGCGCCTGCTGTATGCGCTCGACCAGCACCGGCCGGACCTGTACGAAGCGGCCCGGCAGTACGCCTTCGCGCACTTCGACGACCCCATCTACCAGACCAGCCCCGACGGCCGCGCGCTGATGGCCCACGTCGCCGGCTGCGCCGAGTGCCAGGCCTGCTAGGCTGGGAGCCGCGGCCACACAGTGCCGCCGGGAGAGCGTATGACGACCAAGCTGTCGTTCTGGGTGTCGGGGGAGTCCGTACTTCAGGAAAGCTCGCTGCCGGTCTTCGACTATGACGGCGGCGTGCCGCTGCCGGCCGTCGGCGAAAGGATTGAGCTCACCGCCAGCAACGGGCAGACGAGCGGCTACGTCGTGAGCAGCCGCGACATCACCTACGCGGCCGGCCTGGTGTCCGTGAAGCTGTCCCTCGCCGTGCCCCCACCGCCGCCGGTGCTCAGATAACGTCAGCGCATCCGCACACACGGTCCGGAACCCCGCGCGCTCAAAGCCCAGGTCGAACCCGCCGATGCCCGCAAACAGGCTGCCGATGGTGGGCGTCATGCGGGCTTCTCCCGCTGATACTTTGGCTCGATCAGGACAACGCGCACCAACATAGGGGCGCTGGGCAGTCTGCGGAGGATGCCGCGCTGCTCCGCATACATCAGTGCTTCCTCAACGTGCAGTTCCGCGTCCGGGTTAACGTCGGTGGTATCGCTCCACCACTCATCGCCGATCTTCCGCGGACCCAGGTTGCTACGCAAGATGGACTCCGCAGCTTCATCTGCCATAGCAACCGCGCGGAGCATCGTACAGCCCGGCGAGGCGCACCGGCTGCTGCATCGCTCCGTGCGGTGTGAGCTGAGCGCGTCGGCCTGCGCCGCGCGGCGTATGGCTTCACTCACTAGTTGGTCCACACGTTCGGGTGTGGCGTCGTCTTCGGCAACGTGGCTCTCGACCGTGCTCCGGAGAGCACGCAACACAACTGCCGTCGTCTGGTCTGTCACTCCACACCCCCTGAACCGGCAGTCCGCAAACGGAACCGCTCACACCGAAAGCCGACGGGGTTGGACCAGGAGCACACGTTGCACTTGCCGGCACCGCCCTCATGGAAGCGCCGGTAGTCGCCACACCAACACTCATCCTGCGGATCGCCTACTTGCGCAGCAGGCTGCCCTTGTTCCTGTTCGCTTGGCGACGCTGCTGTCGACGCCACTCCCTTAGCTGTAGCCGCCGCTCCTCGCGGTTCGGGGAGCGCTCCAAGACCGCCTTCACCGCCTCTCGCTGCGCTACGTCTGCCAGATGCTCCTGCACAAGCCGTTTCGTTTCGTTCATGGTCATCCTCCCGGCGTCGGTCGCCACCCTCTAAACTGTCCTCATGTGCGGCCGCTACTTTCGCCGGTCTGACAAGCAGCGCATCGCCGAGGCCTTCCGCCTGGGCAAGCTGCCCCCGGGCTTCGTCCTGTCGCCCGACTTCAACATCGCGCCCAGCACCTTCCAGCCCGTCATCCGCCTCAGCCGCGACACCGGCCTGCGTGAGATCGTCCTGATGCGCTGGGGTCTGGTCCCTTTCTTTACCGGTGCACTCAAAGACGTCAAGGGCCTTTCCACCATCAACGCCCGCTCCGAAACGGTCGCGACCTCCGGGAGCTTCCGTGAGCCCTTCCGGAAACGCCGCTGCCTGGTCCCGGTCGACGGCTTCTACGAGTGGAAGAAGCCCACTAAAAGCGCGAAGCAACCGTTCGCCTTCACCCTGCGGGGAGGCGGGCCCTTCGCGTTTGCCGGGATCTGGGACGCCTGGAAGGAGCCCAAGTCCTCGCCACAGGAGACCGACCGGTGGCTGCAGAGCTTCAGCATCCTCACCACGGACGCCAACGAGCTCATGGCCACCGTCCACACCCGCATGCCCGTCATCCTCCACCCGCGCGACTACGACCGCTGGCTGCAACGCGGCGAAGCCGACCCGGCCCAGCTGCAGCAGCTGCTCGCCATGCTGCGGCCCTACGAGGCCGAGGCCATGACCGCCGCTCCCGCGAATCCAAGCGTCGGCAACGTCCGCAACAATGGCCCGGAGATGCTCGATCCAATCGACGCCCGCACCGATCCCAACGAACCCACCGGAAGCAACAGCAAGTGAGGTCATGAGCTACGCTCCGAGAGGCTACCACCGCGGTAGTCCCGTAGCACTTCCTCAATCTCACGCGTTTGCGGGGTGTGTTCGCCCTCTTCCCCCGCGAGCAGAAGCTCCAAGGCACGGTGGAGGGTCTTGTATAACTCCGAGGCGTTCTTCTCAGCTGCTATGGCACGACCTTCCGTGCTGTCATAGGCGCAAAAGACTTCGTACATCGAGCTGCACTCTCGGAACGGTTTGTAGCTGCGCAGGCTTGCCGCGAACCCGTCTACTTGGTAAGTGAGGCCTTCAATGGCAACCCGCTGACTGTCGTTCTCTCGCTCCTGCCTGCGCAAATCGATAACGATGTCCTGGAAAGCGTGCTTGCGCTCGGTATCGTCCATCGCGGCCCACCACCTGCAAATCGGCTTGAACTCACTGGCGTCGTCGCGATCGCCGAAGTGAGCCTCCGCTTCAGCTGGATCGTTCGTGACGAAGCCGCAGTGAAAGCACCTCCATGGCAGAACGGAAACAAGACTCTCAACCGTCAACTCGCTCATCACTTCACCCCCGGAAATTTCCAATGGATCATGTCGCCTGAGAACGGGTAGCGGCCCACCCAGAACTGCTGCATGGTCGCCCAGTCAGGAAAGCCGTCGCGCCGCGCCAGGGCCTCGCACTGGTCGGGCGACAGCCGCTCACCGTCGAGGTCCACCTTCACCACGCCATCGCGGCCCTGGGACATAAACACGTCCTGCACCCGCGCGATCGTGCTCTCGATCAGCTTGCGGCAGGCCTTCGTGCGCATGCCGAAGTAGCCCACGAACCGCTGCCCCGGCTTCGGGCGAGCCTTGCGTTTGCCACGGATCGTGTGCGTCTTCTCGCCGCGCTCCACCGGCCCGCAGAACTGCATCTGGAAGCTATACGCCGGCATGCCGCACCCCCTCTGCTACCCTTTCGGTCATGGCGCTGAAGGACTTTCTCAAAGGCATCCAGTACGCGATCGACCTCTTCGAGCCCATCGTCGAGCGGCACATGCAGCTGCTAGACGAGGAACACCGCAAGCCCAAAGCCGATCCGGTGATGCTCAATGCCACGCGCGTTTCGTTCCGCGCCTTCGGCGAGGTCGTGGGCGGCCTCAAGCTCAGGCGCGACGAGTTCGCCGGCCGCAAGGAGCCGCACCGCCTCGCCACCCACCAGCGGTACCTCGCCCTGCGCCAACAGGCCGAAGAGGAGCGCGACAATCCCCTCACCCTCGAAGAATCCAAGGCCACAGAAACGCGCGCCGACGCCTGCATGGTCGTGTTCGCCCTCTCGCCCGACGGCAAGTTCCCGGACGGCACCGACGACGACAAGGCGGAAACCGCTCCGCTGTCCAACCTGGTGCACTGAAGCGTCACGCCCGCACCTCCGGGAACTGGCGCCACTCCTGCCCGTCCAGCAGGTGACCGGCGGCTTTCTTGCCTACACGGAGCATCCGTCCGAACCGAGCATGTCCTTCCATCTCTGCGAAAGACTGCCCTCGATGCCCATCATGAGCCAGCAGCGTCACCGGCGTCGTTGGGGGCAGGGTGCGCAGCTGCTCGACGCCGCCGGTTTGCGGCAACCACTCGCCCCACTGCTTGAAGAAGAACGGCACGCCGGCGGCCTGGCACTGGTCGCGGAGTCCGCGGGTCCAGTCCGGATGCATCGGCCGCGCGCCCGCCCCGCTCTCGCCCCCGCAGATCACCCAGTCGAGCTTCGCGCTATCTGCGTAAACTAAGTGCTCTTCAAATCGCCTTCTGCGCATCGGATTGCAAACCCCGCGCCCGTTCGGCTCGGTCATCCACCGATCCAAATCCACTGGCCCGAGCAGCGGCTCGCACGACACGCCGCGCACCGCCGAGGGCGTCTGCAGCAGCAGCGGGATCCGCTCATCGGCGCTCCTCTGGTCCTCCACCGACACCAAGTGCCACACGTTCGGCAGCGGCCAAGGCATGTCGAGAACATTTTGATTCCACGGCAAGCCCTTCACGGTTGGAAAGCACCGCCCCGGCCTGCCGTAGTAGATCGAGATGTAGCCCTGCGTCGGGCCTTCCGCGCGAAGCTCCGTCAGATACTTCTGCATCCGCTCCGGCCGTTTGGTCAGCACGATGAACGTGTGCTGCGGGCACAGCGCGAACACGGCGTAGTGGCGGTCGATCCACTCGTCCGGCACGCCCTCATAGAACAGGTCGCTCATGCTATTCACGAAGTAGGTGTGCGGCTTGCGCTTCCGCAGCGGCTCCAGCAGCGCCTTCTCGCTCAGCGTGACCTTGCCCGTCCAGTTCAGCCCCGCGCCACTCCTCTCGGTCGTGCCGCGGAATTTCTCCTGCATCACCTGCAGCGGATTGCCCGCGCGCACATGCGCCACCCCGATCGCGTAGCAGTGCTTGCACCCCGCCGACACCTTCCGGCAGCCCACCAGCGCATTCATCGTCGCCGGCACCGTGCCCGGAATGTGCGTCCACTCGATCGAAGTCCCCACGCTCATGCCGCCTCCGCGAGTTGAGCCAGCACATCATCTGGCACAGTGAAGAAGCCCAACGCACCCTTGCACCGCACCGGCTTCGCGAACGCTACGGGGTTCGCCAGCACGAAGCCGTACTCGCCGAAGAACCACGGACTGTCACTCCGGGTTACACAGTCCACTACGTCCACCATCCCAACGATGTGCCCGCAGAACGGCTTCATGTCGTCATGCAGCAGCGTTTTCTCGAGCCTGGTAGCTGACTTCTCCAGGATGTCGAGGATCACCACAAGGGAGAGATCAAGATCGCGCAGAACGTACGACTTACTGGCATGCAGATAGACCGTTCCGCGGAAGCCGGTCGCCCAGTCGCGGTTCTCGATGTCCTTTCCGCCATGCAGGATGAACCACCACCAGGGCGCACGAACGCTAAGAGCTTTGGCAATCATTCCGCACCTCGCATTGGTAAGCTTGCTCGATGGAAATCCTCTTTTGTCCCACAGATGGAACGAAACTCATCCCGTTCACCACGAATCTTCCGGTCGGTACAAATCCCCGCGACCGGATCGGCACGCCGCCGAATGGCTTCTACGAAGGGCATGTTTCGGCGATGTTCTGTCCAAATTGCGGCTACATGACTCCCTTGAGATTGGAAAACTTCGCGAACGTTGCCACCTTCTTTCCGAAGCAGTAACCACTGCCGCATCTCCACAGCATTTTCGCCTCCTCTTCGCCTACAATCCCGCACATGGGACACATGAAGCGGGCGGAGGCGCGGGAGGCGGAGGCGCGGCTGGATCGGGAGTGCCCGCACCGCGTCGCGATGCGCTACGAGGTCGTGTTCGGGCAGTGGCGCGTCATCCTCTCCGAGGGCAGCCGCACCCTGTTCACCGGCCTCTACGACAACCCCGCCCGGGTCGAGGAGCTGGCCGAGCGCGGCCACGCCTTCCGCTGCCTGGCCGACCGCCAGGGCTTCGCCTTCGGCCTGCGCAACCAGTGCGGCCGCATCGACCTCCACCTCAGCGACGAGCAATACGCCAAGCTGCTGCAATCCAGGCGCTGAGCTCATACCCGCACCTCGCTCAGCCGCACGTCCCAGCCCTTGTTGCGCAACTCCCCGGCATGTGTGTCGCAAAGGATCTGCACGCACTCCCAGCTACCTTTGCGAGCACGCCAGCGGCGGGGCGGCAGGGCGCAGGTCTCGGTGTAGAGGTACCCGCCCTTGACGAAGCGCCGGGGCGGATGCGAACACACGGCTGGAGCGGCTATCTCCTCCATTAGTTGTTCAAACTCCCGATCAACTGCCATCACCGCACCTCCGCAAACAGGCTCGGCTGCCCCGCACTCCCGGCACGTGCCCGCAGGAACTGGACCATCTGCTCGCGCGTGTGCTCCACCGCTCCGCGCTCCACGGCCAGCTTGCGCTTGGCGGGCACCAGGTCGTAGTGCGGCAGCTTGTCCTTGTCCTGGAACCATTCGCGCCGCAGCCCCAGGCGTTCGGCCATCAGGTGCAGCTCGCGCTCGCTATCGGCGTACATGTGGCAGCTGCGCGGCCAGCGGAAGGTCGCCGAGCCGCCATGCTCCATCACCGGATCCACGTAGACGCTCATGCCAAACGCTCCACGCGGCCCCGCAGTGCGCTGGTGGAGCTCAGATCCAAGGCTTTCTTCGCTTCAGCCATGCCGCACTGGCCCCTTCACCACGCCCTTCACCGACTGCTCGCTCATCCATTTGTCCAGCAGCGCCTTCTGAAACCGCCAGCGGTTGCCCAGCCGGAACG
This sequence comes from uncultured Acidobacteriaceae bacterium, assembly GCA_964246235.1. Taxonomy (GTDB): domain Bacteria; phylum Acidobacteriota; class Terriglobia; order Terriglobales; family Acidobacteriaceae; genus Granulicella. Next base: position 58,948 of record CAXTPR010000020.1, read on the forward strand.
CCGGGATCACACCTTCGCTCGCGTAACGGTACAGCGCGTCCGCGCTGACTCCCAGGTACGCTGCCGCGTCGCGGATATCCATCACCGGCCGGACCTGCGGATCGCGAGGCGTCTTCAGCGCGGCACTGCGGCCGGCCGGCGTCATACCGTCTCCATGCCCGACGTCCATTCGGTCACGTCGATCCCCGCATCCCTTGCCGCCTTCACCAGCGCGGCGATCTTGTCCCGGCGCCGCGCCCGGTACGCCACCTGGGGATCGTTGTGGCAGGCGCGGCAGTAGCGGCCACCCGGCCTCCGTTCCCCGGGGCAGTCCTTCGTGCTGCAACGCTCGCTGACTGGCTTCCATCGCACCGCACACTCCTCTTACTTCTTCGGCTCAATCCAGAAGAAGAACGTCAGGTGATCGGCCGTACGGCTCGACGAAAGCATGTCGCCCCGCTTCTTTGCCCACTTGCGCAGCTGCCCACGAACGTAGAGACCGCGCTTTACGTCGCGGAAGGTGATTGGCAGCGCTTTTCCGCGCGGCAGATCGTAGACCTGCTCGAACACGGCGAACAGCGGTGAGCTTCGACCTGTTTGCCGAGGCGGGTCAGGAACAGCAGCCATGTCCACCGGTTTGGCGATCATGTAATCCTTTGCAGCCATCGTTCATCTCTCCTTCCTTTTTTCCGTGAGGGGCCGCGCGGCGCGAGGAGGCGTTTGCGGGGTCGTCAGTCCCGCTCGCACGCGCGGCCCATCACGGCGCATCCCTCGCCATCGCCAGAGCAGTGGTCGCGGCGAGGGAATCTTCAACGCTTGTCGCTGGACGCCTGCGCCGCCGTCACAGAGCTTGCGCACACCGCGATGTCCAGCTTTTCAAAGTCGGCCAGGTCGAACGTCTGGTCGGTGAGGCGCACCCCTGCCCGGTCACTCACGATGACGCGCACGCGCCGGTGCAGCTGTTTTGTGCCCTCGCTCAGCCGCTCCTCCATGCCCGTCGCCACGGCATCCGCCGCTTCGAACGGCAGCTTGGACACGGAGCTCGCAACCTCCTGCAGGACGGAGGAGACTCTCTGCTCAAGCTGCTTCACCGATTCCGTCGATTGCTCCGTGTTGGCGGTGATTGCCTTTTCCAGGGCGACCATGCGGCCGTCCACCAGCGCCGCCAGACCGGGCTTGGCAGGCTTCGCCCGACCGTTGCCCACAAACTTTCCACCCACGCCACGCTTCCGCTTCGCCGCTGCTGTCGCCATCTCGCCTCTCGCTTTCTTCGTCTGATCGGTTGTGCTGCATTACTTCTAGGGCGCGTCAAACCCGTTCACATCGCCCGGTCCTTGCGCATTGCCATCGCTACCTTCAGGAGCCATCAGAGCCGCCACAGGCTCGAAGAGGTTCTCCTGCAACTCCAGCGGAGACATAGGCTCATCGCGCACAAACTCGCCGGTGTCGCTGCGCGAGATGCGCTTGTTCCCGTTCACCGGGGAGTGGTACTCGACAAAGCACATCACCGCCCGCCGCTCGCGCTTGGCGCGGATCACACCCGAGAGCCGCCGCAGATCCGCGCGCAACGAAGCGAGCTGTTCGCTGAATGTCTTCGTGGCATCTTTCTTGTCCGCCTCGACCTCGTCGATCCGCAATATCGCACTGCTCATCTGCAGCGCACGGTCGCGCAGCTCGTGCTCATCCAGGTCGCACATCAGGTCCAGCGTGATCTCTCGCATGTCCGCTCCTCAGTACCGAACCCGGCCCGCGAGCTCGTGCCAGGCCGCAGCCGCGCTGCTCGCATGCACACCATGCGTCAGCGAGGCCACCAGCACGATCGCCCCCGTGACCAGCGCGAACACCAGCACCGCCGCCAGCAACACACCTGCGCTCACGGCCAGCACACCGCCCCATGTCCAGGTCTCGTCGCCGGTCAGGTCAGGGTCGCCGTCCACATACACTCGGCCGGGAATCGCCTCCCAGCGAAAGCGCACGGGACGCACCTCGTGTTCCGCCTGTGCCGCCTGCTCGGCCAGCGCGCGGTTCATCAGCCGGACATAGCGCTCCGCCGTCACGCGGTCGTTGAAGCGGCGACACGCCTCCCCGCAGACCGCGCACCAGTGCAGCAATCCAGGCTCCTCGCCCGGTCCTTGCAGCCGCCACACCGGCGCATCCGGGATGCTCGCTTCGGTGCGCTCGATCTCCAACGGCCGGTACGGCACCGGCTCATACACCCGCCAGCCATCGACCTGACCCAACTCGACAACATCACGCACCACCGCATCGCTCATGCCAGCACCCCGCCCTTCTTCCTTGTCCGTCGACCGCCGGACTTTCCGCCCTGCCGCCGCAACACCTCATGTACCGCGCGGGCCTGATCCCGGCGCCGCTCCTGCTCGAACGCCACCATGCAGTCGCGCCGGTTGCAGCGCCGCAAGGTCACCATCGCCCCGCCCGCATCCACCACCGCCTCCGCCGTGCGCTCGCAGAAGCGGCACTCGTTCTCCCGCGACTGGTCCAGTGTCTTCACGCCGCATACCCCTGGACGGCCGCCTGCTCCCGCACCGGCGAGGGCGCCTGTTCGCGCTCCGGCGCGACGGGCTTGGGCCCGCGCTTGCGCGCCAGCAGAGTGCGGATGCGATCGAGTACCTGCGCATGGATCCCGGGCTGGCGCGGCAGCACCGCCGTGGCGTCGGTTCCGAATGCCTCCGCCGCCGACACATCCGCGAGCATCACCCGCAGCCAGCCGTCCATGCACCGCGTTCGGCTCAACTCCGCGATCGCGCCCCTGTCTGGGGCGAACGTGAGCGCGAGCGTGCAGCCGCAGGCCCACTCCAGTTCCTGCAGCGCCTCGGCGAGCGAGAGCGCTCCCAGCACCCGGTAGCCGTGCGTCTCCAGCAGAAAGCGCCACTCGCTCAGCTGCGCTTCGTTGCGCGCCAGCACCAGCAGGAGGCGGCGCGACCTCATGCGGCCACCTTTTGCTTCCGTGCCGACCGCGCCGCAGCCACCTCCAGCACATGCAACTCGTGCCGCAGATGTTCGCGGGCCTCGGCAATGATTTTCTCCGCTGTGGTTTCGAGCTCCTCCGCCGCCAGCAGCAGCACGTCGAGAGACAACGCACCGCTCTCCATCATGCGGCTGTAGGTGTTGCGATGGATCCCCAGCAGCGGAGCCAGCGCGTAGGCCGGCACACGCCGCGCCCGACGCCGACGCTCCAAGACCGTCACGATGGCCCGCAACAGCGGCGCCGAATGACTGATCGCGTTCACAGGGCCACCGCCGCTGCAGCCGGTTGCGCTGCCTGCAAAGACGCCTTGTTCGCGATGGCCAGGTCGCCGGTCGGCACGCCCTGGCAGAAGTTCACGCTCTCCACGATGCGCCGGCAGGTGGCCGCGCTGGCATGCTCGCCCAGATCCGTGCCGGCCATGTCCAGCACCATGCAGCCGAACCGGTCCACCGCCGTGCCGATGTGCACGGGATCCACGGTCCAGGGCTCGGCGTAGCCGCTCGCTTCCTCAGCCGCCGATTCCGCCTTGTCTCCCCCGAAAGACCCGCGCGTGTCGCGCTCCATCAGCGACTCGGCAGCCTCCCCCTCGTCGCGCAGCAGCAGAGCGTCCAGCGCCAGCGCTGTCAGCAGCGCCCGGCCCACCAGGCATCCGGCCCGGTGCCGCTGCGCCTGGCCCTCGGTCCAGCCCCACTGGCACTCGCAGCAGGTCACCAGGGCTTCCAACCCGGCCACCTCGCTCCGGTACAGCCGGGGGGCCGTCAGCTCCCGCACCGACTGCACCAGGTCCGAAACCAGCACCCGGCGGGAACGAAGGACAGCATCCGTGTTTCGTGACGACATGTGATCCCCCGTCTGGACGATTCAGCAAATCCACTATCGTGCGGATTCAGCAAATCGTCAAGCGAGAAATTGCACAATGTGCAAAAAAATTGTTTGTGAGGTTTGGACCCTACCGTCTACGGAGATCTTTGCGGTGCTCTACGACGACGCCCATGATCGCAATCGCCTGACGATCGGACCGCCACCTCGGATGCAGAGGGTTCAGAGGCACAAGCTCGAACACCATCCTTCCCTTCTCATCGAGGCCCACTTCACCATACTTTTTCAGGGTGGCTTCGCCGGCGTCGTTCACGGCGATTACGAAGTCGCCGATTCTCGGCGCACTTCCCGCCGTGACGATCACGACATCGCCTTCTCTGAACTCCGGCTCCATCGAGTCGCCTCTGACGCTCAGCGCCACCGCGCTGGCGGGGAGTTCCTTGTTTGTCATCACGAAGTCGCGGAAGTCGCCGTCCGCAAGCGCTTCCTGAATCGACCGCCACTGACCCGCCTGAACCATATCAATCACAGGAATGCGCCGAAAGTCAGATGGCGCGATCTCTACATTCCCCTGAATCTCTAGAAGAGACGCATAGCTTACGCCCAACGCTCCTGCCAGCTTTTGCAGAGTTTCGTGGGTACCACCACTCTCTCCACGCTCTATCCGTGAGATGAAGCTCGTGTCGACGCCCGCTTCCGTACTCAAGCGTTGCTGCGTCCAGCTCAGCTTGTTCCGGAACTGCTTGATGCGATCGCCCACGATGGAGCGAGTTCGTGGTTTTCGTTTGGCAACTTTCTTACCGACCATGCACAAATTGTGCTTGCAAAAGCGTATCGTTTCATTGCAATATCAGCAAACAATGGTTTTGCTGATTCATCCCAGAGGTAACCAGCGATGACGCCGCTCAAGCGGACGAGGCGCTCTGACGCACGCGACCTGTCCCAAGCCGACGTAGCGACCACGATCGGTATCAACACCGGATACTACAGCCGCATCGAGAAGGGGTTCGCACAGCCATCCGCCATCGTTGCGCAAAAGATCGTGGCCTTCTTCGGCGCTCCACTCACCGAGGAGCAAGTCCTCTATCCGGAACGCTTCACCATCCAGGAGCCTGCATGAGCACCGCTGTTGCTACCCTGCCCACAACCCCAGGACAACGTCCGGCGTTGTCGGACTCTCGCCCTGCCGAGATCGACTTCATTCTGCGACTGCCCGAGGTGGAGCGGATGTGCGGCCTGAAGAAGTCCGTAATCTACGCGCGCATCGGGGAGGGTACATTTCCTAAGTCGCTGTCCCTGGGCGCACACCACGTAGGCTGGCTACAATCAGAGATCCAGCAGTGGATCCGCAACCTCGCTGCAGCCCGCTGACTCATCGCAACCCATCCCGACCCAACAGCGTGGGGGCAACTCTGGGGGCAGCAAACGACAGAGTGAGGTAAAAAGCTCTCACCTGCCTGCAATCCTGCTGGGTTTCGGTAGATGCCTCGCCCACCACAGAAACACCGTGGAAACTCTGAGACAGGAAAATCCTGACT
>CAXTPR010000021.1:0-61186 GCA_964246235.1 uncultured Acidobacteriaceae bacterium
GGGTAGGTCAAAGTGACCATGTTAGAGTGGTCAGCAAGGACTGCGATGAAGACACTAGGAGCTACCGAGACAAAGGCCCACTTTCTATCGCTGCTCACCGAGGTAGAGACCACGCGGGAGCACATCGTCGTGACACGGAATGGGAAACCTGTGGCGCGTGTTCTGCCGATGCCGCTAACTGATGCGGACCCGATTTTCGGCTTCTACGAGGGCAAGCTCGAGATTAAGGGAGACATTATCTCGCCTTTGTACACAGACGAAGAGTTGGAAGAGTTCGAGGCGCGCTCTGCCGCGCAGTTCTGATGGTCGTCGATACGCAGGTTGTATTTTGGCTCGCACAGGTGCCAAGCATGCTGTCGGATACGGCAACAGAGTCGCTTCAGAACGCCCGGCGCGAAGGTGGCGCAACGTACATCTCCGACAAAACATTGTGGGAGCTTGCGATGATGATCGATCGTGGCCTGGTAGATGTTAGGACCACTCCGCGTGACTTCCTGGAGACGGTTGCGCGTGTGTTCAAGGTTCTGCCCATCACACCGGCCATTGCGGAGCGATCAGTGCAGTTCTCGCGCGGCTTTCCTCGCGATCCGTCTGACCGCATCATCGCGGCGACTGCCCTGGTGCATGGATACAAGCTGGTGACCGCGGATGAAGCGATTCGCAAGTCCGGCGAAGTGCCCTGCATCTGGTAAACCGAACCTCGTAAGTGGAGTCTCACGTCCTATGGCCACCATCCCCGTTGCAACGCCGCTGAGCCCCGACGCGCTGACCGAAGCCGAGCGCGCGCAGGTGCTGGCGCGGCGGTATCACTCCGAGTTCGTCGACCTGAAGAACTTCAAGATCCAGCATGAGTTGTTCAAGAGCGTGCCGGTGGACATGATGTTCCGCTACAACTTCGTGCCGCTGGAGCAGGACGCGGGCAAGCTGGCGATTGCGGTGTCGGACCCCTCGAAGCTGATGGTGATCGATGAGATCGCGGGGCTGCTGGGAACGCGGATCGTGACGCGCGTGGCCACGCTGAGCCAGATCACGGACCTGCTGAAAAAGACTGAGCAGTCGCAGCGCGTGCTGGACGAGGCGACCGAGGGCTTGGCGTTTGATGTTCTCGTAGGGGACGAGAACTCGGACGAGAACATCTCGATCGAGAAGCTCACGAATGATGACGATATTTCGCCGATCATCCGCTTGGTGGATACGACGATCTTCACGGCATTGGAGCGGCGCGCATCGGATATTCATCTGGAGACGTTCGACGATTCGCTGCTGGTGAAATACCGCATCGACGGCGTGCTGCAGCAGGCGATGGCGCCCATTGCGCGGGAGCATCACCAGACCATTCTGAGCCGCATCAAGGTCATGAGCGAGCTCGACATCGCGGAGCGGCGCGTGCCGCAGGACGGGCGCTTCCGGGTGCGCTACAAGGGCCGGCTGATCGACTTCCGGGTGAGCATCATGCCCACGGTACACGGAGAAAACGCCGTGCTGCGCGTGCTCGACAAGGAGTCGATGTCGGAGAAGTTCACCAAGCTCTCGCTGGACGTGGTGGGCTTCGCGGAGAAGGACCTGGCGCGCTTCCGCCGCTACATCAAGGAGCCGTACGGGATGGTGTTGGTCACTGGGCCGACCGGGTCGGGAAAGACGACCACGCTGTATGCCGCGCTCAACGAGATCAAGAGCGAAGAAGACAAGATCATTACCATCGAAGACCCGGTGGAGTACCAGATTCGCGGCATCACGCAGATCCCGGTGAACGAGAAGAAAGGATTGACGTTTGCGCGCGGGCTGCGCTCCATCCTGCGCCACGACCCTGACAAGATCCTGGTCGGCGAGATCCGCGACGCGGAGACGGCGCAGATCGCGATCAACTCCGCGCTGACGGGCCATCTTGTCTTTACCACGGTGCATGCCAACAACGTCGTCGATGTGCTGGGCCGCTTTCTGAACATGGGCGTGGAGCCGTACAACTTTGTGTCCGCGCTGAACTGCATCCTGGCGCAGCGGCTGGTGCGGCAGGTGTGCGAGTTCTGCGTGCGCGATGTGCGCTACACGCGGGCGGAGCTCGAAGCCAACGGGCTCGACCCCGACGAGTGGCGGGATGTGGTCTTCAAGGAAGGTCCGGGCTGCATCGAGTGCGGAGGCACGGGGTACCGCGGACGCTCCGCGATTCATGAGCTGCTGGAGCTGGACGATGAGATCCGCGAGATGCTGCTGGAAAAGCGGCCCGGCTCGGAGATCCGCAAAAAGGCGCGTGACAAGGGCATGGCCTTCCTGCGCGACTCGGCGCTGGAGCGGGTGCGCGCCGGGATCACGACACTGCGGGAGATCAACAAGGTGACGTTCATCGAGACGGGACGATAGCTCTGCTGACGGGTAGCGCTGTACTCGCTATGCTTGTCCGTTCAATGGATTCACCGGCACAGGCCGACCGCCGCTCGGTGTCTGGCGTCCACAGTGAACTTCATGGGTGTACGTGCCGCGAGATGTGCTGCCTCTGAACGAGCCGGCGGTGACGCACGTGCACTGCCATCGCCTGACGCTTTCGTGGGAGTAAAACGGCGTCATCTGTTCTGCGTCAAACCCCTCAGCACTGCTGCATTCCGAGCCTGCACGGTACTCTAGAGAAAGCAAATGAACCTCCTTCCCAAAGCTTCCGGAGCGCGTCCGCGTGTAGCCTGCGAGATCGGCACGCAGGGTGTGGTGGCGGGCCGATCTGCCGACGCGGCAGGGCTGCTCTCCGCGGTGGCGAAGGCCGATCTGCGGGAGGGCGCCGTGACTCCCGGGCTGAAGCCAGGAAACATCGCCGACCGTGTGCAGGTGATTGCGGCGGTCCGCAAGGTCATGGAAGGCGTGGGGCTGCGGGGCAATGCGCGGGGGACGGAGATGACGCTGATCCTCCCCGACGCCGCGGTGCGGGTGCTGCTGCTGGAGTTCGAGTCGCTGCCGGGCAAGCTGAGCGAGGCGCTTCCGCTGGTGCGCTTCCGCTTGAAGAAGCTGCTGCCGTTCGAGGCCGACGACGCCATGATTACGTTTCAGATCATGAGCCACGGCAAGTCGCTGGTCAGGGTGCTGGCTGTCGCCATCCCGCGCGACGTGCTGGCGGAGTACGAAACAGCGGTGCGCGAGGCCGGCTTCGAGCCCGGCGCCGTGCTGCCCAGCACGCTGGCGGCGCTGGCGGGGATCGGCGAGACGGAACCGGCTGCGCTGCTCGTCAATGCGAATCGCCTGGGCGTGACCACGGCGATCGTGCGGGAAGGCGTTCTGCTGCTGCACCGCACGATGGACACAATGAACACGATGGACGTGAGCGATCTGCGGGATCACGGCCCTCTCCATACCTCCACGCTCCCAGGGCTGCCTCCTGCCCGGTTCGAAGGCGCCGATGGGCACGCAAACGGTTTCAACACGCTGCCGCTGGTGAGTGTGGACGAAACATACGCGGAATGGGCCAAGCAGCAGCCGCTGCCGGAGCATGGACACAACCCGTATGCGGACCGCGCGCGTGATGAGGAAGCCGTGGGGAACGAGGATGGGATCACGGCGCTACCCCTTCCGCCGGTGTACGCGGCGGCGGGGATGAGCTCGAACGGAGCTCCGCGATTCCAGGCGCACAACGTGCCTGGCGCAGTGGCGGATTCGCCTTTCATGGCGGCGACCTTGACCGCGGACCTCGCTTCCGAATCGCACAACGCGGAGTTCTATGCGCCCACCTCGATTGGCACGCTGACCGAGGACCGCAGCGGACGGATCGCGGCGGCCCTGGAAAGGCACCTCCAGGGAGCGGAGAGGAGCAACGGCCTCCGCGATGACGGAGCGCTCGCCGGGGCAGGACAGAGCGCCGCCATGCCGGCGCGTCACGATGATGCGCATCAGCAGGATCTGGCCGAGGCCGTGAGTGTGGCGGCGGCTTACTTCGAGGACACGCTTTCGACCGCGCCGCAACGCGTGTGGAGCGCCGGCCCGCTGGGGGCGGAGGCGCTGCGGCGAGTGTTGCAGGGACATGGGGTGGGCGGCGACGAGGGCCTGCAAGTACGCGAGCTGGTAGATCCGGCCGCCCTGGCGCCGGATGCGGTGAGCGGGAGCGTGCCGCGCGGCTGGCTGGCGGGCGTGAGGGGAGCGCTGCGCAGCTAGGCCGATGAAGATCTCCGTCAATCTCGCCACCAGGCCGTTCGTGGAGCTGCGGCCGTTCTTTCTGCGGCTGCGCATGGTGATGGCCTTACTGGCGTTGCTGGCCCTGGGTCTGGCGGTGACGGCGCATCTGCTGCAGAAGAGGGTGGACGCACAACAGGCGCAGCTGGACTCAGTAAGAGGGCAGACGCTGGCCGTGCAGGGGGAGCGCACGCGCGACGAGCGCCGCATGCAGCTACCGCAGAATGCCGCGGTGCTGAGCCGCGCCCACTTTCTGAATGCGCTGTTCCTGCACAAGAGCTTCTCCTGGACCGCGGTGATGATGGACCTGGAGCAGGTGTTGCCTGCAGGGGTGCAGGTGACGTCCATCGAGCCGCAGGTGAGCGCCGACGGCGACGTGGGAATCCGTTTGCGCGTGGCGGGGGACCGCGACCGCGCGGTGCAGTTGTTGCGCAACCTGGAGCACTCGCGGCGCTTTCTGCAGCCCAGGCTTTCGACCGAGGTGAGCCAGGCCAAGGAGGGCCAGCCGGGAAATGCGGCCCCGGCTGCCGGGGTGAATGGCTTGCCGGGTGCGCTGCCCGGTGTGGAGTTCGACATCCTGGCAACCTACAACCCGTTGCCGGAGGGAGAGGCTTACCCCAAACCGAAGGTGATGCGGGCGGGGTCCGTGCCGCCTGAAAAGCGTTTCAGAGCGCCTGCCGCCAATCCCTCTCGCAATGGAAGGTATCCGGCGGACGGTGTGGTGTTGAAGCCGTTTGGCACGCCAGCAGGCCCAACCAGCCCAGCCGCGCAACGGAGGCAGCCATGAGCACCGCCGTGACGGTTCCGCCGCCAAGCAGCGCGTCACTGGTGCGCCGCCTGCCGCGATTGACCGCACGGGCGCGGGCGATGCTGACGGCGGTCAACCTGCACTTTGCAGGGGTCGCGGCGCTGCTGGTAGTCGCGGGGTACTTTGCTGTGCACCTGTTTCTGGTGTGGCAAGCGCTGAGCGCGAGCAACGCCGATGCGCTCGCGAGTCAACGGGCGAGCCTGCGTGCGGCGGAGATTGCCGCGGCTCCGCTGCGCGGGCTGGACGGCAAGCTGGCTACCTCGACCGATCAGGCCAACGACTTCTACGCTGCGCGGCTGCCGTATGCCGACTCGCAAATTGTGGCTGAGCTGCACACGCTGACCAGACGCGAGGGAGTGCGGCTGAGCCGCATCCAGTTCCTGCGCGCGCCGGCATTGAGCGGAGCGGATGCGCTCAACGAGGAACGCATGGACGCAAGCATCGCCGGGGACTACCGGCCCGTGGTGCAGTTCATCAACGCGCTGGAGCGCGACCGGATGTTCTTCGTGATCAACAGCATCAACCTGACCGGTCAGCAGACCGGGCAGGTGAATCTGCGGCTGCGGATGATGACCTACCTGCGTCTGCCGGGACCGGACGAGAGCGGCGACAAGACGCCGATCACCGATGCCGCGCCCGATGAAAGCAGACTTGAAGAAGGCAAGGCCGGAGATGGCAAGGCTGGAGGAGCGCAGTGAAGGGCGGCGCGGAGAATCGCAAGAAGACCATCGCCGCGGGCGCGCTGGGGGCAGGTGCGCTGGTGTGCCTCTTCATTATCTACAACACGCTCTTTGCGGGACCGGATGCGCCGGCGCCGAATGCCTCCGCTCCCGCACCGGTGCGGGCGGCGGTGCCGACGAACGGTACGGGAAATGCAGGTCCGGGAAATGCTGGCGCTGGAAACTCCAGAGCACAGGCACAAACCGCGGCGGTGCCCGGCGGCGCGGCGCCCGGGGTGCAGGCGCAGAAGCTGGCCAGCGCGAACTCGAGCCTGGACCCTACACTGGACCGGGTTGCCATGCTGCGGACCGAAAGCCTGGTGTACTCGGGCACGGGACGCAATATCTTTTCCGCGGTGTACACGCCTCCGCCTGCGGCCTTCAAGGCCCCACCGGCTCCCCCGGCACGGCCGCTGCCTCCGGTCGTGCCCGTCAACACTGGTCCGCCCCCTCCTCCGCCTCCCCCGCCGATCGCGCTGAAGTTCTTCGGCACGGCTACCCGCGCAAACGGATCGCGGCAGGCCTTTCTGCTCAGCGGAGACGACGTGTACCTCGCTTCGCAGGGCGACATCGTGGCGCGCAAGTACAAGATCGAAAGCATTCGCCCCAACAGCATCAGCGTGACGGACTTGACCAACAACAACACGCAGAGCCTGCCGCTGCAGACCAACTAGTGCACTTCTCCTGGAGATGTAACTGTGCAGGCTGAGACGCGGATTCCCTTCGGGAATGACAACAGGAACAAGACTTGCTTGGACGCGAGTCTGACACCGGGAACCGACTTTCGATCGCAACCACCGCAAACCAGGTGTCCAGGCGAAGCGGGGTACCTGCTGCTGGGTGCGGTGGTGCTGGTGGCGCTGGTGCTGATCTCGCTGGCGGTGGCGGCTCCGGTGATTGCGCGCAGCATTCGCCGCGACAAGGAAGTGGAAAGCATGCACCGCGCGGAGCAGTACATGCGCGCCATCCGGCTGTTCCAGCGGCAGTGCAAGTGCCAGGCTTACCCGCCGACCATGGACGCGCTGGAAAAAAACAACACGGTCCGGTTCCTGCGCCAGAAGTATGTCGATCCGTTGACGGGCAAGTCCGATTGGCGGCTGATCCATACGCCGCAGACGAAGATCCATGTGTTCTTCGGGCAGGAGCTGGGGGAACTGGCGAGCTCGGGAAGTTTAGGGTCGGCGCAGAACCTGGCGTCCGCGGGACAGCCGTCCTCCGGTACAGGAGCGACACCCTCCACCACGATCGGACAGACAGGTGGTTTGGCCGCAGGGTTTGCCGGAGCGACGATCGGCGGCGCTTCCGGGAGCACGGGAGCGTCTGGTGCGAGCGGTGCGAGCAGCAGCTCGGACACCGGAATGTTCGGCGACTCGAATGGCGGACCGATCAAGGGCGTGGGCACCGCGCGGACGGGCGACTCCATCCTGAACCCCAACGGCCAGACAACCTATGACACCTGGGAGTTCTGGTGGGACCCGCGCATGGAACTGCTCTATGCGAAGTCGAACATCCTGGGTGGCGGCGGCATCGGGACGGCTGGCTCAACCTCCGCGACAGGGCTGGGAAACAACATCAGCGGCGCGGGCGGCAGCGCGGGTTCGAGCAGCAGCGGGCCGAGCGGAACCGGAACGAAGTCCACACCGCAGTAAGCCATAGGGAGCGGCCCAGGCTCCCTAGTGCTTGATGACGTACATGAGCCAGCTGGCCGCGATGGTTCCACCGACGAAGAGCAGGAAGCAGAAAGCGCCGAAGCGGATCATCATCCTGGGCTCAGCGCGCTGCGTGATGCCGAACACCACGGAGGCGAAGAGCGCGAACAGCAGCACGGCGGGGAAGTGCGTGATCATGAGCTAGAGCACCCCGCGCTTGTCTGGATAGCTGGCCGGGTTGCGCGGCAAGGAGGCCTTGCGGCCGTTGGCCAGCGAATGCGCGTCGATGGCGGAAATGAAGTTCAGCAGGCCGCCGGCGAGCAGGAACTTGGTTCCCCAGTCGCCGACCGTAAAGGTCACGGTGCTGGCGCCCCAGCCGGCAAAACGCATAAGCACGTACAGCAGGCCCAGCCCGAGCTGGCCGATGAAGCCGAGCAGGTTCAGGATGTCGTCGGTAGCGGGCAGGTAGACCTTGCCCTGGAGGCTGAGGCCGACGATGTACATGCCAAGGATGGACGCAAAGAGCAGCAGCCCGCGCACCCATTTGCCGAGGATCAGGTGGCCGCAGCCTGGGATAAGCCAGCCGGCGAGCAGGACCAGGGCTGGAAGACTGGACTTCTCGCCCGGGATACGCTGGGAAATCTGGGCGTCGGTGGCGGCCCGTTGTGCTGATGTTGCCATTCCGTTGTCGATTCTAGCAGTTGCCCTCCATGAAATTGGCTACAGCCGGGACAGCGTGTCCTGGCGGGGGCCGCTGACGTGGGCCTGCGGACCGTGGGATTCGCTCGCGCGGCGGGTGACCATGTTGATCTCGTTGCGCACCCCAAATTCGCCGGGAAAGTAAAGGCCGGGCTCGACCGAGAAGCAGGTGTTGGGCAGCAGCAGGCGCTCATCATGGGTTTCGAGGTTGTCCAGGTGCGCGCCGTTGCCGTGGAGCTCGGTGGCGATGTTGTGACCGGTGCGATGGGTAAAGAAATCGCCGAAGCCGGCGGCGCGAATCACGGAGCGGGCGGCGTCATCGGCCTCCCAGCCTGCGATGGGCCGGGCCGCCGCGTAGGCCCGCTCGATGGCGGTGATGGCGGCGTCGCGCGCGTCGCGCACGGTGCTGAAGATGAGCTGCTCGCGCTCAGTGGGCTCACGGCCGACCACGGCGGTGGTGGTGATGTCGTACCAGACGGCATCGGCGCGGCCCTTGGCCGGATCGGCCGGGTCGGCGAGCTTTGCCCAGAGGTCGATGAGGACGAAGTCGCCGTTCCGGATGATGAGCGAGGTCGCGGGTGTGGCCTCGTAGTGCGAGTCCGCGGAGTTGGCGCCGGCCGAGCAGTTGGGGCCGTGGTCGGTCCAGAGGCCCTCGCGTCGAAAGCCTTCCCGCAGAAACTGAATCACCTCCCACTCGGAGGTGTTGCGGCCGCTGCGGCATGCCTCCGCGATGTGCTGCCAGCCGGCGGCGAGCACGCGGTCGACGCGCCCCTGCGCCTCGAAGTGGGTGGCGATCTGGTCGTCGCTGAGCACGGCCTGAAAGAGGCTGACCAGGTCGGCGGAACTGCGGATGTCCTTGCCGAAGCTGCGCACGAGCTCCACGGTACCGGCGTCCACCATGGAGACATACAGGATGGCGTTGCGTGGGGAGTACTGCATGGCGACGCTGGTGGCACCCTGCAGCAGCGCTTCGAGCCTCGCTTCGAGCTCCTGCCAGGAGCTGTACTCGGCCTTGGGGCCGGGAAGCGCGTCGAGCTTGCCGGCCTCGATGCGGTGGACCAGCTTGCGCGGCTCGCCTTCCGCGGGCACGAAGTAGTACCAGCGGCGAGACGTGAAGCTGTAGGGCAGGCCAAGGATGCTGTACGCGATGGGGTCGCGCTGGTGATGGTCATAAAAGAGCCAGCCGTCCAGGCGTTGTTCGCGCAGCGCGCGCTGCAGGGCTTCCAGGTCCATGGCACCATTGTCGCTCAGCGTATGGCGGCACGCCATGGAGCTACTTTCCCGCATCCGGAACAAGCAGCGCAGCACGGGTAGGTTGTGTTCCTCTGTTCACAAGCAGCCGGGTCCGATCCGCGCGTATACGGCGCGGCGCGCGAATGTAACTACGGATGACACCGTATCGGTTCTGCTGGCCTTTTCAGGATCGTCGGCGCGGTGTGTTGTTTCAGCTGAATCCCTTTGGCGTGCAGGCGGGTTTTGTGGGAGCCCGCGCCATGAGGGTGGCGCGGGCGTGTTGTCCGACGCGGTGTTCTGCGCCGGGAGCTTGGATTGGACTCCTGGACCGGACTCCCAGACCGGGCCCGCATTGGCCTCAAAGCTCGGCCCACTGCCGCAGCAGGTTGTGGTACACCCCGGTGAGCTGTACCGAAGTCTGCTTTACGGCGGGATCGTCATTGTCCGCGATGCGCTGGATCGCGGTGTCGAGATCGAACAGCAGGGTACGATGCGCGTCCTGGCGGATCATGCTCTGCAGCCAGAAGAAGCTGGCCACGCGCGCGCCGCGCGTGACCGGGGTGACGTGGTGCAGGCTGGTGGCGGGGTACAGAATCATGTCGCCCGCGGGCAGCTTCACACTCTTGGAGCCGTACGTGTCCTCGACCACGAGCTCGCCGCCGTCGTACTCCTCGGGTTCGGAGAAGAAGAGCGTACAGGAAAGATCGGTGCGGATGCGGCCGCTGCTGGCCTGGTGGATGCGGATGGCGTTGTCGACGTGGGTGCCAAAGGTTTGGCCGCCGGCGTAGCGGTTGAAGAGCGGCGGAAAGACTTTGAGCGGCAGGGCGGCGGAGCGGAACAGCTTGCGGCGGCCCAGCGCGCCGAGAATGGTTTCGCCGACCTCCCTTGCGACGGGATGTTCTTCCGGGATCTGGGAGTTGTTCTTTGTTTGCGCGGACTGGAAGCCGGCTGTGACCTTGCCGTCGATCCACTGGGCGGCGTCGAGCTGGGCGCGCAGCTCGCGCACCTGCGGCTTGGGAAAAACTTCGGGAATGACCAGCAGCATGGCAAGACTCAGGAAAGGAAAGAGTTGCTGGACCGGCGGGGAGGGAAGACCGGCCCGGCAAGCGGGTTAAACCGTAATGGCTTAGAACTTGTAATTGAAACCGATCTGCGCGTTCACCCCTTCACCGGGGACGAGGTGGTTGGGGTGCGGCTGGTCGATAAAGAACTTGTTGGTGATGTTGTTCACGTTGGCCTGCAGATCGAGCCGTTCCGTGATGGGCCGGCGCAGCATCAGGTTCAGCAGCGCGTAACCGGGGATCGCTTTATAGGCGAAGGGTACCGAAGACACGTTCTGTGCGGCCTGCGTGTTGTAGATCCCGATGACGGAGGTGGAGCTGGCCCGCCTTGCGGCCACGTAATTTCCGCCGAATCCACCGACAAAGCGAAAGAAAAGTCTGTGCGTCACCCAGAAGTTCCCGCTGTTCTTCGGCACGTTCGCAAGTGGAAATCCGGCGGGGTTGACATAGAACGGCGCGGTATTGGCGCGCGGATCGTGCGCGTTGATCATCGCCGTATTCAGCGAACAGGTAACAGCAGACCCGTAGGCAGTTGCTGGTGTCCCCGCCGGGCAGTTGCCGTAGGTCGCGGCGGTGAACGGCGAGGCGTTTACGACAGAGCTCTCGACAACACCGTTCAGGTAGGCATAGCCGAGGATCAGGTCGAAGCTGTTGGGCAGGTGCCCGAGCGCGCCGATCTGCACGCCACGCACCAACTGATTGCCCGCATTGATCACGTTTGACGAATTGTTGGGGTCCGTCTCGCGCGCATTCAGCTTCTCGGTCCGGAAGACGCTGCCGTTCAGGTTGAGGCGGTCGTGCAGGAACTCCCATTTTGCGCCCAGTTCAAAGGTTTGGTTGTACTCGGGGGGCGAGGTCGCGTTGTTGCCGCTGAGCGAGAGCGACTCTGCGGCTGGATTGAAGGAAGTTCCCCAGTCGAAGTAAACGCTGCCCTGTGGGCGTGGCTTCACGACGACGGCTGCACGGTACGTGGGCTGTTTATCCAGCCGCTCAGTCACCAGTGCCATCGTATTCGGCGTGACCAGCAGGTTCGCCGGCGTGCCGGACTGCGTGCTGAAGTAATCGAAGCGCACGCCGCCGGAAAGCTCCAGCCAGTGCGTGAGCTCCAGCATATCGAGGAAGTCGATGCCGTAGCTCTCCGATGCCACATGCGTGGTGACCGCGGCAGTGACCGCAGTAGGCGCAAACGGATCGTACGGGTTGGGATTCAACGCCGCGACGTAGGGCAGTGTGTAGCCGGGACGATACGGATCCGAGCGCTCGCGGCCGCCTTCCACCAGCACCGTCGCGCTGTTCGCGACGCGCTTCACGTTGAAGCGAAGCGACGCGCTTACCTGGTCCCAGAGGATGTCCTCGGTAGACGCGCCGTTGAGCTGGTTGCGCTTCACGTACACCTGGCTGAGCGGCGTGTTGACGGGATAGCAGGAGGCGGCAGCTGTCGCCGCGATGGCGCAGGCGACGTTGATCACCGTGTTCGCGTTCTCATAGACGTTCCTGCCATCTGCGTTCTTGTAGCTGATCGTGCCCGTGGTGTTGATCTGCGGCTCGGTAATGCGAAAGAGGCGCGGGTAATTGCCCCAGCGCAAGGCGTTGCGCACGGTGGCGTGCAGACCGTAGTCGTGCTCCACGCGCGCAGTGGCGACATCCGGCCTGGTGCGCAGGAAGTTGCCGCCGTTCGCGACGCCGTAGTAGGTGCCGGTGGGTACCGCAGCCACCGCTGCGCCAAAGTACGGCAAGCCATAATCGGGGATGGAGTCTTCGAACTCGTGCAGGTAGCTGAGTGTGGCGCGGGTGTGCGTGTTCAGGCCGAAGCTGATCGCCGGAGCCACTCCCCAGCGGCGAGTCTCCGTGATGGCGCGGCCCGCCACGCCGGACTCTTCACCCACCACGTTGAGCCGAAAGGCCGTGCCGCCCGGGATGGCTGGGATCACGCGTTCGAAGTCCGCGCTGCCGCGGCGCAAGGCGTCGGTACCGAGCTGCACGCTGGCGGTGGCGAAGTTTGCGAGGCCAGGCTGCTTGGTTTCCTGGTTGACCACACCTCCGGTCGAGCCGCGGCCGAACTCCACGGAGGCCGGGCCTTCGAGCACGTCGACTGAAGCGTAATCAAAGCTGTCGCGGTAGTAGGAGCCGAAGTCGCGGATACCGTCCAGGAAGATGTCATTGCGCGCGTTGAAACCGCGTATGGTCAGGCTGTCGCCCTGCGATCCGCCCTCCCCGGCGGCAATGCTGATGCCGGGCACGTTGCGCAGGCTGTCGCGCAGTGTGGTGTCGGCCTGCTCGCTCAGGATGTACTGCGGCACCACGTTGACCGTCTGCGCGGTGTCGAGCAGCGGCTGCGGAAACTGTTGCAGCCCGATGGCGGCGACGCTGGCGTTGACCTCCACGCGCTCGCTGCTGCTGACCGAAATTTCCACCTTGTCCGGGGTTTCGACGCGGCCGTCCAGACCCGTACCGGAGAGCAGGGCGCGAAGCGCGTCCGCCGGGGTGTAGACGCCTTTGATTCCCCGGGTCTGGAAGCCGGCCAGCTTGTCTGTGGGAATGGCCGAATGCACACGCAGACCGGTGGAGTGACCGAAGGCCTCCAGCGCGGCCGTCAACTCGCCTGCCGCGATGTCAAAATGGTGCTGGCCGGCGAGGGGCCGGCTGCCCGGAGTCCGTCCGGTCTCAGCGCTTGCGGTTCCGGTTTCCCTGCCCGTCAGGCCGGAGTTGCCGTTGATATCGGTGCTGCTGCTGACATTCTGGGCGCCAGCACCCAGGGTTCCCACGGCCGACAACACGGCCGCTCCTGCGATCGTCTTCCAGGCGGCGGTGTGGCTCTCCCGGCCGAGACGCGCCTTTCTCTGCTTGTGAACGTGCTTCATCTGTTGATTTCCCTACGGTTTTCGCTAATGGCTGGCTCGCCCCCACGCGCCAAGCTGTTGTGTCTCACGCGGCCCTCAACACACGTGTGGCCGAAGCTCCTCAACCTCCGACCGATTCGGTCCTATATCAGCAGCATACCTTAAATGTCGGACCAGACAAGTCTTAGATCAGCGCAGGCCTTTACAGATCGAGTTCGCCGGTTACGCGAGGGGGTTCGCTCACGAGCGCACGGCATCTCCGCGCACGTGAAGGCGGCGGCTTGTTTCCTGAGAGCGGGGCAGGGCGGGCGGCACCGGGCGGGCCGCGAAAGAAGGCTGCTGTACTTACCAAAGACGTTGGTGCGGTCTGGGACCTAGTCTTCCTGCACGACGAGCGAGCGCATGAGCATCAGCACTTCATGGCCCGCAGCTTCGGGATCGCGCATGGCATCGTGGAGGGTTTCGGACACGCCATTCGGCTGCGTGGTCCCGCCCGGCTCCACATGAGCCATGGACCACTCGGGAAAGTCGCGAACTTCGGCGTCTCCGCCCTCCAGCACGGTCACATCGCCGTGACGCGCATCCATCTGAATTTTTTCGAAGATTTCCTCGACGCTGGAGCGAGGACCTTCGAGTACCTGCGCGAAATACCCAGCGTTGTAGAGCAGGGCTCCGGTCACGTTTTTCCGGCTGTTGTTGGCGCGGGCCGTCTGAAGGATCTGCGCGATCGCCGCATGTTGCTGTGGGTCCGTGCCGCCGATGAGGTTGCGGCTGCAGTACACGACTCGGTAGAAGTGCGGGCTCATAAGGCTGCCTTTCCGGGATCAGGGAAGTTGACGAGCGAGCAGGGCAGGGATGTCCCTGGCCGGAACCGCATGGCTGTAGTAGAAGCCCTGGACGTGGCTGCAGCCGTCGGATCGAACGTCGGCAAGGTGTTCGCGGGTCTCGACGCCCTCCGCCAGCGTCACGATGCCGAGACTCTGGCCAAGCGCCGAGATGGCGAGCACGAGGGCGCGGCCTTTCCGGCCATGCTGGTTGCCGCTGATCAGCGAACGGTCGATCTTGATCTTGTCGAACGGAAAGTTGACGAGCTGACCCAGCGAAGCGATCCCGGTGCCGAAGCTGTCCATGGCGACGCGCACGCCGAGTTCGTGCAGGGCGCCCAGTGTCTGCAGCACGTTGGTGCCGTTTCGCAGGAGCACATCTTCGGTGACTTCGATCTCCAGGCGGGCTGGATCCAGGCCGGTGGCCTCGAGCACACGCTCCACCGACTCGGCGAATGTCTTGCTTTCAAAGTGCAGCGGCGAGATGTTGATGGCGGCGACGATGCCGTCGGGCCACTGCGATGCTTCCTTGCAGGCGCTCTTCAAAACCCACTCGCCGATGACCACACCGAGGCCGATCTCTTCGGCGAGGGGCAGGAACTCGGCAGGCAGCAGCAGGCCGCGCTTGGGATGCCGCCAGCGCAGCAGGCCTTCCATACCGATGACGCGCTGCGTTTCAACGTTGATCTGCGGCTGATAATGCAGCTCGAACTGGCGCAGGAGCAGAGCTTTGCGGAGATCCAGCTCCAGCGCGCGACGCTCCTGGGCGCGCTCTTCCATCACCGGCCGGAAGAAGGTGAAGATGCCGCGGCCGTTCCGCTTGGAGTGATACAGCGCCAGATCGGCGCAGCGGAGCAGTTGATTGCGGGTGGCTCCATCGACCGGTGCGAGCGCAATCCCGAGGCTGGCGCTCACGTTCAGGACATGGCCGTCGACGAGATACGGACGCTGGAGAAGGTCGATGATGCGGGTGGCGAGCTCCGCCACTGCGGATGCTTCGGGGGAACCGCCCAGCAGAATCGCGAACTCATCGCCTCCCAGCCTGGCGGCGAAGTCGCTGTCCCGAAGCGCACTGCGCAGGCGTTGGCTCACCAGCCGGAGCAGCGAGTCTCCTACTTCGTGCCCGAGAGTGTCGTTCACTGCTTTGAAGCGGTCCAGGTCGAGAAAGATCACCGAGGCTTGGGACACATAGCCGGCGGCGATCTGGATGAGAGCTTCGTCCAGCCGCCGCTCAAAGGAGGAGCGGTTGGCGATCCCGGTCAGATGGTCCTGGTAGGCAAGGCTGTAGACATCCTTCTTCGACCGGTCGGCACCGGTGACATCTTCAATCGCTACAAGATGATGCCGGTCGTCCAGGGGGTGCATCTCGATCTGAAGGGAGCACTCCCCTTTGCTGGTGAGCAGATGCTGGATGGCGGACGGCCGGTCAGGCTTCAGGTGGTCAAGCGTGCCGCGCAGAGCGGCGAGCTCTTCCTTTTGATCGCTGGCGGCGGCCAGGGTGAGGAGATCGATCAGCTTCTGCCCTTCCACCGGGGTGGAACGGGCAACGCCGAGGATCTCAGCCAGGCCCTGGCTGGCGAGAGAAGCGCGCTGCTCGTCGCGGTCGATGACAAGGTGCGCGACGCGCCTGGCTGGGTCCGGGCGCTCCGCCGTTTCTGGCGCGGGAGCGGCCACCGGGTGCAGCAACGTCTTCATGTCCGATTCCTCCCACGCAGCACGCAAGATGGCTCGCGTTCAGATTCAGCTTCAAAGGTATAGACAGCCGCCCTCGGCGCTCCATACAACGGAACTGCCACGCGAGCTACGGAAGTCACCTCGGAATGGCCCGAAAGGGGCCGTGCAGGCCCCGTTGCGAGCGCTCCCTCGTTGGGCGAAGATGCGGTACGAACGAAGCGGGTGGGCCCAGGCCGGTGTGCTATGGTGATCGAAACCGACCCAAGTTCCCGGAGATCCCATGCGACGCCAACTCAGCCTGGCTGTTCTTCTGCTGTCCGCCGCGATTGCGCCCGCGCAGAAGCGGCCCATTACCGAGAAGGACCTGTTCGACTTCCAGTGGATCGGGGATGTGCAGCTTGCGCCCGCCTCCGGCAAGGTTGTGTTCGTGCAGGCGTCGGTGGCTCCGGACCATAGTGGCTATGAAACCGCCCTGTTTCTGCTGGACACGGCGGCGCCCGGTGCAAAGCCCGTGGCGCTGAACCCGCACGCCACGCGCGACAGCTCGCCGCGCTGGTCGCCGGACGGATCGCAGATCGCCTTTCTGCGCGCGGCGGAGCGGGAGGGCCGGCCTTCGCCTCCGCAACTGTATGTCATGTCCGCGGCACCGGGATCGAGCCCGATCCGCGTGACCGACCTGCCCAAGGGGGCGTCCGCGCCGCACTGGTCGCCGGATGGGCAGATGCTGGTGGTAGAGTCCGGCACACCGCAGGACCAGGCCAAAGCCAAGCTGGAGACCGCGCAGCGGGGACGTGCCACCGGAGACGCCGCCCATGTGTCCGACGTCCGTATCATCGACCGGAGCAGCTACCGCTTCAATGGCGAAGGCTACCTCGATCCGACGTTTGTGCCGCAGCTCTATCTGATCTCGCTGCCCAAGGCCGACGGATCGCAGGATCCGCCGTATCAACTCACGGGTGGGCGCTACGGGGTGAGCGATTACGTCTGGTCAGCGAACAAGAACTGGATCTTCTACACCTCGTCGCACGAGGACGAGAGCGTCTACGATGTGGAGCCGCACAATTCGATCTATGGATTCAGCGTGCCGGCGGCAGGGTCGCACTCCAAGGATATGCCGGCGACGGCGTTCACCGCGGACCTGAAGCTGCGCGCGAGCGGGCTTGCCATTTCGCCGGACGGGAACCACTTCGCCTTTCATGCCGAGGAAAAGCCACTCACGGCAAAGGAGGGCGTCTCCCATCAGCAGGCCGATCTATGGAGGATGGATCTCCTTTGGAATGGCGCGAGCCCATCCGCGAGCGGATCGCCCAGAAATCTGACCGCGAAGCTGGCCTATGAGATGGGTTCGGGCGTAGGCGGAGACAATACAGCGCCGCGTGGCGGCGGACGTGGCGGTCTGGTGTGGACCGGAGACTCGGCGCACCTGCTGGACATCGCCGGTTCCAAGGGCAGCGCGCTGCTCGTTTCCGTCGACGCGGCGAACGGCGCGGTGACGGAGCTGAGCAAGCCGCAGCAGGCGGTGGTGGGCTTCACAGCCGATCCTGCCGGCACGAACATCATCGCGCTCATTTCCAACCCGATTCTGATCGGCGATCTGTTCAAGATGGGCGCGGACAAGTCGCAGACCGAGTTGACATCGGTGAACGAGACGCTCTTCTCCCAGCTCGACATCGCAATGCCGCTGGACGTCCAGGTGAAGCCTACGCATCGCGCGGCGGATATTCACGGCGACACCATCGACACCTTCATGATGCTGCCCCCGGGTGCTCCCGCGACCGGCAAGCCTGGGAGCGCGTATCCCGCCATCCTGAACATCCACGGCGGACCCCACTCCGCGTATGGGTGGATCTTCGATCACGAGATGCTGTACATGGCGGCCAAGGGCTACGTGGTGATCTACCCCAACCCGCGCGGCAGCACCACGTATGGCAACAACTTCGCCAACGTGATCATGAATAACTACCCGGGTGACGACTTCCACGATCTGATGGATACCGTGGATGAAGCCATCAAGATGGGCTATGCCGACCCTGCGAAGCTTGGCGTCACGGGCGGCTCCGGCGGCGGGCTGCTGACCGACTGGACCGTGACCCAGACCAACCGCTTCAAGGCCGCGGTCGCGCAGCGTGATATCGTGGATTGGGCCAATTGGTGGTACACCGCCGATGCGGCTGGATTTCACCAGTCGTTCTACCCGTCCTCGCCGCCGTTCGAGCACTTGGACCTGTACAAGGCTCACTCGCCGCTGACGTTTGTGAACAATATCAAGACGCCCATGATGTTCATCCTGGGCGATGCGGACTACCGCACGCCGCCGACCGCGGGCGGAGAAGTCTTCTTCCGTGCGCTCAAGTACAAGTGCATTCCCACGGTGATGGTGCGGTTCCCGCGTGAAAGCCACGAGCTGAGCCGCTCCGGCGAGCCGTGGCATCGCGTGGAGCGGCTGGAAAACATCGTGAACTGGTTCGACCTCTACCTGATGGGCAAGCCCGAGCCGCAGTACAACACCACGCATGTGGAGGCCTGCCACACGTAGAAGCAGGCGTCGCGCACCGCATCCTGCAGGCCCGCTTACACAGTTTGTGCGATGTCTCGCTGCGAAGCCGCTGTGGACACTTGAGTCCAAATGCTGTTCCGCGGATCCCGGCGATGAGTACAGTTCAGCAAGCTCAGGAAGGGGAGCGGGCACCGTCCGCACCTCCCGGCCGCAATGGCGCGTGCTCCTGCGGCAGCGGAAAGAAGTACAAGCGTTGCTGCCTGTCGCGGGAGGGCCAGGCCGGCTCTTTTCTTATGCAGCCGCGCGTGGAGGATTCCCAGCCGGCAGGTCTCGTTTTCGACGACCGAGCTGCGGCCCGCACACAGACGAACGCGGGTGTGACGCTCAAGCGGAGTGGCAAGCTGAACGAGGCCATTGCGTGCTTTCGCCAGGCGGCACAGTTGGACCCGGCGCAGTATGCCGCCCATTTCCAGCTGGGCAGCCTGTTGGCCCAGACAGGAAGCTTTGAAGAGGCCGCTCGCAGCCTGATCATGGCCATTCAGCTGCGGCCCGACGCTCCCGAAGCCATCAACAATCTCGGTGCGGTGTTCCGCGGCATCGGAAGCCATGAACGCGCAGTGGTGTGCTTCAGGAAAGCTCTTGATCTGCAGCCGAACCATGCCCCAGCTCTGAGCAATCTCGGCAGCTCGCTCGCGGCACTGGGACGGCACACCGAAGCGATCGCCGCGCTCCAGCGCGCGACCCGGCATGACCCCTCCCTGGCCGATGCGTACGTCAATCTCGGTTCCGCGCTGGTGAGCGCGGGACGCTGCACGGAAGCGATCGAGGCATGCCTCCGCGCTCTGGAACTGAGTCCCGGCGATCCGGAAGCCTTGCTGAACCTCGGCAATGGGTACAAGGAACGCGGCCAGCTTGCGCTGGCGGAGGCGACCTACCTGCGCGCCATCGCGGCAGCTCCAGGGGATGCCCGCGCGCACATCAACCTGGGGGACGCCTATCGCGATCACGGGAAGATCAGCGAAGCGGCGGACTCCTACCGCAATGCCCTCTGCGCCGAGCCGCACTCCACGACCGCGTACAGCAACATGCTGTACCTCCACGCGTTCGCCCATGACCTGCCGCAGGATGCCGAACTGAAGCGGGCACGGAGGTGGGAGACGATCGCGCTGCCGGAGGGGGAGCGGGCCGCCGCGCGGCAGGCCGAAAGCTCCTCTGCCGGGGTGTTCCAGTCGGTGCCGCTGGCAGGCCGCAAGCTGCGGGTCGGGATCGTTTCGGCGGAGCTGGGCTCGCACGCGGTGGCGGAGTTCCTGCAGCCGCTTCTGGAGAGCCTCGACCGTGAGCGGTTCCATCTGACGCTGTTCCCGAGTGCGCATCGCGCCGACGCCCGCGAGGCGCGCTCGCTGCACCTGCTCTCGCTGGCGGACGCCTGCCTTCCGGTATGGAGCATGTCCGATGCCGACGCCGTGGCGTTGATCCGGCGCGAGCGCATCGACGTGCTGATGGATACGTCGGGTCACACGGCCGGCAACAGGCTGGGCATCTTTGCGCGGCGCGCCGCGCCGGTGCAGTGCACCTACATCGGCTACTGGGGCACGACCGGGCTCACGGAGATGGACTGGTTTGTCTCGGACCCGGATGCGCCGGCAGCATGCGAGGCCGGCTTCAGCGAGCGCCTCTGGCGTCTGCCGCGCATCGCCGTCTGCTACCGGGGCGACGTCTCCCTGCGCAACGCGCCAAGCGACGAACTCGAGCGCGAGCCTGCCGGGACGGTGTGGGTTGGCTCGTTCAACAAGTATGCGAAGATCCGCGAAGAGACGCTGGAGCTTTGGGCGAACGTCCTGCACGCGGTACCGGAAGCGAAGCTGCTGCTGGAGGACCGTGGGACGCACGAGGAGGACGCGCATGAGCGTATTCTCGGCGGCCTTGCCGCGCATGGAATTGCGCCGGAACGGGTCGAGTTCATTCCCTGCGTTGCGGGACACGAGCGGCACATGCTGCTGTACAACCGGCTCGATGTCGCGCTCGATACCCTTCCATTCAACAGCGGCACGACGGCCTTCGATGCGCTCTGGATGGGAGTTCCGCTGGTGGCGCTGGAGGGCGACTGGATCGGCGGCCGCATGAGCGCTTCCACGCTGCGAGCGCTGGGTCGCGCCGAGTGGATCGCGAAAACGCACCAGGAGTATGCCGGAATCGTGCGCGGCCTGGTGAACGGCCTCATGAATGAGCTGGCGCGTGGCTCGGCCGGCGGCGGAACACGCCCTTCCGAGCTTCGCACCCGCTTGCGGGAGCAGCAGCGGACCGCTATGAGCGCCAGCCCGCTCACCGATGCCGCCGGTCTGGCCAAGGCTCTTGGCGAGGCGTTCACAGGGATGTACGAACACTGGCGGACGCGGTAATGAAGGGTGCTGACCAACGGCTTTATCGCCTGCAGGACAGCACAACGAATGGCGTACCGGCTTGAACCGTCCACGCATCTCCATCCGCGGAGGTTTCAGCCTTGCCGGCAAGCGGCGCTCCCGGCTTGCAGCCGGATAAAGCCGTAAGGTGCAGGTCGAGATGGACCGGTGGCGCGGCGCCGCGCTGCAGAATCATCACGAGCGGCTCCTCTGGCTGCGGCGATCCTGCGGAACAGCCGTCCGTGCCGAAGCGCGCATAGACGAAGGTGTCCTGCGTTGCCTGCAGTACCTGCTCGCGGCCGCAAGCCAGCACCGGGTGTGAGCGTCGAAGCACAGCCAGCTGCTGTATCCAGGCGAAAAGGTCCTGCTGCGGCTGGGTCCGGCCAGCCGCGGTGAAGGCGTCCTGCGCAGGGCTGGAAGAGCTGCTTGGAAATCCGCCTGGGAAGTCGCGGCGGTTGTCGGGGTCGTCGCCGCCTGTCATGCCGATCTCATCGCCGGAGTAGATCTGCGGCGTGCCACGCGTGGTCAGCAGGAACGCGTAGGCAAGCTGCTGTGCCTGAGGATCGGGCACGACCTGTGCGAAACGGGATTCGTCATGGTTGCCGAGGAACGGAATCAGGCGTTCCGGATGCGGGTAGAGCTCGTCGGATTCGAGGACGCGCGTGATGCGGGTGAAGGGCGCACCCTTGCCGAACACATCGCGCGCCGCATAGAACATCGGAAAATCGAACGGCGTGTAAAGCCCGGTGTCCACACCGGAGCGGCTTACGCCGTCGGCAAAAGCGGAAGTCACCTCGGGATCGCCGTTCGAGACTTCGCCGACTTCTGTGAGCTTCGGGTAGAGCGCCTTGAGCTCTGCGGTGAACTCGTGCCAGAAGTGCCGGTCGACATAGGGGAAGGTATCGATGCGCAACGCATCCGCGCCGGTCTGCTCGATCCACCAAACCGCATTCTCCCGTAGGTACTGCGCGACCGCCGGGCTATCAGTGTTCATATCGGGCAGCAGGTCGACGAACCAGCCGTGCAGCGTTGCATCGCGGTCACGGTCGGGCGCATGCGGGTTGATGAGCGCGTCAAAGTTGTACTCGGCGACCATGTGGTGCGCGAGCGTGCCATGAAACCAGTCCGGCGCGGGCTCATCGGTGACCCAGGGATGAAACGGGCCCACATGGTTCGGCACGGTGTCGAGCACCAGCTTCATGCCTCGCGCGTGCAGGGCCTTCACCAGCTCCTGCAGATCGGCCATGGAGCCGTAGTGCTCCTCCACGGCGTAGTAGTCGGTCGCATGGTAGCCGTGGTACGCCTCGGGACCATGGTTCTGGTACACCGGTGTGGGCCACACCGCGGTCATTCCGAGATCGTGCAGGTAGTCGAGGTGCTGCTGGATGCCACGGAGATCGCCGCCGTGCCAGCCCTTCGGCTTCGCGCGCTCCGCCAGGGCCGCCGCGCTGTCCGCGGTGCTGTGCGCTTCCGGCCCGTCGTTGCTTGCATCGCCGTCGGCAAAGCGATCGGTCAGGATCATGTACATCACATCACGCGGGGAAAAGCCTGCCATGCCCGTGTTCGCGGCGCGTCGGGCGGCGAACGTGTAGGGCTGTTCCGCGTGCAGCGCGCCTCGTCGCACGCTGAGCTGCACGGTCTCCGGCGTGGCAGGGGAGGCGCTCAACCAGAGCTGCGCCCAGTGGCCGTTGTCTGAGATCGCGGTGCGCTCGATGCGCAAAGCCCGGTCGCTCAGCGCAAACGCCGCGCCTCCCAGGCCAGTGCCGCGCACCAGCAGCATGGGCCTGGGCAGGGTGGCATACCAGTTGGGTGGATCGACCTTCAAGAGGGAAAGCGGTTCGGTGCCCTGCGCGTGCGCCCAAAGCAGAGCCGCCGCCGAACAGAACGCCAGCAGAGCAGCGCCTCTCCTGAACCGTTTCATGAATTTCGAACTTTGCATGGCTGCCACTGCCTTTCGAATGCTGAACCACTGTAGACACCGCGAGAAACGACGAGGAAACGAGTGCCCGGTCTTCAACGATCAAGAGGATCAACTGCTGCCCGCCGCCTGTCACCAGCCGCGCCCTGGCTACACACTGATGACGGCCCGCTACGCGTTCACCAGGCTGAGCGTCTGCGGGTCCTGCACGCGCGTCATCAGCACCACGGCGATCAGCATGCAGACGCCCCCGAACGAGACCGCCAGCATGCGGTCGTTGTGCAGAAGATGCAGCACGATGAACCCAAAGAACAGCGCCGACACGATCTCCGGCACCACCACAAAGAAGTTGAAAATCCCCATATAGACGCCGGTGTGGTTGGGCGGCAGCACGGCCGCCAAGATGGCATACGGCATGGACAGAATGCTCGCCCAGGCAATGCCCACACCCACCATGCTCGCCATCAGCAAGTACTGGTTATGGATCAGCAGCAGGGTCATCAGCCCCACCGCGCCACACGACAGGCAAAGCATGTGGGTGGTCTTGCGGCCGAAAGCCCGCACCAGGCTCGGCAGAGTGAAAGAGAACAGGAAGCACACCAGGTTGTAGCCGCCCTGGCACAGGCCGGCCCACTCCACTCCGGCGCGGTACGCAGGCGAGTCCGGGTCGGTCGCGCCGAAGACGTTGTGGGCCACTGCCGGTCCGAAGTACAGCCACATGCAGAAGAGCCCCAGGAAGCTCATCAACTGCACCAGCCCGATGCGCATCATCGTCTTGGGCATGGTCGTCCAGGCGTTAGCGATCTCCCGGAACGTCTCGCGGAGGCCGGTATGCTTCTTTTGCTCGGCACGGAACGCTTCCATGTTTTCGGGGGGGTACTCGCGGGTTGTAAAGATGGTCCAGAGAACCGCGCCGAGAAAGGCCGCTGCGCCGATATAGAACGAAAGCCGCACCGTAGTCGGGATGGTGTGCGGAGCGGCGCTTGCCTGCGCGACATGGAACACATTCGCCAGCAGCCACGGCAGGGCGGAGGCCACCACGGCTCCCAGCCCGATGAAGAGGCTCTGCATGGCAAATCCGGCGGTGCGCTGTCCTTCGGGAAGCATATCCGCCACGAACGCACGGAAAGGCTCCATGCTGACATTGATCGAGGCGTCGAGCACCCACAGCGCCCCCGCCGCCATCCACAGCGTGGAGGAGCTCGGCATCACCAGCAGCATCAGCGAACTCAGGACGGCGCCAACCAGGAAGTAGGGACGCCGCCGTCCCAGCCGCGTCCAGGTACGATCGCTGGCATTGCCGATCAGCGGCTGGATGATGAGCCCACTCAGGGGAGCCGCGAGC
This sequence comes from uncultured Acidobacteriaceae bacterium, assembly GCA_964246235.1. Lineage (GTDB taxonomy): Bacteria > Acidobacteriota > Terriglobia > Terriglobales > Acidobacteriaceae > Granulicella. The sequence continues at coordinate 23,813 of CAXTPR010000021.1, forward strand.
CACAGGAGCGGCAGCTTGTCCGGCGTCGCACCCAGCACCTCGTAGATTGCGCTCATGTTAGCGAGCTGCAGGCCGAATCCGAACTGGATCCCGAGGAAGCCGAAGCTCATGTTCCATATCTGCCAGAAAGACTGCCGGGGACGCTGCATGTACGTGCCTCGCCGGGTATTGTATGCAGGCGGCTGTGTGGTTGGAAAGGTAGCTGCCGTGTCCGGTAAAGCTCTTGGCTATGCGAGAACCATCTGCGCCAGCAGCACGATGTTCAGCGCCACAATGATGGAAGCGACGGTCCATCCCGCGATGCGGGTGCGCAGCGCGCTGCGGAAGTCGCGCATCACGCTTTCGCGCTGCACCAGGAGAAGCAGGGGAACGAGCGCGAACGGCAGCGTAAAGCTCAGCAGCACCTGCGACCAGTTCAGCACCCTGAGCGGGTCTGCGCCCACACCGATCACGATCAACGCAGGGACAACGGTGATGAACCGGCGCAGGAAGATTGGAAAGCGTATATCGAGAAAGCCCTCAATGATGACCTGCCCGGCCATGACGCCCACGGTCGAGCTCGATAGCCCGGAGCAGAGCAGCGCCACTGCAAACACCACAGCCGCACCGCGCCCCAGCAACGGCCCCAGGGTGTGGAAGGCATCCTGGATGGTCGGGTAGAAGGCAGGGCCGCGGAACATGACGACCGCCGCCATGAGAACCATCGCAGAGTTGATCAGCCACGCGCCGTTCATGGCCACGAAGACATCCACCAGCTCGAAGCGGAGATACTTGCGCAGCAGGCCCGGCTTGGGAGAGTTCGGCGGTGGAGCCAGCTCCGTGAGCCGCGGCTGCACCAAGGCCGAGTGCAAGTAGATCACGTGCGGCATGACCGTTGCACCCAGCATGCCTACCGCGATAAACACCGACCCACGCATCGCGTGCCGGTCGAAGGTGGGCAGCAGCGCCGCATAAAAGGCACGCTGCCAGTCAGGGTGCACGAGAAACACTTCAAACCCATAGCAAAGGCCGATCGCGCCCACGAACAGCATGATCCCGCGCTCCAGCCACTGAAACCCGGCCAGATCCAGCGCCAGAATCGCGAAGACCGCAACCGTCGCGATTACGGCGGCAAAGAGCAGCGTCTCCTTGCCCGCCCAGCCGTGGGCCTGCAGCGAAGGCCCAAGCAGCAGGTCGAGGCCCAGCGCGGCGCCCAGGAACTCGGCCAGGTCGGTCGCCACGGCCGAGACCTCTCCGCACACCCACAGGAACCAGGTGGTCCGGCGCGAGAAGTGCTCGCGAATGTTCTGCGGCAGCGTTTTGCCGGTCACGATGCCCAGCTTGGCCGACAGGTACTGGATCAGAATCGCCATGGCGTTGGACCACAACAGCACCCAGAGCAGACGATAGCCGAACTGGCTTCCCGCCAGAATGTTGGTGCTGAAGTTGCCGGGATCGATATACGCAACCGAGGCCACGAAGGCAGGGCCGAAGTAGCTCCAGATCTGATCGCGCCTGAACGCCGTGCGGCGGGGTGGACGCTCGCGCCCGAACTCCGACTGCCCGGCCGCTGCGGCTGCGGGCGAGGAACTCGCCTCTTCCCTTGCGGCAGGCACATCGGGAAAAGAGCCCTGCCACGCTGTCTGTGTGGGGTCCGGCACCAAGCCTCAGTATAGGCGAGCCTTCGGCGGGCGCTCGCACGGCGCTCCCTTCCCGAAGCTCGGGAAAGGAGCGCTATGCCGCTGCTTCGTCCTAGTGCATCACGACGGTGCGGTTGGCGTCGGCGGAGGTCACTTCGATCTGCTCGTTGATACGGGAGTCCTGTGGGCTGGACAGGTGGACTGTGCTGCCCGCAGCCACCGACAAAGCGATCGTCTGATGACCCTGCACAAGAAAGCTGTCGCGGCCGACCTGCAGCTGCTGCAACTTCATGGTGGGGTTGTAAAAGCTCATACGTACCCACTGCGCGTGGCGGGCCTTCGCGGATACGTTGCTGAGCGGGCGGGCATCGACGGTGGTGGAGGCGGCGGACGCAGTGGCGACCGGAACGGCGAGGGCAAACAACAGGGCGAGTGAACGCATGGGAAATCTCCAGAAAGTCAGATTTGGGAGGAGATCTCTGCCATGGTTCAGAGCAACTCTTCGCACACCTATCCATACGACGAAGAGGGTAGGTGCGGTTCCAGTTTCTTTTGCCGAAGCACAAATTTTCTTCGAGAGTATTTTCCTGCTCGCAAGCAGAAGGGAGCGGTAAGCAATGAAGCTGTTCACAGACACGGCAAAGCCCCGCCGGAGCGGGGCTCTGTGAAATAGGCCGGAGCAGACTAAGCGGCGGCTGTCTCTGCCGCGGCAGTCGCCTCAATGGAAACGAAGCGGCCCTGCTGGCCCTTGTTCTGGAACTTCACCACGCCGCTGACCTTGGCGTACAGCGTGTCGTCGCTGCCGCGGCCGACGTTCTTGCCTGGCTTCAACGGTGTGCCGCGCTGGCGCACCAGGATGGACCCACCGGTCACGGTCTCGCCGCCGAATCGCTTTACGCCCAGCCGCTGTGCGTTGGAGTCACGGCCATTCTTGGAGCTTCCCAGACCTTTTTTATGTGCCATTGCTTTGCCTCTTTCGCGCTGCCTCAGGCCGCGCTAAACCTTCTCTAAGCTGATCTCAGAAATTGTCATTCTGAGCACAGCGAAGTGATCTGCTTGCCCCCTGCCCATGGGGGCAGAACCGCTTACGCGGTGAAGCTCTTGCCATTCACCTGAATCTCGTTGATCTTCACTTCCACGAAGCTCTGGCGATGCCCTTGCATTTTCTTGTACTGCTTCTTGCGTTTGAAGTGGAACACCAGGATCTTGTCGCCGCGGCCTTCGCCCACGACCGTGGCCAGCACCTTGGCGCCACTCAATTCCTGCTCGAAGCTGCCCGCTTCGCCGCTCACCGCAAGCACGTCGCTGAACTCCAGCATGCCGTTCTCGTGAGCGCTCTTTTCAATCTTCAGCGTGTCGCCCGGAGCCACACGGTACTGCTTGCCACCTGTCCGGATCACTGCGTACATTTCGTTGCTCCCTGATCCGGCAGGGAAGGCGTCAACGGACGCGCCCGCTCCCGCAGGATTTTCATAATGTCTTGCTCAGAAGGCGGCTCGCCCGCCGGTTCCCGGTTCCGAACGCTCCAGACTCTTCCTGTGCGCCCAACCCGTACCGGCCCTGCATCCACCCCGCTACCCTCAGGGCGCACGCATTGCCAAACTTCATTAGTCTATCGTCAACGGGTGCGCCGGTCAATCGGGTTGCGGCGTGAGCTCACCAGGCCTGTACCTCCTTTGTGGGCTCCAGCCCGTGCGGTGCTCTCCGTACAATCGCTTGGAGCCCATGAGCGAATCCACCAAGCCGAAACGCCGCTTCCGTGCGCCCAGCGCCATCTTCTGGACGGCGCTGGGGCTGCGGCTGGCCGTCATTCTGCTCGGCCATACCTACCGCATCCGCCCCGACGACCACCACTTCGACTTTGGCTTCGAGGCCGGCCGTATCGCGCAATCTCTGGTCACAGGTCATGGCTATGGGAATCCGTTCAACGGCCTCAGCGGACCTACCGCCTGGCTGAGCCCGCTGTACCCGCTGTTGATGGCCTTTGCCTTCCATGTGTGCGGGGTGTATACAAACGCGGCGGCCCTGCTTCTGCTGGCCTGCAACAGCCTGTTTTCCGCGCTGATCGCGCCCGCTGTATACGAGATTGCGGCGCGCTCCATCGACGCCTATGGTTTCGCCCGGCGGCGTTCCACCCTGGCGGCGCCGGTCGCGACCTGGGCCGCCTGGCTGTGGGCGGTCTATCCCGGGTTTTTGCAGTACGCCGTGCACTGGGTGTGGGAGATGTCGCTGTCCACCTGCCTGTTTACCTGGTCCATCGTGATTGCGCTGCGCCTGCGCCGGGTCGGCGAAACCGCCGTGGAGCCACGCCGCAGCTTCATGCTGTGGCTGCTGTTCGGCCTGTTCTGGGCGGAGATCGGGCTTTCCAATCCCTCGCTCCTCATCGTGTTCCCGGTTGCCACGCTCTGGATCGTTTGGCCGCACGTGCGCTATGAAGAGCTGCGTGCTCCGCTGCGCTTCATGCTCACCGGCACACTGATCGCGGTGACCACCTTGGCGGTTGCGCTGTCTCCCTGGGTGGTGCGCAATCAGCGGGTGCTCCATGCGCCCATCGTCACCCGCGACAACTTCGGCGTGGAGCTGTGGCAGAGCACGCACTTCTACTGGTACGGCTTTCCCTGGGGCGGTGCGATGCCGCTGAACCCCAACGACCCCGAGTTCCGCCACTATGCCGCGGTGGGCGAAGTGCAGTATGCCGCCGAGAAGGGCGCCGAGGCGCGCTCCCGCCTTGCCGCGCATCCAGGGCTCTTCCTGCGCAACACGCTGCTGCGCTTTCAGTTCTTCTGGGCTGGCGTGCCGCACGGTGAAGACAGGCACCCCTTCAACGAGTGGCTGCGCCTGCTGAACTACGGCATGTTCTCGGTAACGGGTCTCCTGGGTCTGTTCCTGGCGTTGCAGCGTCGCGTCATCGGAGGGCGCTTGTTCGCGGCCGCATTCCTGTTCCTGCCCCTGGTGTACTACGCCGTCACCGTGCAGGCGCGTTTCCGGCATCCGCTGGAGCCGCTGATTGCCGTGCTGACTGTGTATCTCTTCCGGTCGGCGGAGAAGCGCATTCCACGACCTTTGCTGGCCCATCCTTAACACGAAGTCTCGCAGGCCCGAACTCCGCTTCCATGCCGCGATGCCAGAGGCTGTAGGATGACGCCATGCTCAACCGGCGAATGCTGCTGCTGGCCTTCTGCTCGAGCGCGCTGCTGCTCTCCGATGCCGCTGCGCCGCAAAGCCCCAAGTCACAGGAGCCCACCATGACCCACCACGCGCACGGAACCTTCGCCGTCAAGATGGGCGCGCCCACGCCCGGTCCCGGCGAAGGACTCTCCCGCTTCAGCATGGACAAGGAGATCCACGGCGGCCTGGAGGGCACGAGCAAGGGCGAGATGATCGCGGGCGGGGACTACTCCCTTGGCACGGCCGGCTATGTGGCCATGGAGCGGGTCACCGGCACGCTGGAGGGAAAGGCGGGTAGTTTCTCGCTGCAGCACACCGCCACCATGAACGGGAAAGCTCTCGACATGGACATCGTCGTGACGCCCGGCTCCGGGACCGGCGAGCTGAAGGGCATCACCGGCACGTTCAGGATCACGATCAAGGACGGGCAGCATTTCTACGACCTGGACTACGATTTGCCGCAGAACTAAGGTGTATCCCCTACGCACGCAGCAGGTGTTCCGCCGTGCGCAAACTGAGCGCCATGATGGTGAGCGCCGGGTTCGCCGCCAGGGAGCTCGGAAACACGCCGTTGTCGCAGATCCATAGGTTCGGCACCTCGTGCGAGCGGCCCCACGGGTCCACCACGCTCGAACCGGTGTCCGTGCCCATGCGCGTGGTGCCGATGGTATGCGCGGAACGCTGCAGCACCCAGATATCCGTTGCCCCCGCGGCCTCCCATGCACGCCTCATCAGTCCGGCAGCGTGCTCGCTCATGGCTTTCTCGTTTGCACCATAGGCAAAGTGGATGCGCGGCTTGGGAAGCCCGTGCGCGTCCGCTTCATGACTCAGTTCCAGAGAGTTCGCCTTCGACGGCAGGCAGTCGCCGTTCACCCCGATGCCTGCCACGAAATTGTACTTGTCCAGATACTCGACCAGCCGTCGCCCATACAGCCCGCGTCCGCGCGCTACACCGTTGGCCCAGGTCACCGGCACCACGCCCAGGCTCTGCACTAGGTATCCGCCCGCAAACCCGGCCTGCGGCACCCGTAGCGTGTCCTCGGAGATCACCGTGGCGGGAAAGCCCTTGTTCATCCGCACCGGCTCCGCGAACGTGCCCCACACCTGGGTCGCCACATGCGCCATGAAGTTGCGGCCCACCTGCCCGCTCCCGTTGCCCACACCTGCGTACAACAACAGCCGTGCCGACTCCACTGCCCCCGCGCACAATGCCACGGCACGGCAGCGCTGCCGCTTCTCCACGCTGCTCCCATGTACGGTCTCGCGATACAGCACCGCAGTGATACGGCCTTCCGCGTCGCGCTCAAAGCCATACGCGAAGCACTCGGGACGGATCTCCGCGCCGCAGCGCACCGCCCAGGGCAGGTAGGTTGTATCCATGGTGGCCTTGGCGCCATTGCGGCAGCCCTGGTGGCAGAAGCCGCGGTTGACGCACGCATGCCGCCTGCCGTACTCCGGCCGTTCGAAGTCCTCGCTCAAGGCCGCGATGGGCGCGGGACTGGCTGTCATACCCAGCGCCGCGAAGCCGCGCTGCATCAGCTGTCCCGGCCCGTTCACCGGGACCGGAGGCAGGGGGTAGCTGCGTGTTAACTCCCACGGGTAGCTCGCCGGCCCGCTCACGCCCAGGAACCGTTCCAGCTCCTCGTAGTAAGGCAGGAGCTCTTCATAGGTGAGAGGCCAGTCCACGCCTTCGCCGGTGCGCGTTTTGAGCTGAAGGCCGCGGCGGTCGGCGCGCGGCACGAACGCGCCCCAGTGCAGCGTGCTTCCGCCCACGCCGGTACCGCTGTTGTTCCCGCCATAGGCTGCCGGGCCTTCCCCTGCCGCAAGCCGTTCGTCGTTCCAGTAGATTTTTGCCGCATCCAGTTCGTCCGTGGCGAAGTCCGCACCCGGAGCCGGCCACCACCGGCCCGCTTCCAGCGCCACAACGCTACGCCCGGCGGCTGCAAGTTTTGCCAGCAAGGGTGCGCCACCCGCACCCGTGCCGATCACCACCGTATCCACGGCCTCCGCCTCGGAGTACCGCTGCATCCCCGCCCGCAGGCGTCCAAGCTGGTTGGGTCCGTCGTCCTGCCCATGCGTTGAATCACCCGCTGAAGCGTGCGCTGAGCCCCCGTGCTTCTCTCCCAGGTCGTTCAACGTTCCCACACCTCGCGCTCTCCGAGCCGTATTTGCGTGAAGCCCCGCTCATCGGCAAAGCCGGCGAAGCCGATGCGCTCCATCGTGCGCGGGTCGGCCATATAGAGCTTGCTCACTTCACCCCGCACCTCCTCAAACCAGAGCGTCATCTCCGCGGCGTTGTAGATCTCGCCTTCGTCTCCGCTGCCTGCAACGCCAACGGCCTGCAGCAAACGCGCGCCGAGACCTTTTCCCAACTTGCCCGCGCTCGCCTCTTCCAGCAGGGCGTCCTGAAGCTCGTCGTTCAACTCCGCGAAGCCGATCCCATGCGCCCGGTTGGCCGCGGCTTCCAGTGAGGCAAGCCCGCGCCGCCACGCCACGCAGTCCGCAGGCAGCTCATCCGGCCGCCAGCCATCATCCACACCGCCAGCGAGCCGCCGGTCCACGCGCGCGGCCAGGTCGAAGGCGATGCCCGGCACCACGCGGCGCGCCAGCTCGCGCAGAACGCGCAAACCTCGCCGGCCCACAGCCCGCGGCTCATACATTGCGTCATCCTCCACCAGCCGCTCGTGCAGGAGCGCGCGAGTCCGGGTTGATGTGAAGTCAGAAGACACGAGCGCTTCGAACCGTTCGCTCACGCGCACCTGTCTTCGCACCGGCAGGCCCAGCTCCGCGCAGAACTCGACCATACGCTCGGCCACGGCGCCCGGCCTTTCCAGCGGAAGCAGGTGTCCGGCGCCTTCGAGCACCACCAGTTCACCGCCATCGAGGCCACCGGCTTCGCCGGACGCGAAGCAGGGCACAACCAGTGCGCGCTGTGTTTCCGGCCCCAGCTCCGCGTCTTCGCTGCCCGCGAACACCAATGCCGGCACCGGCAGCTCGCCGACGAACTCACGCCAGTCTTCCTTGCTTCCGCTCTCAAACCACGCGCGGATCGCCGCCTTGCGGGCCCGCGCCACGCCTTCGGTTGCGGCGCGCAGAGTGTTTTCCCCTAGCGCGGGCTCGCCTGCATTGTCCGTAACGAACGTTTTTGCATGTGCCCAATCCTGGTCCGAATCTCCTGTGCTCTGGCCGATCGTTCGCAGGTTCTGCGCGCGCTGGCTCCCCTTCATGGGCTCCGGTCCAGGGGGCGACGCAGCCATCAACACGACGCCGCGCAATCCCTGCAGCCCTGCGGCCCCGTTCACCGCTTCGCGCGCCACAACGGCTGCTATCTTGCCGCCCAGGGAGTGCCCCGCAAGCAGCCATGGGATATCCGCTTCAGCGGTACGGATCTCCTGCACCGTGGCGATCACCGCGTCCACCATCTCGCGCACGCTGTAGCCCGGCGTCTCCCCTGCCGCGCCAAACCCCGGCAGGTCGACCGCCACGCAGCGCAAGCCGCGCTCGGCCAGCCGCTCCGCCAGCAGACTCCAGGTCTCCGCGCTGCCACCCAGCCAGTGGCACATCACGACCAGCGGCCCGTGGCAGGAACCGCGTTCACCCCATTCCCACTTCGGCAGCATGTCTCGTTCGATGCCCCGCTGCTGTCTTGTCGGTTCAACTGACGAGGATCCGCTTCCGGAGATGTCACAGTGTCCGCCGTCGCGTTTCACACGGCGAACACCCACCGCGGAGTCACATGCGCCGTGAACTCCGTTCATCTGCGGTTCATACAGCGTCCGTAGGCTGGGCGCAGGCCGAACCTGGCCGCATCCTTTCATGCCTCAGGCCGCGGCGTTCGCTGCAAACTCAACCGTTCTTACCGGCGACCTCAAAGCCAGTCCGCAGGCGCGCTGGTCGGTGGCCGTGTTCGCGCTCATCCTGCTGGGCGGCCTCATTTACATCGTCTCGAAGCTGCATGTCGATCTTTCGCCGGTACATCAGGCCTCGGTGCTGCCCTACGTGCTGCTGGCGACGGCGCTGCTGATTGCGCTGGGCTTCGAGTTCGTCAACGGTTTCCACGACACAGCCAACGCCGTGGCGACGGTGATCTACACGCACTCGCTCGAGCCACATACAGCAGTCGTGTGGTCCGGCTTCTGGAACTTCGTCGGCGTGGCGACCAGCTCCGGCGCGGTGGCCTTCTCGGTCGTCTCGCTGCTGCCCGTGGGCATGATCCTGCGGGTAAGCCGCGGCTCGGGCTTCTCCATGATCTACGCCCTGCTTGTCGCCGCCGTGCTCTGGAATCTGTTTACCTGGTGGCGCGGCCTGCCGGTATCGAGCTCGCACACCATGATCGGCTCCATCCTCGGAGTTGCGCTCGTCAATGGCTGGATCTCCGGGCATGACGGCGGCTTCGGCATCGATTGGACCGAAGTGCTCAAGGTGGGCGAAGCTCTGGTCTTCTCTCCGATCATCGGTTTCGTTCTCGCATTCGGTCTCTACTTTCTGCTCAGGCATCTGCTCAAGGATCCGCGCCTGTTCGAAGCGCCGGAAGGTCAGCAGCCGCCTCCCTTCGGCATCCGCGCGCTGCTCATACTGACCTGCACCGGCGTGAGCTATGCGCATGGCTCCAACGACGGGCAAAAGGGCATGGGCTTGATCATGCTGATCCTGGTGGGCACGGTGCCGACCGCCTACGCGCTCAATCACGCGGTCGACACCGGATCGGTGCAGACCTTCGCTGCGGTCTCGACGGATGTGGCCGGCGTCCTCGGCCGCGACTCATCGCCTCGGCCCGCCTCCCACGCGGGCGTCCCGCCGATCTCTCAGGACCCCAGCCCCGAGTTGGAGCGCTTCATCTCGTCGCGTCGTGTCCAGCCGGAAACCCTGCCTTCGCTGCAGGCGATGGTCCTGACCGTACGGAACGAGGCCGTCGGCTATGGGTCGCTCGGCAGCGTGCCGGCCAACATGGAAGCCAACGTCCGCAACCAGATGTACCTCACCAGCGAAACGCTGCGCCTGCTGCCCAAGGCCGTGCCGCAAATCGATGCCGCGGATACGCAGGTGCTGGCGAACTATCGCGGCTTCCTCGTCCGCTCCACGCAGTATGTGCCCACCTGGGTCAAGATCGCGGTGGCGCTCGCCCTTTCGCTGGGTACCATGATCGGCTGGAAGCGCATTGTGATCACCGTGGGCGAGCGTATCGGCAAGACACACTTGACCTATGCGCAGGGGGCCTCCGCCGAGCTGGTCGCCATGGCCACGATCCTCGGTGCCAGCGGCTTCGGCCTGCCGGTCAGCACCACGCATGTGCTGTCCTCCGGCGTAGCCGGCACCATGGCTGCCAGCGGCGCCGGCGTGCAGATGTCCACGCTGCGCAGCATCGCCATCGCCTGGCTCTTTACCCTGCCTGCCGCCGCTCTGCTCTCTGGCCTGCTCTTCCTGCTGTTCCAGCATCTCCCGGTCTGAGCCCTGCCCGTGCTGTATCCGGCGGCGCGTCGTGACAGGTTTCGCAGCCCCGCATGCGACACTGCCCTTGATGCCCGACCACACCGCCAGCACGCCACCCGCGCCCCGCAGCGCCTCGCCGCGCATCCTGGTGCAGCGCCTGCACCCGGCCGCGCAGCTTCCGCGCTATGCGCACAGCGGTCCGTACGGGGATCTGGCCGCCGATCTCTTCGCCGCGGAGGCCGCGACACTCGCTCCCGCTGGACTTCCAGGCAGCACGCAGGCCGTGGCCACCGGGCTCGCCTTCGAGTTCCCCACCACCCACGGCGCGCTGGTGGAAGACCGCTCCGGCCTGGCGCTACGCGGTGTGACGACGCTGGCCGGCGTCATCGACTCCGGCTACCGCGGCGAGCTCAAGGTCGTGCTCACCAACCTTGCGTCCGAGCCGCAGACCATCGCTCCCGGCCACCGCATCGCGCAGCTCCGTATCGTGGAACGCATTGAGGCTGTCTTCCTTGAAACCGACACGCTCGTCGAAACGCCGCGGGGCGGCGCCGGTTTCGGCTCCACCGGGCATTGAACGCGAGTGCATACAAGTCCGGCTAGTCCTCTGGAAATCTGCCGCTGGAACGATCGCTACCGTCGAGCCGGGTCTCGCGTGCAGAGAACGTATGACTCGGGTCGGCCAGCCTCTGTATCCGAGCCCGTCCTCACACTCTTGGCATCATGAATGTTGTACCGGTCCACGTAGCTTGGATCACCTTCGAACATGGAGTGTTTCTGTGTCCAGACTAGGTAATTCTTAAACTTGATCTGTATTGCAGGGGCCTTGTACCTGCGGCTGATCAGGTCACTCATGTCCTGTTCGGTGGGAAGCCGCCAGTTGGTGTAATTGCCAACGGTACTCTCCTTGCAGTACAGGTCCGCTTCGGCCAGGGTACGGGCCTCGTGGTCAACCGTCGTCGGCCACATCATCCCGCCTTCCGGATCTATCCAAGTAGTGGCGCTCGTTCTGGACTGAACCGGCATCTTTGCCGGACCAGAGCTCAAGTGGACTTCACTCTTTGGCATAACCTGCGATAAGGGTGTCTCTGCCTTGACGAACGAAGTCGACGGTGGACGTGCAGAAGACCCGCCTGGTACTGATGATGCCGTCGACGAATCCAGCCCGGCTGTCGATGATTGTCGACCTGTTTGACTGGAAGCCGGATCCGAATGGCTCGGAAAAGCTGCAGCGTCTGAATTGCTGGAAGAGACTTCGGGCTTTGAGTTGCTGGGAACGGTCTTTTGTCCGACAACGAACGCAAAACCAATGAGAACCGCGCCAAAAACTCCCAGAGCGACTTGTCTCCAGATGGATTCGATCGTAGGAAGCTCTGTTCCCAGCGCCTTCATTCCGCCACCAACGATGGCGGCTATGATGCAGGCTATCCCGGCAGAAAGGATGGGTATGTTCATTGGCGTTCGCTCTCGTCGAGTGTGTGGAACAGTTTACGCGAAGGGGTTCAGGAAGGCCGGCCGAAGCGCCCATCCTGAGTGAAACGTCCTCCGAGCAAGACGCTGTCCTCCCGCACTGCCGGCCTTCCCTTTTCATTCCAGCGCAGCTTCGCCGCGGGCATCCCGTGATCATGCGTGAAGAGCACCAGCCAGTCCTCCGCGATGGCCTGCGCAAGAAAGCGTTTGCGCTCTTCGATGCAGCGCAACGGGTCGAGATCGTAGCCCATCACCCAGGTCGGCTGCAGGTGATGGTGGGTGGGAATGAGGTCGCTGATATAGCAGGCATGCTCGCCTTCGCTCTCGATGTGCACCGCCAGCATGTCCGCCGTATGCCCGGGAAAACGCTCCACCCACACGCCCGGTACGATCTGCGCGCTCGTCTGCACGGCGATCGCCGGCAGGGAAGCACCTTGCCATTCCGCGCCGAGCCGTGGATCGTCCAGGCTGAACCCCCCGACGCCCTGCAGGTCCAGCACCGTCATCTGCCCGCTCGCGATAACGGGATCATAGTTGGCGGGCAGATAGCTCACGCGGTCCCGCTCCAGTTGCAGCCGGCCGTGCGCCAGTTCGCCCGCCGCGCAGAAATAGCGTGCCTGCGGAAAGGTGGGCACCACACTTCCATCGTCCTGCAGGATCGTATTCCAGCCGCAGTGATCGAAGTGCAGGTGCGTGTTGATGACGTGGGTCACGTCGCGCTTGCTCACGCCGGCGGCCGCAAAGGATTGCGGCAGCAGCTCCTGGTTGGCGTGGATCGCGCGCAGCTTGGAAGACTGTTTGTTGCCGATGCCGGTCTCGATAACGACCACGTCGCGGCCTGTGCGCACAATGACGGTGTTCAGCCCCAGCAGAATGCGATTGCTCGCATCTGCCGGGGTGCGTTGGCTCCAGAGTGGTTTCGGAACCACGCCGAACATGGCTCCACCGTCGAGACGGTAGGTGCCGTCGCTGCAGATCGTCAGCTCGAAGCTCCCCAGCGCAAAGCGCGAGCGCAGCAGAGAGTCATCGCCTGCGGTGGAAGCGGGATGCGGGTCCGCCGCCTGCGCGAATGCGTCCCTCGGCTCTTGCATGCTTCAGTAGGCCCGCTTCGCTCCGTGCGATATCCGCTTCGCTCCGCGCGCCGCACTCATCCTAGGCAGCATCGGCAACCGTCAGCAGCTCGGGTTCACGCTGCGTAGCGCCGGCCGCAAGCCGTGACAGCGGCTTTTCCGCCACGGCCAGCCGCGCCGGGGAAATGGGGTGAGCCTCGCCGCCGGCTGCCGCCAACGCCTCCTCCAGGGCGGCGCCCTGCTGCGCCGCTTGCTGTGCCGGCGACTCCAGCACAGCGGCGACTGCGGCCGGCACGCGTTTCATCTGGAAGCACGATCGGCAAAGCACCGGGCGTCCCTGCGTGGGCTTGAAGGGAACGGTGGTCTCGATCCCACAGGCCGAGCACTCCGTGCGTGTCTCGGTCCGCGAAAGCGGCAGCGCAACCGCTCCGCCCGCGGCCCCCGTGCGCCCCAGGCCGGCTCGCTTGGCCTTGCACAGCTTGCAGCGCTTGGGGTCGTTCTTGAACTGCTTGTCGAAGAAGAAAAGTTGTTCGCCCGCCGTAAACACAAAGTCTGTGCTGCAGTCGGAACATTTCAGGAGTCTATCGATGAATTCCATGTGTGGCCTTCTCCCACCGAACGGGATAAGGTTGACGCGCTTCCGGAATCCTTCGGGAAGGACCCACCAATAGGGCCCGGATGCGTGTTCAAGCCTGTGCTGCACCTTCTACGAAACGGCCCGGCACTGCCCGCTGGCTCCCGCCGCCGTTGCAAACTCCGGCTACCGGGCCAGCATTTCATCTTGCGAGATATGCAACGAGGTTGCTCACCCGGCCGATTCATCCTCATGGTGACAATCTGGCCGGTAACGTTACGCAAAAATTCACGAATTTTTCCCACGGGTGCTTGCGTGCACCCGTGGGAGATTTTGCCTAGTCTTGTTCCTTGCGAACCTTCTTGCGGTTGCGCTTGCGAGCAAGCGCTTCCTTTACGCGCTTCTTTTCACCCGGCTTCAGGTAAAAAGAGTGACGCTTGACTTCCTTGATGATGTCTTCCGTCTGCACTTTGCGCTTGAAGCGCCGCAGTGCATTCTCAAGGGGTTCGCCTTCCTGGACACGAACTTCTGCCAAGAAAAACACCTCCCAACCCGCCTGACTGGCTAGTGCTCAAGAATACTCTCTTGGACGCAGGCGCAAGCAGAAAATTCGCTGAATGGGTCCTTTTTCCTCCCTGTGGGGTATGGGTTTCGCTGTCCCTTCGTTGACCCACTCCCGCCGAAGCCTCCCCCCTTTCGCATCTTCAAAGGAACTGTCCATCCCGCAGAACCAACCGTGTCTGCCGCTGCGGCACGGAGCGGCTCAAACATGGGCCGAGCGAGCGATATACCCTTTTGCCATGCTCCGTTCGTTCGCCGGCAAGTCGCCTCGTGTGCCTGAAACCTGTTACGTAGACTCTTCGGCGCAGCTGCTGGGCGACGTCACCCTGGGCGAGCACTCCTCGGTCTGGCTCAACGCCGTGCTGCGTGGGGACGTGCACCACATACGCGTCGGCGACCGCAGCAACATCCAGGACAACGCCACCCTCCACGGCCAGCGCGATCTGCATCCCGTGGTCGTTGGGTCGGGGGTCACCATCGGTCACAATGCGGTCGTGCATGGCTGCACGGTCGAGGACGACGTCCTGATCGGCATGGGTGCCATCCTGCTCAACGGCTGCCATGTTGGCCGCGAGTGCATCATCGCCGCCGGCAGCGTCATTCCGGAACGTACTGTCATTCCGCCCCGCTCGCTGGTCGCGGGAGTTCCCGGCAAAGTTCGCCGCAGCCTCACCCCGGACGATGTCGCCACCATCCGTACCTATGCGGAGAACTATCTCCACTACACGGCGGCGTATTTGCGCGAGGCTCGGCAGGCCGCCGCCCCCCTGGATCCCGAGGCGATATAGCAGGCGATATCGAAACGCGTCAATACTTCCGGCTGTGCAGGCGAGAGCAGCCTCTTGGCGCGCCGTCGTAACCATTCTGGGTTACTTTAAGAACTCCACTTCGCATTACGGGAGTTTTCGATGGGCTTGGCCTTCGCTGCAAACCTTTCCAGACGGCTCTCACCTTGCAGCCTCCAGTTTCTTGCCAGGCTGATGGCTCGCAAGAGCCTCTACAGCTTGGCGCTGCCAGTGATGGTCCTCGTGGGCGGAGGACGACGTGCTCCGGCTCAAGACATGACCGCAGGTGGACAGGCTTCTGCAACTGGCCGGCAGCTGGCATCGTCATCTCGGCTTGCGGCGGAAGGTCCTGTATCGCCCGCCCTTGTTCACCCGATTGTGCTGCGGCCTGCTGTTCCCCTCGTTCACCCCATCGTTCTGCCCTCTCCCATGCTGCGCTCCTCTGCCCCCCACGGAACCGCTCGAAGCCGCTCTGTCGCGCTCCGCGCTCCAGCCCTCCCAGACGCGCTCACCTTTCCTGCCCGGCCTAGCCTGCTGAACGCTCCGAGTCACCCGATCGTTCTCGGTCCTGCCCTTCGTTCTTTGCCTCCTCGGGCAGCGGCGGGTTCGCCCAGCCACATTGTTTCGGAGCTTTCTCCCAATCCGTCTTCCGGTCCGTCCTCCAGCCCGTCTCCCCGCGCTGCTGCGTCGCCGAACACCATCAGCCAGCCGCTCGCTCCCGGCAAGCTGAGCGCCAGCATCGAGCTGTCCATCTTCGGAATCCAGGAGATTCTTTCCACCCAGGGCATGCAGCGCAACTTCACCGCGGAAGACGTGCAGAACTCCACAGGCACCTTCGGCGATCTGCCGCGGTTCATCCAGACGCTGGCGGGTGTGGTCTCCGACAACGACCAGCGCAACGACTTCCTCGTGCGCGGCGGCAACCCCTCGGAAAACCTGTTCGTGATCGACAACATCGAGATTCCATCCATTAATCAGCTCGCGCTGTCCGATACCACCGGCGGTCTCGTGAGCATGCTCGACAACAATGCCGTCAAGCGCTTCAGCTTCCAGGACGATGCGTACTCCAGCCGCTACGATCAGCGGCTTTCGTCGGTCGTGGATATCTCCACCCGGACTTACGGCCATGTGGAGCCGCACCGCGAGATCGAGGCAGGCATTGCCGGCGCAGGCGGCTCCCAGTCCGGCTCCTTCGGCAGCAGCGGCTCCTACTTTCTTTCGGCGCGCACCGGGGTCCTTCAGTATCTGACCGATGACATCGGCCTGAACGGCACGCCACATTACCGCAACGCCTTGGCACGCGCGGAGGGCACTCTCAATGCGCAGGACTCCTGGTGGGGCATGTCGCTGTTCGGAATCGATAGCATCAGGATCCATCCAGATCCTGCGGACCCGGAGGAAACCAACCCCTTCGACATCCAATACAGCGGCTGGCGGAGCGCCACCGGCATCAACTGGCAACACATCTTCTCTCCCCATGCCTTTGCGGTAGCGAGCGCCGCCCATACCGAGCAGACGCAGGATGTCGCTCAGACCGACCAGCTGCAGGGCTCGGCCCTGGTCTACAACGAGCACAGCCGCGACTCCCTCAGCACTGTGAAGTACGACGCCACCTTGACGACGCGGCCCACGCTGCTGCTGGAGCTCGGCGCCCGCGGTGCGCTCGACCAGATCGACTACTCCGTGGACCAGCCGCTTGGTTTGCTGAATCCGTACTCGTCAAATCCACAACCGAGCGATCCTGGCTGGTTCGGCGCGCACCATCCCGCGTTCTCCTCAGCCCTCTACGCCGATGCCACCTGGAGCCTCGCTCACGGCATCCGTGTTGCCGCCGGCGAGCGCTTCCTGCAGTGGACCCTGGACGGCCGCTCGGCCTGGACCACACGGGCCAGCATCTCAGGACCGGTGTTCGGCCGCAGCGCCTTCCTTGGCTATGCGGAGCATGCGCAGCTGCCGCCCGAGCTCTACCTGCTTGCCTTCAACAATCTGGACTCGCTGCGGCCCATCCGCTCCCGCCAGTTGAGCGCCGGAGTGGTCCTGCTCTCCCGCCGCCGCGCCCATCTGACGCTCAACGCCTATAACAAAACCTATAGCAACTACCCCGTGGCGGCGGCCTATCCACAGCTCTCGCTGGCCAACATCGCTGACACCTTCGGACAGGCGTTTCTCCTGTTTCCCATGACGGCGCAGGGCACGGGTCTGGCGCGCGGCGTGGAAATAACGGCGAACCTTCAGCCCGCCCCGCAGGTCTCGTTCAGTGCCACGGCCGCCTACGCCCGCAGCTGGTACTCCGGGCAGGATGGTGTGCTGCGCCGCGGCAACTACGATATTCCGCTGGCGGGCAATATCATGGGCTGGTGGCGCATCGGCAAGGAGCTCACGCTTT
This sequence comes from uncultured Acidobacteriaceae bacterium, assembly GCA_964246235.1. Classification (GTDB taxonomy): domain Bacteria; phylum Acidobacteriota; class Terriglobia; order Terriglobales; family Acidobacteriaceae; genus Granulicella. The sequence goes on from CAXTPR010000021.1 coordinate 40,876, forward strand.
CCGGCCGTTTCAATCTGGCATCGGGGCGTGCCTATACGCCCGACAATCTCCCTCTCAGCCTGGCGCAGAACCGCGATGTGTATGACCTCAATCGCATCAATGCGGTGCGTTCCGGCCCCTACCAGCGTCTGGACGTGCGCTTCGAGCAGGCCCATACGATTGGCAAGCGGCTCTTCACCTGGTATCTCGGGATGGACAATGTGTTGAATCACGAGAACTTCTACTCGCAGCTGTGGGAGCCGCGCATTCTTCTCAGCCTCCCCACCCAGGTTGCCCTTCCCGCCAATGCAGACACGCAGGCCGTGCAGCACCAGCTGGGCCGGTTCCCGGACGCGGGCGTCAAGCTAACCTTCTAGACGATCACCCGCAGCGCAGGCTATCAACGCACGACAGGTTGCGCGCGGCAGGCGTACACTCCGAGCCATGAGGGGTTCTGCTTCGCTTCCGCTTCTTTCCCTTCTTGCCGGCTTCACGCTGTCTTCATGCGTTGCGTCGGCCGGGGGGCAGCGGAGCGGGGCAGCGCATGGCGCGTTCGCCGTTCCAAACGCCGGACCACATGGCGGCGGGATGATGGCCGCCCGCGCGAGTGGTTCTTCCGCGGGCCCTCACGGGTCTCCGGCCGCTTCGGAGCGGATCGGTGCCGCGGCAACTCCACCGGCGAGTCCAGCCGGACGTGCAAACGGCAACGGCGCTGCCGGCAGCCTCTTTCCGCCCCCGGGAATCACCAGTACCCGGCCTGTCTTTTATTCCAACGGCATCCGCCGCTATGCCGACTCGACGCGTCGAGGACGGGAGCGCGGCAGTTATGGCGGCGTGGGTCTGGTCACTCTCGGGTATCCAGGCTACTTCGGCCTGGGCTACGATGCGGACTTCGATTTCGGCCTTTCCGATCAAGGCGGCAATCCGAACATGGAGGCCGGGAGCTACGGGCCGGTGCCTGTGCCGGAGGCGCTGGCGAACCCGCAAGCCGGAACGGCCGCGTCCGCGGAGCAGAACGGCAGCTTACCCAGCCAGACCGAACCGGATCCGCCACCGTACGTAGCCGCACCGAGAGCCGGTCACGCAGCTCCTGCCGAGTCCCAGGCGCCGCTGCCGGAGGAAGACGCGGTCACCATCGTATTTAAGGATGGCCGCCCTCCAGAGCAGATCCGCAACTACGCTCTCACGCGGACCACGCTTTACCTGACCGCCGGCCGCGTACGGGTCATCCCCGTCGACCAGATCGACCTACCTGCCACGGAGAAGATCAACCAGAAGGCCGGCGTGGAGTTCCATCTGCCGTTTCCACGTTAGTTGAATCTGTTCCTGGTCGAATCTGCGTCGGCGGAATCAGCCTTGTGAGGTTTCCGCGGGCTGCGATTCCCTTCCCAATGCTTCCACCCTGTTGCGGCCCCTGGACTTTGCACGGTACAGTGCGGAATCGGCCTCTTGAATCAGCTCGGTTTCGCCCTCTTCGACGACCGTGCGCACGGCCACCCCCGCTGAAAGCGTGACGGGGCAGCGCTTCCAGGCAAAGTCCGCGACCGCCGCCCGCAAACGATCGGCGACGACCAGTGCCTGCCGCATCCCTACCCTCGGGAGCAGCACCGCGAACTCCTCGCCGCCGAACCGCGCAATCTCATCTGGCGTCCGTGAGTTCTGCTCCAGCACGCGCGCCACAATGCGCAGGACCTCATCCCCGAAGGAGTGGCCGTAACTGTCGTTGATCTTCTTGAAATGATCGATGTCCAGCAGGATGAGCGAGAGCGGAAGCTCGCCGTCCATCTCGAGGGAGAGCCGCTCATCGAACGATCGCCGGTTGCGCAGTCCGGTGAGGCCGTCCGTAATGGAGAGTTCTGTGAGCTGCAGGTTGGCCGCCTTCAGCTTTGCATGAGACCGCTCCATTTCCAAGGCTGCTTCGCGCTCGTCGCTGATGTCCAGCGAGACGCCTCCAAGCAGACCCGGCGCGCTTCCGTCCGAGATGCGGAACTTGTGCGTCCGCCAGTGAAGAACCGTTTTCTGAGAACCCGGCGAGGTTTCCTCCACGATCTGTGCAACGCCGGTGTCCAGAACAGCCATGTCGGTTGCGTGGTAGGATTCCGCAAATTCCCGGGGGAACAGGTCGAATACGCTTTTCCCGATCCACTCCGTTGCAGACACCCCAAAGCGTTCGCAGAAGACCTGGTTGTAGTACAGAAAGCGTCCTTCCTGATCTTTGATGAATCCGATTGTGGGACTGTGATCCATGAAAGCCCCGAACAGCAGGGTGCGCTCGCGCAGCGCATGCTCCACCTGATCTTTTGCCGCTAGCACCTCTGTCAGCAGCCGCATTTTGGCGCGAAGCTCGATCTGGGCCACAACCTGCCGGCCCAGCGCCGCCAGCGCTTCCGTCTGCTCCCGGGTGAGAGTACGGGGAACGCTATCGAAGACACAGAGCGTGCCCAGGGTATGACCCCCGGTTGTATTCAAGGGCATGCCGGCGTAGAACCGAACGCTCATCTCTCCGGTGACGAACGGGTTCGTGCGGAATCTGTCGTCCCCAGCAGCATCCACGATCACCAAGGGCGCTGTCTGCCCGATCGTGTGATTGCAGAAGGCGTCCTGCCGCGGAAACTCTGAAACTGTTGTGCCGACCTTCGCCTTGAACCACTGACGCTCCGCGTCCAGCAGGTTGACCACCGCCACGGGCGTTCCGCAAATCGCCGCGGCCACCCGGGCCGCTTCGTCGAACATGCTTTCCGGAGCGGTGTCGAGGATCGCAAGTTCCCGCAGGGCCGCCAGCCGGGCAGCTTCATCGTGCGACCGTGCAGCTTCCAGAGACACTGGTGACATGCGGATATCCTCCAACCGGCTTACGCTCTGCGGTTCGGCAAACGTGCGAACCGGGCACTCCCTGCGATGTTGCTCCGCTCTGGTCGCACAGTTTCCATCATGCCCAAGCCGGGGAGCCCACGCGATGGGACAGAAGTGTTAGTTCACCGGCATCAATCGCCCGGCGTCCCCGCGCCGCTGGAGAGGACAAGCGTTTGCACCGGCATTCGGAACCGCCTGCCCCTGTTGCGCATGATGCTTCTGGATCGCCGGCCGTACGGTTGCACTGGCTATCTTCTATTGCCGCCCTACCCGCACCCACTGCATGCCCGCTGCCTCCGCCGCCTTGATCCCGCCCTCGGCATCCTCGAACACCAGGCAGCGTTCCGGCGCGACGCCCAGCTTCCGCGCCGCCAGCAGAAACGGCTCCGGGTCGGGCTTGCCATGCGTGTAGTCCTCCGCCCCGATCAGCAGCACAAACCGGTCGCTCAAACCCAGCTTCCGTAGCGTGCTCTCCACCGAGGACCGCGGCGACCCGCTCACGATCGCGAACGGCACCTTGCCCTGCATGCGGTCCATCACTTCCATCACCGAAGCCATCGGCAGCAGCTCCGGCAGCAACTCCACGTAGAGCGCTTCCTTGCGGTGCGCCGTCTCCGCCACGGGCATGTTCACGCTGTAACGTTCATTCAGCAGCTCCACGATCCGCTGAATCGGCACGCCGCCCCACGCATAGAACAGCTCCTCCGGAAACTGCCCGCCCGCCTCGGTGATCGCTCGCGTCCACGCCCGGAAATGCAGTGGCATGGAGTCCGCCACGGTCCCGTCCAGGTCGAACAGGTACGCGTCGAATCCGCCTTCAGGAAGCAAAAGTTCCGTCACCGGTGTTGCAGACTCCGCAGCCGCCATCCTTAGCTGTGCCCCAGCGCCAGATCGATCAGCGTCTTCTCTTCCAGCTCGTGCGCCTTCGCCGAACCGGTCGCCGGGCTGGCGCTTGCGGTCCGCTTTACCGTGCGAACCGCGCGTCCACCGGCCACCTGCTTCAGCTTGGGCTGCACGTAGCTCAGCGCGCCCATGTTGGCCGGCTCTTCCTGCACCCACAGCACCTCATGCGCGTTCCTGTGCTGTTCCAGCGCCGCGGCGAGCTCGGCTTCTGGCCAAGGGTAAAGCTGTTCGATAAACACGATGGCAACGTCCATCGCCTTCCGCTTGGCCCGCTCCACGCGCAGGTTATGCCCGATCTTGCCGGTACACAGCAGCACCCTGCGCGCGTTCTGCGCTTCCGTATCCGGCAGCACATTCTGAAATGTAGCTGTGCGAGGATTGGCGCCGAAGTCCGCCACGCCTGACATCGCATCCGGGTGCCGCAGCATCGATTTCGGTGTGAACACCACCAGCGGCTTGCGCCATCTGCGCATCGCCTGCCGCCGCAGCAGGTGAAAGTACTGTGCCGCGGTCGAGGGCTGCGCGATCTGCAGGTTGTCCTGTGCCGCCAGCTGCAGATACCGCTCGATGCGCGCCGACGAGTGCTCCGGCCCCTGACCCTCGTACCCGTGCGGCAGCAGCATGACCAAGCCGGAAAGCAGGCCCCACTTCGCCTCGCCCGCAGCCAGGAACTGGTCGATGATGATCTGCGCGCCATTGGCGAAGTCGCCGAACTGCGCCTCCCACAGCACCAGGGCCTCCGGGTAATCGCGCGAGAAGCCATACTCGTAGCCCAGGCACGCGGCCTCGCTCAGCATGGAGTTATAGACCTCCCACGGGGCCTGCGGCTTGTCGCCTTCGGCGCTGATGTGGCTCAGTGCCGACCACCGCGCCTCGGTCTCTGTATCGATCAGCACTGAGTGCCGCTGGTTGAAGGTCCCGCGTTGCGAATCCTGCCCGGTCAGCCGCACCGGCGTGCCCGCCTTCAGCAGCGACGCATACGCCAGCAGCTCCGCAAACCCGTAATCGATGGGCCGCTTGCCCGCGCCCATCTCCGCGCGCTGCTCCAGCAGCTTCGCCACTTTCGGGTGTACATGGAAGCCTTCCGGCGAGCTCGCCAGCTTCGCCGCCAGCACCCCGATCTCCTCGGCATCGAGCCCGGTATCCGGGTTGTCTTCCTTGCTCAGCGCTCCGCCCGCGTAGGCATCCCAATAGGTTGGCAGCGAGTGCATCCGCTTCATCACGAACGTGGAGCTCATCTTCGCTTCAGCCTGCGTCGCCTTGCGCTGGGCCTCCAGGAAATCCGCTTGCACCGCCGAGATCTCCGCGCTCGGATCGACGCCGATCTCTTCCGCATACAGCTTGTACAGCGGCGGATGCTCCTTGATCTTCGCGTAGCGCCGCGGCTGTGTGACCGTGGGATCGTCGACCTCGCTGTGCCCGTGCCGCCGGTATCCGATCAGGTCGACCACTACATCGCTCGCAAACGTCTGCCGGTACAGCGCGGCCATTTCAGCCACATGCATCACCGCGTTCAGGTCTTCCGCGTTCACGTGGAAGATCGGGATTGGCAGCCGCCTGGCCAGGTCGCTCGCGAAACGCGAACTGTTCGACTCCTCCGGGTTCGCCGTAAAGCCCAGCAGGTTGTTGGTGATCAACTGGATCGTTCCGCCCACGTTGTAGCCGTTGATCGTGGCCAGGTTCAACGTCTCCGCCCAGATCCCCTGCCCGGCGAAGGCCGCATCGCCATGCAGGATCATCGGCAGGATGCAGCGCGCGCCCGCTGGTCCGCCATCGTTCAGCCTGTCCACGCGCATCTGCCGCGCCCGCGCCCGTCCCATGATCACGGGATCTACGGCTTCCAGGTGACTCGGGTTGGAAGCCAGGTGCAGCGATACGGTCTTGCCGTTGAATGTCTTGAACTCGCCCGTCGCGCCCATGTGGTACTTCACATCGCCGCCGCCCATCGTCGAGCGCGGGTCCACATCTTCAAACTTGGTGAAGATCTCATGCGAGCCCCGGCCCACCGTATTCACCATCACGTTCAGCCGCCCGCGGTGCGCCATCGCGAACACGCTGCGTGTCACCCCGTTGTCCGCGGCGGTTGAAAACATCTGGTCGAGGAAGGGAATAACCGAAGTGAGTCCTTCCAGCGAAAACCGCTTCGTTCCCAGATAGCGCTGCTGAATCACCTGTTCAAACATGTCTGCGCGGATCAGCCCGTTCAGCACCCGCTTCGGGTCGGCAGCCGTGTACTCGCGCTCCATCTGCTCCTGGATCCACTGCCGCTTCTCCGGCGCCGCAATGTGCATGAACTCCGCACCGATCGACCGGCAATAAAACTTCCTTGCCTCCTCCGCGGCCGTGTGCGACTCCGCATCGTCCGGCACCGGCGTAGGAAACGGCTCCGGCGGCAGATACTGCCCCAGCGGATCCAGTTGCGCCTGCAGAAAGCCCCAGCGCCGAAAGATGTCGAACACGACGTCGCGTTGGCCGTTGGCGACGGGAACTTCGTTGGTCACTTGGCTTGGTTGCTGCGCTGGGCTGCTTTTCTGGATGTTCGGAGCAGGAGGGGTCTTGGTCGGCATGGCTGTTCCATGCTAGACCTTTCACGGAGAGCTTGGCACCTTTGTGCGGTGTTCGAACGCTTCGCGGCACCGGGTCCCAACGCCTTCTTCAGACCTTCGCGCGCCGCTTCCTCGGAGACTCCCTTGCCGCCCGGCATCGGCCTTGAGACCGCGAAGAAAGCTGAATCGCCGGCTCTGCCCGCACCATCTGTTCCATGGAAGCGCACGCTGCGCCGCCGTTAGCTGCGGAAACAATCGCACCCTTGACTCGCTTACCTCACGCAAGTAGGCTCGTAACCAGATGAAGCAGCTCCTCACCCGCGCGATCTGTACCGGCATGTGTTGTCCCATGCCGTGTTGTTGCGCCGGTGCCTGTCTGCTCTAAGCGAAGACTTCTTTCTCCTTCGCAAAGGCTTCGCAAGCGCCCACGCAACGGCATACCGGCCGGCGTGGGTTTTCTGCATCTGCAAGCTCCTCAACCTCCATCTGCAACCAGAACGAGAAGCCAGTCGCTAAGGGCTTCTGAGAAAGGCGACTCGATGTCTCCCCGCACCTCATCGAAATCTTCCCAGCTCCGGCAGCCCGTCGCGTCCGCCGAGGCGATCCCCGCCCGCAAGCTTGCCTTCAACGTGGACGCGGTCGCTATCGCCATCGCTCTCACGCTGGCAGCGCTCATCCGCCTCAATGTGCTGCCCCGGATCGGCTGGTAGCCTGCTTGCCCACGCAAACGATGCCGAAGGCGACGTCCCAGCCTGAGGCTTTCATGCAGGCGCCCGGTTCGGGCTCCCGGCAACTGCTCGACCTGCTCCCGGGGACCGCGCTGCTTTTCGGGATCGGCCTCGCCGGCAAAGCGTTGGAGTGGCTCTGCACGTGGCTGCGGGACGTCCACCATCTTCCCGCGCCGCACATGGAGTATGTGCTCTGGGCCATTCTTCTCGGCCTTGTCCTCTCGAACGTCGCGAGCGTTCCGCGCGTCTTCCGGCCCGGCATCGCCACCTATGAGCTCTGGCTGAAGCTCGGCATCGTCCTCGTCGGGGCCAAGTTTCTGCTCGGCGATGTCGCGAAGATCGGCGGCATGAGTCTCCTGCTGGTTTTCGTGGAGCTCGCTCTCAGCCTCAGCGTCATGACCCTGCTCGGCAGGCTTTTCAAGCTGCCGCCCAAACTGACATCTCTTCTGGCCATCGGATCCAGCATCTGCGGCGTCACCGCCATCATGGCCGCGCAGGGCGCCATCGAGCCCGAGGAAGAGGACACCTCCACGGCCATCGCGGCTATCCTCACCCTCGGCGCCATCGCGCTCTTCACCTTCCCCGCCATCGGCCACGCCCTGCATCTAGGCCAGCAAAGCTACGGCATCTGGACCGGCCTCGCCGTCGACAACACCGCCGAAGCGACCGTCACCGGGGCACTCTATGGCGATGAGGCCGGCCGCTTCGCCGTCCTCGCCAAGACCGCCCGCTCCGCCTTTATCGGCTTTGTCGTGCTGGGCTATGCCGTCTACTGGGCCTCGCGTGGCCAGGCCGAGCGCGTCGAGCGCAAAGCTCTCTTTCTCTGGCAGAAGTTCCCCAAGTTCATCCTTGGCTTCGTGGCCATCTCGGTCCTCGCCACCCTCGGCTTCTTCTCGAAAACCCAGTTGACCTCGCTCAGCAATCTCTCCAAGTGGGCTTTCCTTCCGGCCTTTGCCGGGGTAGGCCTGCGCACACAACTGCGCGACCTGGTCAACCAGGGCTGGCGTCCCATCCTGGTCGGCGTCCTCGGCGAAGTCTTCATCGCCATGGTCACCCTCGGCCTGGTCTACGCCGCCATGCACGGGGGTGCGCAATGATCGCGGCATTCCCCGGCGACTGCTGCTTGCGCTGCTGTTGTTGCCGCTAGCTACCGGAACATCAACTGCGCCGCACTTCCTTGCACGAACCTGAAACTCACATGACGGACGCGGCGCGCCGCTCCCGATCGTTTCTTTGGTCACTCTTTCGGAGACTCATGAATTCCTCTACATCGCATCTTCGCTTTCGCGTGCGCCTCATCACCTTGATTGTGCCTCTGCTGTGGTGCGTGATCGCTTCCACATCAAGCAACGCGTCGGCGCAGGTCGTCGGCGCTACCATCACCGGCGTCGTCACGGACCGGAGCGGAGCCGTGATCCCCAATGCCAGGGTGGTCGTGCACAACAACGACACCGGCACGCAGCGTTCCCTGCTCACGAACAAGGAGGGCAGCTTCTCCGCTCCGTCCATCCCCGTCGGCGACTACAAAGTCAGCGTTGAGATGAGCGGCTTCTCGCCCTACCGCCAGGAGCACGTAGCGGTCACCATCGGCGAAGCGCTCCATTTGCCGATCACCCTGCAGGTCGGCGCGACGGGCACCGTCGACATCTTCGACCAGGCACTTTCCACGGTCAACACCTCCACCGAGCAGACCAGCGGGCTTGTCAACGCACAGCAGGTCAAGGAGCTTCCGCTCAACGGCCGAAGCTACGATCAGCTCATCACCCTCAACCCAGCCACCGTGAATTACACCGCGCAGCGTTCCGGCGGGGTCGGCACATCGAATTCGTCAGTCGGCAACATGTTTTCGGTCAGCGGCCGCCGCCCTCAGGACAATCTTTTTCTCCTCAACGGCGTCGAGTACACCGGCGCCTCGCTGATCAACGTCACCCCCGGCGGCGCCAGCGGCCAGTTGCTGGGCGTGGACGCCGTGCGCGAGTTCAACGTGGTCTCGGACAGCTACTCCGCGGCGTACGGCAAGCGTGACGGTGCACAGGTCTCCATTGTCACCGCCTCCGGCACCAACACGCTCCACGGCGATGCCTACGAATTTCTGCGCAACAGCTTCTTCGATGCGCGCAACTACTTCGATTCGGCGCGTATCCCGGAGTTCCAGCGCAACGACTACGGCTTGGCGCTGGGTGGCCCCTTGCACAAGGACAAGGTCTTCCTCTTCGGCAACTATGAGGGCTACCGCCAGAACCTCGGCATCAGCGACGTCACCCTGGTGCCCGACAACGCGGCGCGGCAGGGCTTTCTGCCCAATGCCGCCGGCGTGCTGACCAAGGTTCCTGTCAGCCCCATCTCCGCTCAAATGCTGAATCTGTGGCCGGTGCAGAACGGCCCTGAGGTTTACCAGAAGAATGCGGCTGGCGCGTCCGTGCTCACCGGCATCGCGGAGGCCTTCTCCACCCCCGTCCAGCACATCCGCGAAGACTTCGGGACCACCCGCCTCGACGCCAATCTCACCGCCAACGACTTGCTCTTCGCCGTGTACACGGTCGATGACTCCGCTGCGCACACGCCCAGCCAGAATCCCTACTCGCTCGTCGATGAAACCTTGCGCGAACAGGTAAGCAGCGTGCAGGAGCAACACGTGTTCTCATCGCGTCTCCTGAATACTGCGCGGCTCGGCTTCTCGCGCGCCAGCTTCCTTTTTCTCGGCTCGGTGCCTGCGGAAATCCAAGCCAGGACGCCGACCTTCGTCCCCGGCAAGCCCACCGGTGCCATCGTGATCGCCGGCTCCACTGCATCGAACGGCGCCTCGTCCATCACCACGGCCGGCGCGAACGTCGGCAGCAACAACGCCACCACGCGCAATCTCTACACGTTTGACGACCACATCTTCTACATCCTCGGCAGGCACCAGATTGAAGCCGGCGTCTGGCTCCAGCGTCTCCAGTCCAACGACAACCTCGCGCAGGACCAGTACGGGCAAGCCTCCTTCGCCTCGCTTGCCACCTTCCTGGCCGGCACCCCGATCAAGACCTTCACGTACGCACCCAATCCAACCGCGCTGGGCTGGCGCACGCTCTTCGCCGATGGCTACCTGGAGGATACGTTCCACGTCACGCCGCGGCTCCAGGTCCGAGCCGGCTTCCGCTCGGAAAGCTCCACCGGCTGGAGTGAATCGCACGGCCGTACCGGCGTCTACAACCTTCTTAACGGCGTCCTGCAAACCAATCCATCGGTGCAGTCCAATGCGCTTACGGACAACCGCGCGCTCTTCCTTCCCGAGCCCCGCCTCGGCATTGCCTGGGACGTGTTCGGCAACGGCAGAACCAGCTTGCGCGCGGGCGCGGGCCTGCACCATTCGCTGCTGGATGCTCTGGACTACCGCCTTGATCAAGCCGCGCCCTTCAACACCGTCTACAGCTACGCCAATAGTTCCGTGGCCGCGCCCACCGGTGTGACGCCCGCAGTCTCACCCTCCACAGTTGCGGCCGATCTTGCCACACCCGCGCTGCTCTCCTACGACCTGCGTTTCGAGCAACAGCTCGCGCCCTCCTTGTCGCTCACTCTTGGCTACGACGGCTCGCACAGCTCGCACCAGATCCTTTCCGGCGACCTCAACGAGCCGGCCTTCACCTTCGTCAACGGAGCCGTCTACTACCCAACTACGATGAAGGCCAATCCCGCGCTGGCCAACTCCACCTCGTGGTGGTCCGGCGGCTCCGGCAACTACAACGCGTTCATCGTGGACGTGCGCCGCGACCTGTTGTACGGGCTCCAGTTCCGCGCCAACTACACGTGGTCGAAGAACCTGGATGACGGCTCAGCCTGGAACACCTCCGTCTCGGCCAACACGCCCGCCTTCGTAGAGGTCCCGCAGCTTCCGCACCTCGATTACGGTCCCGCCGCCACCGACATTCGCAGCCTGGCCGCGTTCAACACCACCTACGAGCTTCCCTTCGGTACGGGCAAAACCTTCTTTGCCGGCGCCCGCGGCGTAAGGAGCCGAGCCATCTCCGGCTGGACGCTCTCCGCCATCGCCAACCTCCAGACCGGCTTCCCGTTCTCTCCCCAGCTCGGCTACAACCCCACTGGCTCCGGCGATTCCCGCAATCCGGTCCGCCCCAACTTCAACCCTGCCTACCCGAACTCTCTCTACACGCACGGGACCACCGCCCAGCGTATAGCCCAATACTTCAACCCTGCGGCCTTTTCCGCACCCGCTGCAGGCTTTGTAGGTAACGCATCGCGCGATAGCCTGGTGGGTCCCGGCTATGCGAACTGGGACCTTTCGCTTCTGAAGTCCACGCAGCTGGCCGAACAGGTCCGCTTGCAGTTCCGCGCGGAGCTCTTCAACGTGCTCAACCACACCAACCTGTCGTTGCCCAGCGAGATTGTCTACTCCGCCGGCCCCACCCAGGGCACAGCCGCCACCATCGCCACCACCGCGGCCCTGGGTTCTCCCGGCGTTATCACCGCCGCCGCCGGCACCAGCCGCCAGATCCAGCTCGGGCTCAAGGTGCTGTTCTAAGCGGCCTCCGCGGTCTTGACGCAACACTCACACCTTTGCCAAGTCGATGAATGCCCGCGCCGGGTCGGTGTGCAGCAGCTTTACCTGCACGCGGTCGCCCACATCCAGCCCCGCATCGTTCTGCACGATGCGCCCTTCGAACGGCGGGTCGATCACCCGCGCATACACGCCCTTGTTGCTCGCGCCCGTCACCACCGCGCGGAACACCTGCCCAAGGCGCGGGATCAGCGCCACTGCGGCCACCCGCTTGGCCATGCTCCGCTCGATCTTGCGCAGCGCCTTGTCCGCCTCGTTGCAGTGCGTTGCAATGGCGCTCAGCTCCGCGTCCGTGTAGGGTGCCTCCGCGGCCGCGAGGAGCGCATGGAGCACACGCTGCGTCACCAGGTCGGGAAACCGCCGGTTCGGCGCGGTGGAGTGCGTGTAATCCCGCGCCGCCAGCCCGAAGTGTCCCGTTGGGTCGTCGTCTGCGCGCATCAGGGTGTACTCGCCGGGCCCCATCAGCTTGATCACCGCCACCGCCAGGTCCGGGTAGTGATCCGGATCGGTCCGCCGCTGCTCCTGGAGAAAGTTGTTCAGCGCGACCGAGTCCGGGTTCGCCGGCAGCGCACCGCCATGCTCCGCCGCCAGAGCCACGATGCGGTCCCAGCGCTGCGGCACCTGCACCACGCGTTGCAGCGCACTGCGGCCCGCCTTGCGCAGCGCCCGCGCCATCACCCCGTTCGCGGACACCATCAGGTCCTCGATCAGGTGCATGGCGCGGTTCTGCAGCACCGCATGCAGATCTTTCACCACGCCGTCCGCCACCATCGGCTCGGCCTCCGCGCGCTGGAACTCCAGGGCTCCATTCGCAATGCGCCGTGTGTGCAATGCCTGCGCCGCTTCATCCTGCAGCTTCAGCTGCTCGGCCAGCCACTGTGCCTCCAGCCCAGCCGCTGCCTCGATGCCGCCGGGCGAGTCGCTCCGTGCCGAATCGGACCGCAGCTCGTCCGTGTCCGCGGCGGCCCCACCGCCGGCCACCGCCTCCAGCCACGGCCCCACGCGCGAGTACGCCAGCTGCGCACGGTTCCGCACCAGCGCCCGGCTCACGGCCTCGTTTGCCAGCTCGCCCTCCGGCGTCACCGTGAAGCTCATCATGACTGCCAGCCGGTCCGCGTTCTCGTTCAGCGACGTCAGCCCGGTGGAAAGCTCCAGCGGCAGCATCGGAAAGTTCCGCACCGCCGTGTAGAGCGTCTGGGTCTGCTCCTGCGCATGCTTGTCGATGGGCGAGCCCTGCGCCACGGCCGCTGCCACATCGCCGATGGCGACCCGAAGCTGTATGCCGCCCCCCACGCGCTCCGCGACCTCGATCTGGTCCAGGTCGCGCGACGTGTCGTTATCGATCGAGGACCACCCCAGCGCCCGCAGATCGTCTATCCCGCTCTGCGCTCCCGGCTGGGCGAACTGACGCTCGATGTCCGCAAGCTGTTCGGCCACGCCCGGGCCGAATTCCGGATGAAAGCCCGCGTCGCGCAGGTCCGCCAGCGCTGCTTCGGACAGATCGAAGCCGTGGTGGGTTGTGGGCGGGTGCGTGTCAGCGGGCGACGAATGCGGTGCGGAAGAGAAAGGCTGGTACGGCATCGTGTGAGGCTACCACCCCGGCGTCCCATGCGGCTTGCAGGTCAGGGCACAGGAAGGGTCTGTCCGCAGCAGAGTTGCGGAGGAACTGCATCTCGATCTTCCGGCAGGTTGCTCCTGGCCTCCCTACCCCTTCAGCGCCGCGCTCACCAGCTCCTTCGCCTCGCTTTGGATCTGCTTCAGGTGCGCGTCGCCTTTGAAGCTCTCCGCATAGATCTTGTACACATCCTCGGTTCCGCTTGGCCGAGCCGCGAACCACCCCTCGTCGGTCGTGACCTTGAGACCGCCGATGGCCGCATGGTTTCCCGGCGCTTCCGTCAGGGTCGCCGTGATCGGATCCCCAGCCAGCGTTTTCGCCGTCACCTGGCTCGCGGTCAGCTTGCCGAGCTTCGCCTTCTCCTCCTTGGTCGCGGCAGCGTCAATGCGCTGATACACCGGCGCGCCGTACTTTGCGGTCAGCTCACCGTAGAGCTCGCCCGGGTCCTTGCCCGTACGTGCTGTCATCTCTGCTGCCAGCAATCCAAGGATCAGCCCGTCCTTGTCGGTCGTCCACACGCTGCCGTCCTTGCGCAGGAACGTCGCGCCCGCGGACTCCTCGCCCACGAATCCCAGCGTGCCGCCGATCAGTCCGTCCACAAACCATTTAAAGCCCACCGGCACCTCCAGCATTCGCCTGCCGAGCCCAGAGGCGACCCGGTCGATGATCGAAGAGCTCACCAGCGTCTTCCCGATCCCCACGTTCTCATTCCACCCCGGCCGGTGCGTGAACAGGTACTGGATGCACACCGCCAGGTAGTGGTTAGGGTTCAACAGGCCCACGCTCTTGCACACGATGCCATGCCGGTCGTGGTCGGTATCGCACGCCCATGCCACGTCGAACCGGTCCTTGTTGGCGATCATGCTCGCCATGGCGTTCGGGCTGGAGCAATCCATGCGGATGCGCGCATCCCAGTCCAGCGTCATGAACCGGAAGGTCTGGTCCACATACGGGTTCAGCACCGTCAGCGTCGCGCCGTACTGCGCCTTCAGCAGCTCCGCGATCCGCGGCCAGTAGTGCACGCCCGCGCCGCCCAGTGGATCGACCGCAAGGGTCAGCTTCGTGTCTTTCAGCGCCTCGAAGTCGATCACGTGACCGAGTTCGCCCACATACTCGCCGATGTAGTCATGCCGCTTGGTCGTCTCTGCCGTCAGCGCCTTCGCGAACGCCAGCCGCTTCACTCCCTGCAGTTTCGCGCCGATCAGCTCATTGGCCCGGTTCTCGATCCACTTGGTCGCGCTCGTATCGGCCGGCCCGCCGTTGGGCGGGTTGTACTTGAAGCCGCCATCCTCGGGCGGGTTGTGCGAAGGCGTAATCACGATCCCGTCCGCCAGCCCGTCCTTCTTGCCCGTGTTGTACTTCAGGATCGCCAGCGAGCAAGCGGGCGTGGGCGTGTAGCCAACGTTCAGTTCGCTGCCCTCCGCCCGGCCGCTGTCGACGAACGTCGCCACCCCGTTGGCCGCGAGTACTTCCAGCGCGGTCGCGAACGCCGCCTCGCTCAGCGCATGCGTGTCCATCGCCAGAAACAGCGGTCCGGTCGTCTTTTCGTTGGCGCGAAACTCGACAATGGCCTGGGTGATCGCCAGGATGTGCGCGTAGTTGAAGCTCGTCGTCAGCGACGAGCCGCGATGCCCGCTCGTCCCGAAGCTTACCTTCTGCGCAGGAATACTCACGTCGGGATGGTTGGCGTAGAACGCCGTCACCAGCCGCGGCAGGTTCACCAGCTTGTCCGGGGAGGGAGGGTGACCGGGCGTATTCAGTGCCCTGTCGTTCGCCGAAGCTGTGGAAACGTTGTTCTCAGGCATGCGTGCCAGCATACGGCACATTTGGATACACGGAAACCAGAGAGAACGGGCAGGCGCCTTCGGCAATGATCTACACTCGCGCTCATGCGTCGTGTATGCTTCTGCCGCGCGTGGCTCAGCACCGTTGCGCTCATGCAGGCAGGTCTGCTGAACTCCTGCCTCGCGGCGGAGTCCTTCGATAAGCCTTTGCGAAGAACAGCAGTCGACCTGGGCCGGTCCTCTTACCTGATGCCGGACAATCCATCGCGGATGGAGCTCACCTGTTCCTACTACCCGGACTTTATGATCAAGCAGCTTGACGACCCGGGGCTGAAGGGCGCGGCATGGATCCGTATCGTTTCTGTCGCGGACGGACACATCCCCGCCTGCGCTCGCTCGCGCCAGACTGGTGAGAAAGGGTTCGGCAGACGCTGGTCAGGTTACTTTGCCGGAGTCAAAGGGCAATTCATTTTCCTCGATGCGGCAGATGGTGTGGACGGCGGCATGCGATTCGCTGTTTTCGACGCGAGGACCGGACAGAAGCTCTTCGAAGATTCGGCCCTGCGTTGGGAAGGGCATGAGATCAAAGACAAGCTCGTCTTCGCTCATGGCACCGACGATCGGCTATCGATGCGATACCGGCGCGTTGTCGAAGCAAGTTGCTCCATCCCAAAAGGCGGAGATTCATGCTGGAACAGGATCAGAGCGAAATATCGCCTTCCATCCTCCCGTGTGCCAACCTGCATTGGCTATAGCTCTCCCGGGCAGACGCCTTGGCGTGTCGGCGATCCAGGAATGCCACCCGAGGCCATCGAGACGAACTCAGCCGTCGCTTACCCGGTAGTTGCCACACTCTTACCGCGGCCCTCGATCAAGCCCGTGCCCGGTCCCGTAAGGTGTTCGCCTGTGGACTAACCCTCAGCTCTGCAGATCGTCCCCCCGCACAGCCGCGCCCGGTCCCCGCAGTCGCTCGTCGATGTCCCCCACGCGGTCGCTCAGCTGATGCAGCTTGCGCGACAAGGACTGAATTTCCGCCTCCGCGCGCCGGTTTACGTCGAAATCCAGCTCGCCGCGCACGCGATCCTTCTGGTCCTGCCGGTTCTGGCTCATCATGATCACCGGCGCCTGGATCGCCGCCAGCATCGACAGGAACAGGTTTAGCAGGATGAACGGGTACGGGTCCCACGCCCGCCCTCGCAGCAGGATGTTGGCGAGGGTATACACCGAGAGCACCACCGCGAACGTGATGATGAACGTCCACGAGCCGCCGAACGAGGCCACCTTGTCCGCGATCCGCTCGCCGCGCGTTTCCTGCTCCTCGATGATCTGGTTGGCGTTGCGCATGGCGCGTCCGCGGATCATCGCCTGCGCGGAGTGGATCTCCCGCGCCAGCACCGTCAGCATGTCCAGCCCGGCCATCGGCTTGCGCGTGAGCAACTCGCTCAGGTCGTGGCGGTCCACTTCCAGGCACGTTGTCTGTTCCAGCGCGTAGGCCGTGGTCTGGTGTGCCGAGTTCTCCAGCATCGACGCGAACCCGAACGGATCGCCATGCTCCGGCCGCGAGAACAGCACCTCCTGGCCGTCTTCATCCACCAGCGTGACCTCCACCGTCCCGGACATCACCACGAAGGCGCGCGCGCTGGGCTCGCCCGCCTTGTAGATGCGCTGTTTCGCTTGGAACGTGCGCATCTCCACCTGCTGCGCCAGCACCGCCAGTTCGTCGGCGTCAAGCAGCGAGAAGAGCGGAACATGCAGCAGTTCGTTCGGAGTGCACGCCATGAAGCTCCTCCAGATCAGGTGTCCGTCAGTCGAGTGATTGTAGCGGGACAACCTCATCGGTCGCAGGGAGCGCACTTCCATGCGCTCCCTGTCAGTGAGCGGAAACCGGACGAGTCATGAACTCACAGAGCTGTTCACAGTGCTGTAGTCATAGCTCGCGAGCTCCTGGCTCGTGACGGGTGCGAACCCTGCGCCAGCCGGTCTTCGCAGAACGCGAGGCCATCGTGTCGACCCTGTCGAAGGGCGCGAAGGCCATCACGATCGCTCGTAGTGAAACAGCAGCTCCTGCTCACTCGCGATGGCTACGCCATTCCGCGTCGCCGGTGAGAACGTCCACTGCTGCTGCACAATCGCCAGCACCGTCTGATCGATGCTTCCGCCCAACCCATGCGCCAGGGTCGCCGCCGCTATCCTGCCCTGCGCATCGATCACCACATCCACCACCACGTCTCCGGCGGTTCCGCGCGGCAACCCGGTAAGATCAGGCGCGGGCCGCGGATGCGTTCGCACCAGCGCGATGCTGATATCGCCGTCTCCCAGCGAGCTCTCGCCCGATCGCCCGTTTCCCGGAGCAGACGGGCTCGCCGACGAAAGAGCCGGCACGGTCGGTGGCTTCGCCGCGGCCACCGAAGCACGCAAGGGGTGAGTCACGGAACGCAGCGCGGTAGCCGCCGCCGGCGGCGCTCCTCCCGGGCTGTAGCTCAAGGTAAGCCGGCTACCCGTTGCCACGCCCGGCAGCCGATGCGCGTCCAGAACCGGCCTGCGGGCTCGCCAGCCGCCCAGCAGAACCAGGAACACTGCTGCATGCAGAGCTAAGGACGCATAGGTGTTCTTCAGTTCAGCCTGGCGCCGCATGCTGGGTAGACGCATCATGCTTGATTGTAGTGTGGCCAAGCTGCCGTGAACCTGCGGCTGCTGCGCTCCGCAGCTACTGGGGCGGGGGCGTTGCGCCCGCCTTCGCGGCCCGCTTTGCCGCCTTTTCCTGGTCCTTGGCGGCTTTGTCGGTGGCCTTCTGCTGCTTGCGAAGCGATTTGTCCGCCTTGGTCCGGCTCTTGTCCGCCTTGATGTCTTCCTTGGTCTGCGTCTCGCTGCTCTTGGGCGTGGGGCTCATCGTCGGCGTGACCGCTGAGGGCGCCGTTTGCGGAGCCGGGGTTTGCGTTGTGGGTGCCGGCGTTGCTGTTTGCGCCAACGCGGTCAGACCGCCCAGGCTGAGCAAGCCCGTAAGGACCAGGGCTGGAAAAACGTTCTTGGTGTTCATGCATGTTCCTCAGATTCTGAGCTGCTGTTGATGTCCACACATGCTCGGTTCTTGCGAAAATTCGCCCTGCCACTGCTCGGCTCGTATCATGCCGCTCTGCTTGCCGCAACCGTCTTGAATTCGTTGGATGAGTCTCACGTGTCTCTCGTCGCCCGACATTCGCTCCTGTCTCGGTTTGAGATACTTGCGTCCCGGTGTCATTTCGGGCTAAAAAGACGCCATACCTCTTTCCTCGCGTCTGGGTCTGGTCAGTCTCTCCTGTAGAACTCTGTCCCATTCGCACCATCGGATTCGAAAGAGCCAGCGCGCAGGAGCCTCTTGGCGGCATTCATACACAGCTCCAGCTCTCGTGCGCCTCGTGGCTGCTCTCTCCTGTGCCTGCTTCTGCTGGCCGCCGTGCAGTCTTCGGAGTCTGAGGCGCAGCAGGCCACCCTGCTCGCCGACGCGCACGTCTCCTCCACCCGGCCCGCCGTGAACTCCGGCTCGCTTTCCAACCTCGATGTCGGCGGCGGCTACACCGCGCTCCTCCAGTTCGACCTCGGTTCGCTGCCCGTCGGGCTTACCCCCGCCCAGGTCTCACGCGCTACGCTTCGGCTCTACTGCAACCGCGCCGATACCCCCGGCAGCTTTTCCGCGCAACTCGTGACCTCCACCTGGGCAGAGTCCACCGTCACCTACGCCACCCTGCCGGCCCTCGCCACTGGCGCCGTCGCAACCGCCACCTGCCCCGCCGCCGGCCAGTTCGTCACCCTGGACATCACTGCGGCACTTCAGGGCTGGCTCACCGCTCCGGCCTCCAACTTCGGCTTGGCGCTCACCTCTTCTGCCGCCACCCTGCAATTCGATTCCAAGGAAAATGATCTGACCGCGCACGCCCCCGAACTCGACCTCGCCACCGGCGTCGCCGGTCCCCAGGGCGCCACCGGCGCAACCGGACCCGCTGGTCCGACGGGGGCTCCGGGCGCGGCGGGACCACAGGGCGCGATAGGACCACAGGGCCTCCCCGGCGCGGCGGGAGCCATGGGACCGCAGGGAGTGCAGGGCCTTCCCGGGCCTACGGGCGCCACCGGACTGCCCGGCCCGGCTGGTTCTCCCGGTGCAACCGGACCCACCGGTCCGCAGGGAGTCGCTGGCCTTCCGGGTGCCACCGGGCCCACAGGGGCCGCCGGACTCATGGGTCCAGCTGGCCCCGCCGGCCCTCAGGGAGTCCCCGGCGTCCCGGGGGCGACCGGCGCGACCGGCGCCGCGGGTCCGGTTGGTGCAACGGGAGTAGCCGGACCCACTGGTCTGACCGGCCCTGCCGGCCTTCCCGGACCCACCGGAGCCACAGGCGCGCCAGGTCCCGCAGGACAGGCGGGCACTCCCGGCCTGAACTTCCGCGGTGCCTGGGCCGCCAATCTCACCTACACCCTGCAGGATGCCGTCACCTTCAGCGGCTCCACCTACCTCGCCCAGGCCGTCAACACCAACAGTTCGCCCGATGCGAACCCGCAGATCTGGTCGCTGCTCGCTCAGGCGGGTTCCGCAGGCGCAGCCGGCCCCGCCGGTCCCGCCGGAGTCACGGGTGCTGCGGCAACCATCAGCGTCGGCCCGGTCACCGTTCTGCCTGCGGGCTCGCAGCCCACCGTCACCAACACCGGCACCAGTTCCGCCGCCGTACTTGCTTTCGGTCTCCCGGCGGGCGGCGGCGGCTCCGGCGGTGCGTCCTCCACCGGTAGCGGCAGCTTCGCCGCAATGTTCCACTCGGTCAGCTACACCAACGCCTTCTACGCCCCCAACACGCCCAACGCCTCCGGCACCGAGACCCCCTCCGTCATGGCTTGGGTTCCGCGTGGCTGCACAGCGTCTCGCTTGGACGTCTACTCGCAGCAGTCCGGCGCGATCAAGGTCACGCTCCGCAGCGGCTCCCCTGGCAGCATGCTCGACACACCCCTGGTCTGCAGCTTTACCGGCCTCGCCTCGGCCACCTGCAGCGTCACCGGCTCGGTCACCATCAACCCCGGCAGCTTCCTCGATTTCCGCATCGACAACGCCTCCGGCACACCCGCCGGGGTTTGGACCGCTTTGGAATGTGATTAGATCGAGCGGCGCTGCCCCAATTCTTCGCCGCTGCCAGATCCCCATTCCCAGCTCCGATCCGATTCCTCCGCTCCGACCCGATTCCTTCGCGCCTGTCCTCTCGCACCGCTGCTCCGGTATGCTCACTAGTCGAGGGACACCCGATGCGCCTGTCTGCCCTGCGCACCTTCTTCCGCCGAGCTCTGCTCCTCGCCGCCCTACCCGCCCTCGCTGCCACCGCCCAGGCACC
>CAXTPR010000022.1:0-60959 GCA_964246235.1 uncultured Acidobacteriaceae bacterium
GAACCCTGCAGGCCGGTCTCACGCTGGGAGCGAACTGCCTGGTCAGCGGAACGCCGACGGCAGCGGGGACCGTGAACCTCACAGTGAAGGCTACCGACGGAGCCAACCCGCCACAGACGGCCACGGGTCAGGTGGCTCTGACCATCAGCCCCGCGCCTCTTTCCCTTTCCACGGGAACGCTTCCAAGTGGAATGGTCGGCGCACCGTATAGCTCGACCATCGGTGTGACCGGCGGTACCGCACCGTACTCGTGCACGATCACCGCCGGAACCCTGCAGGCCGGTCTCACGCTGGGAGCGAACTGCCTGGTCAGCGGAACGCCCACCGCCTCTGGGACTGTAAACCTGACGGTGCAGGCTACCGATAGCTCCAGCCCTGCGTTGACGGCCAGTGGTCCTGTCAGCCTCACCATCAACCCCGCTCCGGTGCTTACCCTTACGGCGCCCGCGTCCGGGACGGTGGGAACAGCGTACAACGGCATGGTCGGTGTCAGCGGCGGCACGTCGCCCTACACCTGCACGCTCCAGTCCGGCACGCTGCAGACCGGCCTGAGCCTGAACACCAATTGCACAATCACCGGAACGCCTACAACGAGCGGAACCAGCACGATCAACGTCGCGGCCACCGACTCCCACTCCCCGGCGACCACCACGACGGGCAGCGTTGCGGTCACCATCAACCCCGCGGCTCCGATGCTTACCTTCGGTACTCCACCGATTGGCACGGCCGGAACGCCTTACACCGGCACGGTCCCCGTGAGCGGCGGCACAGCACCGTACACCTGCAGCGTGGGGGCGGGGAGCAGCCTGCCCACCGGCCTGAGCTTCAGCACCGGATGCACGCTGACAGGTACACCCACCACGCCGGGCACGACTACGGTCCAGATCACCGCGACCGACTCCGCCAACCCACCCGCAACCAGGACCGGCCCGGTGACCTTCACCGTGCAGCCGCCAGCAGTTCTTACCTTCACCGGAACGCTGCCCAACGCGATCCTCAACCAGCTCTATAGTCAGACACTGGCGGCCAGCGGCGGCGTGGGCCCGTATACCTACGCGGTCACCTCCGGCACTCTGCCTCCTGGTCTCAGCCTTGCTCCCACTACCGGTGTGATCAGCGGCACGCCGACGGTGCCGGGCGCCAGCACGTTTACCGTGACGGCTACCGATAGCGAGAGCACGCCGCAAACTGCGGCGCTGCCCCTCACCTTGCTGGTGGCCTACGCACCCACACCGACCGATGCCCTGCTGCAAGGCCCTTACGCCTTCCTGTTCCAGGGCTATGACAGTGCCGTTGCCGGAGTACTCGCCTACCAGACAGCCACCGTCGGCAGCTTCACCGCGGACGGAACGGGAGGCATCACCGCGGGAGAGCTCGACAGCAACCATCAGGTCTCTAATCCCACCGGCGCCACGGTCCCAACCAACAAGCTGCTCGGCACCTACACGATCGGCACAGATGATCGTGGAACGCTGGTCCTCTCCCGCTTCAACGCCGATGGTACGGTTGCGGGTTCCACGACCTATGCCATCGCCGTCAAGCCGCCGGCCTCCCCAGCGACCACCACGGCACGTGGCTCCCTGGTCGAGGCGGACAACAACCTCGTCGCGGGCCAGCGCGGCTCCGGCACCTTCCTGCAGCAGACCGCAACGGCCTTCAGCAGCGGTCTGACTGGCAGCTATGCCTTCGGCTTGCAGGGTGATACTCCCTGCCTGCCGGCCTGCACAGCCAACCTGCAGGCTGGACCGGTCGCAACGGTAGGTGAGATGGCCACGGCAAGTGGCGCGATCACCGGCGAGGCCGACACCAACCTCGCTCAGAACAACTATCCCGCCGCACCCTTGAGCGGAACCTACAGTGCGGCAGATGCCAACGGCCGCGTGCAGCTTTCGCTCACCAACCCCAACATCCCCTCTGCTGCCTATCCCTCGGACTTCGCCCTGTACATGGTCAACGCCACGCAGGCCTTCGTGATGTCCACTGACAAGCACTCGGCGTACATCCTGCTGGCCGGTTCGGCTACATCGCAGACGGTTACAACCTTCAGCAACGCATCGCTCAGCGGCCAGTATGTCGGCTATGAAAACGCTCCCACCAACCCCGGTCTGGCGGGTGTCGCGCTGCAGAGCGTGGCCAACCTCCCCACAGCCACGGTCTTCCAGGGCTCGGCAAACAGTACCGGAACCTGCACCACGAACTACGTCGATCAGGGCGGCACCACGGCCCTGGTCAACGGCCTGACCGGCCAGGGCAGCGGCTCTAACGTGCTCAATGCCCTGCTCGGCACCTATGCGTCCACCGGTAACAGCAACTGCACGGTCGGCACCAATGGCCGCTCGGTGCTGAGCTATCCCGTTCCCAGCAACGTCCTCACCGGCGTGCTGACACTGCTGGGTCTTCCGGCCACGCCACCCGCACCGCGCGTGGCATACCTCACGAACACGGACGCTGGCTATTTCCTCGAGACCGGCTATGCGGGTCTCGGCAACCTGGAACAGCAGACCGGCGGGCCGTTCTCGCTGGCGACGCTGAACGGCACCTACACCTACGGCACCACGCCAGCGGCTGCGGCGGCTACGCTCGACGCTTCCGGCAGGTTCACGGCCGATGGCATGGGCCACGGGAGCTATGTTCTGGACGAGAACGTTCTCGCCGGCAATCAGAACGCAGTCACCCTCGGCGTCACGGGCAGCGGAACGTATGTGCTGACCGACGCGGGGAACGGACGCTTCACGTTCGGCACGGACGTGATCTTCGCCATCAACCCGAACCGCTTTGTGCTCGTCGACAAATCGGCCACCACCACCTCGCCCTCCGTCGCGCTGATCTATTAGCGCGGCGGCGAGCGCGCCTCGCCGTTCATTACGTCACACGCCAACACGCAAAGGAGAGAACCAACATGCGTCGGCCCGTCGTCAGCTACGCTTTTACAACACTCGTCCTCCTGGGAGCCTCTTGCGCCTCGCAAGCGCAGGAGACCTCCTCCGACCCCGTGCAGTTCGTGCCTCGGGTGAACCTCTCCCTCGGCTACCAGTTCCTACACGCCAACGCGCCTCCGGGAAACCCGCAGAAGTTCAACCTCAACGGCGGCTATGCCTCTCTTGGGATCAAATACAAATACTGGCTCAGCTTTGCGGGTGAGTTCACAGGCACCCATGCCAACAACATCAGCGCGCTCGGCCAGAACCTGTTCCTCACCACCTACACTGCTGGACCGCGCATTACCTTCCGCCGCCGCTATACGGTTCCGTTCGCGCAGGCAACCTTCGGCGCCGCGCATGGCAGCGATTCGTATTTTCCAACCGCGACTTCCTACACTACCTCGGCCAACACCTTCGCGCTCACCGCAGGTGGCGGCCTCGACCTGGAGTTCACCCACGGTCTCGCCATCCGCGCCATCCAGGCGCAATATCTGCATACCGGCTTCAACAACGGCGTGAACACGTCGCAAAACCAGCTCATGCTTGGTGCCGGCGTCGTATTCAAGTTCCATGGCCGCTATGCGATGCCACATGCGCCGCGCGCTATGCCGGCACCTCCTCCTCCATCGGTGGGGTCCCTCGAGTGCTCTGCCAATGTGCTGAACGTGGAAGCCGGTCAGCTGCTGGAGGTTTCCGCAGCCGCCCATCCGCAGCCCGCGGGCACGGACCTCATGTATTCATGGACCGCAACCGGCGGCAGCGTGACACCACAAAACAATCGGGCTTCCATCGACACCGGCGGGCTTTCGCCCGGCATGTACACCGTGAACGGCCACGCCGCGGTCGCGTCGGGACCAACCGCCGCATCGCAGTGCGAGGTCCACTTCCGGGTGCTCGAGCCGCGCAGGATGACGCCGCCCATCATACTTGGCGTAGCGACAGCACCCCCGGTACTGCCGCCCTCAATGAAGCAGCAGGACAGCGAGTTCCACGAGCACGTGAAGGATGCGTACTTCGACTACGAAAAGGCGGAGATCCGTTCTGACACGTTGCAGGCTATTCGGGAGGCTGCGGCGTACCTTCAGGCTCACTCGGACCTGCGTGTGCTGGTGGGCGGCTACTCCGATGAGCGCGGCACGCCGGAGTACAACCTGGCGCTGGGAGAAAAACGAGCCGATGCCGCGCGGGACGCGCTCATGCAGGCGGGAGTGGATGCGAGCCGCATCACGGTCGTGAGCTATGGCAAAGGCGTGCAGGTTTGTACCCGACCTGCGGAGCCCTGCTATCAGCAGAACCGGCGTGCAGCCTTTATGCTGCAGCCGTAAGGGTGGGTGCAGAGCAAGGCGGCCTCGCTCCAGGAGCGAGGCCGCTCCCCTTTGCAGAGGCGCGAAAATCGGTACACGCAGCCAGCCGGATATATTCAGGTCGGGACGAATATGGCAGCGTGGAGCAGCGAAGCGAAGATTCGCATAGCGGGCGGACTGGTGCTGCTTGCCGTGTGCGCGGCCTACGCGAACTCCTTCGGCAACGCATTTCATTTCGACGACTTTCACACGATCACTGAGAACCCAGCCGTACGGCGCCTGACCAATGTGCCGCGCTTTTTCACCGACACAACCACCTTCAGCGTTCTGCCTGCCAACCGCACGTACCGCCCCGTCGTGTCGGCATCGCTGGCGCTCGATTACGCGCTGGGCAAAGGCTACAAGCCATTCGCGTTCCATCTCAGCACCTTCTGCTGGTTCCTGTTGCTGCTTTGGCTGTTGTTCCGTCTGTATCGCACCCTCTTCGAACGCTCAGGAGCCGGTGATGCCGGCGCCTGGCTGGCGCTGTTCGCGACAGCATGGTTCGGCTTGCACCCCGCCGTCGCGGAAACGATCAACTATGTAATCCAGCGTGGCGACCTGTACTGCACGCTAGGCTGCGTGGCCGCGCTTGCGGTCTATGCGCGCTATCCGCAGCGGCGCAGGACCGGCCTGTACCTTGTGCCGCTGGTGCTGGCTCTGCTCTCCAAGCCACCTGCCTCCGTCTTCCCCGCGCTTCTTTTTCTCTGGGTGTACTTCTTCGAGCGTCAGAAAGGCCTGCATTCCGCCAGGCGTTGGCGGACCTGCCTGATGGCTGCTCTTCCCTCCCTTCTTGTCGTGGTCGCGCTCCTCGCACTGCAAGGATCGATGACACCGAAGACGTTTACGCCGACCATCCTCTCCACGGTCCAGTATCGGCTCACACAGCCCTACGTCTGGATCCGCTATGGAGCGGAGTTGCTTCTGCCGCTGCACCTGAACGTGGACACGGACCTTGCGCCCTTCCACGCTCTGAATGGCCGCGCGCTCCTAGGATTTTTCTTTGTTGCGGCCCTGCTGCTTGCCATAGAGCGCACGGCGCGACGGCGCGAGCTCTATCCAATCGGGTTCGGGCTTCTCTGGTTTGTCGTGACGCAGTTGCCCACGTCGTTGTATCCCTTGTCCGAAGTGGAAAATGATCACCGCATGTTCTTCTCCTTCGCCGGGTTGATCCCCGCCGTGGTGTGGGCGCTATGGCTTGTGCTGCAACGAGCCTTCGCTCCGCAAACTCAGAGGCACATACGCCCGCTTCTGATCGCTGTAGCCGCCCTGCTGCTGGCCGGCTACGGCTGGGGCGTGCACGCGAGGAACGAGGTGTGGCGCACGGAAGAATCGTTATGGCGTGACGATGTCGAAAAGTCGCCGCGGAATGGGCGCGGGCTGATGATTTATGGACTCACGCAGATGAATAAAGGGTCGTACGCCGCAGCGCTCGTTCTCTACAACCGAGCTCTGCAATACACGCCCAACTACGCCACGCTGGAGATCAACCTGGCCGTGGCGCACGGGGCCCTGGGAGATCAGGCAGCCGCGGAACGCCATTTCCAGCGCGCGGTGGCGCTCGCACCGGAAGACGATCAGCCACGTGCCTACTACGGGAGGTGGCTGCTCGCGGAGGGCCGCGCGGAAGACGCCGTTGCGCAGCTGCGAACAGCCATCGCGCTCAATCCCACCCGCATGTTGCAGCGTCAGTTACTGCTCGCTGCGCTCCAGGAGAGCGGCGATCCTGAAGGGGAACAGCAAGCTGCCCGGGAAGCCCGGGCTGCGTTTCCGGCCGATCCTGCGGCGTCCGTGCGGGCCCAGGTACAGAAGGACACGGCGTACTGGGTCAACCGCTCGCTGGCACTGAACCTGCAAGCCCGATACCGCGAAAGCATTGCAGCGGCACAGGAAGCCCTGCGGCTGAACGCTTCCTCTGCCGAGGCCTGGAACAACATCGCGGCGGATGAGGGGTCGTTGCACGCGTGGGACGAAGCCGTCGACGCCGCGCGCCGGGCCATCGCTCTCAAGCCCGACTTCCAACTGGCAAAGAACAATCTTGCCTGGAGCGAACACCAGAAGAAGCTGTCTCCTTGATGGCGACAGGACTCGTGCGTTCTGCTTCAGCGGTCAGTAAGCCGAAGTGGCGAAGCAATCCGCCTGACACTGTTCCCGTGAGGGCAAACTCCTAAGGCTGTCTAAGCCGAAGTACGGCCGGAGAACGCATCAGGGCAACGCAGACTCGCACTGAATCCGTGACGGGGCGGAAGTGCGAAGATCGATTACGATCCAGGTACAGCGTTCCAACAGGTACCTCCAGCGGCGTTGCGTTGCTCCGGCAGAGATGCGCCAGCATGGCCATCTCATAGTCATAACGCTCTCCCGGTAAGGTCATGAGTTCCGGCAGCAGCGGAATGGGCAGGCCCCGAAGGCCGGATTGCGTGTCCTGCAGGCGGGTGCCGGTTAGCGCTCGGAAGAAAGTACGCATCAGGACATTGCCCAGACGGCTGCGCAGCGGAACCGGTCCACTGAGAGCACGCGAGCCGAGCACGGGACGATCCGTGACCGTAGCCAACGCGCGAGCGACGCAGACGATGTCCTCTGCCGTGTGCTGCCCGTCGGCATCTGCGGTGACAATCCCATCAATATCGGGGAAATCGAGGAGCAAAGCGTTGAAGCCGGTCTTGAGAGCCCGGCCCTTGCCGAGGTTCACAGCATGCCGGATCACTGGAATGCCCTGCCGGCAAAGCATCTCGAAGACGGACTGAACCCGCGGGTCACTGCCATCGTCCACAACCAGCAAAGCCGCGAACGGAAAGCGACGCAGAGCCCAGACAAGTTCCAGCAGGCGAGAGTCTGGCTGCCACGCCGGGATCAGCACGGCGATCCGCTCCAGTCCATGCCCTGCGTCTCCGGAAGTTATCTGCGTACCGCTCATCCGGCCACCCGTTCCACGGTGTTACTCCTCATTCTGCTCCGGCAAGCTGCTCTTCCCAGTAACGGATTGCGTCCGTGGCTTCTGCGGGAAAGCTGAGGTGTCCGACCTTGCGTCCAGGCCGCGGCTCCTTGCCATAGTCATGACGAAAGGCTTCCGGAAAGCGAGCCGTCTGGTCTTCCGGCGGCATGCTCCCGATGCAGTTCAGCATCACGGTCGGCCAGCTCACTGTCCGCCCGAGAGGCAAGCCGACCAGCGCGCGCAGGTGATTGGCAAACTGCGAGGTCTCCGCGCCTTCGATGGTCCAGTGACCCGAGTTGTGCACCCGCGGCGCCATCTCGTTCGCGATCAGGTCGCCGTCACGAACGAAGAACTCGACGGCCAGCACCCCCACGTACTGGAGTGCAGCCATGGTGCTGCGGAGGTGCTGCTCCGCCATCTTCTGTAAAGCAGGATTATCGAAAGGCGCTGTCGAACGGCGCAGAATACCCTCGCGATGCACATTGCAGGTGAGCGGGTAGAGCGCCATCTCGCCCGCCGCCGAGCGCGCCGCGAAGAGCGACACCTCCGCCTCGAAGGGAACCATGCCTTCCACGATGGAGGGCACCCGGCCCACCGCGTCCCACGCCGCGGAGGGCTGCGCTGTGTCCATGAGCCGCACTTGCCCGCGGCCGTCATACCCCATGCGCCGTGTCTTCAGGATCGCGGGTGTGCCGATGACCGCCAGACCAAACTCCAAATCCTCCAGCGAGTCGACGATCGCAAAGGGAGCGGTCTGCACCCCGTGGCGATTGAAGAAAGTCTTCTCCAGCAGCCGATCCTGCGCAATGCGCACTGCGAACGTGTTGGGAGCGACCGGCAGGTCTCGAAGCACGCGCGCGTCGATGTTCTCACTTTCGATCGTGAGCAGATCGACCTCACCGGTGAATCGCGCCACAGCCGCTGCGTCGGCAAGGTCGACCGCTACAACCTGCGCCGCCTGCTCAGCACAATCGCCCGGCTGACCTGCGCAAATCACATCGATGCCGAGGGCGGGTGCAGCCTGCGCGAGCATCAGCGCAAGCTGGCCAGCACCGAGAATGCCGATGCGCGGTCTGCTGGAAAGAGCAGAGGAGCTCATGCGCGCGGATCCGGTTTGTTCAGCACATCCTGCGTCTGCGCCTCTCGGTAGCGGAGGAGGCGACCTGCAAGATCGGTATCCTGCAGCGCGAGGATAGAAGCGGCAAACAGGCCGGCATTCTTCGCGCCAGACTCACCGATGGAAAACGTAGCGGTCGGCACACCGCCCGGCATCTGCACGATGGACAGCAGCGAATCCAGACCGCGGAGCGCCTTGCTCTGCACCGGCACACCGAGCACAGGCAAGGTCGTCAACGCGGCGATCATGCCAGGCAAATGCGCCGCTCCTCCGGCTCCCGCAAGGATGACCTGCAGGCCCTGCTCGCGGGCCGACCGCGCGAACTGGAACATCCGCTCCGGCGTGCGGTGCGCCGAGATGACCTCAGCGGAATACGCGACACCCAGCGCATCGAGAAGATCGGCCGCATGCTGCATGGTTGGCCAATCCGAGTGGCCGCCCATCACAATCGCGACGCGCGGCCGAGGTGCTGCAGCACTCATTCCAGACTCCTCCACGCACTCAAGGGTAACGTTATCGCTTCCAGTCTCGCAGCACGTCCACGAAGGCGAGATTCTCGAGGCCCTGCACGCGCTCCCGCAACGAATCCACCGTATCACCGGGCAACACAGGGCAGCGTTTCTGCAGCACGATCGGACCGGCGTCCACATCCTCGGTCACCTGGTGAACCGTACAGCCGGTCTCTGACACACCCGCCGCGAGAACGGCCTCATGCACGGCGCGATCCATCAGGCCGCCAAAGGCAGGCAGCAGCGAAGGATGCACATTAAGCAGGCGGCCCCGCCATCTTTGCACAAACGCTGCGGACACGATACGCATGTATCCGATCATCAGAACGATATCGACGCCAGCCTGTTCGAGCGCAAAACTCACCTCGGCATCAAACTCCTCGCGGGTAAGCCCGCGTGGGCTGAGGAACAGGGCCGGTGCGCCGAAGCTACCGGCGCGCGCAAGGATCTGCGCATCGGCTTTGTTTGCAATGACCAGCGCGATCTCGGCGTGCAGCGCGTGAGACTCGACGGCTTCGAACACCGCCTGCGAAGCCGTGCCGCGTGTAGACCCCAGGATGCCGACTTGAAGCCTCGATCCGGTGGTGCCCGTCATCGCACCATTTCCGTACGCCGCACCGCTTGCATGTGAGCGATGCGGCGGGCGATTGCGGCTCCAGTACCGACATCTCGACGATGAAAGAAAGGCCCCTCCACCTGCCCAACGCCCGCCTCGCAAAGTGCCTCCGCTTCGGCAAGGGTAGACCCCGTCGCAACCACGGCCAGTGTGCGCGAGCCGGTCGCAACGATCTTCCCGTCACGCTCATCCACAGCGCCGAGGTAGAAGCCGACATCGGACGTTGTCAAAGCCGGCGCCTCAACGCGGTCCCCTTTGCGCGATGCCTCCGGATAGCCTTGCGGAACGAGGTATTTGCAGACGCTGGCCAACGGAGCAAAGTTTTCCGCCGGGCTCAGCGGCAAGCGATGCAGGCTGCGTTCGGTGATCGCTTGGCAAAGCACAAGAAAGTCGCTCCGCAGTAGCGTCAACAGATTGAGGCATTCAGGGTCGCCGAAGCGCGCGTTGTACTCGATCAGGCGGACGCCGCTGGCGGTCGCCATGAATCCGCCGTACAAAACGCCCTGATACGGCCGGCCGCACTCCCGCTCCAGGGCTTTGGCTGTACGCTCGTTGATGGCCTGTGCGGCCTCAATGTCCGCCGGCGCAAGAAAGGGCAGACTCCAGTCGGCATCGGAGTAGGACCCCATGCCGCCGGTGTTGGGTCCTGTGTCGCCTTCAAACGCACGCTTGTGGTCCTGCACGGCCGGCATGTGCAGCAGCGTGCTGCCGTCGCACAGGCTGATGAGCGAAAACTCCTCGCCTTCCAGTTTTTCTTCGAGTACGAACGGGTGTCCCGCAGCGGCAAGTTCCTCGCAGAACGCTAGGCTGTCCTTCAACGTATGCAGGTGATCGCCGAACACCTTCACACCCTTGCCACCGGCTAACCCGTCATCCTTGATGACATGCTGGTGAGGAAACATAGCCAGGGCGTCCGCAACGCCGTCCATTGAAGTGAAGCGCTGGAACCATGGGTTGCCCTCGATCCCGTAACGTGCCAGCAGGTCGCGCGCGAAGCCCTTGCTCGACTCGATGCGCGCGAGCGACTTTGTGGGGCCGACAGTGGGAATGCCCGCCGCCCACAGAGCGTCGGACACACCAGCGGCCAGTGGAGCCTCCGGGCCGATGACGGCCAGGGTCGCTCGCTGCGCTTCCGCAAAGCTCGTCACAGCGTCCGGATCAGTGAGGCTGCCGACCCCGTAGCTGTCTGCGAGCGCCTCGATCCCCGGGTTCCGCACGTTGCTGAAGCACAGCAGCTCGGGCCGCTGCGGCGATCGCGCCAGCGCCGCGGCGATGACGTGCTCCCGCGCTCCCGAACCCACGATCAGAACGCGCCCCTTCACCGCACCATCTCCGCCTGCACAGCTTCGGCGACTGGCCGCAGGTCGGGCGTGAACTCCTGTCCCGTAATGCGCTCGAACAGCTGTATGTAACGGGAAGCAAGCTCGGCGATGAGCTCGTCCGGCGGTATCGGCAGCACGGCATCTGCGTAGGGGTCGCAGCGCTCTCGAAACCACAACCGGAAAAACTCCTTGTCGATCATTTCGGGTTCCTGGCCCGAGGCCAGCCGCTCCTGATAGCTGTCGGCAAGCCAGTAGCGGCTGGAATCCGGCGTATGTACCTCGTCAATCAGCAGGATCTGATCCTCTTCGTCCACGCCAAACTCGTACTTGGTATCGACGAGGATGAGACCGCGCTCCGCAGCGCGCTCCCGGCCAAACGCAAATAGCTCTTGCACGGCTTCAGATGTAAACTTCCATTCACGTTCTGTCAGCCAGCCTTCCCGGACAATTTCCTCCGCGGTAATGGGACGGTCGTGGGCCTGCTCCTTGGTCGTCGGAGTGAGCAAGGAACCCGGCAGAGGATCGTTCTTGCGCATGCCGTCCGGCAGCGTCGAGCCGGCGAAGTGCCGCTCGCCGCGCGTGTAGTGCGTCCAGATGGCGGTATCGGTCGAACCGGTTAGATAGCCGCGCATCACGAACTCGATCGGCAGTACGCGGCATTTGCGCGCGACCAGCACGTTGGCATGCGGCGAATGCAGCACGTGGTTGGGGACGATGTGCTTTGTTTCTTCGAACCAGTGCAGTGACGTCCGGTTCAGGACCTGGCCCTTGTAAGGAATTGCTCCGAGCATGCGATCGAAGCCGCTTTGCCGATCCGTCGTCACGATCAGCAGGCGGCCGTCGCCGGGATCGTAGGTGTCGCGGACCTTGCCTGTGTACTTCATGCCGTACGGCAGATCCGTGCGCGTCAGCGTCGTCCGGATGGCCGCGAGCAGAGCTTCGCGCGGTACGCTCACATTCGCCTCTCGAAGCGCATGCCGGGTGTGTCTTCCACGCGTCCGAACTCCCACACATGCAAATGGGGAAACGGCGCGAGAGCCGCAGCAAGTTGTGACTGCAAACCGGGTGCGGCCGCCAGCACCAGGCCCACGCCCATGTTGAAGGTTCGCAGCATTTCGAGATCATCGAGACGGCCCAGGCGTTTCAGCAGAATAAAGACCGGCTGCGGCGTCCAGGTGGAAAGATCGATCGACGCCCCAAGTCCATTCGGGAGCATGCGCGGCGGGTTTTCCACCAGGCCGCCGCCCGTGATGTGAGCCATGCCTTTGATTGTGAATGCGGGTTCGCATTCGAGCAGCGCACGAATCGGCATCACGTAGTTGGTGTGCGGTGCGAGCAGGACATCCGTCAGTGTTGCCCCGCCCAGTTCCTCAGGAGTGTCCTGAACGCCGTAGCCGCCACGCTCGAAGAGCAGCTTGCGCGCCAGTGTCCACCCGTTGGTATGCAGGCCCGAGGAGTTGATCGCATACAGCGCGTCGCCGGCTACGATCTCAGCGCCCGTGATCAGCTTCTCCCGCTCCACCACACCCGTGATAAACCCCACGACGTCAAGATCTCCGGGTGCGTACACATCGGGCATCTCAGCCGTTTCACCACCCACCAGCGCAATGCCCGCCTCGGCACAGGCCGCGCTCATGCCACGAACCAACTCTTCCACGATGGCGGGATCCATCCTGTGCAGGCCGAGGTAATCAAGAAACGTGAGCGGACGTGCTCCCATCACCGCGATATCGCCGGCAACAGCAGCCACAAGGTCTCTGCCCAAATCCTCATAGCGTCCCGCCATGGCGGCGACCAGCGTCTTGGTGCCGACTCCATCGGTGCTCTGCACCATCACCGGATGGTGCATGCCCACGATCGCCTCGCGGAGGCTGAACAGCGAGCCGAACGCACCCAACCCGGTGAGCACAGCCGGGGTGTGCGTCTTCCTTGCATGGGAAGCGATGCGGCGGACGGCTTCATTACCGGCTTCAATGTCCACGCCGGCAGCCTTGTAGTCGAGCTTGGGATCTTCGGTCACGTGTTCGTCTAGCCTATCCACTTCCGGGCGTTGCGGAACATGCGTTCCCATGGACTGTGCGCGAGCGCGCGTGTCCAGGTATGTTGGACACCGAGAAAGATGCGCTCCGGGTGCGGCATGGTGATCAGGGCGCGGCCATCGTCGGAGGTCAGACCGGCCACCCCGCCCGGCGAGCCGCTGGGGTTCAACGGGTAGCGTTCCGTCGGGCGACCATAGGTGTCAATGTAGCGCATGGCGATACTTGCCGCAGGAACTGAAGCGCTGGCGTGGCCTTCGCCATGAGCCACCACGATCGGCATCGCGGAACCCGCCATGCCGGCAAAGAAGACCGAAGGTGTCTCTGGAAGATCCACCATGCACAGGCGAGCTTCAAAGCGCGCGGAAACATTTCTTTCAAACAGGGGCCATGCCTGTGCGCCGGGTATAAGGCCCCGCAACTGCGCCATCATCTGGCAGCCGTTGCAAACCCCGAGCGAAAGCGTGTCCGGCCGGGTGAAAAAGGCCGAGAACGCATCTTCCAGGCGCTCATTGAAGAGAATGGTCTTGGCCCAGCCGGATCCCGCACCGAGCACGTCACCGTAGCTGAAGCCTCCGCAGGCGGCCAGCACCTGAAAGCCGTCTATCGCGATACGTCCGGCGAGCAGATCGCTCATGTGGACATCCACGGCTTCAAAGCCGGCGCGGTGGAATGCCGCGGCCATCTCCGTTTGCCCGTTGCAGCCTTGTTCGCGCAGCACCGCAACCCGCGGCCGATGCAGGTTGACGAAGGGTGCCGCAAGATCCTCGTGCATGTCGAAAGACGTGTGCACGAAGAGCCCGGGCCGATCCTCTTCGTCCACCAGCGCGAACTCCTCGGCCGCGCAGGCCGGGTTGTCGCGCAGGCTCTGGATGTGGAAGCTGGTTTCGGCCCACAGCTTGTGCAGCGCGGTGCGGGTAGCGCGGTAGACCGGCTGGTGCTCCTGCAGCGGGTTGTCCGTATGGCTTATCAAGATTTCATTGCCGGCAACGCAATCGGCCACGTGGAGCAAGTTCAAGCCCGCTGCCGTGAAGATCTCGCGGACATAGCCAAGATCCTGCTTACGGATCTGAATGACCGCGCCAAGCTCTTCATTGAAAAGCGCAGACAGCACATCCTCTTTCTTCGGCACAGCGATGTGCAATCCGCACCGGCTGGCGAACGCCATCTCCAGCAATGTGACGAAGAGACCGCCGTCGGAACGATCGTGGTACGCAAGCAGCCTGCCTTCTCCGTTAAGCTGCTGCACCGCCGCAAAGAACCGGCGCAGTAGCGCGGGCTCCGGCGCATCGGGGCACTCGTCACCCAGCTGGTTATAAACCTGTGCAAGCGCCGACCCACCGAGGCGGTGGCGTCCCTCACCAAGGTCTACCAGCAGGAGCGCACTCGGTCCATCCTGGAGCTGCGGGGTGAGCGTACGGCGAACGTCGACAACGGGTGCGAAACCTGAAGCGATCAGAGACAGCGGCGAGGTGACCTGCTGCCTCGTCCCATTCGCATCGGTCCATGCCGTCTTCATCGACATGGAATCCTTGCCCACGGGAATCGTGAGGCCCAACGCCGGACAGAACTCCATGCCCACGGCGTACACGGCGTCGAACAGCGCCTGATCCTGCGTCACCCCGAGGCCCGGCGCGCCGGCTGCGGCCATCCAGTTGGCGGAAAGCTTGATGTCTGAAAGTTGCGCGATGCGCGCACCGGCAAGGTTCGTGATCACCTCGCCCACCGCCATGCGCGCAGAGGCAGCCGCATTCAGCAGCGCGAGGGGCGTGCGCTCGCCAATCGCCATCGCTTCCCCGGGAGCCTGCGCGAGTTCGGAGCAGGCAAAGCTGCGCAGCGTCACCGCGCAGTCCGCCACCGGAACCTGCCACGGCCCAACCATCTGGTCCTGCACCACGAGACCGCCGACGCTGCGGTCCCCGATGGTAATGAGAAAAGACTTCGACGCGACCGCGGGAAGGCGCAGGATGCGCTCCACGGCATCGGCTAGATCGATCTTGTCCAGCGCAAGCGACGAGGTTTGCGGAGCGGAACGCAGGAAGCTGCGCTGCATCCTGGGCGGCTTGCCGAAGAGCACGCTTGAGGGCATGTCGATGGGCTTCTGCTCTCCATCGGTAACGGTGAGGTGTTGCTGCTCTTCGGCGCGGCCCACCACGGCGAAGGGGCAGCGTTCGCGCTCGCAGACCGCCGCAAACAGCGGCAGGTCCTCCGCGGCGAGCACGAGCACATAGCGCTCCTGCGCTTCATTGCACCACGTCTCCAGCGCGCTCAAGCCTTCTTGGCCGCACGGAATGGAGCGAAGATCGAACGTCCCGCCCCGGCCGCCATCCTTGACCAACTCTGGAAAGGCGTTGGAGAGGCCGCCCGCGCCCACATCGTGAATGGACAGGATGGGGTTTCCCGCACCACGCTGCCAGCAGCGGTCGATGACCTCCTGCGCGCGGCGCTCCATCTCAGCGTTGTCGCGCTGCACGCTGGCGAAGTCCAGCTCGGTATTACCCGACCCGGCGGCGCTCGAGGCCGCACCACCGCCCAGGCCGATGAGCATCGCGGGCCCGCCCAGCACCACCAGCAGATTTCCCGGGGAGACGCTTCCCTTCTCCACGTGGCCGGAGCGGATGTTGCCGAGCCCGCCGGCCAGCATGATGGGCTTGTGATAGCCAAAAGTTGCGGTGCCGCTCGCCTGTGAAATCGTCTGCTCGAAGGTACGGAAGTAGCCACAAAGATTGGGACGGCCAAACTCGTTGTTGTAGGCCGCCGCGCCCAGCGGACCCTCCATCATGATCTCCAGCGGAGAGGCGATGTGCGCTGGCCTCGATTCCAGCTCCTCCCAGGGCTGTGGCGCCTGCGGCAGGCGCAGGTTGGACACAGCGAAGCCGCTCAGACCCGCCTTCGGCTTCGCTCCCCTGCCCGTGGCCCCTTCATCGCGGATCTCTCCGCCGGACCCGGTTGCGGCGCCCGGCCAGGGCGAGATCGCGGTCGGGTGGTTGTGTGTCTCTACCTTGAGCAGGATGTGGATGTCTTCCTCATGGGGCCGGTACACACCGTCCGCCGGATCCGGAAAGAAGCGTTTTCCCGTGCCTCCACGGATCACGGCGGCGTTGTCCCGGTACGCGGAAAGCACGCCGTCGCTCGCCTGGTCATAGGTGTTGCGAATCATGCCAAAAAGCGAACGCGGCTGCGGTTGGCCATCGATGGTCCAGTCTGCGTTGAAGATTTTGTGACGGCAATGTTCACTGTTGGCCTGGGCGAACATGTAGAGCTCGACATCGGTTGGGTTGCGTCCCAGCTGGGTGAACTCCGCTACGAGGTAGCCGATCTCATCAGGGGAAAGCGACAGGCCGAGTGCGCGGTCGGCTTGATGAAGGGCCGATGCGCCGCGCGCGAGCACATCGATGGAACGCGTCGGTTGCGCGCTCCGCGCGGAGAAGAGAGCAGTCAGCGCGTCTTCGCCGCTCGGATAGACAAATTCGGTCATGCGATCGTGGAGGACAGGCAGAGCAACGTCCAGGACGCGGGTACCGGAAACCCGCACTACGCGTGCGCGCTCTATGTGCTCCACGCCCGCGAATCCGGTGTTGTGGAGAATTTCTGTCGCTTTGCTCGACCAGGGCGACTGCGTACCGGCGCGCGGCGCAATCCACAAACCGGAATGGAAAGGCTCGTTCGCGAGCTCGACGTGTGTGCCATCACTGAAACGCTGTTCCTCTTCGTGCGGACGCCGTGAAAGCCCAAGCAGCTCGCGCAATCTTGCATATCGCAGATCCCTGTCTCTGATCCGCAGCAGGTAGGCGTGGTGCACTTCCACGCTCCCTGCCGCGGGATCCACGGCGCGCAGCCGCGAACGCAGGCGCTCCAATTCGAACGCCGTAAGAGCCGGCGGCCCGGGCAGCAGCATCGCGTGCGTGCCGCTAGAGGTGGGCGGCGAGATTTCTCGTGATGTGGCTGGCGACATCGTCGGTATGTTTGGCAGCGTCGTTGCGAATCTTTTCCAATGTTTGCAGGTACTCGTCGGTGACATCGCCCGTGATGTAGCGGCCGTCGAAAACAGAGGTATCGAAACTGGTAATGCTGGGGCAAGCCTCGGTGATGGCCTGCTTCAGGTCCTCAAGGTCCTGGAAGATGACGCCGTCGGCGCCGATCTCCCTCGCAAGCTCGTCGATGGTCTTGCCGGAGGCGATGAGCTCGGAGCGCGCAGGCATATCGATACCGTAAACATTGGGAAAGATCACCGGCGGCGCGGCTGAGCACACATACACATGCTTCGCGCCGAGTTCGCGGCACATCGCGATAATCTCCTTGATCGTCGTGCCGCGCACGATCGAGTCGTCCACCAGCAGCACGTTCTTGCCGGCGAACTC
This sequence comes from uncultured Acidobacteriaceae bacterium, assembly GCA_964246235.1. GTDB lineage: Bacteria > Acidobacteriota > Terriglobia > Terriglobales > Acidobacteriaceae > Granulicella. The sequence goes on from CAXTPR010000022.1 coordinate 17,161, forward strand.
CTGCGGAATGGGGTTGAGCTTGCGCCGGATGGACTGCTTGCGCTGGGCCTGCCCGGGCATGATGAACGTGCGGCCCACATAGCGGTTGCGCACAAAGCCCTCACGGTAAGGGATGTTCAGGCGCTGCGCAATCTCCAGCGCGGCGGTGCGGCTGGTCGACGGAATGGGAATTACCACATCCACCGGCGTGCCGGCCCACTCCCGCTCCATCTTGCGCGCCAGGCGCACGCCCATGTTGATGCGCGCTTGATACACCGAAGCTCCATCCAGCGTGGAGTCCGGCCTTGCCAGGTAGACAAACTCAAACAGGCACGGCGACGCCTGCTCGGCAAGCGGGCTCACATGGGTGTGCTGCTTGCCATGGATGTCGACAAACACGGTCTCCCCCGGTCTTACGTCGCGATCCAGATGGAAGCCGCCCACGGACAGCGCCACGCTCTCGCTGGCGATCATGCTTTCCTTCTGCTTGCCCTCACCGCGGCTGCCGAATACCAGCGGACGGATGCCGTGAGGATCGCGGAAGCCGACCAGGCCCACGCCGGCGATGAGCGCGATTACGCTGTAGCCACCCTTGCAGCGGCGATGCACTTCCTCCACGGCCTCGAAGATGTCCGCGGGCTTGGGCAGCGGCGTGTGCCGCTCCACCAGTGCATGCGCGAAGACGTTCAACATGACTTCGCTGTCGGACTGCGTATTCAGGTGCCGCAGGTCTCCGCGAAAGACGTCTTCGACGATGTCGTTCACGTTGGTCAGATTGCCGTTGTGCGCAAACACGATCCCATAGGGCGAATTCACGTAAAACGGCTGCGCTTCCGCCACCGAACCGCAGCCCGCGGTGGGATAGCGCACGTGCCCGATACCCATGTTGCCCAGCAGCTTGGCCATCGAGCCTGCATCGAAAACATCGCTGGTGAGGCCGTTGTCCTTGTGAAGGCAGAAGCGGTTCTCGAAGCAGGTGGCGATGCCTGCGGCGTCCTGTCCGCGATGCTGCAGCATGGAGAGCGCGTCGTACAGCAGGGCGCTCACAGGGCTCCGGCCGAACACGCCGACGATACCGCACATACATTCACCCTTGCCGCGGACCTGGTCTTGGGCCTGTGCCGTGGCGCACTCGCTGCTGATGGCCGTAAGCGTCTAGTTTCTCACGGGCTGCGTGGAAATCACGCTCTTCTCAGTAGACGTCCTCTGCGGCAGTTCGGTCGCAGTGGGCGCCTCGCATCGCTGGACCTGAATTACTGCGGCGGTAGCTGCGTGCGATCCCAACCGCCACCCAGGGCCCTGATCAGCTGTACGCTGGCGGTCATGCGGCGGCGCAGGATGTCGATATCGTTGCGCTCATTGTTGAGCGCGGTGGTTTGTGCGGTGATGACCTGAAGGTACGTGTCCACGCCGCCCACATACCGGTTGTTGAAGATGCGCTCGCTCTCCCGCGCCGCGGCTGTCGCCGCACGCTGCTGGGCGGCTTCGTCCGCCAGCACACGCAGCGCCACAAGATTGTCTTCCACTTGCTGAAATGCCGTCAGGACCACCTGCTTGTAGTCCGCGGAGTTTCGGTCAAACTGGGCGAGCGCCTCCTGCCTGACACCACTGCGCCGCCCCCCGTCGAAGAAGGTGTACGCAATTCCCGGTCCCAACGAATAGATGACGCTCGCGGGCGTGAAGAGTGATTGCACGGTCGAGGAGCTGCCGTACCCGATAGACCCACCCAGCACAATGTTTGGATAAAACGCGGACTGCGCGATTCCGACCGCTTCATTCCCTTCCTTGGCGCGGCGCTCTGCGGCCGCGATATCCGGGCGGCGCTCCAGCAGCTGCGAGGGCAAGCCGGTGGGAACAACGGGCGGCTGCGCATCCACAGGCAGCGGATCGAAAGCAATGGTCAGGCCCGCCGGCGCCTTACCTATAAGAATGGCGATGGCATGCTCCAGCTGCGCGCGCTGAACGGCCACGTCGGATGCCTGTACCCTTGCCTGCTGCAGCTGCGTCTCCGCCTGAGTCACATCCGACTTCACCGCAACCCCGCCGTTGTACCGGTTGGTGGTGATGCGCAGGGCATTTTGGTATTGCGCGACCGTGTCGTTGAGCAGGCGCTGCAGTGCATCGTCGCTGCGCAGCTGCAGGTAATCCGACGCGAGCTCGGTCTGCAGCGACAGTAGAATGTTCACGCGGTCGGCGAAGGTGGCCTGCGCCTCTTCCCTGCCAGCCGCGATGTTCCTTCGCACCTGGCCCCACAGATCGACTTCGTAGGTCGCCTCGAACGGGTACTGCAAGCTTCCGTTGGTGCTATAGGGCAGCGATGGATTGAAATAGGGCTGATTGCGGTTGTAGCGGCCACTGGCGCTGGTGGAATCCACCCCAAACGTCGGCAAGCGGTCTGCGTTGCGAATGCGAATCTCCGCGCGCGCCGCCCGCAGGTTGGCATCTGCCTCGCGGATGGTCTGATTGGCCGTTTCCACCTGGGGCTCCAGCGCATTGAGCTGCGGATCGCCGTAAATCGTCCACCACGCGCCCCGCGGCAGGGCATCTTCGGGACGCGCATGCTGCCACTCGGCGGTCTCCTTGAAGGCATCCGGCCCCAGCTCTTTGTACGCCGGCGGCACCGGCGCTGTGGGCACGACGTATTTCGGGCCGACCCTGCAGCCCACCATTGCAAACAGCAGGAGGCTCCCTGCTGAGAGCGCCGCGAATTGGAAGACTTTTCGATGGCCTTTGGTGCAGTGACTCACTGGGCTCCCACGCCTCCGTGCCCTTTTTCGTCCTGCGCCACGCGGACGGGTTGCCCCTCAGAGAGAGAATCAGAGGGGTCCAGTACGAGTTGATCTCCCTGCGTCAGGCCTGTCGCAATCTCCAGCGTGCTGCCGTTGTCCTTGCCGATGGTCACCGGCTGCAGGTGCACGCGGCCCTCTCGCACCACACCGACCCGCAGGCCTTCGGCGCGAAAGAGCACCGTGTTGGCTGGGATCGAAAGCATCCGCACCTGCTGCGGGATGTTGAAGTGCACGAACACGTAGGCGCCTGGAAGCAGCTTGCCTCCACCATTGCCGATGTCCACTTCCACATTAAGCGTTCGCGACGCGGCATCGATGGCATTGCTGTTTCGCGTGACCGTGCCGATGAACTGCTGGCCTGGATACTCATCCAGCGTGAGCGCGGCGCTGTCGCCGTTGTGAATGGCCGGCGCATAGGTTTCCGGCACGGCCACAAAGATGCGCAGCTGGCTGGTCGATGCGATGCGGAACAGGTTCTTGGGCTGCCCGCTGGAACCGGCGTTGATGAGGTCGCCGATGTCTGTATTCCGCGTCGTGACCACCCCACTGAAGGGAGCATAGATGTGCTCAAACGATTGCAGCTGCTGGAGCCGCCGCACGTTGGCTTCCGCGGCTTCCACGGAGGCCTTCCTGGCCGCCGCGCCGCTCACCGCAACATCGGTTTCCTGCTTGGACACCGAATCCTGCTTGAGCAGATTCTGGTAGCGCTCCGAGGTGGTGTTTGCCAGCGCCAGGTCGGCACGCGAGCTCTTCAGGTCCGCCTGCGCCACCTGCAGCTGCTCGTCCACCTCCGGCGTTTCGATGACCGCCATGAGCTGGCCCTTCTTCACTCGCTGCCCGATATCCACGTAATACGCCTTGAGATAGCCGTTGGTGCGCGCATAGATCGGCGTGTCTTCAAATGCCGTCGTGTTTCCCGGCAACGACAATTGCGATGTCGACGAACTGACGGTAGGCCTGGTTACATTCACGGTCAGGGTCGAGCTCTCGCGCGTGGCGGCGGCCAGTCGATGCTCCTGCTCATCGCGCCGCATCACTCCAAATACAATCGCAGCGGCAAGCGCCAGAACCAGCACTGTTACCAGCAACCACAAGCCTGCGGGCAAGCCGCGGCGGGACGGCTGCGAGGCATGGGCTGGAAGCGCATGCGCTCGATCCGGATGCCCCGCGGCAGAATCTGCCGGGAGCGATCCGAAGGACGCAACATCCCGGCGGTGTTCTTCGAGCGTGGTTGTGTGTTGGTTATAGCTATCAGCCATCGTGAACCGGTCTCTCCAGTAAACCACTCAAAGCGCGGGGAGTCTCTTTTCCTAAGCTGTTGCGGTCTCCGCTTCCGCAGGCGCAGCATGGAGCGCCCTGGTCTCACTCCAGCTGTGAAGCAGCGCAAAGACGGCGGGAACGAAGATCAGCGTGGCCACCGTCGCCAGGCAGAGGCCGCCGATGACCGCTCGTCCCAGAGGCGCATTCTGCTCGCCGCCCTCGCCTGCGCCGAGTGCCATCGGAATCATGCCGATGATCATCGCCAGCGCTGTCATGGCCACGGGACGGAAGCGCGTCGCGCCGGCTTCAATCGCCGCTTCCACCGCATTCCCCAGCACCGCCAGCCGGTCTTTGGCGAAGGAGACCACCAGGATGGAGTTCGCCGTTGCCACGCCCATGCACATGATGGCGCCCATGAGCGCCGGCACCGAGAGCGTCGTCCCAGTAAGAAACAGGAACAACACGATACCGGCGATCGCGGCCGGTAGCGCTGTGATGATGATGAACGGATCCAGCCACGACTGGAAGTTCACCACGATGAGCAGGTACACCAGAACGATGGAGAACAGAAGACCGAAGATCAAGCCTTCGTAGGAGCTCTTCATCGTGGTGACCTGCCCCCGCACCTGAATGAAGTTGCCCTTGGTGAGCGAACCGCGATTCTTATCTACGATGTTCTGCACGTCGCGAGCCACCGCACCCAAGTCGCGGCCCTGCACATTGCCATAGACATCCAGCACCCGGCGAATGTTGTAGTGCGACACGATCGGCAGTTCGGCCGAGCGCGAAAGGCTCGCCACATCGGCGAGGATCTCCGGCCTGCCGTTGGTCGCGGCCAGCGGGATGTTCTGCAGGTCCTGCAATGACTGCACATCGTATTGCGGGCTTTCCGCTACCACGTTGTAGCTCACGCCTGTCTTGTAGTTGAGAAAGAAGATCGGCGTGAGCTGCGACGAGCCGGAAAGCATGTTCAGCACGGAGGTGCCGACGTCTCGCTCCGTATAGCCGGCCTGCTGCGCCTTGATGCGGTCCACGTCCAGGTTGATCACGGGATAGTCGTTGGGCTGCTGCAACCGCAGATCCACCATGCCCGGAACGGAACGGAGCTGTCGCAGAATGGTGTCGGCCACCTTACGGTTTCCTGCCGCGTCGTTGCCATCGATCTGTACGTCGATGGGCGAGGGCAAACCGAAGTTGAGAATCTGCGTGACGATATCGGAAGGCAGGAAGTAGAAGGTCACGCCCGGATACTCGCGCGGCAGACGCTCCCGCAGTTGCGCAACATATCGTGCGGTCGGGGCGTGGTTTTCACGAAGCGAGACCAGAATATCGGCATCAGCGGCACCAAACAGGCCGCTCGTCGCATGCTGCGTGTTCAGCACCGAGTAGGGCAGGCCGATGTTGTCGAGGATGTTGTCCATTTGGCCCTGCGGCACGGTGTTGCGAATGGTGTGCTCCACCTCGTCGCAGAGCCTGGCCGTCTCCTCGATGCGAGTCCCCGTCTTGGCGCGCACATGGAGAATGAAGGAGCCGTTATCCGTGGCTGGAAAGAAGTTCTGTCCGAGGAATGGAATCAGCAGCAGCGTAAGGGCGCACCCACCCAGGAAAATGGGCAGAAAGACCTTTCGAGCGCCCACCAGCCGGGTGAGCAAAGCAACGTAAAAGCCGCGTACGCGCTCGAAGCCGCGCTCGAACGCACGCTGAAAGCGAGCCAGAGGGTTCCGCGAGGGCACCCCGTGTGCGCCGTGCGCTTTGAGCAGGTACATGGCCAGGGTGGGCACCAGCGTGCGTGATAGCACATACGACGCCAGCATCGCGAACACCACCGCCTCCGCCAGCGGCACGAACAGGTAACGCGACACGCCGGAAAGGAAGAACATTGGCAGAAACACGATGCAGATGCAGAGCGTGGACACCAGTGCCGGGACGGAGATTTGCGCCGCGCCCTCCAGGATCGCGTCGTGCAGGCCGTGGCCTTCTTCCAGGTAGCGTTCGATGTTCTCGATCGTCACCGTAGCGTCGTCCACCAGAATGCCGACTGCCAGCGCCAGGCCGCCCAGCGTCATGATGTTGATCGTCTGGCCGAGCAGGCCCAGCACCGTCAGCGACGTGAGGATCGAGAGTGGAATCGAGACCGCGATAATGAGCGTGGAGCGCCACGAACCCAGAAAAAGGAGAATCATCAAACCGGTGAGCGCTGCCGCGATGATGGCTTCGCGCACCACCCCATTCACCGAGCCCCGAACGAAGGTCGCCTGGTTGCCGATGGGCTTGATCTGCAGCGAAGAAGGCAGGCTGGACTTCACCCGGGGCAGCCGGTCGAGCACACCCTGTACCACGCTCAACGTCGAAGCATCGCCGGACTTCAACAACGTGAGCAGCACGCTGCGATGACCATCCTGTCGAACGATGTTGGTCTGCGGAATGCTGCCGTCGATCACGTCCGCCACATCGTGTACGTAGACCGTGGCGCCGTTAACTTGTTTGATCGGCAGGTCGCCCAAGCCTGGAATCGTCAGTGCCGAACTGTTCAACCGAACGTCGTACTCGGTCGTGCCGATCTTGGCCGTGCCGCCCGGCTCCACGACATTCTGCGCGGCCAACGCATTGAGCACATCGATCGGTGCGAGGCCTTTTGCCTGCAGCCGTTTGGGGTTGAGCAGCACCATGACCGAGCGCTGCTTGCCGCCGTATGCATTAGGGATCACCGCGCCGGCGACGGTGGAGAGCTGCGGGCGGATGAAGTTAAGCCCGAAGTCGTTGAGCTGCTGCTCACTGAGCCCCTGGCCTCCCAGGCCAAGCTGCAGGATCGGCACGCTGGACGCGGAGAAGTTGATGATCTGCGGCGGCAGGATCCCTGGCGGCAACTGCTTGAGCTGGTATTCCGACACGGCCGAGACCTGGGCGTTGGCGCGGTCCACCGAGGCGCCCTGCTGCAGGTAGAGCTTGATGATCGCCTGGCCGTTGAGGGTGGTCGATTCGACATGCTCGACATTATCGACAAGTGTCGTTGCCGCTTTCTCGAACGGCGTCGTCACACGGCCTTCGAGTTCTTCAGGGTTGAGACCTGTGTACTGCCACGCAACCGAGACAACCGGAATGTCGATATTTGGAAAGATGTCCGTGGGCGTGCGCAGGATCACCACCGGCGCGGCGATCAGGATCAGGATCGCCAGCACGATAAAGGTGTAGGGCCGGGTTAATGCGATGCGAACGATCCACATATCTGCGGCAGCTCTCCTTCCCGGGCTTCCCTGTTGGACTGATCAAAGCGCCGATAAGTCGCATACCGACACAGCCCGTACGATAATCGACCCCATCTGTTGCAACGACGCAAACCCTTCAGGCGAGCAGGTGTTCCAAAAGTGCCATTCGCATGTAGAGCCCGTTGCGTGCCTGGCGAAAGTAAGCGGCGCGCGGGTCTGAATCCACCTCCGGCGCGATCTCCGTCAGGCGCGGGAGCGCATGCAGAATGATAGCGCCTTCCTTCAGCGTTTCCAGCAGCTGCGCGCCCAGCACGTAGGTTTCAGCGACGGCGGCGTAGTCCTCTTCGCTGGGAAAGCGCTCCCGCTGCACGCGGGTGATGTACACCACATCAGCGTCGCCCAGTGCGCCGTCAAGCTCCTGCTGCTCGGCAAACGGCACGCTGTAGTCGGCGAGCAATCGCCGATACCGCTCCGGAAGCCGAAGCTGCGGTGGCGAGATAAGCTGCACGCGCAAACCGCGGTACGGCGCGAGCATGGCCAGTAGCGAGTGAATGGTCCGGCCGAAGAGCAGGTCGCCCACCACGGCGATGCGCAGGTTTTCCAGCCGCCCCAGCTCCTTGTGAATCGTGAACAGGTCACCCACCGCCTGCGTCGGATGCTCCCCCGCGCCATCGCCGGCGTTGATCACCGGCACCGGCGACGCTTCCGCCGCCGCGCGCGCCGTGCCTTCCTCGAAGTGCCGCAGCACAATGGCATCGGCATAGCCGCCCACGACCCGCACTGTGTCCGCGATGCTTTCGCCTTTGGCCGAGGAGGAGCTGTAGCGCGCGTTCTCCGCGGTCAGCACGCCGCCGCCCAGCTTCTGCATGGCCGCTTCGAAGCTGAACCGGGTACGGGTGCTGGGTTCGTAGAACAGCGTGGCCAGGATCAGGCCGCGCAGCGGCGTGGGCAGCCTGCGCATGCGATCTTCCCCTTCCAGGCGGCTCCCGGCCCGGAACAGCGCCGCCAGCAGCTCGCGGTCGGCGAACTGGTCGGCACGGATAACATGCTGCAGGCGGGTCACGCGGTGGCCCTCTCCTTGGTGTGAAGTTCCCCTTCAGGGTACACAGCACCCGCCGCGGCGCTGTAGGAAACGCGGCCCGCCACGACCGTGGCCCGCACGCTCCCGGGAAACGTGACGCCTTCAAACGGCGACCACGCGCACCTGGTCCGCATCTCTTCGCGGCGCACGCGATAGGGCTGGTTCATGTCGAGGATCGTCAAGGAGCCCATGTACCCCTCTTCAAGTCGGCCAAAGCCTTTGCCGCAACGCGCCGGCAGAAACTCCCGCACGAACGCTCCCGGGTTGATCGCGCACACGCGCACGATGTCCTGCGGGGTAAAGCCATGCTCTGCCATCAGGGAGGTGGTAAAGGCGCCGTAGGTATCCAGGTGCGGCACACCGCTTACACCCCGGGCCTTCTCCTCCAGTGTGTGGGGCGCGTGATCGGTGGCGAGGTAATCGATCTCCCCGCCCTTCAGCGCGGCGATCATCGCCATCCGGTCTTCGCGGCTGCGCAACGGCGGATTCATCTGCAGCGCGAGCCGATTGGCCGTGTCAAGCATGCTGTCATCGAAGAACAGGTGATGCGGCGTCACCTCGCACGTCACGCGCACGCCTCGCGCCCGTGCCATCCGGATTTTTTCCAGCCCGTCCCGGGTCGAGAAGTGGCACAGCTTGCCCGCAAGCTCGTAGCGCTCGATCAGCTGCAGCGCAAATTCCGTCGCCGACACCTCTGCGGCTGCCGGCCTGCGCCGCTCGTGCAGAGCCTCGCCCTTATGCCGCTCCAGCAGCAGCGGATCTTCACAGTGAAAGCTGACGTTCCGCCCGCGGTACTTCGCAATGGCGGCTTCCAGCTGCTCCGGCGAGCGAAAGAACAGCTCCCCCACCGAGGGCCCCATGAACGCTTTGTACGGCACGGGCCGCGAGAGCGGAGCCGTGTCCGGTCCGATGCCCGCGTACAGCGTGACATGCACGGCCGACCGCGCCGTGAGCGCCTCTTTGGCGGCATAGCTTGCATCGTCCACGGGCGGGATGCGGTTGTTCGGCATGTCGGCAACATGCGTCACGCCGCCGTGAACCGCCGCCGCGCTCATGGTCACGAAGTCTTCCTTGTGCATCTCTTCGCCGCTGGTGTCTTCGCGCGCGTGGATATGCACATCGCCGAAGCCGGGAAAGATGAGACATCCGCTCGCATCCACATCGCTGCGGCCTGTCGGCGGACCCACGCGCGTGATCAGGCCGGAGGCAGTGTCGATCTCGACCGCGCCGCCGGCCGTGCGGTCCGCATACACCAAATGCCCCTCAACGCGCAGCAAGAGTCTTCTCCCTCGCCTCGGCGATCTCATCGCGAAGCGTCCGCGCGGCCCGCGCCGGATCCGCGCTGAAGAGGATGGCACGCGATGAATTGATCATGAGCCCGGCCCCCTCGCTGCCCAGCCCGGCACGCACCACAGCCGCCGCTTCTCCACCCTGCGCCCCCACGCCCGGCACCAGCAGCGGCATGTCCGGCGCGAAGCTGCGAACCTCCTGCATCGCCCCCGTGTGCGCCGCGCCCACCACCAGCATGCAGTTGCCGTTCGCGTTCCAGCGTGTGCATACATGGTGCGCCACCGCACGCCACAGTGGCTGACCCTCCACCGCAAGCCCCTGCAACTCTTCGCCCCCGTCGTTTGACGTTCGGCATAACACGATGCTTGCCTTATCGGTACGCCCGAGAAAAGGCTGCAGCGCAGCCTGCCCCAGGTACGGGTGCAACGTGATCGCGTCGAATCCGAGATGATCGAAAACGCTCTGCACGTACCCGCGGTTCGTGTTGCCGATGTCGGCGCGCTTGGCATCGCAGATCAGCAGTGCCTCGGGAACATGGCTGCGGAGGAACTCCGCCGTCTCCTCCAGCTCGGCCCAGCCCCTCGCTCCGAATGCCTCGTAGAACGCAGTGTTGCACTTGAAAGCCGCCGCATACGGCGCGGTCTGCTCGATGATGTAACGGTTGAAGCGGAACAGCCCTGGCCGATCGCCGGCGCGAAACTGCGGTGGGATACGCTCCGCCTCCGGATCGAGCCCTACACAGACAAGCGAGCCGGTCTGGGCAACTCGCGCGTTGTACTTGGCGACAACCGGGGACACGAGGCTCATGCGGCGCCTGGGCGGTTCGCCCACCCGTGCGGATCGTCCAGCCAGCCGTGCAGCGTCCGCACTTCGCTGGCGTCCAGCATCCCCGTCGCTGCAGCACAATCGAGCAGCTCTTCGAAAGTTGTCAGCGTGTGCAGGCGGACGCCGGCCTCGCGGAAGCTCCCGGTCGCATCGGCAAAGTCATAACGCAGGATCGCGAGGCAGTCCTCTACGATAGCGCCCTCTTCGCGCAGTGCGGTCACGCCGCTCAGGCTGCTGTTGCCCGTGGTGACCACATCCTCCACCAACAGCACACGCTGCCCGGTCACGTCACCGCCTTCCACGCGCCGCTTCAAGCCGTGCTCCTTCGCCGCCTTGCGGATAAAGATCGAGGGCCGTGTCATCGCGTAAGCCAGCGCCGCACTGTGCGGTATACCCGCGGTTTCGATTCCGCCCAGCACGTCGAATGCAATGCCCCGCTCGGCGATCAAACTCTCGAACCCGGTGAGAACCGCGCGCCACGCCGTGGGCGCGAACGGCAGCTTCCTTCCGTCGCAATACACTGGGGATACGATCCCCGACTTGAACGTGACCGGCGCGTCGGGAATGAAGCTGACCGCGCCGATTTTCAGCATGGCTTCCGCGACCTCACGGCTCATCGCGCAGCGCCTTCCATGACCGCGCTCTCTTCCTCTGCCGGGCTCTGCATGGCCACCGAACTCTTGATCTGCTGCGCCAGGCGCGGATTCCACATCACCGAGGTCGCCGCCATCACCGCATCCGCACCCGCCGCGCGATAGGCGAGGTAATCGCCCGCACTGCACACCCCCCCTACACCCACGATCGCAAAGCGCTGGCGGAGATCGTCGCGCAGCTGCGCCAGCCGCTGCGTCATCTCCAAACCCGCCCAGCGAATGCCGCGGCCGCACACCCCGCTACGCAAGCGGCCTTCACCCGGCAGCGCCTGCCGGCCTTCCCCATCGACCACGTCGGCGGCAATCGTGTTGATCGCGCTGATCCCATCCACCACGCTACCAATCGCCACCAGCAGTGCGCGCAGCCGTGCATCGTCGGCAAAGTACGAAATCTTCGCGAGCAGTCGTACGTCGCCAAGCTCCTGCCGCACCGCCTCCATCACCACACCAGAGGTATGCGCGTCGAAGCACAACAGGTTCGAGGTACCCTCATTCGGGCAGCTCAAATTCACTTCCACGGCCTGCACGCCGGTCTCCCGCAGCAGCCGCGCGCCCAGCGCGAAGTCCGCGATGTACTCGTCATACCCGCCATGCTCAGGCCTGGTCCCCTGGAAGCTCGCCATGGGCAGCTGACCGGGATGCGCATACGCCACACAGGCGGCGATATCCGCCTGCCAGAACTCCGGCTCGAAGGACGGCACGCCGAACGAGTTCGTGATCGACAACTCCCCGCCATACTCGGCGCGAGTCGTCAGCGTGCGTCCGTCGGCGGGTAGATCCCCCTCGTGTGCGACCGCCAGCACGTTCGGCCAGGCATGGGCTGCAAACCGCCGCGTGCGCACCGTCTTGTACACCGGCAGATCGAACCCTGCGTCCAGCGCTGCATTCAGAAACCTGCTGTTCAGCAGCGGACCGGCCGGGATGCCGAAGGGCAGGTGCAACGGGAAACCAAGAAAGCTTTCTTTGACAGTCTCACGCTGCGGGAAAACTTCACCCTGCGCGAACAGGCCAAAGGGGCCCTTCTCGAAGTTCTCCTCGTAGGTCTTCGCCGGATCGTAAATCGGCTCAACCGGTGGGTCTGCTTCCGCCATTTTGCCGGGCTCGGCCATCACGTCGAAATCCCCTGAAAGCGCGCTTCCTTGAAGCGTATCACTGGCCTTCTGATGGACGATCCGCGTGTGTGGAACAAACTCCTTCAGCGCGTAAAGCTGTAACGAAAACCCGCCTGTACCAGGCGTGGCGCGGCTAGCGTCAACACCGGCGTGCGCCCCGCATCGATAGCCCGGTCGAGCAGGTTCTGTACGCTCGCAAACACGCTCAGCCCGCGCGTCAGACTGCGGTCCATTGCCACATCAAAGCGCGCAAACGGATGCAGCACATATTGGTTCTGCGCATCGTCGAACTGCTCGCCTGTATACGTGGCGAACGCATGCAGCGCGGCAAGGCGCGGCGTGTAGTTCAGGGCCGCCGTCACCGATTCGCGCGGCACCTGCGGAATCCACTTGCCGGTGAGGTTGCTCTGCGCCGCTGAGTTGGACCGGAACGCCGTCACGGTGGCAAAAGCGAGCTGGTAGCTGAGCGCCAGGTCCAGCTCATGCGCATGCGTGGTGCGCGCCTCCAACGTCAGGCCGCGCGAACGAATCTGCCCCAGATTTTCGCGCTGCAATGTCTGCGCACCGCTGGCCATCTGGCTTAGCAGCACCGCGGAGATAGGCCGGTTCACCTCGGTCCAGAAGTACTCCGCGCGTACGGACACCTGGTGCGCGGCTTCGGCGGTTCCGCCCACCGCATACCCCGTGGCGCGCTCGCTGAGCAGGCTGTTGTTCGCCAGCGTAGTCTGCTGCCCCACCTGGCCGGTGCGATAAAGCTCGTTCATTGTGGGTCCGCGAAACGCGCGAAAGGCGTTCGCGCTCAGCGAGAGCCCATGTCCGAGCTCGCGGGTGACGCCAAAGTGGGGGCTGGCCACCAGCTCGTTGATCTCCGGCAGCGGCGTAATCACAGTGCTGCCGCTCAATGTCTGCCTGGCGTCGAAGGTGCGGAAGCTGTCCACGCGCAGCGACCCGGCCACCGTCCAGCGCAGAGGCTGCCACTCCGCATCCAGGTAGCCGCCGACTTCCCGCTGGCGCGCACTGATGCCGGTCGTGCTCGTCACTGCGGAGTTCCGGACAGCACCTTCCCCGTCGGTCGCTCGAATGTCGCGCGCGTCCACGCCCGCCGCTCCCGTAACGGCATGCGCGAACGCATGCTCTCCCTGCAGTACGAAGCCGAGTTCGTCGGTGGGCACGCGTTGCAGCCGGGTGAGTGTTTCGGAGTTGCGATCCGCTGCGATCGAGCTGAAGCTCTGCCGGTACGCCTCGCGCGATCCGAACAGGCGCACCGCCGCTGTACTCACTCCGCGCACCCAATCCGCGCCGCTCTGGTACCTCCACAGCCGCGTCCCGTTGGTCTGAAAGGGCGTACCGTTCGAGCGCGCCTCGTTGAGCACAGAACCGCGTAAAAACAAGGAATCCCAATGGTGGTCGGCCGCCGGGCGGAGTTCGATCCGCCCACTCTCGCTGCTCACGTTCGAAGGCACATCGACAGCCCCGCGCGCCGCCGGCGCCGTCGGCACATAGCCGCCGGTCGAAAGCACGCTGAGCGCCGCCAGCGCGCTTCCATGACGGGTCGCGGCTGCGAGCAGGCCGTCGCCCATCGCCGTACTCTCCGTCGCTCCCGAAGCATCGGCGCTCACCCGAAAAACTCTCTGCGCTTCACTCACAGCGTAGGGAACCACATCGATCACGCCGCCGATGGCGGAAGAACCGTAAAGGTCCGCCGCACCCCCGCGTAGCAGTCCCACCGACGTAATGGCCAGCGCCGGGAGTTCATTCCAGTGCACCCAGCCGCCGAACGGATCGTTGAGCGGCACCTGATCGCTCACCACTAGCGTGCGGCTCGCCGCGGTCGAGCCCAGGCCGCGCAGGCTCACGCCCTGCGAGGTTGGGTTGGCCGTCCAGGAGCTTGTGCGCCGGAAGAGCTCGAACCCAGCAGCCTGATGCAGCCGGTCATCCAGCGTCAGGCCCGGTGCGTTCCGCAGCTCCACATCCAAGAGCCCCAGCACACCGGGACTCTCCGTGTTCGCGCCGGGAAGACCGCGCAACGCTGTCACGGTCACACTCTGCTGCACAGCTGCGGCGTGAAGCGTCAGACGCGCTGTGGTTCCCGCCGCAGGGTAGAGGGCCGACGTGCTGGCAAAGCCCGCGCTCTCCGCCACCAGAGTTTCCGCGGCCTGACTTTGCGCGTTGCGAAGTACGAGTGCCAGACACCCATCCGTGCCGGTGGTGCCGAGATCGGTTCCCGAACCCCGCAGCCCTGCTGCCGCCCCGGAGGACTGCAAAAACAGGTGGATCCCCGGGAGGGAACGTCCACCGGAATCAGCAACGCAGGCACGAGCGCTCGCAGGCAGTTGGGCGTTGGCTGGGATCGTGAGAAGGAGTGCGCCGAGCAGGAAGAACGGAATGCGCCAGCACCACCGCATTCCTTCAGGCTCCCAGGCAAAGCGCGCACCGCAGCGCGTTTGCTCCAGGGGAAATCGAATCAAGTGAGACGAACGGCAGGTCACGGCTTCCAGCCGCGATAAGAACTCGCGCCGAATCAACCCGGCTTACGCCGCTGGGGCTTCGCTCGTTGGGCCCAATCCGAGGTTCCCTAGTGCGCATACGCCGGCTCCGGCGCAAGCTCCGCGACGCGAGCGGCAGGCCACTGCGCTGGGTAGCGGGTGCCATTCTTCAGCAGGTCCTGGATGGCGGCCAGCGAGTCGATACGGCCGCGGGCCCCCGGGGCCGTGCAGTTGATCGCGGCCGCGGCACACGCGAAATCGAGCTGCTGCTCCAGCGGCCATCCCTGCCGCAGCGCGTAGATGAACCCGGCGTGAAAGATATCGCCGGCGCCGGTCGTATCGACCACCGGAACCAGGAACGCGGGACGGTGCACCAGGCGCTGGCCATCGAAGGCCAGCACTCCCTCCGAGCCGAGGGTCGCCGCGGACAACGTTGGCTTGAAACGCCGATGCATGCTCTGCAAAGCCGCCTCCAAGTCGGACATGCCGGTGAGGCGCGCGGGAAAATCGCGGCTGACGATCGGGTAGTCCACCAGCGCAAGCAGTTCTTCGATCCTGGGGTAGAGTTCGTCCAGGTCGGCCACCACCGGAACGTCCGCCTCGCGAGCCCATTGGGCCGCCGCAATCGCGGCGTCGATGTCGTGACCGTCCAGATGAAGCAGCCGCGCACCTATGATTGATTCGCGCTGGAACTCAGAAGGCTGCAGAACGATGCGCTCGTCGCGGCGGTTCAGCACCGTCCGCTCGCCGAAGCTGTCTACCAGGATCAGGGAGCGGGCGCTCGCTGTACCGGGCACGTGGATGACGTGGGCGTCCACCCCGGCGCGGGCGAACTCGCGCACGTGGAGCGCCGCGGCGGCGTCATCGCCAAGCTTGCCAATGTACCGCGTCGAAAGCCCCCAGAGCTGGCACGCCATTACCGTCGAGGCGACCTGGCCACCCGGCTGCACCGATTCCGAGTGATATTCGGTTTTGGAACCCCGCTCGGGGAATCGCGACAGATTGATCAGCGTATCGGTGGCATTCAGACCAACCCCGACGAGATCCACCTGCTCCTGCTCACCCATCCCGTCATTGTAGCTGCGTAGCTGCCGCCGTTGCTTTGCGGTGTCTGCGGGGTGTCTAAGTCTGTGTGGCGGCGGCTTCGATCGCCGCGCCGACCCGGAGCATGGTGACTTCGCCGAAGTGCGGCCCCAGCACCTGCACCCCGATCGGCAAACCAGCCGCGGTTGTGCCGCCCGGCACACTCATGCCACAGATGCCTGCCAGCGACGCCGCGACCGAGTAGATATCCTCCAGGTACATCTGCACCGGGTCGTCGGTCTTCTCGCCGAGTTTGAACGCGGGCGTCGGAGTCACCGGGCACACGATCGCGTCCACGTTTCCAAATGCCTCGAGGAAGTCGCGCGCCAGCAGCGTGCGCACCTGCTGCGCCTTACGGTAATAGGCATCGTAGTAGCCCGCCGAGAGTACATACGTGCCTAACAGAATGCGGCGCTTGACCTCCGCTCCGAACCCCCGGTCGCGGCTGTCACGAAACATCGCAGCCAGCGTATTCGGCTCCCCGGCCGCAGGGGCCGCACGAAGACCGTAGCGCACTCCATCGAAGCGCGAAAGATTGGAGCTCGCCTCAGCCGTGGCGATCACGTAATACGTCGGCACGGCATAGCGCGTGTGCGGGAGGCTGATGCTCTCCACCGTGCACCCGGCTCCGCGCAGGGTATGGAGCGCCCGCTCCACCGCGGCGCGGATCTCCGGATCGAGCCCTTCGCCGAGGTACTCTGCGGGCACGCCGATCCGCAGTCCCTCCACGCCCTGTCTCAGCCCCGCAGCATAGGCAGGCACGGGCTCCGCGGACGCTGTCGCATCCATCGGGTCCGGTCCGGCCAGCACTTCCAGCACCGTGGCGGCATCCTCCACCGAGCGCGCGAACGGCCCCACACGATCCAGCGACGACGCAAACGCGATCAGCCCATAGCGCGACACCCGGCCGTAAGTCGGCAGCACGCCGACGACACCGCAAAATGCCGCCGGCTGACGGATCGAGCCACCCGTGTCCGTTCCTAGAGAAGCAACGCACAGCCCAGCCGCCACAGCCGCTGCCGAGCCGCCCGACGATCCCCCTGGCACACGGCCCGGAGCGCGCGGGTTCTGCACCGGTCCGTAGGCCGAGTTCTCGTTCGACGAGCCCATCGCGAACTCATCGCAGTTCAGTTTACCCAGCAGCACCGCGCCTGCCGCCTCGAGCTTGGCCACCGCGGTCGCGTCATAGGGCGGATGGTAGCCCTCCAGGATGCGCGAGCCGGCCGTGGCCGGCGCTCCCCGCATGGCGAGCACGTCCTTGACCGCGATCGGCACACCCGCCAGCGGTCCCAGGGCAGCGCCTGCCCTGACCGCCGCATCGACGCGCTCCGCCTGCGCCAGCGCGCGCTCGCGGCTCAGCACCAGGTAGCTGTGAATCGCCGGATCGGCCGCAGCGATCCGTTCGATGTACCCCTCGGCTAACGCTGCGGCGGACACACGGCCTTCCGCAATCGCGGAGCGCGCCTCGGCGAGAGAAAGAGTTTCCAAATTCAGTTCAGTGGACGTAGGCATTGTTACTGCGTTGGTTCCTTTGCTTGAATCTGCGACCCATCCCTGAGCCTGCAACCTAATAGCTGACTGCCTCAGCGCTCAATGACCTTGGGTACCTTGAAGAAGCGGCCATCGGTCTCTGGCGCTTCGGCCATCACCAGCCCGCGGTCCACCGAGGGCCGCACGGCATCCGCACGCAGGGATTGACCGCCCGGCGCTGTCCGTTGTCCGAGGACATCGCTCACCTGCGCCATCGGCGGCACGTCCGCCGTGTTGAGTTCGTTGAGCTGCGCGATATAGACCAGAATTGCGTTCAAATCCTCGGCAAAGCGCGGCAGTTCGTCCGCAGTCAATTCCAGGTTGGCGAGGTCGGCTACATGCCGGACCTCTTCCACGGAGACAGTTGCATCCGCCGTCGCTTCCAACGCCTCACTCATCCGCTTCTTCCTTTTGCGCCTTCCCCGTTCGACAGGCCGTAAGGGCGGCCTCGCACTGCGCGGCTATCGCTCTCGAAGTGTATCTCGCGCACCGTCACTCCGGCGATGCGTGTCAGGTCGTTCGCAAGCGCCGACCGCATGGAGCGGAACGTCTCCAGCCACGCCGTCTGCTGCACCGCAATGTGCAGAACACCCTCCGCGTCCAGCTCGCCCAGTTCACCGTGCGCCGCCAGCGCCGACCCGCAGGCCACCCGCCAAGCCGTCAGCAGCCGGTCAGCCGGGCTCAGTTCACGCAGGCTGCGGCGCAGCGACGAGCGAAGTACATCCCGCATCCCCTGCATGATCTAGCTCCCCTCGCTCCGTCCGCTTACGTCTGCGCCTTTTATCTGCTGCGGTGCCAGCAACGCCGTAGCCGCAGCCACACTGCTCGCCTGCGGAGCCGCGTCAGGCGCGTGTTGCAGAACGAAAGCACGATACCGCTCCAGAAACACCGGAGTTGCGAAGGTCTGGGCCCAGGCACGAGCCGCCTCCGGATCGAATTGCGCCTCCATGGAAAGCTCCCAGCGGAGGATGGCCTCAGCGGCAGCTTCGGCGGTCTGCTCGGCGAAGTACTCCCCCGTGCGCGAAGCCTCGTCGCCCGTGCCACGTACCGTCTCCAGCGATCCGCCCACGCCAAAGGCGATCACCGGGCGGCCGCAGGCCTGCACTTCCAGCGGCACCATGCCGAAGTCTTCATCCGCCGCAAACAGCAGCGCCCGGCAGTGCGCAAACTCCTGCCACAGCCGATCGGTAGACACCTCGCCAAGGAACTCAATCAGCGGATCGCCGGCGGCCTCTCTCCGCAGCTTCGCTTCCTCCGGCCCGCCGCCCGCGATGCGCAGCCCGCGGCCCAGCCTGCGGCAGGCGGCTACCAGGATCTCGGTCCGCTTGTAGCTCACCAGCCTTCCCGCGCAGAGATAGTGGTCACCGGCCGGCTCACCGGCAACCAGGGCCGCACGCGCCATCTCGATCGGCGGGTGAATGACGGTCGATGGTTTGCGGTAGCAACGCTGGATCCTTGCGGCCACGTACTTTGAGTTGGCGATGAAGTAGTCCACGCGCTGAGCAGCCTCGGCATCCCACCGCCGCACCCTCGGGGCTGTTGCCGTAAACGCCGCGCGCGTCAGGCCGGACATGGCTCCGCGATAGCTCTCGTAGCCGTCCCACAGATACCGCATCGGCGAATGGCAGTAGCAGATATGCACCGCCTTGGGGTCGATCCGCACGCCCTTCACCGGTCCGCTGTCGGAGGAAAGCACCAAGTCGAAGCCGCGCAGGTCCAACCTCTCTGTCGCCGCGGGATACAAGGGCAGAAAATGCCGATGATGCGTCGTTCCCAGGGGCAGGTGCTGCAGAAAGGACGTGTGCACCGTCCGTCCCTTCAGAGTTTCCGGCAAGCCCGCCGGGCCGGAGACCAGTGTGAAGAGTTCCGCCTGGGGAAACAACGCGGCAATACACTCCGCCACGCGCTCGCCTCCGCCGCGAGTCACAAACCAGTGGTGCACGACGGCGATGCGCATGAATCAAGCTTACAGAGGCAGGGTTGTAGGGAAGAATCGAGGGTCTGGCTACCAGGCGCCATCCTGGTTTACCACGGACGTGAACGTCCGAAACAGGATGTGGAGGTCGCCAGACAGCGTCCACTCCCGCGCGTACTTCCGGTCCAACTGAACCCGCTCCGGGTACGTGACCTGGCTGCGGCCCGATACCTGCCAAAGCCCGGTGAGGCCGGGTTTTACGCTGCAGTAATCGGCAAAGAACTCCCCATATTTCTCCACTTCAGCGGCCACGATGGGCCGCGGCCCCACCAGGCTCATGCTGCCGGTCAGCACATTCCAGATCTGCGGCAGCTCGTCGAGGCTGGTGCGGCGCAGAAAGGCTCCCACCCAGGTCACCCGCGGATCGTTCTGCAGCTTATGGGTGCGCCGCCACTCCGCACGTGCGTCCGGATGGGCCGCCAGGTAGTTCTCAAGGACCTCGGCGGAGTTAACGCACATCGTACGGAATTTCCACATGGAGAAAAAGACTCCATGGCCGCGAATGCGGCGGTGCGAGAAAAATATCGGCCCTGGAGAACTCAGGCGCACCGCCGTCGCGATAAGCGCCATCACGAGCAGAAGCAGAGGAGAGATGAGCAGCACGACTAAAACATCCAGCATGCGCTTCACGATGCGATAGCGGATCAGCCGCTGCGGGCTCTGGTCTGACAGGTTGCGCGGAGTTGCGCCACCTGCCTGGCCGTCTACGGGCAGGAAAATACTCTCTGCGGCCCCTGCAGTATCAAGGTCCTGCGAATACAAGTGCTCTCCCATGAAGCGCTTCATCTCCCGGTCCGAGCGCGGTCTCCAGACCCGCGGTTCGATGCCGTGTTCTTAGCGTCGGCTGCAAACGCCCTCAAGGGTCTGTTCACTGCCTCGTCTCGTTTTGGGCCTTTGGTTCTCTACCGGAACCTTGATGCCCGAGGTCTGCTACTGCACTCAGAACCCTACGCAAAACTGAGAGGACGAACTTTTCCAGTTTACATCGTCAACACAGGCTTGCGCAAAACCCTGCACGCTCCGGAAGCTTCAACTCTGTGCCTCTCGTGCAACTTTTGGGGTAGCATGCAAGCGGGCTTCCCGTGCTAGCGCAAGACAAAGTCGCAGGGCCAGGGCCGGGGGTTTGCAGGGACCGGCTCCCGTGTGCAGCGCAGCTACCACACGCGTTCCCCGCGCTGCAGCATCCCTGTAGCCTCCCTTGCGCGTTCGCGTAGCGCGTGACGCTCTTCTGCACTCTTCTTCGCCATGGTGCGGAGGGGCATCTGCATGCGCTGGTTCTGCGATAGCCTGTCGGCGTGGCGCTCCAGGAAGCTCCAGTACAGCGCGGTGAACGGACAGGACCCGGGCCCGGTGCTCTTTTTCGGATCCAGCGGACACTTCCCGCAGAAATCGCTCATCCTGTTGATGTACGCTGCTCCACTCACATACGGCTTCGTTGCGGTCAGGCCGCCGTCCCCAAACGTAGACATGCCCAGCACGTTGGTCTCGACGACCCAGTCGTACGCATCCACGTACCCGAACCAGAACCAGTCGCAAAGTTCGCGCGGCTCGACGCCGCAGAGCATCGCCAGATTGCTCAGCACCATCAGCCGGGTGATGTGGTGCGACCAGCCGTTGCGGATCACGCCGGCAACCACTGTATCCATGCAGCGCATGCCGGACGGAGCCCCCCAGTACACCGGCGGCAAGGGCAGGTGTGCATCCAGAAACGACGGCATGGCGGGAGCATTCGGATCACTGCCTGCGGGCGTCAGCTTGCGATATCCGTCGGTGACCTCATGGATGTGCCGCATGAACTCGCGCCACCCCAGAATCTGACGCAGAAATCCTTCCGTGCTTTGCAGCGGGACTGCACCTGCCTCGAAGGCGGCCAGCGTCTGCTCCACCACATCCCTGGGCCGCAGCAGCGTCAGGTTCAGCGTGGCCGAAGTCATCGAGTGGAACAGGTCCGGATGCGCCGTATGCATCGCGTCTTCCCACGGACCGAAGAACGGCAGGAGCCGCTCCAGTGCAAATCTCCAGGCCAGCTCAGCGTCTCGCCGCGTGACCGGCATATCGAAGCCTTCCAGCGTTCCGAAGTGGTTCGGATGGCGCTCCTCGATCAGCGCCATCACCTCACGCGTGATCTCGTCGGGCGCAAAGCGGGGCCGCTCCGGCACCGGTATCTGGCCTCTGTAAGGCAGCCGGTTCTCCGCGTCCCAGTTCCATGTCCCGCCTACCGGTTTGCCGCCGCGCATCAGGTATCCGGTCTTGAGCCGCATGAACCGGTAAAAGCGGTCCATCAGGTACTGCCGCTGCGGGCTTCCAAGGCGTTCAGGCTCCAGCTGGCCAAACACTTTCTCGAAGTCTTCAGGCGTCGAGAGCCATGCCGTATCGCGAACCTCGCGGACACGCAGCCCCGCCTGCTTCGCAGGCTGCAGATCGTCGCGCAGCTCCCGCTCTGCAGGCCGGTTGACCAGCAGTTCTTTCCAGTTCCACTTCGCTTGAAGCTCCAGCAGCCCCTCGCCAAAGCTTTCGGCCGAAGCTCCATACACCACGCGGCAGCCGCGCTCTGCCTGCTCCAGGGCAAAATGCCGCATTGCGCTCAGCACCAGCGTCAGCTTCTTCTTGTGGTAGGGCCGCCGCGTTCCCTTGGCACGCGACTCCATGAGCACCACCACGGCATCGTCCGGCCCGGTCTCCGCGAGCGGCCCCACACCGTCGTGCAGCCGGTCATAGGGCACATAGATCCAGCGCCGGGTTTGCGCCTCCTGTGGCGAAGGAGCGAACGGTCCAACGCGGTCGAAAAAAGCAGCCATGGCTCATCGTAGGCGGCGCACCCGCGGCCCATTTGATCGCACCAAAACGCATCCCACGCAGTGTCTGGCGGGACACTGCCGCTCCGCGGAACAAGCTGGTTCTGCGCCCTGGGGCAAAATGAAACCTGAGTTTTCCGAACCCGTTGAACCGCCCGCGAATCCAATTGCCGAGTTCCGCATAGGTGGGCCTTGGAAGAGCAGCCGATTTCGGGATGCTCGCCGCATTTCCGCAGGAGTCTTTTCCACGTGACTGAACGCCCTTATCACTCCTATCTGCTGTTGGGTGCTGGTTGTATCGCCCTGCTGCTCCCGCTTGGCTGCAAGCAGGCGCCGCCGCCCACAGCAGCTGCCCCGCCGCAGGCTATGCCCGTAAAGGTCTCGCCCGTGGTTGATGTGTCCGT
The DNA here is from genome assembly GCA_964246235.1 of uncultured Acidobacteriaceae bacterium. Lineage (GTDB taxonomy): Bacteria > Acidobacteriota > Terriglobia > Terriglobales > Acidobacteriaceae > Granulicella. Next base: position 39,629 of record CAXTPR010000022.1, read on the forward strand.
TCCCTCTACGGATACCTATGTGGCCACCATCAAGAGCCGCCGCTCCGCGACCATGCAGCCGCAGGTGGACGGCAATCTTACCCGTATCCTCGTGCACTCTGGCCAGGCAGTAAAAGCCGGGCAGTTGCTGATGACGATCGACCCTTTGCGGCAACAGGCCACCGTGGAACAGCAGCAAGGCACGCAATCGCAGAAGAAGGCCGTGTTCGATTACAGCAAGGTGGAGGAAGACCGCCAGCGACAGCTCTTTGAAGCCGGTGTGATCTCGCGGGATGCGTACGACCAGGCCATTCAGTCGCTGCATAACTCGCAGGGCGATTATGCGTCGGCCGTGGCCCAGACCCGCACCCAGCAGCAACAGCTCGCCTATTACCAGATTCGCGCGCCCTTTTCCGGCGTGGTGGGCGATATTCCCGTGCATCAGGGCGACTACGTTTCCTCCAGCACCCTTTTGACAACCGTGGACGAGAATGCGCAGCTGGAGGCCTACATCTACATTCCCACCGAACGCGCGGACCAGGTCCGGCTTGGCTTACCGGTCGACCTGACCGACACCAACGGCGATGTGCTCACGCGCTCCAGCATCGCATTCCTTTCTCCCCAGGTGGACAACGGCACGCAAACGATTCTGGCCAAAGCCGAGGTCTCAGGGTCCGCGGAGCTGCTGCGCAACCAACAGCTCGTCAAGGCGCGCGTCACCTGGGCAAGCCGCTCCGCGCCGGTCGTTCCCGTGCTCGCCGTAACGCGCGTTGCGGGCCAGGCCTTCGTCTTTGTAGCCGCGCCCTCCTCGCGCGGAGGTTACACAGCTCACCAGGTCGCAGTCACGCTGGGCGACACCACCGGAAACAGCTACCCCGTACTCAGCGGCCTGCGCCCGGGTGACAAGGTCATCCTCTCCGGCCTGCAGCTCTTGCAGGAAGGCGTGCCCGTCCAGCCGCTGGGCTGATCGAAGGCCGTGGATTCGTGACGAGTAGCGGCGCCGGTAGTCGCAGTCCGATCCTCTAACCACTCAAGAACCAGAAACCGAACGGACCGCACGCCACTTCATGGTCGACTTCTTCATTCGCCGCCCTGTTTTCGCCACCGTCTGCGCGTTGCTCATCGTGCTCGCCGGGGCCGTCGTCATTCCCGGGCTGCCGGTTTCGCTCTACCCCAATCTGGCCCCGCCGCAGGTCACGGTGACTGCCGCCTATATCGGCGCCAACGCTGCCACCGTGGAGCACGATGTCACCATCCCGCTCGAAGAAGCCATCAACGGCGTCGAGGGGATGCGCTACATCACGTCTTCCAGCGGCAACAACGGTGTCAGCACCATCACCGTCACCTTCCAGACCGGCTACGACCTCAACATCGCAGCCGTCGACGTCCAGAACCGCGCCGCCTCCGCCCAGGGCGTGCTTCCACAAACGGTCAAGAACACCGGCGTCACCATCACCAAGGCCAATCCGAACTTCGTCTTCGCAGCCGGTTTTTATGCGGACAACAACCGCTACTCGCAGGAGTTCATCTCCAACTACGTCGACCTCTACGTCAAGGACCCGCTCAAGCGCATTTCCGGCGTGGGCGACGTGCAGGTGTTCGGCGCCCGCAAATACGCCATGCGCCTCTGGCTCGATCCGACGAAGCTGGCGGCGCGCCAGCTCACCGCTACGGATGTTGTCAGCGCGCTCCAGGAGCAGAACGTGGAGATCGCCGCCGGTTCGGTCGGCGCGCCGCCCATGAGCCCGCCGCAGGACTTCCAGTTCGCGGTTCGCGCCGTCGGCCGCCTCACCACTCCGGAAGAGTTCAACAGCATCATCCTCAAAGCCGGACCTACCGGCATTATTCAGCTTAGGGACGTTGGTCGCGCCGAGGTGGGCGCCGAAGACTACTCGACGAACCTGAAGTTCTCCGGCGCGCCCGCCATCGGCGTCGGCGTGCAGCAGCTCACCGACGCCAACGCCCTTGACGTCGACAAGAAAGCCAAGGCCGCACTGATCGAGCTTGCGAAGAGCTTTCCTCCCGGCCTCCACTACATCGTTGCGTTCGACACAACCACCGTGGTGGGCGACTCCATCCACGAAGTACTGATCACGCTGATCGAAGCCATTGCCATCGTCATCATCGTCATTTTCCTCTTCCTGCTCGACTGGCGCGCCACCGTCATTCCCGCCATCACCATTCCGGTCTCGCTGATCGGCACCTTCGCTTTCATCAAGCTGTTCGGTTTCAGCATCAACTCGCTCACCTTGTTCGGCATCACCCTCGCCACCGGCCTCGTCGTCGACGACGCCATTGTGGTGATCGAAAATGTGCAGCGCCACCTCTCCGAAGCCGACCCTGACAACCCCGAGCACGACCCCCACAAGGCCACCTCCGTCGCCATGGCCGAGGTCACCAGCGCCGTCATCGCCACCTCGCTTGTGCTCATCAGCGTCTTCGTGCCGGTCAGCTTCTTTCCCGGCACCACCGGCATTCTCTACAAGCAGTTCTCGCTTACCATCGCTTTCTCCATCGCGATCTCCGCCTTCAACGCCCTCACGCTGTCCCCCGCGCTCGCCGCCATCCTGCTGCGCGGTGAAGAAGCCAAGTACCATCTGCTGGACTGGACCCGGAGCCGCCCTTTGGCCAACGGCTACAGCCGCTTCGCGCATTTCATCGACAACACCATCGCTCGCGTCTCCGCCGCGTACGGACGGGTGATTCACCGTACCCTGCGTCTGCGCTACCTTATGCTCCTGCTCTTTGCCGGGGTCCTGGTCGCCACGTACTTCACCTACACGCATGTCCCCACCGCGTTCGTTCCGGCAGAGGACCAGAACTACCTCATCCTGCAGGTGCTGGCCCCGCAGGGTGCTTCGCTCAGCTACACCAACGCCCTTGCGGACCGCGCGCAACTCATTCTCAAGGACGATCCAGACATCTTCGGCACCTTCGCCATCATGGGCTTCGGCTTTGCCGGCGCCGCTCCGAACCAAGGCCTGATCTTCGTTCCGCTCAAGCCCCAGGACCAGCGCCTCAAAGCCGGTCACGCCGACACCGATGTGCTCCAGCGCATCACCCCCAAGCTGTTCGGCGTGCCCGGGGGGCTCATCGTCGCGTTTCCGCCTCCTCCGATCCAGGGCATCGGCAGCTTCGGCGGCTTTCAGTTCGAGCTGCAGGACGAAGGCCGTAACACGTTGGCCGATCTGGACCGCGTGGCACACCAGATGGTCGGCGCCGCGCGCGACCCGCACGCGGGGGTGACCGGCCTCTACACCCAGTTCACGGCCAACGATCCGCAGCTGCTCGTCAGCATCGACCGCTCCAAAGCCAAGGCCATCGGTGTCCCCTTCAACCAGATCAACGACGCGCTCGGCGTCTACATGGGTTCGGCCTATGTGAACGACTTTGAATTCAACAACCGCTCTTACCGCGTCTACGTCCAGGCCGACGCGCCTTTCCGCCGCACCGCCAAAGACATGCGCCAGTTCTACGTGCGCACCAACGCCGGCAACATGGTTCCGCTCGACGATCTCGTCACCATCGAGCAGGGCTCCGCGCCGCAAACCATCAGTCACTACAACCTGTTCCGTTCCGCGGAAATTCTGGGCTCCGCGGCCCCTGGCAAGAGCTCCTCGGAAGGGTTGATTGCCATGCAGCAGCTTGCAGATAAGAACAAGCTGCAGGGCATGCGCTACGAGTGGTCCGGCCTCGCCCTGGAAGAAATCGAATCCGCCGGCAAGTCCATCATCATCTTCGGCCTGGGTCTGCTGGTGGTGTACCTCGCGCTCGCCGCGCAATACGAGAGCTTTGCCCTGCCCTTCATTATTCTGCTCGCCGTCCCCACCGCCCTGCTCGGGGCGCTGGGCTTTATCGCTGCGCGCGGCCTTACGGATGATGTTTACGTACAGATCGGCCTGGTCATGCTCATCGGCCTCTCCGCCAAAAACTCGATCCTGATCGTTGAGTTCGCCGAGCAGATCCGCGCCAAGGGCGTGTCCATAGCGGAAGCCGCCGCGCAGGCCGGCGAGCTGCGCCTTCGGCCCATCCTGATGACCAGCTTCGCCTTCATTCTCGGTGTGCTCCCGCTGGTGTTTGCCACGGGTGCGGGTAAGCTTGGCCGCCACTCCGTCGGCACCGCTATCGTCGGCGGCATGACCGTGTCTACGCTGCTGAACCTGTTCTTCATTCCGGTCCTCTACGTGTTGTTCAAGACTGTGCTGGAGCGCTTCGGAAAGAAGACACCTCGCGAACCAAACGATCCCACGGCTCACCCCGGACTGAACACCCCGGTGGACGTGAGGCTTTCCTGAGAGCAGCTCCGGTAAGGTGTGGCGGCTTGCTTACCGTTGTCATCCTGAGCAGAGACATCCGGAGCGGAGCGAAGGACCCGCATGTCGTTCCTGGCGCCTTCAACCTTCAGGAGGAGCACTTCAGGATGACCGCTTCAGCCAACCGCTTCAACCGACCAGCGCGCGCTCCACGGTCCAAGCGTGCCGTCATCGCGCACCCATCCCGTGGTCCACAGCTCCCGCCCGCGCAGGCCGCTGAATCCGCCCGTCTGCTGCCCGCACAGATTCGCTTGCAAATGCAGCGTGCCTCCGCGCTCAAACGCCCAGTCCACCTCCATGCCGCCTGGCCGCAGCACGCGATAGCTGCCGCAGGCCTTCGTCAATCCTGCGAGTAGCGGAACAACCGAACTCTGCCGCACCTGCAGAAGCGATGTATACAGCTGCACCCACTCGGCATGGACGCCCTCCGCGCGCTCACCCCACTGCAGCCTGGCAGATAGAAATGTCTCCTGCGACTGGGGATCGGGGGCCTTCCTCAAGTCCTCTTCACTCGGCTTCGGATTGAGCTTGGACAAGCTGTCATAGCGCCCTTTGCGAATGGCGTTCGCCAGCGCCCCGTGATAATCGGAAAAGAACGGAAACGGCGCGGACGCTCCCCATTCCTCGCCCATGAACAGCATCGGAATCTGCGGCAGCAGCAAGTAGATCGCTGTGATGGCTCGTAAAGCGTCCTGGGGAACTAAAGCAACCAGGCGCTCTCCGAACACCCGGTTGCCCACCAGGTCGTGCGTCTGGATGAAGGCAACGAAGGAGGTCGGTGGAACGCAAGGCTCCTCGGCCTGGCCGCTCTCCTGCGCCGCGATCACGAAGCCCTCCGCGATCGCCTTGGCCAGCTTCTCCGTTTCGCCGCCGTCGTCGCTGTTTTGCTCGCACGCAGGCGCAAACGCAGCAGCCAGCAGGTGTGTGGCATCGTGGTTCCACTGCGCTGTGAAACCGCGTTGGTCGCCCTTGCCGGTGCGCAGCAATCGTTCCGCAATGTTGGTCTCGTTCTCAAGGATCAGATGAATATGCCGCTTCTCTTCCACGGCCTTCGCCCGCACCCGCTCGCTCATCTCATCCAGGATGTGCCTGGGGCTCGTATCCACCATCGCGTGTGAAGCGTCCAGCCGCAGACCGTCCGCGTGATACTCCTCCAGCCAGAACATCGCGTTCTCCAGCACGAAGCTCCGCACCTGCTCGGAGAACTCCCCATCGAAATTCAGCGCTTCGCCCCAGGGCGTGCAGTGCCGGTCGGTCAGCACCTGCGGGAACAGCTTCGGCAGCACATTACCTTCCGGTCCGAAGTGGTTGTACACCACGTCGAAGATCACCATCAGCCCGCGCGCGTGCGCCGCGTCCACAAACGCCTTCAGGTCTTCAGGGCGTCCGTACGCTGAGTCAGGCGCGAAAAGCATTACGCCGTCATAGCCCCAGTTGAACAAGCCCGCGAAATCCGCAACGCACATCAACTCGATGGCCGTCACGCCTACTTCGCGCAGCGTATCCAGCTTCTCGATCGCCGCCTGAAATGTCCCATGCTCTGTGAACGTGCCGACATGCATCTCGTACAGCACCGTCTCTTCCCAGGGCCTGCCACGCCAGCTCGCATCCTGCCATTCATAGGCCAGAGGGTTTATAACCTCGCTCGGCCCTCCAACATCTTCCGGCTGAAAGCGGGAAGCCGGATCGGCGAGCGCGGAATTGTCCGGCAGCACGAACTGATAGCGTGCTCCCGCTGACACATCCTGCACTGTCAATTCGAACCAGCCATCGCCGGACCGCTGCATGTCCAGCAGACCGGTCCTTTCGTCCACCTTGAGACGGAGAAAGTCTGCCGCAGGAGCGAACGTGCGGAACCGCACCCCCCTGTGCGCCAGTTCGGCTCCAAAAGGCAGCATGTACCCGCGCCGCACAGACGTGCCCTGACGCGGCTCTAGTTCCTTTGAGACAGCCATAAGCGCTTAAGAGGCGGTCAACAGGAGTTCAGTTGTGCCGATGCGCCTTGGATCGACTCACTGCGCAGCCCCACCGTATCGCTTTCCTCGCTGCGGCTGAGCTGCCTGACTCCATAGCCGATCCGAAAGGCATGCTCCGAGTACCATATCGGTAGCGCCGGAATCCGGCGCGCCGCACCTGTTTGGCCGAGATCAGCTCGCTGCGTGCCCAGAGCGGAGTCAAGAGCGGAGTGTTTCAGTGAATTGCATTCGTGTTCTGCTGTCCTGCTGGTTTGCGTTCGCTCTGTCCGCCGTTCCTTCGACTGCGCAAAAGCTCTCTCCGAATCAGAACGTGACCCGTGCGACCCTGGACAACGGCATGCGTGTCGTTCTTGTGCGGAACACCCTTGCGCCAGTCGTGACGGTGGAGGCCAACTTCCTGGTCGGAGGCGATGAGACCCCGGCAGGCTTTCCCGGGTTGGCCCACGCCGAAGAGCACATGGCCTTCCGCGGCTGCACCGGGATGACCGCCGACCAGACCGCAGCCATTTACGCCCAGCTCGGCGGTCAAAACAACGCCGACACACAGCAGAACATTACTCAGTACTTTGCGACAGTCCCTTCGGCGGACCTTGATGTCGCCTTGCAGGCGCAAGCTGCCTGCCTTCGAGGCGTCGATGACTCGCAAGCCGAGTGGGCGCAGGAACGCGGCGCCATCGAGCAGGAAGTCGCTCGCGACCTTTCGAATCCTACCTACAAGTTTGTAAGCCGGCTCAACGAAGATCTGTTTGCCGGAACGCCCTACGCCCACGATCCCCTGGGCACCAAGGAGTCCTTCGACGCCACCACCGGCGCCATGCTGAAGGACTTCTACACGAAGTGGTACACGCCTTCCAACTCTATCCTCGTCATCGTTGGGGATTTCGATCCGGCGAAGACATTGGCTAGGATCAAGGATCTCTACCAGGGCATTCCAAGCCATCCATTGCCCGCTCATCCCGCAGTGGAGCTCAGGCCGGTCAAATCGGAAAGCTTCACGCTCACCAGCAACCTGCCGTATGTCCTTGCCTTTGTGGCGTACAGGCTGCCTGGAACCGACTCTCCTGACTACGCGGCGGTGCAGATTCTTGCCGATGTGCTCGCCAGCCAGCGCGCCGATCTGTATGGCATGGTGCCTGCCGGTAAGGCGCTCGCTGCAGAGTTCGGCATGGCGGAATCGTATCCCAAGGCAAGCGCCGGGTATGGCGTGGTGGTTGTGCCGGCAGGCGCCGATCCGCAACCGGCCATGGCGGAGATGCGCTCCATTCTTGCTCGCTATGCGGAGCATGGAGTGCCTGACGATCTGGTGGCGGCGGCCAAGCGGAGCGAGGTGGCGCAGGCGGAGTTCCAGCGCAACTCCATACCGGGTCTTGCAAATCTCTGGTCGAATGCCTTGGCAGCCGAGGGACGCAACAGCCCGGAAGAAGACTTGGACGCTCTCCGCAAGGTCACGCTCGCAGACGTGAACCGCGTGGCGAAACAGTACCTCTTCAACGCGAGCTCTATCTCCGCGGTGCTGAAGCCGTCGCCCAACGGCCAGGCCGTGGCCGGCAAAGGTTTCGGTGGAGGCGAGCAGGTGACCTCCGCGCCCACCAAGCCCGTGCAGCTCCCGCCCTGGGCGGCAGCCTCGCTGGAAGCGCTCCAGCTGCCGGCCAGTTCGCCCACTGCTTCTGATACTGTTCTGCCCAATGGCATACGCCTGATCGTGCGCACGGATAAGACGAGCCCCACGATTACTCTGCTGGGAGCGGTCAAGCACAACGCCGATCTCCAGACACCACCCGGCCAGGAGGGTGTGGAAGACGTGCTGGACGGTCTCTACTCCTACGGAACCACAACGCTTGATCGGCTGGGCTTTCAGAAGGCATTGGACGATATCGCCGCGAATGAATCCGCAGGCTCACGCTTCTCGCTCACCGTGCTGAAAGACAACTTCTCGCGTGGCATGCAGCTGCTGGCCGACAACGAGCTGCACCCGGCCTTTCCCCCCTCAGCCTTTGAGGTGGTGAAGCAGCAGACGACTGAGCTTGTGGCTGGAAACCTTCAGAGCCCCGGCTACCGCACGTCGCGCGCGCTGGATGTCGCTTTGCTGCCGGCCGGCGACCCGTCGCTGCGGGAGACAACGCCCGCGTCCGTTTCCAAGCTCACGCTCGATCAGGCAAAGGCATACCACGCCGCCACCATTCGACCGGACCTCACGACGATCGTCCTTATCGGCGATGTAAGCGCAGCGGATGCTCGCGATACGGTGGAGAAGTGGTTTGGCGGCTGGACAGCCGCGGGCGCAAAGCCGGAAACCACTCTTCCGGCCGTTCCCGTCAACAAGGCGTCCGCCCAGAACGTTCCCGATAGCGAGCAGGTTCAGGACTCCGTCACTCTCTCTGAAGAGTTGGCATTGAACAGGTTCGATCCGGACTACTATGCCCTCCAGTTGGGCACCCATGTCCTTGGGGGCGGCTTTTATGCCACCCGCCTGTACCATGATCTCCGCCAGGTAGCCGGATATGTGTACAACGTGGATGTCGGTCTGAGCGCATCGAAAACCCGCGCCACCTACACCGTTACCTACGGCTGCAATCCGGAGAACGTTTCGAAGGCGCGCGGACTGATTGAGCGCGACCTCAACCAGATGCGGACCGAACCGGTCTCCGCAGGGGAGCTGCACCAGGCCAAGGCGCTGCTGCTGCGCGAGCTTCCTCTGGGAGAATCGAGCGAAGAAGCCGTGGCGGCAGGCATGCTGGCGCGGGCAGAGATCGGGCTGCCTCTCGACGAGCCTGCACGAGCCGCGGCAAAGTATGTAGGCCTGACTGCGGACGATGTGATGAAGGCCTTCGCGCGCAAGATCGGAACGGCGAGTCTCGCACAGGTGGTCCGCGGTCCAGCACCCCAGTAGCTGGAATACATGGCTTTGAGCAAGGTATGGACGCCTGGCCAGTGGAGACATGGAGATCGCTCCATGTGCGCAGCACTCAGGCACGGCTGCTGCCGCTTGCGGATCCTTCAGCACCCTTGCTCATAATGCGGGTGTAGTACCATTTAGCCAATGGCGTTAGCCCCGATGCTGCTCCTGGTTGTGCCGGTTTTCTCCACGCTTGCCGGGGGATTGTTGGCGCTCCGATTTCGTCGCGCCATGATCGTTCTGATCGCTTTAGGAGCTGGTCTCCTGCTGGGGGCGGCCTTTCTGGATCTATTACCGGAGGCGATTGCTCTTGGCGCGACCAGCGGAATCAGCCCGGCGAATGTTCTCGGACTTACCCTGCTCTCGTTCCTGGTGTTCGTCGCTTTTCAGACCGGCCTGGATCGCCTCGCCGCCGACTTGCACGGCCACGCTACCCCCCACAAGGCATTCGGAAGGATTGGCGGGGCCATGCTGATCTTTCATAGCCTGCGCGACGGAATGGCAATCGGCCTTTCGTTCGCGGCATCACATCCCGCCGGTTACGCCGTCGCGGTCGGCATTGCAGCGCACGACGTCGGCGATGGAATGAACACGGTGATTCTTACAACGGGTGGTCGCCGGGCCAAGCGTCTGGACTACGCGCTTCTGGCTGCCGATTGCATCGCACCTTTTGTGGGCGGCCTGATGACGATGTACTGGACCTTCCCGGCCCGGAGCTCCGTTTTCCTGTTAGCCGTTGCGGCAGGCTTCTTCCTTCACATGGCCATGAGCGACTTCCTTCCCGAGATCAGGCAGCATGCGGGCCCCGGAAAGTATTTGCCTCTGGCGGTCCTCTTGGGTGTAGCCGCTATCTATTGCGCGAACTTGCTCCTCCTCCGGCTTCACTAAAGGGCGAGAGATTCGCTCGCGTTTGTCGCGACAATCCGCTTGCATGCGGCGCAACGGCCATACAGGAAGATTTCGTGTCCCGTCACACTGAAGCCGCGGGGAACCTTCGGTTTCTTATCGATACTGCACCCGGGCAGGTCGAACATCTTTCCACAGTCATTGCACTTGAAGTGGTGGTGATGGCCTTTGCCGGCGACCTCGTAGCGGGTCGATTCTCCCGGAATTTCGACTGGCGCAAGCCACTTTTCTCCAACCAGAGCATTCAGGTTTCTGTAAACAGTGGCGATGCTGATCCCTTTGACCTCCTGCTGAGCAAAAGCCAGGAGTTCTTCTGGAGACAGCGGACGGTCGGCGTTGAGCAGTGCCGATCGTATGGCCTCTTTTTGCCGGGTGTTGCGTACCTGAACCAATGAATCTCTCCGTTCTGACAGCATAACGCGCGCATAAATGGGCAAGGCTGCTGGACTCTCAGCCGAACGAGCCCGCCCAGAACCCGTTCGAACCTGGCTTGTCACGCGAAAGAAGTTGCGTGACAAGAGGAACGTGCGCGCATGCTGCGGCAGGCTTTATGTCCCGTCTTTGACGCACAGGATGGGTTGGCGTCCCCGACAGGATTCGAACCTATGTTTCCGCCTCGAGAAAGGCAGCGTCCTGGGCCGCTGGACGACGGGGACACGGCTGCAGGCACCCGCATCACGGGGGAGAACCGCTCTCCTTCCAAGTATAGGAGGTGCTCTCACGGACTCTGCGGGCCTCATCAACGCTCCAGGCTTCACAAGCATCTACAAAATGTAGGAGAGCAGACATATGGCAACAGAAAAGCATCCCATTCGCGGCATCCTCGCCGGGGTGGCCGGTGGGCTGGTCGCCGCTTGGGCCATGAACGTCTTCAGCGAAGGTCCAGGCAAACAGCTAAGCAGCGCCGTGGCGGGTCAGAGTCCGTCATCCTCCAGTGCGGAAGACTCCACACCCAAACAGGACGCAACCATGAAGGCAGCGGACTCGATCGTGGAGCATGTAACCGGAGGCCGCCACCTTACCTGGGAAGAGCAACAAAGAGACGGTCCGATCGTCCACTACGCCTTCGGGGCTCTCATGGGCGGCATCTATGGCGGTCTCGCCGAGTACTCGCCCCTGGTCCGCTCCGGATTCGGTGCCACGTTCGGAAGCGTTCTTTTTGGAGGAGCGGATTTGATTGCTGTTCCGGCGCTCAATTTGTCCGGATCGGCTGGCGACGCACCCCTCTCCAGCCTCTTGAGCCCTTATGCGGCTCACCTGGTGTACGGCGTTACCACCGAGATCGTCCGGCGAAGCATTCGGCGCATTCTGTAAGGTGATGAACAACTGGGGCTGCACCCGCCCCGGCCCTTCAATCTTCTTCCTTGTCGGACTTACCGTGGTCGTGATGACCGGAGGAGCCCGCTACAAGCTCTTGCAACGCGTGGACCACCGCATCGTGAACCTCCTCGCGGAAGGCTTCACGAACCGTCTGCGCCATCTCCTTCGGTTCGAAGGCTCCCTCATGATCGTCGTCCACCGCTCGGTCGATGATCTGCTCGATCAGCGGTTTCATGCTGATCTGCCGTGCGACGGATCTGGCCACCTTCTTTGCCTGAAGGTCGAACGCCGTGGCCATCGCGTCCGCATGAACCGCCGGCGCTGCGCTACGCCAATCCTTGTCGAAGACCTCGATCATCTGCTTCACGATTTTGGCGTCATGTACGATCACACCGATCTCCCGGCGTGCCTCCATCTCCAGCTTGCGCAGGCTCTGGCTTCCCAGAAACGCCTCTTTGCCGTCGCGGAGAATGGCACGCGTGTGCAACCGGATGGGCAGCTTGCGAGCGGGCAGATCGTTCCTGCCCTCCGCGCGGCCAATCACACGCACATCTACACCTTGTGAAATCTTCTCATTCAGCAAACGAATGAAATCAGCATCGCTGATCTTCATCTCATAGAGCAGCAACTGCTTCTTTGCGCCTGTGATGAACTCCGTTAGACGTCCCCGTGCATTCACCGGACTTACCACCAGGTCGTCACACTTGTTTTCGTATGGCAGCCGGCGGGAGTCGCAGTCAAACAGTCGCAACGCTTCCTCGACCAGATCTTTCTGCGTAAGCGCCAGGGCGAAGGAGCGGCTCAACGTGATGTCCAGGTGCGTGTAGTTGAACGAGAGGAGGTAAAGCTCCTTTTCATCGATGATGAACATCTTTCCGTGGTAACGGACCAGATCATCCGCCGTGCGTGTCACGGTCACTCCACGCTCCAACAGACGCATCTCGAAGCGCCGAAGGTTCTTGTCGCCGCCGCGATTGGTGTAGGCGATGAGCGCATGCACCGAAACACCACGTCCTACGGCATCGACCAGCGCCTTTTCTATCTCCACCCGGTCCAGGCGGAAGACCAGAATGTGGATGCTCTTTTTTGCGCTTTGCAGCGCGGTCAGCAGGGGCGCTATGCCGTCGTCAGGCTGCGTAATAAGTCTCACGGCGTGATTCCTTGTTCGGGGCCTGTTGGCATGTACACAGGAGGATGCCTGTTTGGTAGCTTTGGGATGTTTTCCGGCTTTCTCCGGTGTCGTGGGCGCGGTTTTCCGCTTCTAATGCAGCAACATCGAGGAAGCAGCTTCCGGCCGTATCGGCCGGATCCTATGAATTCTCTCGACGAGTATGGAGTCTTATGTTTGTGACACAACGCATCACCCTCATCGTTGCCGTTCTTCTCGCTTCTCACGCGGTCACCGGCTCCGCACCTTCCCAAGCACAAACTCGATACGTACCCCGGAGCGCCTCCATCGCCAAGGCAGCCGCTGTGCCGCAGAAGAGCGAGACGCCCGCCACGGGCAAGGATGACAAGGACCACGATGAGATTCTTCCGAAATCCGCCATCCGCAAGCCGGTGCTCTGGCAAAAGCCGGAGAACATTCCCGGTCTGGACTTGTACAACGGACGCGGGGGTGCCCGGCACGATCCCAAACCTCCGTTCACCTTTCTGAGCGAAGACATGAACGGCACCAACCCCAAGTTTGACGCTCGCGACGCAGACGACACCAAATGGCGGGTCAAAGTGGGAGAAGAGCCTCGGCCCGAGGTTGTGGCATCGCGTTTCCTGTGGGCGGTCGGCTACTTCGTCAACGAAGATTACGTGCTCCCGCAGGCCACCGTCTCCGGCCTGCGGATGAAGCGTGGCAGCCCTGCCATCCAGGGGGAGCAGGTCACCGACGCACGGTTCGCGCGTAAGCCTGGCGGTGAAAAGAAGATCGGCATCTGGCGATGGAAGGACAACCCCTTCAACGACACGCGCGAGTTCAACGGCCTCCGCGTCATGATGGCGGTTCTGAACAATTGGGATTTGAAAGATGTCAATAACGCCGTCTACTCCGACTCAAAGACTGGGCAGCAGGTCTTCCTTGTCAGCGACGTCGGGGCGACGTTTGCCAGCAACCAGATCTCGACTCGCGCCAAGGACAAAGGCAACGTCGAAAGCTATAAGAAATCCAAGTTCATCACCAAAGTCGACAGAAACAGAGTCAGCTTCGGTACCCCAAAACCGCCGGCTGGATTGTTCCCTGTAATCGCCGACATCTCGACCGGTGACTACATGCGGCGCATGGGATTCGACTGGATCGGCCGCGACATCCCCATCGCGGACGCCCAGTGGGTAGGTTCCCTGCTAGCTCAATTGAGTCATCAACAGATCGTTGACGCCTTCCGCGCCGGCCACTTCTCCCCCGAAGAGATCACGGAGTATGTGGCGATCGTGGAGAGCCGGATCGCAGAGCTCCAGAGTCTGCGGCCAAGAAACTGATCGAAGGTTCAAGCGGCGACGACTTCCTCAGCCTGGCTCGCGAACTGGATGTCGTGAAGCTGGTGGTACACGCCATCAGGGCGGGCCATCAATTCGTCGTGAGTGCCGCTCTCCGCGACTTTCCCCTCTTTGATGACATAAATGCATTGCGCGCGACGGATCGTGGAGAGCCGGTGCGCAATGACGATCGACGTCTTGCCCTCCATCAGCCGGTCCAGCGCATCGAACACCAGCTGCTCTGATTCCGCATCAAGCCCGGAGCTCGGCTCATCCAGGATCAGCACCGGGCTGTTGCGGATGATCGCCCGCGCGATCGCCACCCTCTGGCGTTGCCCACCGGAGAGCATGATGCCGCGCTCTCCAACTTTGGTGTTGAACTTCTCCGGCAGCTTGTCGATAAATTCCATCGCGTTCGCCGCTTTGGCCGCATTCACGATGTCGGTGGAGTCAGCCTCCGGCTTGCCGTAAGCGATGTTGTCCCAGATCGTGCCGCTGAACAGCACCGTATCCTGCAGCACGAAGCTGATCTGGTCGCGCAGAGACTTCTGCTGCAGCGAACGCACATCCATGCCGTCCACCAGCACGCGACCGGAAGTCGCATCGTAGAAGCGCGGAATCAGGTTCACCAGCGTACTCTTGCCGGATCCCGTCGGCCCCACCAGCGCTACCGTTTGCCCCGCCTCCACATGCAGGTTGATGTCGTCCAGAATGCATTGCTTTTCGCGGTAGCCGAAGTTCACGTGTTCCAGGCGGATGTCCCCATGCAGCGGCGGCGCTTCGCGGGCGTTCGGAGCGTCGCGCATCTCGCCGTCAGACTCGATCACTTCCTTGATCCGCTCGTAGCCCACATCGGCCTTCGAATATGAATCCATGATCTTGCTGATGTCCTGCATCGGTTTGTACATGTTCTTGATGTAAGTCAGGAACACGTAAATGGAGCCCGCCGTCATGCCGGAAAGAAGCGCACTCTTGCCGCCAAAGTAGAGCACCAGCCCGGTGCCTAAGGCTGTAACTATAGACACGATCGGCACCAGCTTGGCTTTCAGCTTGCGCGCCTTGAGCGCGGCTTCCACCGTCTCCAGGCTTTCGCCTTCCAGCCGCTCGATCTCGAAATTTTCCCGCGCAAAAGCCTTCACCACGCGGATGGAACCCAGCACCTCCTGCACTACGGAGAGCATCTTGCCTTCGCGCTTGCGCACATCCCGCGAAAACTTCTTCACTTTGCGGGTGTAGGTGTACACGATGCTGAACAATACCGGAACCACAGCCATCGTGAGCAGGGTGAGCCGCCAGTTCAGGTGAAACATCACCACGATGAACACCACGATCGTGGCGATATCCACGACGATGCTCAATAAGCCGGAGACAATAAACGATTGAATGGAATCGATATCGTCGGTCACCCGGCTCAGCAGGTCGCCGGTCTGCGACTGATCGTGGAAAGCCAGCGAGAGCCGCTGCATCTGCGCGTACATCATGCGCCGCAGGTCGTGCGTCACCCACTGACCGACCGTGGTCGTCACCCATTTTTCGCCATAGGTGCAGACCGCATCCAGCAGCGCCACCACCATCACCAGCGCCACCGCAAACCAGAGGATACGCATTGGGTCGAATCCGACTGTCCGATGGATCAGGTGGTTGAGCCAGCCCTGCGTATGCTTCGGGAAGTCCTTGTGCCCGATCACGTTGTCGAGCACGATTTTCAACGGCCAGGGCTGCAGTGCATCGGCGACAGCCTCGCCGGTAATCGCGACCAGCCCCCAGCCAAGCTGTGCACGATGGGGCTTCAGCAGTTCCATGATGGAAAGCCTTCGCCTTGGCTGCGCCCCATTTCCGTTCAGCTCTTCCAGCGGGGAAGCCGCTGCTCCTTCACCGTGCTCTTCAGGCATAGGTGTTGGATGCGCAAATCGCTTGGTTGTCACACGGGATGGGAGGGATGTACAGGAGCATGCTTTCTAATCAAAAATGAAGGCTGCTCCTTGCCTGAGTTCTGCTTACAATCCCATACTTCTCCGCAAGGAAGGCCGCCACCACGGGCGGCAACACGCCCGCCAGTTCCTGCCATGTGCAGAGCTGCATGCGGCTGCGCAGTTCCGCGCTGCGAACGGCGCGAAGCACCCGCAGCCACATCTCGATCAGATCGGCACGGCGCTCATCGCACAGCAGCGCGAACCGGCCCTCGGCGGCCCGTGCCGCCAGCACACCGCGAATGACCTGGTATCCGGCAACTCCGCGGCAGGTCCACGGCAGTTCTTCCAGATGGAAGACCTCCGGAACGCCCGTGTAGCGCAGCAGGCGTTCTCGCGAGGCTATCCCGAAACCACCCTCCGTGAGCTTTGCTTCCGCCAACAGGTTTCCCAGCCGCAGGTCGATCTCGGTCCGGTCCACTTCGCCGCCCCACATGGGCAGCAGCGCACGCACCCCAAACTCGGCCTTCATGCCCGGCGCAACGCCCAGCAGTGCGCACAACCCCGGCCTGCGCAGCACGCCTGGGTAACAGAAGACATTCATCAGGAGCGCATCGGAGCTTGTCGCGCACTCCAGTTCCGACCGGCGGCGGTCCCCCGCGCGTGCAACCAGAGCGCTCGCGGTGTAAGCCTTGGTAAGCCGCCGCGCCCAGTCCCCATTGGACCGTATGCGCCGGTAAGCAGCCGCAAGGAAGTTGCCATGCCCGCCGGTCCGCGAGGGCGCGTAGATCACGTGCGCCGTGCGTCCATAGGTGGTCTCGAAATCACATCCGGTGGCGCGCTGCAAGTTGCGGGCGCTGATTTCTTTGCGTAAACCTCCGGGACCCGCCGCTGGTGGATTCATCTGCTGAATTATAAGCGAAGATAAAGCGAATAATGTCTTCTCGTGCGATAACTGCAGCTAACGTGCGTCTCGCCTCGCTTCAGCCCTCGGTCACCCTCACCCTGCACGCGTTGGGCCAGCTTGACCACCTGTGCGCCCACACGCGCTACTGCGTCGACGTCCTTCCCGAGCTCGCGGCTCGGGGCTTGCCCGTGCTGCAGGACTCCTGGACAGCCGATACCGCGCAGATTGTTGCCGCGCAACCGTCCGTGGTCGTCGCTTCCGTTCCTTACCGGATGGAGTCCCTGGCTGCGATTCTCAAAAGTTCGTTGCCCGTGCTCGCGCTGGCCCCCCGCACGCTTGCCGACGTGTTCAACGACATTCGCCTGCTGGCGAGCCTCACCAACGCCGGCGGCGCAGGCGAGACTTTGATCGCTGGCATGGAACACATCCTGTCTGCCGCGCGGCAGCGCACCGCCAGCCGCGCCAGGCCACGCGTCTACTGTGAAGAATGGGGCAAGCCCCTGATCCACTCCCAGGACTGGGTCGCAGAGTTGGTGGAAGCCGCCGGAGGCGAATTCCTGGGAGTTCCCGGTGCCCATACCAACGCCGAAGCGATCTCTGCCGCTAATCCGGATGTACTTGTCTTCGCCTGGTGCGGCGCAGGCGATCGTGTCCCTCTGGCACGTGTCGTTCAACAGCGCGGCTGGAGCGGCCTCCGTGCAGTTCAGGAACGCCGCGTTTTCTGCATTCCGGATGAATGGCTGAACACTCCCGCACACACCCTAATGCACGGCCTTGCCTGCCTCGCCGCAGCCCTCCACCCTGAGGAGTTTCCCCGGCCGGAGCGGCTGGTTCAGCTGGCGGGATAGATTCGGCCTTGGCTCAGACGGCCCATCCGCAGGAAGGATCGCTTAGAGCCCGACGGCCGCAAGCAAGCCCTTCTGCACTGCCGGCCATGCTTTGCTCTGCGGATCCACCACGTCGAAGTGGTCAGCCCCGGGCAGGATTTGCACATCGACCCGGTCCCACTGTTGCCTCGCCTTTTCCGCCCAGCGCAGCGGCAACTCCGGAGGAATCTGGTCGTCCTCGCTTCCCTGCAACAGAATTTGCCGGGACCCGAACGGCAGCAGATCGCCCGGGTTGGCGGCGCGATACCGGTCCGGCACCTGGGAGGGAGATCCACCCAGCAGGCTTTCGGCCATGGGCCGCGAGCGCCGGAACCGGAAGAATCCGCCGAGTTCCACACACAACCGCAGGTCGACCGCCCCGGCGAGTCCGACTACAGCCCCGGGATGAACTTTTGGTTGTGGCAGAGACAGTGGGCTTTCCGCGGGAATATGGCCCCGTCCCGCCAGCCAGAATGCCAATTGCCCCCCGGCTGAATGCCCTGCCGCCGCTACACGGTACAAATCGAGCGGGTAGCTCTTCGCCAGTTCCGCCAGATAATCGAAGCCTGCGGAAACATCCGCCATCGTTCCCGGCCATCCGCCTCCGGCATCGCCCACGCGGCGGTACTCCAGCGACCAGGTCGCTACGCCCACCATCCGCAGCGCTTCGCACAGAAATCCCAGGTAGCTCAGGTCGTAGGAATTCTGCCACCAGCCCCCATGGATCAGAACCACCACGGGGGCTCGCAGCCCTCCACGTGGTCCCGGCAGGCGGAGGTCACCGAACTGCAGCGGCAGCGCACCATAGGCCAGTCGGTGATCTGCTTGGGGAGGAGTCCGGTCCAGCACGCTCATCGGATCCCATTCTATGGGGAGCGTTCGCGTGGCCAGCCCGCATCGCTACTCTTGTGCCGGGGAGCTACTCCGGAGGGAGCTGTTGCTTGGAGGCTGGCCTGGAAGGCAAGGTGACAATCACCTCACCGGCGCGGGTGTAATGCAAGTCCTCGCGAGCTTCGTGCTCGATGGCGCCGGGATCGGTTTGCAGATGATCCACCCGCCCGCGGATGCGATCGTTTTCAGCCTGCAGCTGCTCCATCTGGAGTTGCAGGTCGCGCGTTTCCTTACGCTTGTGCGCAAACGCCGTGAGCCCGTTGTGCCCGAAGACGACGCCATAGGCGAGCGCGACAGCCAATGCTCCTGCAGCAATCGTGGCAGCCTTGCGGCGCCAGCCGAATACACGGTCGCTGGCCGCGCTCGCTAAGGCGGCGCCACGTGCCTGCAGGCGCTTGCCGCTCCGTCCGCCCGCCTCGCTGTAGGAGTTCACACCCATGTCGTTCCAGTATCGCGCGGGCACGGCATCCGCAAGACTCCGCGCAAACATCGGGGAACCTCTCTGGGCACCTCTCGTAGCGCCTGGTCGGGACACCTTCTCTGGGCACCTCGCCGGGCAAGTCGCTGGGCACCTGCCCTCGTCCGCTCAGCCTGCGGGGGAGCTCCGGCATGCACCGGCGGCTTTGGTATTCTTGTCAGGTCGGATGCCGGTCCTGTTCGCACTTTCGATCCTGGCGTTCGTGGCCCTTGTCTGGGCGACGATCTCCATTGTGAAGTTTGTGCGGCACGCTCGCCAGCGCCGCCGAAGCCGCGCCAGCGCCGCCCGCAAGGCAGACAGTCTGGATCCTCTAACAACCGGCGCCAATGTAGCGTCAGGGGCCGCGTTCTTCCCGCCGCCGCCGCCGAGTCCTTCCCCTGCTCCACCACCGCGGTTGCGCCACTTTCCCACGCGGCTCGGCAGGCAAAACGTGACTTCGCCCGAATCCGCCCTTGGGCATGCAGCATGGAACCCCTTTGCGAAGCAACTCGACGTTGTGACTGATCCCACTCCGGCACGTCGTCCCGGCGTTGAAACGGGCCAAGCCGGCGGGAGCGGAAACGGGACCGCAGCAGGTAAGCGTCCCACTTGAGGAACACCATGCAAAGTACTTCCACGCAAACCGCGTCTGCTTTCGTTCCACGGGGACTCACCACCACAATCCCCGGTCGGCTCCTTCTGGGCCTTGCTGCCACACTGGTCGTTGCGGTCGCGGCCCATATCAGTTTTACCTTGCCGTTCACGGCCGTACCTCTGACGCTGCAGCCCCTGGCTGTGCTGGGCGTCGGCCTGGCCTTTGGGCCAGTCGGTGGCTTTCTGACAATGCTCGCCTACCTTGTGGAAGGCGCAGCCGGCTTGCCCGTGTTCAGTCCGGCGGGACCGGGCGGGGTCGCCCAGCTTGTCGGCTTCACCGGCGGCTACCTCGTGGCATATCCGTTCGTTGCCGCTCTTGCCGGAGGTGTTCCGCGGCTCCTGCGCGGCCGCTTTCGTCCGTTTGTCGCGGCGGCCCTGGGGTGCGGCGCGGCCGTTGTGCTTCTTTATGTCTCCGGAGCCGGTTGGCTCCTGCTGCTCACCCACGTCTCCCTCCGCGGGGCGTGGCTACAGGGCGTTCTCCCCTTCCTCCCCGGTGAGGTCGTCAAGATACTCGCCGCTTCCGGCGTTTACAGCGCCTTGGCCGGGAGGTCAGCCGTCAAACCGGACCGGGCTTGAACTCCAACACCTGCACGCTGCGGACCCAGCAAACGCATCCAACTGCTGTACTCATGTTTCAGGACCAGATGACTTCCGCAGAAACTGCAATACGCGACATCAGCATTGCCCATAGCCCCGACTCCGACGATGCCTTCATGTTCTACGGCCTCGCTACCAACAAGGTACGCGTTCCGGGCTATCGCTTCCACCACACTCTGACCGATATCGAAACCCTGAACCACCAGGCCATGACGGCCCAGACATACGATGTCACCGCCGTCAGCTTCCATGCTTACCCATACATCCAGGACAACTACGCCATCATGGCGTGCGGCGGCTCCATGGGCGAAAACTACGGGCCCATGATCGTGGCTGCCAAGCCGTACACGGTCGATGAAATGCGACGCTTGCGCATCGCCGTTCCCGGCAAGCTGACCTCCGCCTATCTTGCCCTCAGGCTCTTTGCCCCGGAGATCGAGACCGCGACGGTTCCCTTCGACAAGATCATCCCCGCTATCCAGGCGGGCGAGTTCGAGGCTGGCCTCATCATTCACGAGGGACAGCTCACGTACGCCCGCGACGGCCTGCGCAAGATCATCGACCTGGGCGTGTGGTGGCGCGACCTCACCGGCCTGCCTTTGCCCCTTGGCGGCAATGCGATTCGGCGTTCGCTGGGCGGTGACGCGCAGCTGATCACGACCAACGCTCTCCGCGACAGCATCCAGCATGCACTCGACCACCGCGAAGCCGCACTCGAATACGCCATGCAGTTCGCCCGCGATCTCGACCCTGCCTCGGCGAACCGCTTCGTCGGCATGTACGTCAACGAGCGCACCCTGAACTACGGAGATGACGGACGCGAAGCGATTCGCAAGTTCCTCGCGATGGGCTACGAGCGCGGCATCATCCCCCATAATGCAGAAGTGGACTTCATCGGCTGAGTTCTCAGCAGGCTACGGCTGAACTCTGCAACCCCGTGGGCGTGTCTGCTACACTAATCTTCGTTGCGGCGGCTCCGCCGCAACCTTCGAACGTTTTCAAAATGTTCGCACCTCGCTTGTGAGAACGAGGTTTGCAGCCCGGACGCGTAGCTCAACTGGCAGAGCATTCGACTCTTAATCGACAGGTTGAAGGTTCGATTCCTTCCGCGTCCACCATCTTTCCCCTGCGCAGGTGGCCCCTCTTTTGCTGGAGGCACCCGCGTACTCCCGGCGAAAGTCCAGAGGGTCGCG
>CAXTPR010000023.1:0-34116 GCA_964246235.1 uncultured Acidobacteriaceae bacterium
CGATCGTCTCGCAAGCCGCAGGCAATTCGTTGCGGCAATGGCCGGAACGGTGCAGCCGCCGCAGCCGGGAAAGGGGCGGGGTGGGCGAGTGGCCCATCCATTCGCAGGTCTCATCGCGGATGCGGCAACAAAGACTTCGGACGACCGCAAATCCGCGGCACAGGCAAGCTTCGGAAGGCCATGGATTGAGAGAAGTGGGAGGGGCGGTGACCAAACGCTCTCTAGAAAAAACTGGAACCGCTCTCGAATATCCTTCGTAACTCCCTCCAGCAAGCATTCACTTTGAACGTTGCGCAAATTCCCCGAGGAGTTCTATTCGTGCCCATACTCAAGACCTTCACCGTGTTCGGAGATCCCGTCGAAATCTACGCCGATGGGAACAACGGCTCCACTCTCAGCGTCGGCAGCCAGACCTGTAGCCCCGGAGGCGGCCCGCCCCCGCATTTCCACCTGAACGAAGACGAGTTCTTCCTGCCCATCTATGGCGAGTTCGAGATATTCAACGGCGAGTCATGGACGCCACTCACCGGCAGCGGCTACTTCTCCCAACGCGGCCAAGTCCATACCTTTCGCAACGCCGGTCAAACGGAGGGCAAGATTTGTTTCATCTGCACGCCGAGCCGCTTCGCGGACTATCTGCAGCTTCTTTCCACCCTTTCTCTTCCTAAGGACCTGCAGCAACTGGTAGACATTTCCGTGGACTACGGCATCACCTTCGTCTTCCCGGGCGTCCCACAGCCCTCCACGGCGGCTGCCCGGCTTGAGCCCGCTCTCGGGTAGGCCAGACGGGTGGCCCCGCATCTCACCGTCACGTAAGGAATTGCTGCTCGAGGAGAGAAAACATGCGTGTCATGGTGCTCGTGAAGGCGACAGAAGACAGCGAAAAGGGAATCTCACCCGGTCCGGAGCGGACCCGGATCATGGAGGCCATGGGCAGGTTCAACGACGAGCTCCGCGCCGCCGGGATCCTGAGCGGCGCGAACGGCGATGTGCTCGGTGGCTTCAAGCCTTCCTCTGAGGGCAAGCGAGTTGCCTTCGAGGGACCCGGCCGCGAGGTCATCGACGGGCCGTTCGCCCAGCCTCGCGAGCTCGTCGCAGGCTTCTGGCTGTGGGACGTCAAGGACATGGATGAGGCCGTCGCCTGGGTCAAGCGCTGTCCCAACCCCATGCCCGGCCCAAGCGAGATCGAAATCCGCCCCCTCTACACCTTGGCCGATTTCCAGTAGAGCTGCTACAGCACCTCCGCATCTATCGAGAGCTCACTTGACAGAAACCGGCCGTAGAAGTTGGGTACCCTTGCGCGTGCTGCCATCAACGGGCATCGAAGTCCGGCGTCAACTGCATTCGATAGAAGATTTTGCGCAACATCACGAGGGGGGGGGATCGCCGCGGACGATGCTCAGAAAAGCGTTAGCGGAATGGCTTTCACCATCGCCGCATATCCAGCGGCGTTGGGATGAATATCGTCCCCTGAGTCGTAGGCTGGGAGCATATAGCTCAGGTTCGCCGGATCGGCAAGCGCCCCGCTGAAGTCGAGGATGAAATCTGTCTGCGGCGGCTGCACCGCAATCCCATTCACGGTGGAAGCCGCAGTCGAAACATCCCACGCATTCAGCAGGAACCGTTGCGCCTCCTCCCCGGAGCCCTGCGCAAACCGCGTTCCGTACCCCCCGGGGCTCTGGCTCCCGCAAAAAGTCGAAGCAGCCGTTGTCGCCTCATAAATCTTCAACCCCGCGGCATGCGCCTGCCCGATAAGGTTCAGCCGGCCCGCGATCAGCGCCGCTGCCGTCACACAGCTTCCGCGCAGGTCGTTCGCGCCCAGGTAATCGATCACCGCCGTCACATTCGGCTGACCTAGCACATCCCGTGCGAAGCGCGGAATGCCAGAGGTCGCGCCCCCACCCAGCACCTGCGTGCCGGCGATTCCCACGTTAGCGATGCCCACATCATCCCGCCCCGCCGCATGCAGCGCGGCGGCGAGCTGTTCGGGATATGTCATGTGCTGGTCCAGACCGGATGCGATTCCATCCGTCGTCGAGCTTCCGAACGCGGCTACCGTCCCGGCATAGCTCCCATAGACCTCCACGCGATCCAGCAGGTAGGTGTTGAAGGTCGTCTGCGTAAACGCGGACCCAGCGGCGTCGCTCGTCTTGTTGCCGGCGTTCGCGGCCGTCGCATAGCTCGTCACATTGCTGCCCGCCTGGTTGTGCTGAGTCAGCCCAGTCCACGAGCCGCTGACATACTCCGTGACAGCGAGCACGGCGCCATAGGAAAACACCAGGCCCACCTGGTCCGAGGTCACAAAGCCTCCCGCCGGGATCGTCACCGAACCTGCACCTGCAAACGTCACGGCTACATCGCCGGTAACCGAAGCTCCTTTCCCCTGTACGCCTACATGCACCGCCCCGAGCGTCACGGGGGCCGCGCCGAAGTAGTTGGAAAAGTGCAGCCTCACAACACCGCGGCTTCCCACGGTCGGTTTCACCATTTCGCGGAACGTCTGCTCGGAACCAGCCGCTCCGCCAGAGCTGTCGGGCGCATCGGCCCAGGCCGAGACCCAGATACTTTTCTCTGTCGTTGTGGTTGTGGCAGCGCCATTGCTGGCAAACCCGGAGCCACATCCCCCCAGCACGATCAAAACGAAGAGCAGAAGGAACGCCTGTACAGAATTTCTTTGCGTCGCGATCATGATGGCCTTTAGCGTATGGCGGATGAGGGATGCGCCAAACTCCCAAGGGAGAAAAGCGGACCCAGAACGTTTGCCCTTCAGATGAGTGTCAGGATGAGTATGAACGAGATTTCCGTGAATCCTTTCACTCTCCGTCGCTACGTCCGATCCGTTCGGACCGTCCTGCCATTACCTTTGAGATCTTCACGCGGTGACGGAGAGGCAAAGCTCAATCGCAGAGCGATGCCACGTTGACAAGAGGCATGCAAGACACACGCAAGCAGATCCACTACGGAAGCTACTTGGCTCCGCTCGTCGCCGGATGTTTCGTCATCCACGCGTGGCTTTCCGCTTGCAGCAGCGCGGCAATATCCCCTTCCAGCAGCGCGACATCGAACCCGTGCAGGCCCCACGACACCGGCAGCGCGTTCCTCTGCAGCCGCTTGCGGAGTGGTTCGCCTGCAGGTCCTTGCGCTACGGTCACTTCCAAAATAGTTCCGTGGTCATCGGTCTTGCACACTCCTGTCGCCTCGCCGTCAAACTCTATGAAACCGCCGCCCGCCGCCACGGCCTCCCCAGCCTGCGCACCTGATTGCAAGGCCGGCAGCACCGGATGCAGCGGCGCAACCCCGCCACCCACCGCCGCCGGGTTCACACACACGGCCCGCAGGCTGGTGCCATCCCGTGAGATGTCACGCGCGAACGACCGCCGTGCCGGATCGTCCGCGGCATCGGCGGCATAGGTAGACCACGCCATCGCGCAGCCCACCTGATCCTTGCTCCGGCAAACCGGCGTGGACTTGAATGTTCCTCCTACCACTGCCCCCTCCGGCACCAGCATTTCAGGGTCGCCGGCCAAGAGCGCGGACACCAGCAGCGCGTGTGCCGGCGCACCTTCTATCTCCTGGGCCAGGAGCTTTTCCAACAGGATCGAGCCTTGACTGTGACCGATCAACACCACGCCGCGCCCCTGATTGTCGCGTGCCAGATAGGACCGCCAGGCCGACACCACGTCGGCATACGGCAAGTCGAAGCTGTTCGCCAGCCCATGTCCGGAGTGCAGCGCCCTGCTGAGCCCCGGTCCCGTTAGCTGCCGGTAGAGCGGCGCATAGACGCGGCACTGAGCGGCCAGTCGCGCCGCCTGATCGTGAATCACCGAGTCCACCGCACGCTCGTGCACCGGCCGCGCGTAGTCGATCTCCTGCGCCGACACTGTCGGGTAGACGTAGAAGCAGTCGATGGGCGGGTTGGCCGCGGCGTGAAAGGCGTCGGATGTGCGGTCTCCCTTGATCGAAAGCCGCACAGCATCCAGGGAGCCTCCGCAAGCGCCGCCCGCTTCTCCCGGGCGACACGCCCACGAAGCAGCTTGTGAGTAGTCAGGAGGCGGTGGCGCTACACCCGTGTCCGCTGCCAGAGTTGCCTGCTGTGCCAAGGCCGGCTTGGCCAGTAGCGGAATAGCGACCGGAATCGCTGCAGAACATAAGACGAGAAGAACGCGGTGGATCAACACGGCCTCCGGGGCATTTGGGAACACAGTGATCTAATGTACAGCGGCTCCACCTTCGAGACGCGGCCAGTGCGGCTCAATGGGCCGCTGCAGGCTCCTGCGAGAACCGCTCCATCAGCACCGCAAAGCGCTTGGCCTGCACCGGGATCGAATCCAGGAAGACCGTCTCGCCTTCCGCATGCGCGCCTTCTCCCATGGCACCCGTGCCCACCAGTCCCGGCACATAGGCCGCCACAAACGCGATGTCGCCCGCGCCGCGCAGCATGGGAGCCAGCTCCGGTTCTTCGGGAAGGCCCAGCGACCGGTTCACGGCATTCAGTTCCCGCACCAGCGCGTGACCCGCTTCGCTTGGCGCCATCGCTGGATACCCTTCATCGAAAGCGATCGTCGCGCCTGTGCCGGGCAGGTGTGCGTTCACAATAGCCTGCATTTTCGACTGCACCCGCGCGGTCTGCTCGTCACTCAGCGTCCGCATGTCGCCTCGAGCCTCGGCTGCGGGTGGCACGATGTTGCTCTTTCCCGCCGCCTTTGCTTCGCCCGCGTTGATCTCTTCGGTCTGCCCTCCTGCCACCACCCCACGTTGTAGGTAAGCCCGGTCTCCCGGAGCTCCGTCCGGAAACGATCCAGGATGCGCGCCAACTCGTAGATCGCGCCGAACCCCAGGCGGTCTCCGAACACCTGCGACGAATGTCCACTCACGCCCGTCGTTTTCAACGTCCACGAAGTGGAGCTCCGGCGTGCGATGCTGATTGTGTCCGCGCCCTTGTTCCGCGTCCCTGTCTCGAACTCCAGCGCCACATCGCTCCCTTTCGCGGCATCCACCATGTCTTTGCGTGACACCGTGACAGGCGTTCCATGGTTCTCTTCGTCGCCGGAAAGCACAATGCGAATCTCGCTCCGCTGCAGCGCCCCGGCCGCCTTCATTCCTTCCAGCGCCAGCAGCATCACTACCAGACCGCCTTTCATGTCGTTCACCCCGGGGCCAGTCGCGGCTTTGCCATTCGACCCGGCGACCACCTCATAGTGCTGAAACTTGCTGTAAGGCTCGAAGACCGTATCCATGTGGCCGATCAGCAGCACTCGCCGCCCACACTTCCCAGGGCCTGCAGGACATGCGTGCAAGGCAACCAGGTCGCCAGCCCGATGCACCTCTTCCATGGAATGCCACGTCACCTGGAAACCGAGCGCCTCCAGCCGCGGCGCGAGCAGGTCCTTCACAGCGCGCACGCCGGCGAGGTTCCCGGTCCCGCTGTTGATCTCGACCATTTGCTGCAGCAAGGCCACAGCCTTCGGCGTTCCAGAATCGATCGCCTGCACTGTCCGCTGTTCCGTTGCGGCTTGAACCCCGCCGCTCTGCGCCAAAGCCCACCCGCAAGCAGACGCGCAACGGATTGCCGGCAACAAGACCCGTACAAAGGGAGGTGTCATGCGGGTCAGGGTAGCACGGGGGCTTTTGAGTCTCTTGCGCAACCGGTAGCATAAGCAGCATGCCTCGTCCTGGTCTCGTCAGCCTTCTCACGGCTTTGTGTCTTGCGCCCACTTACGGCTTGGAACTCCGCGCCCAGTCTCCTGACGCTGTATTCTTCCCTACCCCTGCCACCCAGCAGACTGAAACGGATGAGTACACCCGCTACGAACTGCTCGACCCCGGCGCAGCAAGTTTCAAGATTTACTACGAGGTCACAGCGACCACCGCCGGAGCCAAGGTCTTCTACAATCCCATTCGCAAAGGCTCAGTGGCCAGCGATGAGTCCGTCCTGGATCCGTCCACAGGCAAGCCGCTCCACTTTTCTGTCATCAGCGGTGACAAAGCCCGCAAAGACCCGCTGATGTCCCGCGCCTCCCCCGACACCGACTACATCCGCGTCGAGCTGGCCCGTCCTGTACCGACCAACGGCCAGGGCCGCGTCGTGATCATCAAGACCTACAAAGACGCAAAGAGCTACTCTGCCGACGACAAAGGCATCGTCTTCAACCGTCCGCTGGGCATTAAGCGCAACAAGGTCGTCCTGCCACCCGGTTACGAGCTTACCGGCTGCACCGTTCCCGCGCAGATTCTCACCGAGAAGGACGGCCGTACCGCCGTCGCCTTCATGCATGCCGGCGCCGGCGAAGCTCCGCTGATCCTGCACGCGACCAAGGATGCGCAGACCGGCGCTGCTTCGTTGCCGCATCCAGCCACTTCACAGCGATCCTGGGAAGCGCCGTTTGCCGGTGAGTCCGAGCGTGCCCGGCTCGCCGAGCGCGCCCACGCTGACCGCGATATCACCTACTTCCTCCAGCAGCCTGAAAGCCACACCTTCCGCCTGTACCACGACTACACGGAGACCCGCCCCGGCACGAGCCACTACATCAACGTCGTTCGCGAGGGCTCGACCGCCACCGATCCTTCCGCCTATTCGCTCGACACCGGCGACACCTTTCCCGAAACGACCATGACCGGCGCAGAGATGAAAGCCGCGCACATCGAAGCCGGTGAACCCCTCGCTGACACCGCTCATGCCGTCGTGATCACCTTCCCGCCCGTGCAGCCAGGCGGCTCGCTGCGATTGCGCATTCTGGAGTCCTACACGGCGCCGGCAAGCTACCGTCTCGACCCTGGCACCCTGGCCAATCATGCTGATGCGGAGCTCATCTTCGACCGCTCCCTTGGCCGCCCACGCAACTCCGTGGTCCTGCCTTCCGGCTGGTACGCAACATGGAGCGCAACTCCCACGACCGTCACGCAACTGCCCGACGGCCGCATACACCTCGAGTTCTGGGACGACCGCCCCGACCCGGTGGACGTCCTTCTCAAGGCCCGCCGGCGTGTTCCCGCGCAATAGAAGACCCTCATCCTGTGCTGAAAGAGTAGGAGTTCCCCATGGCCTCATCTTCGTCGGAAGCCAAGCCGCAGATGCCGGTATGGGTGGCGTTTCTGATCGGAAGCCTCACCGGACCGCCGCTTTACTTCGCTCTGATCTTTCTCGTGACAAAGATCACCTACTGGATCAATGTCTTGGTGGGTCTCTTCTTCTCTCTAAGCTTCACGCTAGCGGGCGTCGCGCTGGTGTTATGCGGCTTTCAGTTCATCCGTGAAACGCAGGCTCCTCCCGATCAAGGTCTCAAGCGATGGCTCGTACCCCTCATGGAAAAGCACTTCCTCAAGCACGAGTTCTCTCACGATCCTCGGCAGACCAGAATCTTCGAAGTGACTGTTCTTGTGCCGGTCGCGGCGTTGCTTGCGTTCTCGTGGGCATCTACTGCGTACGGCTTCGCCAGGCTTCGGCCTTCCGCTTACACCCATCCTGAACAGCTGACGTTCTGGATCATGAGCAAACATTACCTGTGGCAGGCAGTGGATCTGATTCCGCTACTGGACGCGTGGAAATCCATCCATCTGGACGATCCGGTACGCGAAACACATCTCTGGCCCGGAGCACTCGTGATTCTGTTCCGCCTGCTGATGGTGCTCGTTGTCTTGAGGGCAGCGACCCGAATCCTCGCAAAAGAAAGAACCGTTGAACAAGCCTGAGCTTTAGCCAATGATGCTGCCGTCATAAACGCAGGGAGGCTCCCTCAAAGCCTGCTTGACAGCTCACGATCGGCATCATTACAGTCCGGCTACGGTATGCGTCTTAACTTCGACGCGCGAAATACTCCGGCGACACGGCCTGGCTCTCAGGCATCCAGTCATGCCACAAGGAAGGGCGGGAACGCTGCCGGGGTTGCACCATGAAGATTATCGATGCTCGCCTCATCGTCTGTTCGCCCGACCGCAACTTCGTCACCCTGCGCATTGAAACGGACGAAGGCGTCTACGGCCTGGGCGATGCCACTCTCAACGGCCGCGAACTGGCAGTGGCGAGTTACCTTGGCGAGCATGTCATTCCCTGCCTGATGGGCCGCGACCCGTTCGCGATTGAGGACATCTGGCAGTACCTCTACCGCGGTGCGTACTGGCGGCGAGGTCCCGTGACCATGTCCGCCATTGCGGCGGTCGATGTCGCGCTCTGGGATATCAAGGGCAAGGCCTTGAACACGCCGGTATACAACCTGCTTGGAGGCGCCAGCCGCCTGGGCTGCATGGTCTACACGCACGCCAATGGAGCCGACATCAGCGAAGCCGTGGATTCCGTGCAGAAGCACATGGCCGAGGGTTACCTGGCCGTGCGTGCGCAGGCCGGCGTGCCGGGCGTGTCCTCGAGTTATGGCGTGCCGAAGGCCGGCAAGCCGTACGAGCCCGCCGAACGCGGCCTGCCCGGCGAGAGCCCGTGGTCTACGGAGAAGTACCTGCGTTTCGCACCGAAGCTGTTTGACGCAGTGCGTTCGGCCGCTGGTGAAGACGTGCACCTGCTGCACGACGTGCATCATCGCCTTACACCCATACAGGCGGCGCGACTTGGAAAATCGCTCGAACCATACGACCTCTTCTGGATGGAGGACCCCGTGCCGGCAGAGCTGCAGGAGAGCTTCGCGCTCATCCGCCGGCACACCACCACACCCATCGCTACGGGAGAGGTCTTCAGCTCCTTTCACGATGCGCACGACCTCATCCGCCATCAATGGATCGACTACATCCGCATGACAATCGTGCATGGCGGGGGTATTACCGCACTGAAGAAAGCGGCGGATTTTGCGGCGATCTACAGCGTGAAGACAGGCTTTCACGGCGCCACCGACCTGTCGCCGGTCACGATGGCCGCCGCGCTGCACTTTGGTCTCGCGGTCCACAACTTCGGCATCCAGGAGCACATGCCGCACACGGCGCTCACCGACGAAGTCTTTCCCCATGAGTACCGCTTTGAGGCCGGCTACATGCACCCGGGAAACAAACCCGGCCTCGGCGTGGAGATTGACGAAATGCTGGCGGCCAGGTACCCCTATCAACGTGCCTACCTGCCGGTTGCTCGCCTGCTGGACGGCACGCTGACGGACTGGTAGAGGCAGAGGACGATCTGATTGCCTGGTTCAGTTTAGATCGGCCGCTGCTGCTCTTCTGTCAATGCCAGATACTGATGGATAAAAGCGATGGACATACTGCCCTCGCCCACGCCGCTGGACACACGCTTGACCGAGCCATGCCGCACGTCGCCTGCAGCGAAGATTCCCGGCAGGCTGGTCTCCAGCGGAAAAGGCTCCCGGGCGATGGACCAGTGAACCAGGTCGCGGCCCGTGCAGATATAGCCGTGCTCATCGCATTCCAAACCTTTCGGCAACCAGCCTGTGTTGGCATCGGCGCCAATCATGAGAAAGAGTGCATCCGCATCCCAGGTCTCCAGGCGCTCCGCCTCTCCCGGCACCCGTTGCCGCACTTGGATGCGCTCCAATTTCTCCTCACCGGCTGCCGCGAGTACCTCCGTATAGGGCACCACTTCCACATTGTTCTTTACCGCCAGTTGCTGGATCAGATACGTCGACATGGTGAGCGTCAATCCTTTGCCGCGCACCAGCACCTTTACCTCGGCGGCATAGTTCGCAAAGAACATCGCGGCCTGTCCCGCCGAGTTCCCGCCACCCACCAGAAACACTTTCTTTCCGATCACGCTGTTCGCCTCTGTACGCCCGGCTCCGTACAGCACCCCGCGTCCCTGCAGCCTGTCGATCCCTTCCACCTGCAGCCGCCGCCACTCCACGCCGGTTGCGAGCACCACAACTTTGGTGGAGACTCTCTCGCCCCCATCCAGCTCCACGCAGTAGCCACTCTGCAGGGGCACGATCGACACAATCGATCGTGTCATCGCGATCTGCGCTCCGAAGTTACGCGCCTGCTGCAAGGCGCGTCCGCTCAGATCGTCGCCGGAAATGCCATGCGGAAAGCCGAGGTAGTTTTCGATGCGCGATGAGGTGCCGGCTTGCCCGCCTGCTGCGGCCCGTTCCACAAGCAGCACCTTCAGGCCTTCCGAAGCGCCGTATACGCCGGCCGCCATGCCGGCCGGTCCAGCACCTGCCACTACGACGTCATAGTGCTCCTCTTTGGGCGCGGTCTGCAGATCGAGAGCCTCTGCCACCTCACGTACGGTCGGGCCGTGAAGGCACTTTTGACGGTCGACCACAACGGCGGGGCCCGTAAGGTCCCTTGGCATGCACGGCGGAACGCGTTCCGGCTCGCGGTCTTTGTCCACCCACTCGTACGGGATCCTGTTCGCGCTCAGGAAATTCCTGATATCACGGCAGTCCGTGTCATATTGGCTTCCCACAATCAGCACGCGCGCTATCGGCGTCTCCGCCGCATACTGCTGCACGCTGTTCAGGCGGTCGCTCATCGTCTGCAGGATGACGGCGCTGCACTGGGCGGACTCCCGGATTAGCTCGTGCAGCTGTTGCCGGTCGAAGCGGAGCACCCGCGCCTCAGTGAACGCTCTGACTGACGCAAAGGTCGGCGAGCCCAGCAGAATCGGGATCTCCCCGAAAAACTCGCCGACCTTGTAGCGATGAATCTCCTGCTCCCGGCCCATGACGTCTTTGAAAAGCGTCAGTTCGCCTTCAAGAATGACGAAAAACCACGGAGCCTCCCCTTCGCGGAAGACCCACTCCCCCGCCTCCAATCGTATGTCGGCGGCCCGGAAAGCCAGTCTCTGTCTTTCGGCATCCGTTAAACAGCTGAAGATACGCACTTGCCGCAGCTCGTCAGGGGTGACCATAACTTCGATTGTCCCACCTCATGTTCTACGTTCGCTCACTGCGAGCAGTGAAATTCCGCGAAAGTTGCGAGGACTCATCCGCACTCGCTCTTCGCAGCTCTCATGGAGCAATCTCCGAGGGGTGACTCGGCGAGATCGTGGCCTTGGAGATGCTCGTATTGGACCAGTCGATCGCGTTTCGGTATCGAGCCCGGCTTCCTCAGACCGCGCCGATTCAGACCGTTTTGCTACCCGCGGACAATACGCGCTGCGATAGCATAGCCAGGTTGCCCAGATGGTGAAATCGGCAGACACAGCGGACTTAAAATCCGCAGACCCTAACCGGTCGTGGGGGTTCAAGTCCCCCTCTGGGCACCAGGAACGCTGTCCCGGACGCTAGTGTCCACCATAGATCGCCCGATACATCTCGCGATTGCGCAGGATGGCTTGCACATAGTCGCGCGTTTCGGTGTACGGGATCGACTCTACCCACTCCGGCACATCCTTGTAATCGCTCGCAGTCATCCACTGCCGCACCGGCGTGTCCCCAGCGTTGTAGGAAGCCAGCGCATAGCGAACTTCGCCGCCGTAGCGATCAATCGTCTGCCGCAGATCCCGCGTGCCCAGTTGAATGTTCGTCGTCGGGTTCAGCAGCTCCGCCGTGGAAAAATGCTTCTCCCCTTCCTTCTTCGCGATCGACTTTCCTGTGGACGGCAGCAGCTGCATCAGCCCATAGGCATTGGCGCGGCTCACCGCGCCTGGGTTGAACTCCGATTCCTGTCGAATTAACGATGCCACCAGGTAAGGGTCCAGCCCGTTTGCCTGCGAATCGCTCGAGATGGCCTCCCAGTAGGGCCGCGGGAAAACCAGCTGCCAATACGCCATGGGCACATCGTTCACGGGCAGCGAAAAGAACGGAATCTTGCTGCGCTTCATCGACTGGATCGCGCGGGCGTTCTCGCCGAAGCTCTGGTAGATCTCCGCCTCGGCCAACGCTCCCCACTGCGCTGAGGTCTCACTCAGCGCCAGCTCTGGACGAATGTACTCATTCAGGGCGGCGTTCGCCAGCAGTCGTGCCTTGATCAGATGGGGATCGTTCTCCGGCAGCTCGTCGGTCAGGTGCGGATCGCTTATCTGGCGCACGGAAGCGAGTGCCGCAGCGGCAGGCTCCCCGTCGCGGTTGCCCAGAACCGCGAGCCGCTGCCGCCCCAGCATCGCATAGTAGCTGTTCACGTACGCCGCGTTCAGCGCTCGATAGTAGTTGATCGCCTGGCCGAAGTTGTGCTCTTCATCTTCATACAGCCGGCCACGCCAATACAGCGCGCCCGGCACATCCGAGCTGCCAGGGAAGCTTGTGATCTGTTCGTCCATCAACTTGGCCGCAGCCGGGAACTGCCGTTGCCGATAGCTGAGCCAAGCTGCGTGCCAATGCGCCGCCGGCGCATACACGCTGTTCGGGAAGTGCTGTGAAAGCTCCGTGTATTCCAGAATCGCGCGCGGCGCATCGCGTTTGATCAGGTACATGTTCCCGCCGGAAAATAGAGCCTCCTCGAGCCAGCGGCTTTCGGGAAAGCGCTGCAGCAGAGCCTGCACGATCCCATCGTGCTCATCGCTCTTTCCCTCGTTGCGCGCCAGTTCGGATTGCAGATACATCTTCAGCGCCGCCGTGTCGTCGTTCGTCACCGGCAGGTGTTCTACGTCGCCCCGGCTCAGCCGCTTCAGCTTCAGATCGCAGACGGCCTTGTAGATTTCCAGCGCATCGCGATCCGCCTGGGAAAGGTCCGTATCTTCCTTCTGCAAAGCCCTGTACTCGCCCGCCGCGATCTCGTAATGCTTGCTGTTGAACATGGCGTCGGCGTGCTGTTTACGCTCACCCGGCGTCAGCGGAGCATTCAGGGTCCCAAGCTGCATCTTCGCTGCGGCCGCCTCGTTGCTCAGCGGGTCCCCGATGTACACGCTGCGGTAGAGCTTCGCCGCCGCATCCATCTGCCCCGCTGCCTGGTACGCCTTGGCCAGCGCCATGCGAAAATCCACGTGACTTCCTGCCGGTGTATTCGCATAGGGCTGCAGAGTGCGGATAGCGCTGGCGGCATCCCCGGACGCAAGGTATCCGTTCGCGAGCAGGACCGGCACCTCCGGTGCAAACAGGCTGCCTGGGTGACGATCCGTGAAATTCGCAAGCAGGGTGGACACATCCGCCGGCCTGTTGGCGCTCAGCGCCGCCTGTGCACCCAGAAAATCGGCATAGTCGCCGAGCGCCTGACCCTGCTGGCTCGCCTGGCGAAAAGCATTCTCCGCCTCAGCGAAGCGGTGGTCCAGAGCATAAGCGTGTCCCAGCGCCAGGTCGGCTGCAGCCGCTCCTTCCCCTGCATGCGTTCCCGCATAGGCGAGCACGCCGTTATAGGCCGCCGCACTCCGCAGGGATGCCAGCTGTTGCGCCATGGGGCGAAGCTGTGCCGACGCCACGAAAGCAGCGGAAAGCCGCCGGGTCTCGGCGGTCGGGTGGAGCGCCACGGCATGCGTTCCCTTGCCGCCGCGTCCTGACCTGACGCTCGTCGCGTGCGCACCTGCCCTCGCATGCGGCGAGCCCACTCGCTTCACCGTGTGGTGAGCTCCCACCGCCGCGCCGTGAATTGTCTTTTTCTTCGCCTGCGAAGCTCCCGCAACAAACGTCAGCGGCCCGACGACTGCGATGGCTACAGCGCCCCATACCCAACTCTTCACCACTGCCGACACGCGTGTTCTCACCTCTTCTTTGACTTTACGGCCTGCGGCTTCTGAAGCCTCTGACTTCCCCTCGCCGATAGAACCATCTGAGATAACGCTCTCATTCCTCTCAGGCTTCTCATCAGATATCGGCACTTGCCCCGTCCTGTACACTGGACGCTGAAAATCGATGCCTGTACAGACCCAATCGCCTGAGACCTCAGCCGGGCCGCCGCGCAGCCATTCTCCCGCTCCATTCGTAGAAGACCCGGAGAATCCGGACGTGGCGCTGGTCGCACGCGTCCGCGCCGGAGACACGGCCGCTTTCGAGGAGCTGGTCGTAAAGTACGACCGCCAGATCTTCCGCACCGCCCAGCACATCACGCAGAATCGCGAAGACGCGGAGGACATCACCCAGGATGTCTTCTTCAAGGCTTTCCAGAAGCTCGATCAATTCCAGGGGAACTCCAAGTTCTCTACCTGGCTCGTCCGTATCGCCGTGAACGAGAGCTTGATGCGGCTGCGGAAGCGCAAAACATCGAAGACCGTGTCCATGGACCAGGACCTGCAGACCGATGAGGGTTCCATTCCTCGTGATTTTGCTGAGTGGCGTCCCAACCCGGAAGAAATCTACTCCACGTCGGAGTTGGGCGACATTCTCCGCAAGACCATTGCTGGCCTCTCACCAGGTTTCCGCACCGTTTTCACGCTTCGCGACATCGAAAACCTGTCGACCGAGGAAACTGCCGAAGCGCTCGGACTGAGCATTCCGGCGGTCAAGTCGCGGCTGCTGCGTGCGCGGCTGCAGTTGCGAGAACGCCTCAGCCGGTACTTCAGGCGGACCAAAGAGGAAGCGAAGTGAACTGCACAGACTTCATGGCCAAGCTGACCGACTACTTCGACGGTCAGATCGCACCGGAACTGCTCGCCGAAGTGAAGGCTCACCTCTGTTCCTGTCATCACTGCGAGGTCGTCGTGGATACCACCCGCCAGACAATTCAGGTGTACCAGAAGCACGTCCGCTACGATTTCCCTGAGGACCTTCAGCAGCGCCTTCGTACCGCCGTGATGGAACGCTGCCGTAAGTGCTGACGACCCCGCGTGGGGTGGCTTGCATCTCCGTTTCTGTCGTCAGCACGGAGACGCAGTTTCTGTCGTCAGCACGGAGACGCAGAAATCGTTTCTCGCTCTGCCGATGTTCTGCATCAGTACCGCCGCCGGTCAGTTGAAACACCTGGCAAGAGAACCGTTACTTCACCACTGTCTGAAACAGCGGCGATCCCAACAGGCTGTCAAACTGGCTGTCCGATCCCGAATATGCGACCGTCAGTGTTCCCGCACTCGAGTCCACCGTCGTATCGTCCATCGCGGTCTTCTCAATCGGCGAACCGCCGCTCTTCTTCATCATCATCACGCCCTTCATCAGCGTAGCAGCCAGGCCCGCGGTCATGCTGTCAGAGGTAACCACCGCCATGTCGAACTTCACTCCGTTGGAAAAGTCCATGGTGTAGCGCGCGCTCTTCATCTTATTCTTCACCGTGTCGTAATCGGCCAGCTGCGATGCCTCACCGAGCACGCTCTTCATCATGGTCTGGGTGCCCTTCTGGTCGAGCAAGCTCCACACGTTGCGCGTGTCCACCAGCGCCATCTCACTCATCATGTCGCCGTTCTGCAGAAAGTTCGGCGAAAGGCCGTCGCGCGCATCCAGGGCGGAGCGCACCGCGTCCCGGTCGCCGAACACCATGGTCGTCTGGTTCAGGAATGCCACGCTCATCCCTGCCGAACCCATGGGCCAGACCTGGTTCTGCCGAACCATGACCGGCTTCGTTTTTTGCTTGGCGAAGTTCGCCAGGATCGAGTTGGTCTGAAACTGGCCCTGCGCCACACCTAGAATGCGTGTACTCGCCGAAGTTGGAGCGCCCTTCGCATCCGGAATGCCCTGGGCATGAAACGCCGCGAACGCCAGTGTCTCGGCATCCTGATCCACCTTCAGGCCGGAGCTCTTGAGCGCCGTTTCCAATCGCTTCAGTTCTGGCGGCAGCACCCGGTCCTTGAGCTGCATGGCCGCCGTCGAGTTCTGCATGGCCTTGTAGTCCACCACGATGATTTGCTGCACATCGCGCGGAATCGACGAGCGCGCATCGCCGCTCAGCTGTGAAGCCGACGCCGCCAGCGGAGCGACGACCGCCATCGCCAGTGCAGTCACCGTTGTGCCGAATTTCCTTGTTTGCCCCATGTTCACGATCAAAACTCCTCAGCTATAACTACCCTGCCAATTTCCCGTGCGGCAACGCTCATGCCGCCCACTCTGATTCTTCCGTCAAACGCGAGCCGGAGCAAGGCGCGCTTTCGCCTGTTCCTCATCCTCTAGGGCCACGGGAGCGGGTCCTGCAGCCGCCGCTCCAGGATCTTGCGGTCCGGATCGAAGTCAATTGTTTGACGAACCCACTCCGCATTCGGTTGGTACGCCTCTTGTGGGATCAGCCCGATGATTTCTCCCTCCGCTGCGCCGGAGCCGTGGCGTTCTGCCATTTCCACGACCGCCGCATGAACGCGGGCTACCGGCGTGCGCTGAAAGTCCGTGATATTCATGCTCACCTGCGCCCGCCCGTTGGCGACCACTCCCATTGCTTTGACGCCCAGCAACCCGCCGCTGGAAGCACGTATATCGCGAGCGATACTGCGCGCGAGCGCCACATCGTTGTCCTGTAGGTAGATGTTGTAGGCGATCAGGAACTTGCGCGCTCCCACGGCGGTCGCGCCAGCGCTCAGGTGCAACTCCGGTCCGCCCACGTCCGGCCGCCGCGTGGTATCGCGCCGTACATCCTTGGCCAACCCCTCAAATTGACCCCGCCGCACATCCTCCAGGTTCACGCGATCCGGTCTCGCGGCTGCAGCCTCATAGAAGTAGACTGGCACCCCGAAGCGGTGCCATAGAGCCATGCCCGCCTGCCGCGCCAGCATCGCGCACTGCGCGATCGAAATCCCACTCACCGGCACAAAGGGAAGGACGTCCGCCGCCCCGATGCGCGGATGCACGCCCTTCTGTTTGCGCAGATCGATCAGCTCCGCCGCCTTGCCTGCCGCCCGCACCGCGGCCTCGACGACCCCATCCGGGTCGCCCGCAATCGTCACGACAGACCGGTTGTGGTCCCCATCCAGCGACCAATCCAGCAGGTGCACACCCTCGACCTGCATGGCGCGCACGATCTCCCGCATCTTCTCCTGGTCCATCCCTTCGGAGAAGTTCGGCACGCACTCCATGACCGGTGTGTCACTCATAGACGGGTGTGTCACTCATAGCTGTTCTTGCTGTCATCCCTCGCCGCAGGCGGAGGATCTGCGTCTGCCCCGCCCATGTCAACATTACTTCCACCAGCTATACCCAACCGCGAACTGCACACTCGCGTTCACCCCAGGGTTCTTATCGCCAAGGCTGGCGCTGGAAAGATGCATCGCATTGGCGCTGAAGTCCAGCGACCGCCGGGGGCGCAAAAAGTAGTGCATGCCGATCCCGCCCTGCGGCGTGAAGTTCCAGACGCTGGTGTCCGCCGCAGGCCCGGTCATCGTCGGGTCGCCGGCGTTCAGATTGCCGATCCCCGGATACTTCCTGGTCGTGTACAGCACCCCACCCGCCCCTTGAATCCACGGCATCACCCGTTTGCCATGCGTAAGATTCAGCCGCAACTGAATCGGCACGACGCTCACGCCGCGATACGTCCCGCCGCTGGTAGTCGGCCCTTTGCACTGCGCTGCGGTGGTTGCACCTGCCGGACAGTTCAGCCGCTGGAACTTCGGCGTGTACGACTGCCAGAACGGGATCACCTCCACGCCGTACTCGAAGTTCTCGCGCAGCAACCCGCTGAAGAAGTTCGAAGTCAGCACCTTGCCCGCATGCACCCCCGCATTCAGGAAGCTGTCATTCGTGCGATCCTCCAACCCCACGCCGCCGGAAACCTGCACGCCATACTCCCACGAGGTCGAGCGGTCCGAAGCGATCTGATGAACTGGAGATACATCTGGGTCGATCACAGCGCCGGGCCCAAAGCCTGGCGTCTGCGCGCGAGCCATCGCCGTAATCTCCAGCAAAGCACCCAACGCCGCGACCCACGCACCTAACCTCTTCATCCTTGCTCCCTCACAATCAAAAAC
The DNA here is from genome assembly GCA_964246235.1 of uncultured Acidobacteriaceae bacterium. Taxonomy (GTDB): domain Bacteria; phylum Acidobacteriota; class Terriglobia; order Terriglobales; family Acidobacteriaceae; genus Granulicella. The sequence goes on from CAXTPR010000023.1 coordinate 17,636, forward strand.
CGCCATCACGATGGCGGCTTTCGCATCTCGCGTTTCAAATCCGCTTTAAGCCGGAACCGCAACATCAGACATGTCGAAGTTCGAGTACACGTTCTGTGCGTCGTCGAGATCTTCCAGCGTTTCCAGCAGCCGCATCATGGCACTGGCCTGCGTGCCTTCCAGCTTCTGGTACGTTGAAGGCACCATCGTGATCTCTGCGCTTTCCGGCTTGATCCCTGCGGCCTTCACCGCATCGCTCACCGCCTGGAAGTCGTTGGGCGCTGTCGTGATCTCCCAGTAGTCGCCGTCTCCGGCTAGGTCTTCCGCACCGGCGTCCAGCACAACTTCGGTCAGCTTATCTTCGCTGGCAGCTGACTTCTCGACCACGATCAGACCCTTCTTTGCGAACATAAACGAGACCGAGCCCGATTCGCCCAGGTTCCCGCCGTTCTTCGAGAAAGCATGCCGGATTTCGCTTACCGCGCGGTTGCGATTGTCCGTCAGCACGTCGACGATGATCGCCACGCCGCCCGGCCCGTAACCCTCATACGTGATGTCTTCATACTGCGCGCCCTCGATCTCACCGGTGCCGCGCTTGACCGCGCGTGCGATGTTGTCGTTCGGCATGTTCTCGGATTTCGCCGCAAGAATGGCCGTACGCAGCCGCGGGTTGCCATCCGGGTCGCCACCGCCCGCTTTCGCCGCCACCATAATTTCCTTGATCAGCCGCGTGAAGATCTTGCCGCGCTTGGCGTCGAGTGCGCCTTTCTTATGCTTGATGGTTGCCCATTTAGAGTGGCCGGACATATCACGATCCCCTTGCAGAAACTTAGGTGCTTCAACCGATCGAGCCGCATCGGAACAGGCTTTTCACCGCTCAGCGAAGCGTCGGCACCGCTGGTGATTCTAGCATGTGGACCGCCGGCGCCGGGCTTCTCATCCTGGGCCCTGCCGGTCTGCGGAGCACCAGCGGATTCGCTGCTTGCTCCTAACGCCTGGTCGCAACCAGGGCGAACATCGCTCCCTGGGGATCCAGCCCCACCACGATCCACATGCCGCCCGGCACCTCGTGCGGCCCCATCTGCACCTGTCCACCCGCGTCGCGGACACGGTCGGCCGCTGAGTCGATGGCTTCGACATTGAAGTAGTACAGCCAGGTCGGCGGAAACGGCGCGCCCGGCATCTTCGTCATAATGCCCCCCACCTGCGGACCACCCGTCGCGAAAATATGGTACTTGCCCATCGGTCCCATATCGACTTCATCGTCCTGGTTCCAGCCGAACATGCCTGTGTAGAACTCCAGCGCCTTGTCGCCATCCGCAGCGTGGAGTTCACACCATCCGATCCGCCCTGGCGTGTTCGGCGGCGCTTCGGGTGTCGGCTGTGACCCGGGCTGAGGCGTAAACAGCATGAGGCCCGCGCCCTGCGGGTCGCCCACCACGGAAAACCGCCCCACACCTGGAATGTCCTGCGGCTCGCGATGCATCACCCCGCCCGCAGCCTTCATCCTGTCTGTGTAAGCATCCACATCGTCTACCCCGATGTATCCCATCCACATGGGAGGGGCGCCCCCTGCGTGCTGCGGGATCGGCATCAACCCGGCCACCGCGTCCGCATTCGAAGAAAACAGCATGTAGGTCTGCCCCGGCATGCCGGAATCTCTTACCGTCCACCCCACCACGGCTGCGTAGAACTTCGCCGCGGAGTCCACGTCCGTGGTCATCAGGTCGTACCAGATAAACTTTCCCGTCACGTCAACAGTTTCCGCCATTTGCCTGCCGTCCTTTCGTTCCCGGAAATAGTACCCCACTGCAGAACAAAGAGGCCGCTTTACACGAGTCTTCATCGCGGATCAGTATGACTTTTTGAGGCCGCCTGGGAGAGCATAGGTCCGGTAGCGAAACGTGGTGCACCGATGAAAATGGACTTGCTGCGGTTCCATGGCGCGGCCGAGCGCGATCCAGCTATCGATGCTTGGATGAACAGGCACGGAGGTGAAACGGGAGCTATCGCGCGTCAATGGTTTGAGGTGATGCGAAATTGCGGAGACGAGGTACGGGAACTCCTGCACGATGGCTGTCCGGTTGCCTGTTTGGGAGATGCGCCCTTCGGCTACGTGAATGTATTCTCTTCACACGTCAACGTGGGCTTCTTTCAAGGCGCAGCGCTGCCGGACCCGGCCCGCCTTCTGCAAGGTTCAGGCAAGTTCATGCGCCATGTGAAGCTAAGACCGGGAGTGGCCGCAGACGCCGTATCCGTCCGAAGGCTCATCGAAGCCGCTTATCTGGATATGAAAGCACGTGTAGAAAACGGCTAACCTGGGGAAACAATTTCCGGCGCCATCAGGTCGTCCATTGTCTCCCGCCGGCGGATCAGCCTTGCTGTGCCGCCTTCCACGAGCACCTCCGCCGGCCGCACCCGGGTGTTGTAGTGAGAGCTCAGGCTCATCCCGTAAGCACCCGTATCCAGCAGCGCCAGGAGCTCACCCGCATGGGTCTCCGGCATTTCACGATCATGCGCGAAGAAGTCGCCGCTCTCGCACACCGGTCCCACCACATCCACGACCACGCTTGCTCCGTCCCGGTGCACAGCAGGCAGGATTTCGTGATGCGCGCCGTACAGCGACGGCCGGATCAGGTCGTTCATGGCCGCATCCGTGATCACAAAGCACTTGCAGCCGTTCTGCTTGGTGTAGAGCACCCGCGTCAGCAGCACGCCTGCCTGTGCGACCAGAAATCGGCCTGGTTCCAGCAGCAGGTGTACATCCAGGCCCTGCAAGACACCGCGTAACCCCTTTGCGTACTCCCTTACACTCGCCTCGGCATCGAACGCTGCCCTTCCGTACTCCACACCCAGCCCGCCGCCGCCATCTACATAGCGAATGTCCATGCCGTCAACGCGCAGCTCCTCCACAAGCCTCCGCACGCGCCGCAACGCTTCGGCAAATGGCTCCATGCTGCGCAGCTGCGAGCCAATATGCACGCTGACACCCGCTGGTTGCAGCCCCGGCATTCTCGCCGCTTTGCGGTACACCTCTCGGGCCTGGGCGATGGCGATCCCGAATTTGTGCTCGCTCATGCCCGTGGAGATATACGGATGCGTCTCCGCAAACACGTCCGGGTTTACCCGCACGGCGATCCGGGCCACCTTGCCCAGCGCCTGCGCTCGCGCCGAAAGCACCTCCAGCTCCGCCTCGCTCTCCACATTGAACAGCAGAATGCCAACCCCGTCGTTCGCCAGCAGCGCTGCGTCCATCTCCCATACCTGCTTGCCGACGCCGGAAAACACCACCTGCCCCAGCCGTTCCGGGGCAGCCCGCCGCACCCGTTCCAGTTCGCCGCCGGAAACGATATCGAATCCGCAACCCCGCTCGCCGAGCCTTTTCAGCAGTGCCAGAGACGAGTTTGCCTTGACCGCATAACAAAGCGTGTGCTCCACGCCTGCGAAAGCCGCCTGGATCATCGCCGCGCGCCCGGTGACCGAGGCCGCCGAGTACACGTACAGCGGCGTCCCAAACTCCTCGGCCAAAGCTGAAAGCGGGACGCCATCCATGGTCAGTTCTGCCCCGGCGTATGCCAGCGGGCGCGAAGAGTTGGCGAGGAACGAAACGCTCACCGACTCATCGTACCTGCCGCGCCTTGCGGGGTATACATGCCCGCCGGCAGCAGGTAAGGACCGCTCGGGATCACGATCCACGCTACCAGGTACGCCACGATCGGCACGCCGGTAAACACGATGGAAAGCAGCATCAGGATGCGGACGAGGCTCACGTCCCAGCCGTAGTGCACCGCCAGACCTTGGCAGACGCCGGCCACCATTCGGCCTTCACGCGGCCGCTCCAGACGACTCCCGTAGCCGGGATTCACGCGCCACGCCATCACACGTCCACAGTTGCTGCAGAAGTTCGCTTCTGCCCGTTCTTCACGTCCGCACGTTGAGCACATCATTTCATCACCCCTTGGAGACACACTCATTTGTACGCGGGGAGTGGTGAGGCGGTTCCTCACGATCAAGATCCCGCTTCAGGTCTCTCCTCCAGATCTCCAGGAGAAGAAGCCGCCAACTGCTCTGCCAAAAGCGTTCCAGTGTGACATAATCAACAGGCGCCTCTGGTCGGGACGACCCCCCACCGGTTGCTTCCCTTGATAAGAGGCGCAATCTTTTCAGCGAACTGCCCGGCTTCCTGCGTGGCGGTCCATCTGTCTCCGCTTCGCAGAGGAACGCCGGCAGTGTGCAGCGTACCCTCCGTCACCGCAGATCGTCGCTGAAGCTGAATGTTCGCGTCCCCGTCTAATACTATTAATGCGGCTCGTTCGCGTGACCGGCTGTTCAAGGGCCTGAGGCTAGACGATGAGATCGAAAAAAGTGTGGAATCTGGCCGTCGTAGCGGCCCTGACATGGGGTGCGATTGCGGCTGGGTGCCTGCGCGGCCAGACGCCGTCCCCGCAGACCTCCGCACCTCAGACTCCCACCCGTCCCGGCACGACGCCGCCCCCCACGACCGAGGAGGGACCAGCCACCACGGAGAACGGCGTGGTCCTGCCCAAGAAGAAAGACGAGCCGGCAGCGCCTCCGGCTCCCGCAGAAGAGAGAGTCAGGAACCCGAACGGTGACATCTTCTCGTTGCGGGTGGACGTGCCGATCGTCAACCTGGATGTGAATGTGCTGCTGGACAAGGATCACCAGTTCGTCAAGGGTCTCAAGCCGGACAACTTCCTGGTCGTGGAAGACGGCGTCGAGCAGCAGGTGCAGACCGTGCGCACCACGAAGACGCCCATCACGGCGGTGCTGCTGCTGGAGTTTGCGGCCAACTCCTACGCCCTTATCCGCGACATGCAGACCACGTCTGCCAGCTTCTTCCGCACCCTTCAGCCCGAAGACTACATCGCGGTCGAGACCTACGATATGCGCACCCACATCCTCACCGACTTCACCAACAACAAGGACACCATCGCCCAGGCGCTGCAAAGCCTCGTCATTCCCGGCTTCAGCGAGACCAATGAGTTCGACGCCCTCTACGAAACGCTTGACCGTCTCACCCGCGTCGAGGGCCGCAAGTACATCATCCTCGTGTCGAGCGGGCGCGATACCATGTCGCGGCTTACCCTGGACAAGATGCTGGCCAAGATCAAGGCCACGCCGAACGTGACCATCTTCACCATCAGCACCGGTTCTCTGGCCCGCGAGTTGACCGACGCCCGTGGAGGCATGGGCCCCATGACCCGCATGGACTACCTGCAGGCCGACAACGAAATGAAGACCTTCGCGCAGATGACGGGCGGTCTCCATTTCTCGCCCATGTTCGAGGGTGCTCTCCCGGAAGTGTTCGGGCAAATCAATGAATCCATCCGAAATCAATATGTGCTGACCTACCGGCCCACCAACAACAAGAATGACGGCACCTTCCGCAAGGTGAAGGTCTATCTGGTCGATGCCGAAGGCAAGCCCCTGAAGATGGCCGATGAAAAGGGAAAACCCCTGAAGTATTCGATCATTGCGCGCGACGGCTATCGCGCCAAGCTGCCGGTCGAATAGCGCATAGCGGCTACTGCAGCCGATCCACCTCGTCGCGCCCATGCACCACACCCAGGCAAAGCAGCAGCAGCCCTTCAATCAGCACCGCGCCTTCCAGCTTGACTGACAGCGAGTGCAGCCGATCGAAGTGCTTGTGCGCCGGATCGGCAGCAGTGGCGGGGCTCAGATCGTCATGCAGCGCCATGCGGTCCCGCTCCATACGTGGAATGACCGAAAAGTGCGCGTAGGCGGTCAGGCTGAGCATTGCCACCACCAGTACGAGTTCCAGTGCTCGCGCCGGATGCGTGTCACGCTGCGAACCGAGCAGAAGCAGTGTGAACAGGAAATAGAGCACGCCCGCCACCAAGCCGATCCGGTGCAGCGAGTCCAGCGAGCCGCGCACGACCGCGCCCGCACCATGCGTGTCCAGGCGCGGAAAGGCCACCTGCGCGACGAAGCCGAAAAACAGTAAAGCACCCGTCCAGACCGCCAGCGCCAGAGCGCGCACAATACGGAAGATGGCCGTCACTATGCTTTTTCCTGGAAAACCGGCTCCGCCGTCTGTGCTTCTGCCGTCTGTGATCTGGAAGACGAATCGATGGCGGCATTCCGCGTTCCGTTCCGCGTCAGAGCGCGGCGCAGCACTACTTCCAGCGCAGCTTTGTGTTCCAGGTATTCCGGTTCGGAGATTTTCTGTTGAAGATGATCGGTTTCCAGGGCGAAGAGCTCTTCCTTCAGAGCATCGATCGATGAACCGGCTGGGGTGCGCCCAACCGAAGACACCGGGAGCGGTCCCGTGGCGGGATTGCCGGCCACTTTCGCAAGCACTCCACTCGAACCATTCGCCGGCTTCGGCAGGAGCACGCCGGCGGCGGCCGCGAGCAACAGTCCCAGCGTCCCTAGAATCCACCATTTGTACTTTGCCCACGGGTCGCGGTCGCCCTCGGGGTCCAGCGGATTCTGCAGCCCGCGTCCCGGCGCCGTGTTCTGCGTCTCCGGCAACGGCTGTCCGTTTGGCGCCGCACCGCCCTGGCGCGCGCCCTCCTGCGCGCCAGCCTGTCCCTGCTCGGGGATACTGCCCGTCCCGCTGACCGTGAACTGCAGCGGCTGCGCCAGCGCGACGCTTTGCATTGTCCATGTCTGCGTCGCCGGGTCGGCCCCTTGCGCATCTTGAGTACGCGCCACGGACCACGGACTCGCGGCTCCAGCCTTAAATGTCATGCTGCGCGGCATCACGATGGCCACCGTGTTCACCGGTGTGGCAAGCTTCAGGTCGAAGGCCTGCTGTCCCACGTAGGGCAGCGTGTAGAAGATTCCGAACTGGGTCTCACCGGGTCGGATGGGAAACAGGAACGTGTAGTGCCCAGGGTCCCCGACCGGCGTGGCCGTGGTCGGCACGGGCATGCCGTCGCGCTGAGCGCCCGAGCGCAGAATGTGCGCCGAAGGCGGCACATAGAAGTCGAAACCCGCCGGTCCGAACTGCGTCCGCGCCGGGGTCGAGTTGTTCAGAACCTGCAGCACTTCCACGACGTGCAGTTCGCTGCCCGTCGCCTCGACATGCAGCTCTTCCACCGCTGTGGTCACATTATCGAGTTTGGCCGCCGCATCATAGACGTCGAGGTTCACGGTGTCCGTGCCGGGCTGCACAGGCTGAAAATAGTTGGCTTTGTCGTGCGTCACACGTACCAGGTGCATGCCGTCGTCGGGCACCTGAAGGCTGAAGTGCCCGCGCGCGTCCGTCCGGGCGTGAGTAGTTTCCTGCATGGTCTGCTGCAGGCGGATCAGCACAACCTCGTCGCCGCTGGCAGGCTTGCCGCTGGTGCGGTTCGTTACCGTTCCGGTGAGGTTGGTGGCAGCACAGGCGGGCAGAGCGCAGCCGCACAACAACAGCAAAACACCGAGGTGGAAAAGGGTACGGAAGGACACGACTAAGAATACTGCATGACGGTGGCCGGAAGCGGCTCCTAGGAGGGCTCGAGGTCACCCAGACCGTCCATCTCCGCGAGCACTGCGGCGGCTTCACTCTCGAGAGCGGAGCGCTGTGCAAGGAAGTCGGCCTCGGGATACTTGCCTGCCCTGTATTCGAACTGCAGGTCGCGCAGGTTGTCGTAGATCACTTCCCGGCGCTCCCGCAGGTAATCCAGCCGCGTCTTCTCGACCTCGGCAGCGAGGGTTCTCTGCGGCCAGAAGATATAAGCCCCGCAGCCGAGAAGAAGAACTGTGATCGCAAGCAGGGCAGAGGGTGTCATGGCACTTGTGACAGAAGCCGAAGTGCCCGAATCGTAGGGCAGTCCGGCGCGTCGAAGATATAGTGTAGCTGCGTTGGCGGGCAGATGCCGCCGGGAGTGTGCGTGAACCGAACGTGGCGTGCGATCTGCGGAACAGTTCTGGCGGTGAGTCTGTTCGCGGCTGGCCTCCCCTGTGCAGCCGGGGAGATTGCCAGTGTGGCCGCAGTTCTCCACACCGATCCGCTGAACCTCGATCCGCTTGTCCGCAAAGGCTACGAGCAGTTCTACAACCTCCAGTACGACGACGCATTGCGAACCTTTACTGTCATCGCCCAGCAGCACCCGCAGGAGCCTATCGCTTGGGACTACGTGCTGATGGTCACAATATTTCGTGAGCTCTACCACCAGGACCTGCTCGATACCACCTACTATGCGCACGACAGCTTTCTCGCCAGCAAGCGCGACGTTCCTGTCCCGCAGGCCACCCGCGCGCAGATTGAAGACCTTACCAACAAGGTCGTCAGCATGGCCGATACCCGGCTGAAGACCGATCCGCAGGATAAGAACGCGCTTTTCGCCCGCGGCTTCGCCCGGGGGATGCATGCCTCTTTCGCGACGCTGGTTGATCACTCCTTCACCGCTGCCGCGCGCCAGGGTTATCAGGCGCGCAACGACAGCGAGGCGGTCCTCAAAATCGATCCGCAGTACGCCGATGCGGACATGGCCATAGGCATCCAGCAGTTCGCCGTTGCCAGCCTGCCCCGTTTCGTCCGCATGATGGTCGGCGTCATGGGCGTGGGCGGCAACAAGGAGAAGGGTCTGGAGCTGCTCAGGAATGCCGCGGCGCACGGCGCGATCACCAGCGTGGAATCGCGCACCGTGCTCTCGCTCTTCCTGCGTCACGACGCGCGCTACGGCGAGGCGCTCGAAGTGCAACAGGAGCTCGCCAGGCAATACCCTCACGATTACCTGTTCGAGCTTGAAGTCGCCAACCTGCTCAAGGACTCCGGGCAGGGTCTCCAGGCCATGGCGGCGTACAAGCATGTGATCGAGCTGGCTCAGAAGCCCGGATACTTTACCGATCCCAGGCTGCAGATGGCGTGGTTCGGACTGGCCGATACCAACCGCGGCTACAACAACATTCAGGAAGCCGCGAGTGGGTATATGCGGGCCGCCATGCAGCCCAACTGCAGCGACTGGCTTCGCAAGCGTGCTCAGCTCAACGCCGCGGAGATGTACGACCTGCTGCACGATCGTCCGCAAGCCATGCGCATGTACCAGATGGCGGCCTCCGCCGGCGGCGATCAGTCGCAGGCAGACCTGGCAAGGAAGTATCTGAAGACCCCGTTCACGGGACGGTAGCTCCACCGATGAATCATTCGACAAGCGTCATACTGTACTCTGCTCGCAGTGCCACACTGAATCGAGAAAAGGACCGCATGGTGCTCACCCGCATACGAACCCGTCCGCCCGCGATGAGAAGGATTCCGCTGTCGTGCGCTCTGCAGGCAGCAGCTCTGACTCTCGCTGTTCCTGCTGCCGCCCAGACCGCGTCTTGCCCAGTCCAAGCTGGGGATGCCGGTACCGTCACCAGCCGCGTCGTCCGCTCCGATAGGCAGCGCCCGGCGTAGTTGGCCGAGGCTCGCCGCGGCCGGCGCGGATCAGACCTACCGACACAGACTTCTCCCAGTACCTTAGCCTGACATCTGTTTGCAGCAGTTCTCCGGAACTCCGATCACGCGAGGCGAAAGCTCTCCACCCTGAGCGGCGTTGAACTCTGACCCACGCAGCCCTCGGGCGGAGGCGGGAAGCTGCCTTCGCCGCCGGTGACAAGCAGGAAACCCAGCTCCCTATGCGCTTCGAGCTCTTCATCGCTGTTCGCTATCTCCGCGCCCGCCGCCGCCAGGCAGTGATCGGACTGGTTACACTGACTTCCGTCGTCGGCGTCGCGGCCGGAGTGGCCGCGCTCATCATCGCTCTCGCGATCACGACCGGCATGCGCCGCGATCTGCAAGGGCGCCTGGTCGGCGCCACGGCCCATGTCGAGCTCCTCCGAACCAGCGGCGACGGCATCCGCGATTGGCGTCGCATCATGAACCATCTGCGGCAGGTTCCCGGCGTGGAAGCGGTTGCTCCCGGTCTTTACGGCCAGGTTCTCATCTCGCGCGGCCCCCGCTCCGGTGGTGCGCTCGTCAAAGGCATCGTGCCGCGCGACGAGTTGCAGGTCGGCGATCTCCTCCAATCCACGAGGGAGGGCTCCTTCCAGGATCTCGCTCCTTCCAGCCAGCCGGACGCCGGCTTCTCGAAACCCATCACCGTCTCGCCTATCGTGATCGGCTCGGAGCTCGCCCTCACCCTGGGAGCGCAAGTGGGCGATACTGTCCTGGTCACCAGCCCGCAGGGCGAGCTCACCCCGCTGGGGCTTGCTCCGCGCTACCAGCGCTTTCAAATAACCGGCATCTTTGCGTCGGGCTTCTACCAATACGACGCCGGATATGCGTTTTTGCGCCTCGCCGACGCGCAACTCCTCTTCTCCGAGCCTGATCTGGTTTCCGTCCTGAGCTTCCGCGTTCACGATCTGTACAAAGCTCCTGCCATCGGCCGCAAGATCGAAGCAGCCGCCGGGCAGCTCGCCGGTGGGGGCTTTCAAGCTACCAACTGGATGGAACAGAACCGTGAGCTCTTCCACGCTCTCAAGCTCGAGCAGTACGTAACCTTCGTCGTGCTCACGCTCATCGTGGTCGTCGCCGCTCTCAATATTCTGATTGCGTTGACCATGATGATCATGGAGAAAACCCGGGACATTGCCGTTCTGATGAGCTTCGGGGTCACGCCCGCTCAGGTTCGCCGGATCTTTCTGCTGCAGGGTCTGTTGATCTCTTCCGCCGGCACGGCCGCCGGTCTTCTGCTGGGGTTGGCCGCGAGCTTCGCCGGGCAGCGCTTCCGCTTCATCCACCTCGACCCCAGCGTGTATACGCTTTCCTCTTTACCTTTCGCACCGCGTCTCACCGACGCTTTGCTCGTTGCCGCCGTGTCCCTCGGTGTTGCGCTCCTTGCCACTCTGTACCCCGCCGGCTCCGCAGCAGGTATCCTACCTGCAGAAGCCCTCCGCTATGAGTGACACGCACGCCAGCTTAGTCTGGGGAGTCAGCCAGCTTACCGACGTTCCCAACGTCATCGTCATGGGCTGCCTCCTTGCGCTCCTGCTTGTCCTGGAGCGGCGTCATCGCCACATGCACATTCGGCTTTGGATCGTCGCGCTGGCTATTGTCTTCTTCGACGAGATGCTTTGGCTCGTGCCCCACGCCGAAGGTACCTGGAGAACCCCGACGCACACCGCGCGGCTGATTGGCGAGTTGCTCGCCGGAGTGACGTTCCTGATTTACGAGTACCGCCCCATGCTGCGCCTTTCCACTCGGCAGCGCTTTGTGCTGCTCACCGCGCCGGCCCTTGTTGTTCTGCAGCTGCTGTATGGCCTTAACGTGCGTACCGCCGAGCCGTATGTGCTCTGTTCTGCCTTGGCGATTCTGGTCCAGGTAGCCTTGTATGGCCGGGAGCGCTCGCTCAACTGGTATATGGCTTCGCTTCCTGCCGTCTGGGTGGCGGTCGCTCTGCTCGCCCTTGCTGGAGATTTCCGCACCGCGGCCTACTCCGCGGTCTCCTATGTTTTCGTCGCGGCCACTCGCAACTTCTGGCTGCAGCTGAAGAGCGCCTATGTGGGCCGCGTCGTTGTGACGGTCAGTCTTCTGCTGTGGGCCGCTTCCCTGCTGGTTCACCCCTGGGTGATGGGGCACCGCGAGTGGACGGCGCTCGCCGAGCAGACCTGGGCCATGCAGAAATTCATCGTCACCTTCGGCATGGTCGTGGTCCTGTTTGAAGAAGAGTCGCGCCAGCACGAGTACCTGTCCAACCACGACAACCTCACCGGCCTCGCCAACCGGCGGCAACTGGAACACGTGCTGCGCGGCCACATCCAGGCCGGCAGAGCCTCCGTGCTGCTGATGGATCTGGACGGCTTCAAGCAGGTTAACGACAAGTACGGACACGCCGCGGGTGACTCCGTGCTGCAGGAAGTTGCCCGGCGGCTGCTTGCCCTGGGGCAGCCGGGTGACACGATCGCTCGCATCGGCGGCGATGAGTTCATCGTCACTGCGGCCGCCGACCTGACCTCACGGATAGAAGAGTTCTGCGAGGCGGTTTCGCAGCCGATGAAGGTCCACGGCGGAATGGCTCATGTGGGCGGCAGCACTGGTTTCTCGCTATATCCGGACGACGCGCCTGGGCAGGTCGGAGAAGAGGCAGTCTCTACCCTTCTCAATACGGCCGATCTTCGCATGTACACTTTCAAACACCGCCCCTCGTCCTCGCGTGAGGAGCATAGCCTCATCTCCGGCGCGGTGGCCTAGAGAGTCCGTGTGCCCACTCGTCTCCGTTACCCCGAACTGGCCCCCGAGGGCGTTTCAGCCCTCCGCTCGTTCGAGCACTACCTCAACACCGGCACCTCGCTACCCGCTGTTCTCCTGGAACTGGTGCGCCTGCGCGCTTCGCAGCTCAATGGATGCGAGTTCTGCACGCATCTGCACACCGCCGAACTGCGCAAACACAACGAACCGGCTACCCGGATCGATTCGGTTTCCGCCTGGAAGGCATCCGATGCCTTCACTCCCCGCGAACGTGCCGCGCTCGCCTGGACAGAAAGCCTGACCACTCTCCAGACCCACGCCTCGGATTCCGATTACGCTGCCGTGAGTGAGTATTTCCAGGGCAAGGAACTCGTGGACCTGACCCTCGCCATCGGCAGCATCAACCTGTGGAACCGCCTCGGCATTGCCTTTCGAACCTCTTGGAATCCAGAGGCCCATGCGCGCAAGCAGGCCCAGGGCGGCACAGCACGCGAGGATGCGGCGGAAGGCACTCGGCCTGCCCTTGACGACGACGGCAGCAAGGTCGCCCAGGATTGAGCCTTTCGCGAGCACCTTTCCTATCCATCTGCAGTCTTACTCAGAGCTGCCGGTTTGCCGGTCATCTTAACGCGCGTAGGCTCTGTCTCCGCCGCACGGGCTGCGCAACGCTCCTTGCTTCCTGAGAAAGCCTGAAACGCCGTGGATTCGAAGCCCTCTCCCCTTCTCCGTACTTGTTCCCTGGGTAAGACGTACCCTCCGCTCACGCCCGGCTCGCCCGGCCTGCAACTGTTCCGCGCCATCGACTTTGCTGTGTCCTCCGGTGAAACCGCGGCCATCGTCGGTGTCTCGGGCGCTGGCAAGAGCACGCTGCTTCATCTCCTTGCCGCGCTCGACAAGCCCACTTCCGGCGAGATCTGGTGCGGTGGGACTGATGTGACCCAGCTGACCCCGGCGCAGGCTTCCGCCTTTCGCAACCGCACCGTGGGCTATCTGTGGCAGTTTCACTACCTCCTGCCCGAGTTCACCGCGCTGGAAAACATCGCTCTTCCGCTGCTTGCCCGTGGCGAAGCCCGTAAACCGGCCTTCGCCGCCGCCCGGCAATGGCTCTCCCTAATCGGCCTCGCCGACCGCGCCCAGCACCGCTCCGGCGAACTCTCCGGCGGCGAACAGCAGCGCATCGCCCTGGCTCGGGCGCTGGTCACGCAGCCACAGCTGCTTCTCGCTGACGAACCCACCGGCGACCTCGACGACGCCACGGCGGAAGCCGTCTTCTCGCTCCTCCTCGGTCTTGCGCGGGATCACGGGCTCGCCGCCGTGATCGTCACCCACAATCTTGCTTTTGCGCAGCGCTGCGACCGCGTGCTGCGTCTAGGCGGCGGCGTTCTCGTGCCAAACTAGAGCGGGGTGCAGACTGTTGCTCCGGTAGCCGGTTGCGACCGTTTTCCCACAGAGACGTCCAATCAAATGGCTACAAAGTGGCACCCGTTCCGCGCAAACCATCCGGGACAGATACACTAGGGCCAACTCTTCTGTCTGCGGGGCTTGATGAAATGGCCTGCATTCAGTCCTTCTCCGCCGCAGCACATCGCGGCGGGCGGCCAACCGCTAACGCAGACCGCTGCCCCGCCGGCACGGGGAGCGGCGGCTCTGAAGGGGGAGCATGTTCGAACGCTACACCGAAAAAGCGCGGCGCGTGATCTTCTTCGCGCGCTACGAGGCCAGCCAGTTCGGCTCGCCCTACATTGAAACCGAACATCTCCTGCTGGGTCTTCTGCGCGAAGACAAGGCCCTCACCAACCGTTTTCTCCGCTCGCATGCTTCGGTCGAGTCCATTCGCAAGCAGATCGAGCAGCACACCACGGTTCGCGAAAAGGTGTCGACCTCGGTCGATCTCCCGCTCTCCAACGAGTGCAAGCGTGTGCTCGCCTACGCCGCAGAAGAGGCTGAGCGCCTGAGTCATAAGCATATCGGCACCGAGCATCTGCTCCTCGGCCTCCTTCGCGAAGAAAAGTGCTTCGCAGCGGAAATCCTCACCGAGCGCGGCCTGCGCCTTCCCGCCATTCGCGAGGAGCTGCAGCGCACCACGCAGGAGAAGCCGCAGCAGCAATCCGCCAGCAGTTCGTCCTCGGGTGGCAAACAGCGCGGTCAGCAGCAGGAGCAATCCATGCTGGCCGAGTTCTCCCGCGATCTCACCCAAGCCGCGACGGACGGCACCCTGGATCCATTGGTGGGCCGTGATTTCGAAGTCGAGCGGGTCATTCAGATCCTCTGCCGCCGTACCAAGAACAATCCCGTCCTGATCGGCGAGCCGGGGGTCGGCAAGACCGCTATTGTCGAGGGCCTCGCGCAAAAGATTGCCGACGGTGAAGTCCCCAGCTTCCTCGCTGAAAAGCGTGTGCTTTCGCTCGATCTTTCCCTGATCGTAGCCGGCACCAAATACCGCGGCCAGTTCGAGGAGCGCCTCAAGACCATTATGAAGGAGCTGATGGAGAACCAGAACTCCATCGTCTTCATCGACGAGCTTCATACCCTCGTCGGTGCCGGCTCAGCTGAAGGTTCGCTCGACGCCGCCAACATCCTCAAGCCTGCCCTCAGCCGAGGCGAGATCCAGTGCATCGGCGCCACCACCCCGGCTGAGTACCGCAAATCCATCGAGAAGGACCGCTCCCTTGAGCGCCGCTTCCAGGCCGTCAAGGTCCCGCCCCCCAACGAAGAGGACGCGATCAAGATCATCATGGGCATCAAGGAGCGCTACGAAAAGTTCCACGCCGTCAGCTACACCGACGAATCGATCAACGTCTCGGTCACGCACTCCAGCCGTTACATTCCGGACCGCTTCCTTCCCGATAAGGCCATCGATCTCATCGACGAAGCCGGCGCACGCGTCAAGCTGCGCCAGACCACCTTGCCCGAGGAGCTGACCGAGGTCCAGAAGCGCATCAAGTTCATCGTGCACCGCATGGAAAACGCCATCGCGAACCACGAGTTTGAGAAGGCGCGTTTTTACTCCGACGAGGAGCGCAAGGAGCGTGAAAACCTGCGTGCCCTGCGCGACAAATACCACCTCGACGAGTCTTCGTCCGGCATCGTGACCCGCGAAGACATTGAGGATGTCGTCTCTCGCTGGACCGGCGTGCCCATCACCTCCATCAAGGAAGAAGAAACCCAGAAGCTGCTCCGCGTGGAAGAAGAGCTGCACAAGCGTGTCATCGCGCAGGACAAGGCCATCTCGGCCCTTGCCCGCGCTATCCGCCGCTCCCGTGCGGGCCTCAAGAATCCCGCGCGTCCCATCGGCTCCTTCCTCTTCCTTGGACCCACCGGCGTGGGTAAGACCGAAGTTGCCCGCACTCTTGCTCAGTTCCTCTTCGGCTCGGAAAAGCAGCTGATCCGCTTTGACATGTCGGAATTCATGGAGAAGCACTCGGTCTCAAAGCTCATCGGCTCGCCTCCCGGCTATGTCGGTTACGAGGAGGGCGGTCAGCTCACCGAGCGGGTCAAGCGTTCGCCTTACTCTGTCGTCCTGCTGGACGAGGTAGAGAAAGCGCATCCGGACGTCTTCAACCTGCTGCTGCAGGTGTTTGAAGACGGTCAGCTTACCGATGGTCTGGGCAACACGGTCGACTTCAAGAACACGATACTCGTCATGACCTCCAACATCGGGGCCAAGCACCTGATGAAGCGCGAAGGTCTGGGCTTCCAGTCTTCCAAGGACGAGGTGGTCCTTGAGAAGATGCAGGAAATGGTGATGAGCGAAGTGAAGCGCACGTTCAACCCCGAGTTCCTCAATCGCCTTGACGAGACCATTGTCTTTACAGCCTTGGGCGATAACGAGCTCATGCAAATCCTCGAGTTGCTGGTCCAGCAGCTCAACGCCAATCTTGTTCACAAGACCATCACCATCACGGTGAATGACGAAGCCAAGCGCTGGATTCTCGAGAAAACGCTCGTGGACCGCAGCTACGGGGCTCGTCCGCTTCGCCGCGCTCTGCAGAAGCACGTTGAAGATCCTCTCTCCGAAGCGCTGATCGCCGGTCACATCGCCGAGCGTCCTGCGTTTCTGGAGGTCTACCTTGACGTCGACAAGCTCTTCTATCGTCCCATCGCGTCCGAGGGCGACGAGAAGTCAGAGGGGCTGGCGCTCGCTGAGGTCTAGGGGCTGTTCTCGCGCTGATGAGACGGCCCGCCTGCGCTGTTTTGCTTGTCATTCCGCAGCGGAGGACTCTGCATCGCTGCTGCACGGCATCTTTGTAACCGGTAGAAAGCACGCATCGAGAGAAGGCCCCCCCCCTTAAACGTAGGGGGCCTAACGTTGGCGGCCCTTTCTGTGTTTAGCCCTCAAAACGAACCGCACCCCCCG
>CAXTPR010000023.1:34126-38799 GCA_964246235.1 uncultured Acidobacteriaceae bacterium
CATGCCGGCGGGCGGCGCGTCCGTGCGCTGGGCCGCCCCTCCGCCCGAGCCGCCCCCCACCGTTCGGGGTGGGGGCCTTCTCGTTGCCTGCCCTTTGTGTGTTTCGCCGTCAAAACGAACCTACACCAGCTTCTGCGCCGCTTTCAACGACTTGTTCGCCGTCTTCAAAGCCCCGGACGCGTACTCTGCGGCCGAGTCCGCTGCGTCGCCCCACTGCTCCCTGCCTTTTCCTACCAGCTTCTGCGCTTCCTTGCTCAGCCGCTCCGCCTGCTCTTTCAGGTAGTCGCCGGCGTTTTCAAGGGCGTCCCCGGCATCTTCCATGCTGCGCTTCAACTGCTTGCGTGTCTTCGCACCGGACTGCGGTGCATACAGCAGGGCCGCAATAGCTCCCGCCAAGGCTCCAAGACTCAAGGCAATCCAAAACTCTTTGTGGCGCATTCTTTCCTCCACTGCTTGTTCGTCTCTTTTCGATTCCATCAACTCCAGAGAGGTTGGTCGCTACCGCATCCACAACTCCGCGAGCCTCTCAGCCAATGTGCCAGATCAGCGCTCCATCCTATTTCCTTCGCGGCTGAAGTGCGCCTTCCGTTTGACCCCGTCTCTCACGCGCCGTATCCTTGAGGCTTGGCGGATACACCGCCCCATGCGCCGGCCTGTGCCGCGCCCGAAACCCTCCCCGGAAGGCAACACCTCATTGAGCCCCACTGATACCCAGGAAGATGCCCCCATGGCTGCGCAGCCCGCGGGCCATGCCGGCGACAACACCGGTCACGAGCACGACCACGCCGGCCACGAGCACCATCAGCACGCACCCACTCTGAACCCCGAGCTCACCCGCTCCATCGATGTCCAGGCACCTGCCGACGAGGTCACGAAGGCGTACCGCACCGCCACGCGCCGCTACACCAAGCTGGCCCGCATTCCGGGCTTCCGCATCGGCAAAGTGCCGGAGTCGCTCGTGAAGTCGCGCTTTGCCAAGGAGCTGCGCCAGGAAGTGCTGGAGACCCTCGTCTCCGGCAAGTTCCGCGAGCAGCTGGAAGCCCAGCATCTCCAGCCCGTGTCCGAGCCGCAGGTATCCGACCTGCAGCTTTTTGAAGGCCAGCCTCTTCGCTTCAAAGCTACGTTCGAAGTCCTCCCCGAGATCAATGTGGACGGCTACGACTCCGTGACCGTGGAGCGTCCCGACACAGCCCTGAGCAACGACGAGTTCGAGCATGAGCTCGATGGCGTACTCGAGCATCACGCCACCGTGGAGCCCGTCGAAGAAGACCGTCCGCTCACAGACGGGGACTGGGCCGAGATCAATTTCAAGGGCCAGGTTCAGGCGCTTGCGCAGACAGTTGGTGAAGAGGGTCTGGAAACCGCGTCAAACGAGCCCGAGCTCACCGGCGAAGACGCCCTTTTGGAGATCGGCGGCAAGAACACGCTGCAGGCCTTCAACGAAGCCTTGCGCGGCGCCAGGGCCGGTCAGGAGCTCACCTTTGAGGCTACCTATCCCGCCGAGTTCGGCGATGCCCGCCTCGCCGGAAAAACTGTTGCTTACGACGTGACGGTGAAGGGGATCAAGAAGAAAACCTTCCCTGAGCGCGACGACGAGTTTGCCCAGCAGCTTGGCAACTACGCTTCGTGGTCCGAGTTTGAGTCCAGGCTCCGCGAGCGCGCTGAAGCCCGCAAGAAGAGCACGCTTGAATCTCAGGCACGCGACAAAATGATCGAAGAGCTCGTCAATCGCTTCCAATTTCCGGTTCCTGAAACCTTTGTGCAGAACCAGATCGATGCTCGTCTGGAGCGTGGTCTCCGCGCCCTCGCTCAGCAAGGTATGTCCGCCGACGCGATGCGTCAGCTCGACTTCACCCGGTTGCGTGAAGCGCAACGGGATCAGGCCGTGAGCGAAGTCAAGGCCTCACTCCTGCTCGACCAGGTTGCCGAGCACGAAAACGTCACCGTCTCCGACGAGGATCTGGAGCGCGAGCTGCTCATGATGTCCATCCAGGCACGCGAGCCGCTCGACACGCTGCGTAAGCGTCTCTCCGAAGAAGGTACTATCAACCGCATGCGCGAGCAGATGCGCCGCGAAAAAGCCGCCTCTGCCCTTTACGCGAAGCTCGCCTCCTGACCGGTCCGCGCCTCAGAATGGTACCCTCCACAGTGTCACCGTGAGCTGGCGAAGGGATCTCTGCATTCCGTCGCAGCGGCTCTACACTACTCCCGGCAACCGGCCACCCAACGCGCTTCGGCGCCCAGCAAGAGAAACGAGAACACCCATGGGATACATGCCTTTTGTGCTGGAGCAGACCAGCCGCGGCGAGCGCTCATACGACATCTACAGCCGCCTGCTGCGCGACAACATCATCTTTCTCGGCACGCCGATCGATGACAACGTCGCAAACCTTGTCATTGCGCAGTTGCTGTTCCTCTCCGGCGAAGACCCGGAAAAAGACATTCAGCTCTACATCAATTCCCCCGGCGGCTCCATCTCCGCCGGTCTCGCCATCTACGACACCATGCAGTACATCAAGAACGACGTTGTCACCTTCTGCATCGGACAGGCCGCGTCCATGGGCGCGTTCCTGCTTATGGCCGGCAAGAGGGGTAAGCGCTTCACCTTGCCCAACTCGCGCATCCTCATCCACCAACCGTCCATGGGCGGCCTGGGCGGCCAGGCGACCGACATCGATATCCACGCCCGCGAAATCCTGCGCATCCGTGAGCTGACCAACAAGCTCATGAGCCAGAACACTGGCCAGCCGCTCGACCGCATCGAGCGCGACGTCGAGCGCGATTTCATCATGACCGCGCAGCAGGCGAAGGAGTACGGCATTATCGACGACATCATCGATCGGCCTCGAACCTAGCCGTAGTCGACTTCAGCAAAATTCAGGCGGAGCCCAGGAGGCTCCGCTTCCTTTGTCAGCAAACCTCTCCTGAATTCTGCATCTTCGCTGCTCCCGGCCGCTTCGCGTGCACTCACCCGGCAGAAGCTCGGGACGCGTTCGTTGGAGCATGGCGCTTCGCGCATCTTCCCGCGCCATACAAATTCCGATCGTGCCGCCATGCACACTCGTGCACACCCGCGGTGTCCGGCTTGATGACCTCTCCGCAGGCGTTCCCGGTGTAGACTTAATGAGTTGCGCTGTACCGGCGCGTTGCGTCGCAGCCGCCGTCAAAGGAGTCACCCTCCGCTATGAAGACCTCTCGGGGCTCGGAAGAGTCGTTGCGCTGTTCGTTCTGCCACAAGTCTCAGGACGCAGTCGCCAAGCTCATCTCCTCCCCTTCGGATTACCCCCGCGCTTACATCTGCGATGAGTGCGTCGCAGTCTGTAACTCGATCCTTGAAGACGACAAAGGCGAGCTCCAGGGTGCTGGCTCGGCCTCGCCCCAGCAGCTTCCCAAGCCCGCCGAAGTCAAGACCTTTCTGGACGAATACATCATCGGCCAGGACGTCACCAAGAAGAAGCTCGCCGTCGCGGTATACAACCACTACAAGCGCGTGCAGATGAACCGCATGCGCGGCAACGATGTCGAGCTCGCCAAGTCCAACATTCTGCTCGTCGGCCCCACCGGTTCCGGCAAAACGCTCATGGCGCAAACTCTCGCCAAGATGCTCGACGTGCCCTTCGCCATCGTGGACGCCACAACGCTCACGGAAGCAGGCTATGTTGGCGAAGACGTAGAGAACATCATCCTCAAGCTCCTCCAGGCCGCCGACGGCGACGTGAATCGCGCGCAGCAGGGCATCATCTACATCGACGAGATCGACAAGATCGGCCGCAAAGACGAGAACCCCTCTATCACGCGTGACGTCTCCGGTGAAGGCGTGCAGCAGGCTCTTCTCAAACTGCTTGAGGGCACGGTTGCCAACGTTCCGCCGCAGGGTGGCCGCAAACATCCGCACCAGGAGTTCACCGTCGTCGATACGACCAACATCCTCTTCATCTGCGGCGGTGCGTTCGTCGG
Organism: uncultured Acidobacteriaceae bacterium; assembly: GCA_964246235.1. Classification (GTDB taxonomy): domain Bacteria; phylum Acidobacteriota; class Terriglobia; order Terriglobales; family Acidobacteriaceae; genus Granulicella. The sequence continues at coordinate 38,084 of CAXTPR010000023.1, forward strand.
CCTGGAGCGCATCATCGGCCGTCGTATCGGCAAGAAGGCTCTCGGCTTCAAGCACTCCGATGAAAAAGAAGGCAGCCGCGGCGGCGCGGAAATCATGCCCATCCGCGCCCAGCGCGACTCGGAACTGCTTCGTCAGGCCCAGCCTCAGGACCTGCTCAAGTACGGCCTCATTCCGGAGTTCGTCGGCCGCCTGCCGGTGCTCGGCATCCTCGATGAACTAGATGAGCCCGCGCTGATCGACATTCTTTCCCGTCCGCGCAACGCCATCCTCAAGCAGTACGCCAAGCTGTTTGACTACGAGGGCGTCAAGGTCACCTGGACCGAAGAAGCCGTCCGCGAGATCGCCCGTGAGGCCCTGCAGCGCAAGGTCGGAGCGCGCGGCCTGCGCATGATTCTTGAGGAACTGATGCTCGACCTCATGTACCACATCCCCGGCAACAAGAAGATTAAGGAACTCATCATCACCGGCGAGATGGTCAAAAGTCGCGATATCACGCTTCCCGTCCTGCTCGAAAAAGCTGGATAGCCATAAGGTGACACTGTTCTCGCTCACGGCGAACGATCACTCGCCCCCCCGTGCACTCTCGGGAAGCGTCTTCACTGAGCTTCTGGCGAAGAAAGCTTTCGGTAGTGTCCACGCGCCTACATAGACAAAGCCGATGCCATTGCGCACCGTTTCCGGACACGAAATGTTCCGCTGACGCCGACGCAGGTCT
>CAXTPR010000023.1:38899-56949 GCA_964246235.1 uncultured Acidobacteriaceae bacterium
GCCATTGCGCACCGTTTCCGGACACGAAATGTTCCGCTGACGCCGACGCAGGTCTTCAGAGAGTTCCTGCTCACCACTCTCACTCGCGCAGACAGCATACGCCGCACCTCCCCCAAGCGCGTACAATCTCCGGAAACGTCCCGCTGCATCCTTCCGCTGCACGGCACGTCTATTCGGGAGGCCCATGTCTAATACCGAGCGCGATCTTCTTAACGGCAGCCAACGCAAACTCCCGATGATGCCCATCCGCGAGATGGTGATCTTTCCCCATCAGATGGCGCCCTTTGTTGTCGGCCGTGAGAGCTCCGTCCGCGCCCTGGAAGAAGCACTCAATGGCGACCGCCGCATCTTCCTCGCCACCCAGCACGACGCCTCCGTCGATGAGCCTACCGCCGACGACATCTACACCATCGGAACAATCGGCAACATCGTGCAGTCGGTGCGCATGCCCGACGGCAACATCAAGGTGCTGGTTGAAGGTGTCGAGCGCGCACGCGCCACCGAAATCAACGATGAAGACGGCTTCTTCGTCGCCACAGTCCGCACATCTCGCGCCGCGCTGAACGCCACACCGGCCACCGAGCAGCTCGTCACCCGCGTGCACCAGCTCTTCGAGCAGTACAACAAGCTGCAGCAATCCCTCAATAACGAAACCGCCGCCGCTCTACGCACCGACGAGCCCGCCAAGCTGGCCGACGTCATCGCCGCAAACCTGCAGCTCTCCATCGAAGAAAAACAGCAGTTGCTTGAAGTCTTCGATCCGGAAGTCCGTCTCGCCCGCATCGCCGATACCCTCGACATCTCCATCGAGAAGCTCAACATGGATCGCTCCATCCAGAGCCGCGTGAAGCGCCAAATGGAGCGCGCGCAAAAGGAGTACTACCTCAACGAGAAGATCAAAGCCATTCAGAAGGAGCTCGGCCGCGGGGAGAAGAGCGAGTTCGACGAGTTGAAGAAGAAGATCGAAGAAGCTGGCATGACCGCCGAGGTCAAGGAGAAAGCGCTGCAGGAGCTCAAGAAGCTCGAAGCCATGCCGCCCATGTCCGCTGAGTCGACTGTAAGCCGCAACTATCTCGACTGGCTGCTGGCGGTGCCTTGGAAGAAACGAAGCAAGGAAATTCGCAGCATCGAAAATGCCGAGCAGGTCCTCAACGAAGACCACTATGGCCTGCCCAAGATCAAGGACCGCATCCTGGAGTTCCTCGCCGTCCGGCAGCTGGTCAAGAACCCCAAAGGCTCCATCCTCTGCTTCGTCGGACCTCCAGGCGTCGGCAAGACCTCACTCGGCATGAGCATCGCCAAGGCCACCGGCCGCAAGTTCGTCCGCATGTCGCTGGGCGGCATACGCGACGAAGCCGAGATCCGCGGTCATCGCCGCACCTACATCGGCGCCCTGCCGGGTCAGATCATCCAGTCCATGAAGAAGGCCGGCACCAAAAATCCCGTCATCATGCTGGACGAGATCGACAAGATGGCGTCGGACTTCCGCGGCGATCCGGCCAGCGCGCTGCTGGAGGTGCTTGACCCTGAACAGAACAATACCTTTCAGGATCACTATCTTGATGTTGAATATGACCTCTCGCAGGTGCTCTTCGTCGCCACCGCCAACGTGCTTCACACCATCCCCGGCCCGCTCCAGGACCGCATGGAAATCCTTCGCCTTTCCGGCTACACCGAGCTTGAAAAGCTGGAAATCGCGCGCCAGTACCTGGTCAAGAAGCAGCGTGAAGCCACCGGACTGACCGAAGAGCAGATCGGCTTTTCAGACGATGCCCTGCGCGACATCATCCGCTACTACACGCGGGAGGCCGGTGTTCGCAATCTCGAGCGCGAGATCGGCAACGTCTGCCGCAAGGTAGCCCGTAAGGTTGTCGGCAACGCCGAGCACAAGGAGCAGGTCACTCCGGATTCGCTTTCCCACTTGCTGGGCACCGCCAAGTTCCGCGACTCGCAGGTACATGCAGCCAATGAAGTGGGCCTTGTCACCGGCCTTGCATGGACCGAGATGGGCGGCAGCATTCTACAAACCGAAGTGCAGGTGCTCGATGGCAAGGGGAAGATGACCGCCACAGGCCAGCTCGGCGACGTCATGCAGGAATCCGCGCAGGCTGCGCTCACCTGGATCCGTTCGCGGTCGCACCACCTTGGATTGAGCAAGGATTTCTATCGCAACATCGACATTCACATTCACGTGCCGGAAGGGGCCATCCCCAAGGACGGTCCCTCCGCAGGTATTACGCTCGCCACGGCACTTGCTTCAGCCCTCACCAGGATCGAAGTTCGTCGCGATGTTGCGATGACCGGCGAGATCACCCTGCGCGGCAAGGTTCTTCCCATCGGCGGCCTCAAAGAAAAGCTGCTGGCCGCCCATCGCGCAGGCATATTCGAGGCGATCCTTCCCGGGGATAACAAAAAAGATCTGGCCGACCTTCCTGACCTCCTCAGAAACTCAATGAAACTTCACTTCGTCGAAACGATGGACGAAGTTCTCGAGCTGGCGCTTGCTCGCCAGCTTCCGCACCTTGAGGAAGAAACGCCTGAAGCCCTCGCCAATATGCCGCCGCCTTCCGATCTGCCGGGGCAGCCCGTGGCGCACCAATAGAGCCAAGACCGAAACACCGAGGCCGGGCATCCGTGCCCGGCCTTGGTGTTTGCCGCTATAGATTCCGCACCGCTGTTTTCATGCCCGGCGACCAGTGAACAGGTGGATTACCAGGGAGATCACCGCGAAGATGATGAGCAGGTGAAGAAAGAACGGGACGGTGTGCACCACGAGCAGCGACACAACGTAAATCACAGCCAGAAGAATTGCCAGACCTAAGAACATGACCACACCTGCCTTGAAGAAGAATGATGTCCAGGGGGGAGCCCGGCAGATAGTACGTCCCATGAGAGAGCAGCGCTGTTGTGGAGCGTTGCTCTCTGTTACCAAAGAGTGAGAGAGTTCCTTGCAGCAGGGTCACATCTCTTTTCTCCCTGAATCCTAAAGGCGCGATCGCGTGCGTTCTTGTTCTTCCGGTATTGTTCCTTGGGGCGGGTTTCCGGCACGTGCACGCTCATGTCCGTAGGAGTAAGCACAGGGCGGGATTCTCGCCCTCGATGATTCTCTGGCTTCCCACCAGCTTGGAACTTATCCCGAAGACTCGCTTCAGCTACCATAAAAGAACGCTCGTCAGCGTCCTTCACCCATGCCCGTAGCCGCTCCCCTTCTTGCCAGGCTTCACCTCAGCGACTTGGCGCCTGATGTCACTCAGTCGGAAATCCGTGCTATGACGGTCGCCTGCACCGCAGCGGCGGGCATCAATCTGGCGCAGGGTGTCTGCGATACCGATCCTCCGCATCCGGTTGTGGCAGCTGCGATCGATGCCATCCGCTCGGGACACAACATCTACACGCGCCTGGATGGCATCGCCGAGTTGCGCGAGGGCATCGCCCGCAAGTTCGCATCGTTCAACAAGCTCGACGTCGACCCGAACACCGAAGTCCTTGTCACGTCCGGTGCCACCGGCGCCCTGCACGCCGCCCTCATGGCTCTGCTCAATCCTGGCGATGAGTGCCTCGTCTTCGAGCCGTTCTACGGCTATCACGTCAGCACCCTGCGCTCGCAGCGGATTGTGCCCGTGATCGTCCCATTTGATGCGCCTGGTTGGGAGCTTGAGGTCACCCGGCTTCGTGCGGCCATCACGCCGCGCACGCGGGCCCTGATCCTGAATTCGCCATCCAATCCTTCCGGCAAGGTCTTCTCACTCGCCGAACTGGAACAGCTTGCCGGCTTCGCGATCGAGCACGATCTCTTCGTCTTCACCGACGAGATGTACGAATACTTCCTCTTCGAGGGCGCCTGCCATACCAGCATCGCTACGCTGCCGGGTATGCGCGAACGCACCATCACCATTTCCGGCTTTTCCAAAACCTTCTCCGTCACCGGTTGGCGTCTGGGTTATCTCACCGCCGATCCGCGCTGGGTGTCCGCCATCGGCTACTTCCACGACCTCACCTACGTGTGCGCACCCTCGCCGCTGCAGCACGGCGCCGCTGCCGGACTCCTTGAGCTTCCTGAAAGCTTCTACACCGAACTCGCGCAGGAGTATGAAGTGAAGCGCGACCTCCTCTGCAACGCCCTCACGCAGGCCGGCCTCACGCCTTCGATTCCAGCAGGCGCCTACTACGTTCTTGCCGACGTCACCCGGGTGCCCGGCGCGGACGCCAAAGCCAAAGCCCGCAGCCTGCTCGCCGCCACGGGCATCGCCGCCGTCGCGGGCACAGCGTTCTTCGACGCGGGCCGCGGCGAGAACCTGCTCCGCTTCTGCTTTGCAAAGAAACAGCGCGAGTTGGAGCAAGCCGTGCAACGTCTGCGCCAGCTGAGTTAAGCTCCGGAACTGTCCAACCGGGTCCAGGGCAATACTACTTGCAGGTCAGTTGCACGGACACAGTCTTCGGTGTTGTGTCTTCCGTGCTCGTCGCTGTCAGCGTGACAGGGCCGCTGGTCGACCCAGTGCAGGCTGCCAAGCCGTTGGTCGAGTCTTTTGCGCTGCTCACTGACACGTCTAAGGGGGCGGAGCTTGTCCAGTTCGGCTGCACCAGCCGCATTACTTGGGGTATCTTGCAGTCCGAGCCGGTGCCACCGGTACCCTCCGCAGCTTGGAACTGCTGCTGATTGCCTGGCGCAGCTACCGAGTGATCGGCAGTTGCAGACAGCGGGCCGGCCGAGAACGTCGTGTAGTACATGCAAGTGCTGACGCCCTCAGGTGCAGCGCAGCTGCCGAGCGGCAGAACGAGCAGACCGAGTGCAGCGAGCGATGTACGTCGCATAGCGAGTATGCTACAAGCGCCGAAGATCGGTGTCAATTGACTCAGCAGCCGCCCGCAATCGAGGGGATCAGCATGATCTCGTCTCCATCCTCGAACCGGTGCGCGTCGCCGCCCAGAAAGCGGATGTCTTCGTCGTTCACGTACACGTTGATGAACTTGCGCAGCTTGCCTGCATCATCCTTGATGTTGCCCGCCAGCGCCGGATAGCGTATGTCGACGTCCCGCAGCAGTCCCGGCAGGGTCTCCGCCTCGGAGCTGAACGTCTTCTGCCCTTCCGTGTGCCGGGCCAATGCCGTCGGTAGAGTCACCTTGATGCTCAATGTCTCGTTCTCCTGCTCTTTACTACTACGAACCATCTCTTCACATCCAAGGCCGGGTTGTTTCGAGTGCTCGCTGTAAACTCGGTCGAACGGAACCACTCTCGGTCTGCCATGTCAGCTGCAATGAAGCGGAGTGCCGCACCCTTTGTATTCGCCGCTTCCGCCGCAGCCGCAGCGCCTAATCCGCAGCCACCAATTCATTGCTCGCGGGCGCTCCCACCAACGCCTCATCGATCTCGCGAATGTAGCTGTCGAACTCCGCCAGACGTGGCTTGACCGGGCGCTCTGCCGTGTAGCAGCCGGCCAGCGCATCGGTTGTCTTCAGCCCGTTGCCCGTAATGCAGACGACTGTCGTCTCATCGCGGCCAATACGCCCGTGCGCATACAGCTTCGCCGCGACAGCGGTGGTTACGCCGCCGGCCGTCTCCGTAAAGATCCCTTCCGTCTCCGCCAGTTCCTGAATGCCGGCGACGATCTCCACATCGCTCACATCTTCGGAGTAGCCACCGCACTCCTGAATCATTTTCGCCGCTGCCGGCCCATCCGCAGGGTTGCCGATCGCCAGCGACCGCGCAATGGTGTTGGGCCGCTGCGGCTCGATGTAGTCCCATCCCTGCTTCACCGCATGTGCGATCGGTGAGCAACCGGTTGCCTGCGCCCCGAAGAACTTCACATCCTTGGGCTCCACGAGGCCCAGCTCCACCAGCTCGCGGAATGCCTTGCGGATTTTGCGGATCAGCGATCCGCCTGCCATCGGCACGACCACGTTATCCGGCAGCGTCCATCCGAGCTGCTCAGCGATCTCATAGCCGACGGTTTTCGAGCCCTCCGCGTAATACGGCCGCAGGTTCACATTCACAAAGCCCCAGTTGTACTCGTCTGCGATCAGCGTGCACAGCCGGTTCACATGGTCGTAGTTGCCGTCGATCCGCACCAGCCGTGCGCCGTACACCTGCGTATTCAGAATCTTCGCCGGCTCCAGATCCGCCGGCACCAGAATGCAGGCTTTCAGGCCCAGTCGCGCCGCTTGCGCTGCCACGCTGTTGGCCAGATTTCCCGTCGAGGAACATCCCACCACTTCGAAACCGAACGCCCGCGCGTTTGCCAGCGCGACGGCGACCACGCGGTCCTTAAAGCTCAGCGTTGGGAAGCACACCGCATCGTTCTTCACATACAGCTTGCCTGCACCCACCCGCTTGGCCAGCCGTTCCGCGCGCACCAGAGGTGTAAACCCCACCGGCAGGTCGGAGTGGAAGCCCGCCGGAATCGGCAGCAGCTCCTTGTAACGCCAGATGCTGGCCGGTCCGGCCGCTACGCTTTCTCGCGTAAACCTTCCACGCACCGTGTCCAAATCGTACTGAACTTCCAGAGGAGCCAGACAGTCCTGGCAAGCCGATTGTGGCCGGTTGCCGTAGCTTTTGCCGCACTCGTTGCAACGCAGCTCATACTTCGTACCGGCGGGGGCCGTACAGGAAGACTCCGTACAGGAAGACACCATTGCGGACACTCCCAGGTGAAGAGGGGTGCGGCTGATCTGCGACGGTCTCTAAGCTGGGGGATACAGAGAGTTGGGCGGTATGCAGGTACGTGCGCGCTGCTCCACCGAATCTCATGTGCCCCGGGGCTTGCGCCTTCCAGGAGAGAGTTGACACCGGTACTTTGTTCTGTCCGGTTGTCGTGGCGTCGTAGGGCTCGTCCCTCAACCACTCTGCATGAAATTCAAACCCGCTTGTCACGGGTGGGAATGGATCGTTTGTATCACGCTGGTCGACGCGAAGCAAGCGCCTGTGCAAATCCGCTTCGCCCTGGTTCCAACTCACAGCCGAGAAGATGGCACAGTCCCAGGCAGCGCCGCCCCGCTATCATCGTGCGTAATGCGCCCCTACGCTCGCTGTGTGCTCCTTCACCTCCGAAAAGATCTGCAACTGGAGTGGCGCGAGCGCGTAGCAATCAATGGCATGCTGTTTTTCGCTTTGCTCATCGTCGTGGTCTTCTCGCTCGCTTTCGACCCCGCCTCCTTCCCCGCCATCGCCCGCCAGATCAGCGGCGGTCTGCTCTGGGTCGGCCTGCTCTTTGCCGCCTTTACCGCTCTCAACGGCTCCTGGGCACGCGAGCTCCTTAACAACGTCCTTGAAGCTCAGCGCCTCGCAGCCTCTCCAGGTTCCGCTCTCTTCCTCGGCAAGGCCCTCGCCAACTTCCTGGTCACGCTGCTCGTCGAAATCGTCCTCGCCCCCATCTTTGCCGTCTTCTACAACCTCCATCCACTCGGCGACACATGGCTCCTGCTCCTCATCCTGCCGCTCGGCACCTGGGCTCTGGTTGCGAACGGCACCTTCTTCGGAGCGCTCGGCCTGCGCACCCGCCACCGCGAGCTCCTGCTCCCGCTCGTGCTCTGCCCTATCGCCATGCCCGCGCTGCTAGCCATGGTGAACGCCACGACTGCGGTCCTCACCGGCGACTCCTCCCCTGCCCTCTGGATCAAAGTCCTCACCGCCTATTGCCTGATCTTCACCACCGCCTGCATCCTGCTCTTCGAGATCGTTCTTCGCGCTGATTAAGACCGAAGCGCTCTGAGCTGAAAAGCTCGTGGCTCTCGCTCGTTCCCATCGCAACGCCTTCAGAGCGGAAGCGCCGTCCGCCCCTCTTCCCACGATAAAATCAAGTCTGTGGACGCTTTCCCGAAACCCGCGCGCTGGACCGCGATCGCCCTGCCCATTACGCTCGCTGTCATGGCCTACGCCTTCTACCAGGCCATGATCGCGCCGGTTGAAGCCACCATGGGCAATCTTTACCGCGTGTTCTTCTACCACGTCCCGCACGCGATGCTCAGCTTTGTCTTTCCCTACATCAACACGATTGGCTCCCTGCTCTTCCTGTACTGGCGCAGCCGCGCCCCCGAGCGGGCCCGAAAGGCGGACGCCCTCGCCCTCGCCTCCGCCGAAATCACCGTGCTCTACGCTACCGTGGGTCTCACCACCGGTATGATCTGGGGCCGCGCGGCATGGGGCATCTGGTGGGCCTGGGATGCCCGGCTCACCACTTACCTGCTCCTCTGGCTGCTCTACGTCAGCTATCTGCTCGTGCGGCGCATGTCCGCCGGCAGCCTGGGCAGCACCACGGGGGTCATCCCTGCCGTCCTCGGCCTGTTCGCCGCCATCGACATTCCGATCTGCTATGAGTCCATTCGCTGGTGGCGCACCCAGCATCCGTCTGCCGTCTTCGGCGGCGACCCCGACTCCGGACTCGACAAGAGCATGTATCCCGCATTTCTGTGGAACATTGCCGGCTGGCTCCTCTGGGGCGCGTTTCTCCTCGCTGCGCGCTATGCTCTTGAGCGCCGCCGCCAACGCGCCGCTGAACGCGCCGCAATGAGACTGCTCGGCAGTGACCCACGGGCTTCGGACAGCTTGCCCAATGGCAGGGATCTCCCCGGCAATTCAGGCCTCGCCGGTCAGGGAGGACTCGCCTGAAGCTTTTCGGCCACATCCCGTTCGCTACGCTTGCCCAGCGCCATCTGGTCTACGCCTACTGCGCCGTCTGGCTTCTGCAGGTCGGGTACGCCGCCTGGCTCTGGTCCCGATTCCGCAAAGAACGCAGCTGATCGGGAGAGCGAGGCGAAGCTGCTTTAGTAGTTCCGGAAGGCTGCTCCTCTGCTACCTACCAAAAAGCAACGGGACCCGGGTTGCCCCAAAGCCCCGTTGTTCCGAGGAGTGTTGCCATGACGCCGGTACGTGTTTGCCGACCGTGTCCCTCAGCTAGACCCACTCACCTGGTCAGAGTTGCGGCACTGATTTAGCAATCATCGCGCGTTGCTCCTACCTCCTGACCCTTCTACACTCGACAACAGTGTCTGCCTCACGCCGAACCAGCCGCCAGCGTTCGCTTGTCGCGCTTGCTCTCCTTCTCGCTCTCCTGGGCTGCCACCGCGGCGCCTTTCCCAGCTATCCGGAGGGGTACCGCGAGTTTGCCTACGTAACCGACGGAGCCTCCGATACTGTCGCGGTACTCGATCTCGTCTACCTCCGGCAAGACCGAGTGCTTCAGGTAGGTCACAATCCCACCGGCCTCGCCATCAACCCGGCCCGTCCTGAGGTCTACGCCGTCAACACCGCCTCCGGCTCCGTGAGCGTCATCGATAACCGCAGCAACCAGGTCACGGCGACCATCCCGGTGCACCGCGCGCCCTACTTCATAGCCGTCAGCCCCGATGGCAGCCGCGCCTACGTCCCCAACTCCGGGTCCAATACCGTGAGCGTTCTCGACCTTGCCGCCCGCAGGCAGATCGCCGAGGTGGCTGCCGGAGAAGCTCCCGGCGTCGCCCGCATCTCCGCGGATAATCTCACGCTGGTAGTCTCCAATCGCACCGCCGGCAGCCTTTCGATCTACTCCATCAGTCCGTCAGCTACCGAGCCCCTGCGCTTTCGCGCGGCTTTTGCCGGCTGCCCCGGAGCGACAGATGTGGTGCTCCAGACAGACTCCGCAGGAGGCGGCAAGGCCTTCGTGGCCTGCTCAGGCGGTCACCAGGTCATGGTCGTGTCTCTTGCCGCCGCGCCCGGGTCCTGGCGCGCTACTCAGGATCCCTCGCTTCAGCATGACGCACTTCTTGCCCTGCTTGATGTCGGCAGAACCCCCACCTCCCTGTCCCTCAAACCGGACGGCGGCGAGATCTTTTCCACCAACTTCGATTCCGGATCAGTCTCCGAAATCTCCACCTGGACAAACGAGGTCTTGGGCACCTTCAACGTCGGGTCCAAGCCCACCCGGGCCCTGATCAGCCGTGATAATACCAGCCTCTGGATTTCGAACTTCGGCGCCGACGCTGCCGTTCTCTACTCCATTGCAGATGGCCGTATCGTTACCGGGATCCACACCGGCAACGCGCCGGATGCGCTCGCGTTCTCCGCCGACGAACACCTGCTTCTTGTCGCCGACTCCGGCTCCGGAGACGTCACCGCCATCCGCGCTTCCGACCGCACCGGCAGCCCGTCCCTCTTCACCTTGTTTCCCGCCGGGCATCACCCTAACGACATCGTCGTCAAGTCCACCAACCTCAGGTAGCGTTCGGCAGAGCCTGCAGCCGAACCACGGCCACTACATAACCGCAGCGAGGTCCACTCGTAGCTGACCAGTTCACTACTCGTACAGGCTCAAGCTGCTTCGGCGAAGATGCCACAAACCTGTACTCTCCGGCTACATGCGACGATCACCCTGCCGCTGCGGCTTCTCGCAACGCCTGCCGCGTCGCCGACACATACGCCCCGGCGAGCAGCAGTAGCCCCGAGATGAATGCCCACATCATGATCCCGACCGATACCCGGAACGGGCCGTAGCTCGCCTCGAAGTCCAGGTGCGGAAGGGCCCAGATGTAGATGTATTTCGCGATCGTCCAGAGCACACCGATGACCACCGCCGTCGGAAACACCGCCTTGGGGGGCACCTTGCGATTCGGCAGCCCCCAATAAATGAGAAAAAACAATCCGATGCCCGCCAGCAGCGAGACCACCTGCAAAAACGCACCGGTCAGAAAGCTGAACACCACGTTATCGGTATGCCCGAAGAAGATATAGCCCGTGACCTTCTGCTGCCCCGCCGAGAGAGCCACCGAAAGCATCGCCAGCACTCCGACGCCTACCGCAAGGCCAATGGACACGATCTGGTTGGCTAGGTAGGACCGGTTCTTCGTCACACCCCACACGCTGTTCAGCGCCACTTCCAGCGGCAGGAACACGCCGGTCGACGTAATCAGCAGCATCACCACTGAAAACACATGCGTCCCCGGATGCGCGCGAGCCACTAGCCGCATGTGGCTCATCACCCACTCCTGGTTATTGGGAATGAGGTTCTTCATCATCTGCGTCACCACGTCCGCCATCGTGTCGGAGTGGAACACGCGCTCGCTCACCGTGAGCAGCATGATGATGAACGGAAACAGTGACAGAATGACCTGCGCGGCCACCGAGAACGCATAGGTGTGCACCTCGGTCTTCGTCATGTAACTCCCCAGTGCCTTCACCTGCTCCCAGGTCACCGCCTCTTGGACGGGTTTGGCCGGAGCCGCCGCCATGGAGGCCGCCACCGCTTCATGGCCCGCCGTGGGAGTCGCCGTTGCACTCTGCTGAGCTGCCTCCGATACAGGCACAGTTTCCTGTTCTGTCGTGCCCCGCGGAGCCAGGTCGGCATTTGCCTTTACGTTCCGCTCCGGCACCGCGCTCGCACTGACCTCAGTCGCCATAGGAAGAGTTTAGTTCCCCGGCACCCTGTTCTCTCCTCGCCGATCTCTCATCTCTGTTCTCTCATCTCCCGGCCGATACCTCCGCTCCGTATGCCCCACCAGCTGTTCCGGGTAAAAGTACACTTCGCGAAAGTTCCCGGACGCATACCGCTCCGCCTCGTCGTCGAAGTGCCTGTCACCCGGGTGTCCACTTTCGCCGCCCGCAGTGACCGCCCGTGCCCGGACCTTGTCGCCGAACTCCACCACAGCGACGAAACTGTTGCCGCTCGTGCCATAGCGCTTTTTTGTTCCCGGATAGGCCCTCGCCGCGAACGACGCCAGCGATCCCCATTGCGAAGACACGAACGGCACCGGAATGCTTGGCCCCTCATCCGTGAACGATGGCTGAATATTGTCGTTGATCCGCTGGAAGCGGTTGATCTCGCCCCACGGAGTCTTCCAGCTTCCAAAGTCCGCGGCCAGCTTCGCCGAGGCACTTGCCAGCGCCTCCAGCATCGCGTCCGCGCTCACATGCCCCACCACGTAGTCTTCCCACAGCGCATGCTCCCGCCGCGCCGCACCGGCCACTGGCATGCCCACCGCTTCGCCCCAGTACACCGCAGCGACGTCGCATACGAATCCGCCGCCCAGCGTTTATCCCACGCCCGCAACACGGCTACCTGCTCCGCCAGCTTCATCTTGCGCGCATCGCCGGCAGGGAGCGCATCCCACGCCTGCGTCAACGCCGGCACCGTACGTGCAAACCAGGGCAGATACGGGTCGAAGGCCGTACCCAGCAGCCTGTCCAGCGTGAAGTCCTTCCTGCCGTCGAGCACACGTACCGCATGCAGCCCGCGCGCCGTCTCGGCCCCCTGCTCCACATACATCGGAAAGTCCGCACGCCGCGGTGAGCTCTCGCCCGACCCCGACCATGGCCAGTTGTTCACGTTCTCCACGTAGCCGCTCTTCGGATTCAGCAGGTGAGGTATCTCCTCCAGCGGCATCAACGCTCCCCACTCGGTCGCCGGGTCACTCCCATCCACCGGCTTCGTGAAGTCGAACTGCGCGTCGCGCTTGGGAATGAAGTTTCCATGCCAGTACGCGATGTCTCCGTCCGCATCCGCGAAGATCGTGTTGTTGGAGGAGTTCGCCTTCAGCTCCATCGTCTTCCTGTACTCGGCATAGCTCCGCGCCTTGGTCCGCAAAAAGCTCTGCTCCAGCGCCGGGACCGGAATGTTCATCAGCCGAACCGCCACCCATTTGCTGCCGTCCTCGCGAACCACCGGTCCGTGATGCGTGAAGTATGCCAGAAAGCTTCGTTCCCTCATGCCCTGAGGCGTCGTGTAGCTCAGCTTGATCCGCTTCGTCGTAAACGGCCGCTCGCCGTCTCCATACTTGTACGAAAGCACGTCGTTGGCTTTCACGACCGGCGTCTCGTTGTACTCGTCCACCGCATCCACGTTGCTTGATGTATGCATCCATCCGGCTCGGTCGTTGAACCCCTGGTACACAAACATCTGTCCCCACGTCACTGCTCCATACGCGTTCAACCCCTCATCGCTCGTCATCTGCAGCTCCGAACGAAAGAAGAACGACGTATGCGGATTGATCAGCAGCAACGCATGATGATTTACCGTATTCGCAGGCGCAATTGCGAACCCATTGGAGCCACCCGTCTCTTCGTCCTCCGGATGCAGGTATGACTGCAGCGGAGCACGGTCTGCATGCAACGAGGCTTCTGCCCGCGAACTGGTGTTCACCTGGAATGTCTTTGGCTTCGCTTCATAGTGCGCTCGCAACGCCTGCAAATTCACCTTTTCGATATCCCCGCCGATGCTGCCCTCGGTAAACGACAGTGCCATCCATGGCTCGAAGCGCGTGATGGCCCTCGGCGTTACCTCAGGATGCTTTACCAGGTAAAAATTCAGGCCATCCGCCCATCCATCCATCAGAGCCCTCAGCCACTCCGGGCTGCCGGCATACTGCTTTTTCAAGTCCTCGGGATCGAGAAATAAACGCTGCCGCAGGTCCTGCCAGATCGCGGTCTCGCCTTCCGCCTCCGCCAGCCGCCCCAGGCTCACCAGGTAGTTGGTCTCCACACGGTTGAAGTCGTCCTCGCATTGCGCATAGATCATTCCGAAGACCGTATCGGCATCGGTTTTGCCATGGACATGCGCGATACCCCAGTCATCGCGAACGATGGTCGTTTCGCCGGCTCGCTTCGCCCAACGCGCTCGCTCCGCACTCTGGCCCTGCGCATTCGAGACCAGCAGCGCCACGCTGCCAACAGCCCACACAACACGCGACAGCGACACAGACCACCTCTTCATGGCAGACACTTCCCTCCAGCTGTGACTTGAAACTTCAAGCGTACACAAAGCCGCCTCGGCAACCGACCCTGACAGCGCGATCACCTCCAACTCCAGATCAAAGACCGGCTACCACACCATCCAACAGAAAAACTCATCATCGTCATGGAGAAAGGAGTTGTCACAGCTTCACCTGGGCCGAACGGAGCCGCCGTATCGCCCACGCCGCAGTCTCCGCCAACACAGCATCGTCTCCCCGGCTCCACTCCTCGAGTTGCGGCACGAACTTCCGCTCGCCGCTGTTGCCCATCGCAATCGCAACGTTGCGCAGCAGCCGCTTTCGCCGCGTCCGTTCCAGCGGCGAGCCGCGAAACCACCGGTTGAACGCCGGGCCATCCAGCGAAGCCAACCAGCCCAGCTCCGGATTGATCAGCTTCCGCCGCGCCGGTAACGCATGCGTCAGGCCGGTTTCACCCTCCACGTCCACAGCACGCCGAGCGGCGCGCTCATTCCATGGACAAACCTCCTGGCAGATATCGCACCCAAACACTTGCCTGCCCATGGGAGCCCGCAGCTCTTCCGCGATACTGCCCTTCTTCTCGATCGTCAGGTACGCGATGCAAAGGGACGCATCCATCTCGCGCGGCGCCACCAGGGCTCCGGTGGGGCAGGCATCGAGACACCGCGTGCACGTCCCGCACCGATCCGGCTCCAGGAGCCGCACTGCCTCGTTCTCCAGCTCCAGCGACGTGATCAACACGCCCAGCAGCAGCCACGAGCCCTGCTCCTGATGCAGCACGCAGGTGTTCTTCGCAATCCAGCCCACACCAGCAGCCGCCGCAAAGCTGCGCTCGACGATGGGCCCTGTATCCACATAGGCTCTCGTCAGCAGGGTCTCCCCAAATCTGCCTTTCAGGTCCTTCTCCACTGCATGCAGCTTCGGCAGCAATACGTCGTGGTAGTCGCTGCCCAACTCATGGGCAGGCTCCCTCGCGCCTTCCGCTTCGCTGCGCCGCTCCTGGGGTGCGGGCCGCCCGCTCCACGCATACTTCGCGATCCACCCTGCCGTCGGGTCCGCCGCGTCGATTGATCGCGGAGCCAGCGGCTCGGCCGAGCCATAGTTCAGCGCGCACACCAGCACCGACCGTGCCCACGGCACGGCTCGCCGCAGTTCGCCGCGCAGGTAGCGCCCCTCCGCGTCCGCCCGCTTCAGCCACTCCATCTCGCCTGCGCGGCCTGCCCCAACGAACCCTGCAAAACGCGCATCATCGAGCTGCGCCGCGCCGCTGCCAGGCTCCGGCACGGCAGCCAGGCCGCTCAGGTCGAAGCCCGCTGCAATGCCGCGCGACTCTATCCAGCGGCGCTCCTCCGCATTGACCATCCCATTATTCTCGCGCAGCAGGACCGCCGGTTTGGCAGCCTCACGCCACGCCAGCCGATACAGCTCCTGACGTGCTCGTTGAGTAGACGCTGTCTCCCACGTTGTTCCACTCATCGCGTAGAAACCTACTGTTCCGCTCGCCGCCGTGGAGGAGACGGTCGCCGTAAACGTAAGGGCCGACCGTACGTCACGCACAGCGCGGAACCAAAATGGTGTGAAGGCGTACTCCGGTTCCGTGACCGGAAAGTGGTAGGCCGGTTTTCGCGCTACAGGATGCCCCGGCAACGTCCTGGTGGCTATAGTCGGTACTTGAGCCGGTTCTCGGGGCAGCTTGCAATCGCGTAGTTTGTTTCCAGCAACGTGCCAGCAGGAAACTGAACTGAGGTGGAGTTTTATGCAGTGCAGTCACTGTGGTCGAAACGGTCTTCGGCGGATGGCTCGAGTGGGGTTCTTGCAGAACAAGGTCTTCCCCAAGTTCGGCCTCTTTCCCTGGGAGTGCGGCCAGTGTCGAAAGATCAGTTTGATAAAGAACCGCGGAGAACGCCGGCGCCGCGAGCAGAGATCCGCGCAACCGCAAAGCACCTGAGCGGCGCTCCTGCGCGCGGGCAGAACAGCCGGATCGTGTGCCCGTTTCTACTCCCATCGCGCGTGCAACAGGAATTCGCGATTTCCTTCCATTCCCAGGATGGGCGAGTCCATCACGTCCAGCACCTTGCCGCTCAACTCCGCTACAGCCGCGCGGACCTTGTCCACTGCAAGCTGCTGCGCCGCCGGGTCGCGCACGATGCCGCCCTTGCCCACATGCTCGCGTCCTGCCTCGAACTGCGGCTTCACCAGCACCACGGCTTGCCCTCGCCAGCGCGTGCCTGCAGGCGCAAGCGCACCCACTACGGCAGGCAACACCAGCGTTGCGGAAATGAAGCTTACATCCATGGCGAAGAGGGAGATCGCGGGTTCTCTCGCCAGCGTGCCCGAAGCAAGTGTGCGCGCGTTGGTACGCTCCAGCAGCCTGACCCGCGGGTCCACGCGCAGCTTGTGTGCAAGTTGCCCATAGCCCGTGTCCACCGCCAGCACCGTCGCCGCTCCATGCTGCAGCAGGCAGTCCGTAAAGCCGCCTGTTGAGGCGCCAATGTCCGCGCACGCCAGCCCAGTCACATCGAGACTCCACGCCGTGAGCGCGCCTTCCATCTTCAAGCCGCCGCGTCCCACGTAGCGCAGGTCTTCGCCCAGCAGGCGCAACGCCGCATCCGCGCTCACAGCGGTGCCGGGCTTGTCGACCTTCTGTTCGTTCGCCAGCACACGACCGGCCAACACCAGAGCCTGCGCCCGTTCGCGCGAAGCCGCCAGACCGCGCTCGACCAGCAATTTGTCTACCCGTAGCTTCATGGCGCAGCGGCCTGCTTCTTGTGCATCGTATCCGGGCGAATTCGGAGTCCCGTCCCCAGACTAGCGCGCACGTTACTCAGGCACCGCTGGAGTACACTAACGTCACACTTCCATGGGGCAATCTGAACTACGTTCCGATGCGTTTTATGAGTAGAGAGTCCGCCGTGCCGATGGCGCACAGTCCTCTCCAGGAGGACGCCCTAGTGCTCGCTCAGGTGCAGCGCGGAGATGAAGCGGCTATGGCCGTTCTCTTCGACCGTTACTCCAAGGTCGTTTACTCCGTCGCCCTGCGCGTTCTGCGCGATACCGCCGCAGCCGAAGATATCCTGCAGGAGATCTTTATGCAGGTGTGGCGGCATCCTGAGACTTTTATCGCTACCCGCGGCAGCATGGGTGGCTGGCTCGCCGTGGTCACGCGCAACCGTTCCATTGACGCTCTTCGCCGCCGCCGGCCTACCGAGATGGTCGAGGAAATGAATCTCGCGGCTCCCGGCAATCTCGCCGAGGAAGCCGAGCGCAATACCATGATGGAGCGTGCCCGCGCAGCCATCGTGCTCCTGCCCACCGAGCAGCGCAACACGTTGGAGATGGCCTTTTTCGAGGGCCTCACCCACACCGAAATCGCGCAGAGGACAGGCGATCCACTCGGCACCGTCAAGACCCGCATTCGCACCGCGCTCCTGACCCTGAGAAAGGCGTTTCAGTCATGAACACGGCAGACCATCTTTCGCAGGACGATCTTCCGCTGTTCGCGCTGCAGTTGCTCTCTCCCGAGGAGACACAGGCAGCCTTGCAGCACATGCGAAGCTGTGACATCTGCCTGCAGCAGGTTGCGGACTTCCAGGGAGACCTTGCTCTGGTAAGCATCAGTGCGGAGCTGCAGGCACCCCCGGCTCACACGCGCGACCGTGTTCTGCGCGGCATCGCTGCAGAGCCGCGCTCCGCAGCGAAATTGGCCGAAATCAATCGGCCCGCGGCAGAGGCCAATAGCACGATGAACCCCAGCGCAGCCGGGGCGCTGGCCGCCTCCCATTCCTCGAATGTTCTGCAGATGAACGCCCGCCCCTCGGACCGGCGCAGGTCCGGTCGGTTCATGGCCGCGTCCGGCTGGGCTCTCGCGGCGTGCCTCGCTTTGGCCGCGGGTCTGCTTTTCCATCAGCGTCAGCAGTTGCGAGAGGCCCTCACCGCCGAGCGCACTCAGCTCGCTTCGGTTCAGCAGAGTGCCTCGGCCATCCAGCAGAACGCGTTGACTTCTCAGGCGGCCGTGTCTGCCCTCACCGATCCTGCGGCTCTGAACGTCACTCTGCATCAGCCCACAACGTCAGGCGGCGATGTTCGCCTTCCGGAGGGCCACGCCGCCTACCTGCCGGATCGCGGATCGCTTGTCTTCGTTGCGGACAATCTGGAGCCCCTGCAGCCCTACAAGGTCTATGAGCTGTGGCTTCTTCCTGCCGAAAAGGGCGTGGCCCCCATCGCTGCCGGCAGCTTTCGACCGGATGCCGCCGGTCATGCCAGTGTGATCCTACCCACCGGTCCCAAGCTCATCGCCATCAAGGGCTTCGGCGTTACCAGGGAGGATGATGGATCTGCCCCCAAGCAGCCTACCCTCCCAATCCTGCTGGCGGGAAGCT
>CAXTPR010000024.1:0-55847 GCA_964246235.1 uncultured Acidobacteriaceae bacterium
TTGTCTTCTCGCCCAAACTACCCCTTGCAGTCACGCGGCGGACCATACATTGTCGTTACTTATATTCAGCCTTTAAAGAGCACCTTGACAACGCATAACCGTATGGTTATGGTTTGTCTGTGAGAGCTGAGTGCTCCAATCTCGTTTTTCGAGCTCTGGCGGACCCTACGCGCCGAGCGATCTTTGCTGAGTTGTCGAGTAGGGGGGAACAGACAGTGCATGCGCTCACGAGCTTCGCGGGTGTATCGCAACCCGCAGTATCGAAGCACCTTTCGGTACTGAAGCGGGCGCTGCTGGTGCAGCACCGGCGGAATGGCCGTGAGACCCACTACAGCGCCCAGCCTGAGGCGCTGGAGCCGATGGTGCAATGGCTCCGTGAGTACGGAGTTTTCTGGCAGAGTCGCTTTGATCGTTTGGAATCTGTGCTGGAAAGGATGGACCCGTGAACCCATCGACCAAACCAATTCGCAGCGTGGTGATCGAGAAGCGCTTTGCGCACGCGCCTGAAAAGCTGTGGCGAGCGCTTACTGAACCTGCCCTCCTCACGCAGTGGCTACTCAGCAACAACTTCTTGCCCGAAGTGGGCCGGGTGTTTGAGTTTAGAAATGAGCCGACCGGAAGTTGGGACGGCGTGATCGAGTGCAAAGTTCTCGCAATCGAGCCGCTAGAACGCCTGAAGTACTCATGGTGTGCGTTCGGCCTTGAAAGCACTGTGGAGTTCACGCTGACGCCGACACAGGGAGGCACCCAACTGCGGATGGAGCATTCAGGCTTCGAGGCGGGTCGGGAAGCCGCATATCAGGGAGCGCAGCACGGCTGGCAACTGTTTCTCGGCAATCTGGAAAGTTTGCTTGAGAAGGAGGCCCTATGACAAAGTCGAAGGTATCGAGCTTGGCATTCTGGATCGTAACCGTGCTGTTTTGCTTAGAGATGATCTTCACTGCGTACTGGGAATGGTTTACCCCCGATGCGGCACATGCATTTGCGCGACTTGGCTTTCCGGCGGCATCGTTTCGTGTGGAACTTTCGGTAGCGAAGCTTTTGGGCGTGCTGGCGCTGCTGATCCCAGCAGTGCCAGGACGCGTTAAAGAGTGGGCGTACGCCGGGTTCGTTTTCAATCTCATGTCGGCTCTGGTGGCACATGCTTCCATCCATGACCGCCCCGCTGCGTTCGCGCCGTCATCCATCACGCTGTTGCTCGCGACCGCTTCATATCTGTTGTGGAGACGCCTGGGAACCTTGCGGACATCTCCAGCCTTCCAAACGCAGAGCCAGACGGTCGCCATGCGCGAACCCACGGGAGGTTACGCAACCCGATGACGACGCAAAGCTCAGTCGCAAACAACACCCGCAGGCGGGTTCGCCATTCTCCTATGGAGCATCCCCGATACCAATTCCCCGAGGAAGCCGCGGCCTTGCAGGAGATCGCCCGAAGTTGCGGGCTAGTCGAGAAGATCAAGTGGGGCAAACCATGCTTCATGTTCGGGAATAAGAACATCGTTCTCATCCAGCGGTTCAACGACTACATCGCCCTGCTCTTCTTCAAAGGGGCTCTCCTTCAGGACCCAGGCAAACTGCTTTCGCGAGTCGGAGAACATATGCAGGCACCGCGCCAGCTCCGCTTCCGCTCGGTCACCGACATCACACGCCAGAGCTCCGCTGCCAAGGAGTTCATCGAGCAGGCTATTGAGCTCGAGAAGGCCGGAGCCAAAGTTGTACTGAAA
Organism: uncultured Acidobacteriaceae bacterium; assembly: GCA_964246235.1. Taxonomy (GTDB): domain Bacteria; phylum Acidobacteriota; class Terriglobia; order Terriglobales; family Acidobacteriaceae; genus Granulicella. The sequence goes on from CAXTPR010000024.1 coordinate 1,725, forward strand.
GGTGTCTCAGAGCTTGCAGTGCCTGAAGAGCTGCAATCGAGGCTAGATGCGGAATCCGCTTTGAGGAAGGCTTTTGCCGCTCTCACGCCCGGTAGACGAAAAGGGTACATCTACCAGATTGCCTCCGCCAAGCAAGCCGCTACACGCGCTTCCAGAGTCGCTAAATTCGTTCCGATGATCCTGGCTGGCAAAGGACCAAACGACTAGCTTACGGACGGCAGAGCATCAGTCCTGAGAAACGCCGCTAGCTGAAGGAAGGTCGGTGAGATGGGCTTGGCTAACTACTCAGGCAGAGAAAGTTGTTTGAGTTCGTCGTCCGCGAGTGGTTGGCGCAGCCTTCGTCATCGTTCTTGAAGTTGCTGAGTCCAACACCAACGAGACGGTAGAGCTGCCGTGCTGGCAGGTCGACGCGACCGCAGAGTCCAAAGGCAATCTCGGTCAACTCTTCACAGGAGTTTATCGGACTTCCCAGCGTCTGGCTGCGAGTCATGCAGTTGAATTCCTTCGTCTTGATCTTGACTACGACTGTTCTGGCTCGACGTTCATTCTCTTTCGAAGCACTCCAAACCTTCGCAGCAAGGCGGCGAACGTGAGGTTCGCCTCTTGCCTTTGGAGGGCATCTCCGATGTACAGGCGAATGCTTCCATTGCATTGCCAGAGCGCGGGCAGCGCGATCTCGGCTCTGCTGCCCGCATCAAATTTGAGACCTTCTACTGGTAGCCAAAGCTCACCGAGCCCAACATCGGTCGTGTTCCTCAACGACGTCCTGATGCACGTGACCTGGGCCGTAGTGCGGTAACCGAAACTGGCCCGTGCCGCCGGGCTCATGTTCGAGGTCCGCGTCGCGCGTCCACCAGCAACGAACTTCTGTGGACGTGGTGATCGCACTGAAGTGCTTTGAAACCGTTGGGATCGAGCTCATAGAAATAGCGTGTGCCGACCGTGCGATGGTGCACGAGGCGGGCTCGGGTGAGACGCGAAGATATTGCGAGACCGCTGGGCGGCTGATCGGGACATCACGTGCCAGGTCGGCCACCGACGTGGGCCCGCGACGTAGGCGCTCAACGATGGTGCGGCGACTGCTGTCGCCAAGCGCGTCGAGCTGTACGTGATGGTAAGCAGTCACGAATCGTAAGCCACGACGAACCCATGCTGCGAGTCAACGAAAATCTGCAGGGCTGTCGCCTCGTCGGAAGAATCTCCTTGCGTGTTGGGGGTGATAGGATGGTCGGCTCAGGAGGCACCCGTGGGTAAACCGGTTTCCGCCGCTAGTCTTGCCGCGCTTTCATAAGGTGTAGGGATCCTCGAGAAGGGTTCGGTGAGTTGTATGACTTGGTGCACAGGAGCAATGCCTTGAAGCCGAACTCCATGGCTGACAGCCGTGATCGATGATTACAGCCGCGCGGTGGCAGGTTATTACCTCAGTTTCGATCCTCCCTCTTCTCTTCGAACGTCGCTTGCGCTGTGGCAGGGCATCTGGAGAAAGATGGAGCCACATCGGCAATCTGCGGCATTCCCGACGTTCTCTACACGGACAATGGGCCGATCTTACTTCGAAATCGTGCGTGTGGCTTTCGAGCGAAGCCAAAATGTGGAGGATCATCTGAAGGATGCGGCCTCCGGTCCGGACGGCTTTACACCGTTTGTTGAAGACTGCTTGCCATGCTGGAAAAGCAGCGCGGCCACGAAGCATGATGCAGCCGCCGGTTCTCGTGCCTGGCGTATGCGCTTGAGTTCTGCCGGGAAAGGGCCACCGGCACAATAGGTCACGACCCCTGAAGCGAGTTGCCTTCGGGCGTACGGCTTGCCTTACCGAGGGCGTCCTCCTGCCGCCAGGCTGTGTACCTGAATGCAATCTGCTCCGGCTATGAAGACGCCTTGGTCAGCTGCACCCAGCCTTCGGTGAGTTGGACACGGCTGACCGGGAGCTCGCCCAGGGGCGGCATGGCGCGCATGGGAGATGGAGTCCAGGTGGTGGCGCCGGAACCCGCGTTGGTCTGCGTATCCGGCTCGCGATGGAAGAAGCTCGGGACATACCCGGTGACCTCCGGCGGAGGCACCAGGGGCGTTTCTCCGCCTTCTTCGCGAACCGCAAGCACCGGTCCGGCATAGAAGGAAGGCGAAAGCTTCCCCAGCACGGCATCGGTGAACTCGCGGGGCACATCGATTTTCTTGCGCGGCAGCACCCCACATGTGGCATAGATCGAGAGCCCCGGGTCGGCCAGGAGAATGACATCTACCGGCTGCGGGCCTGTGATGGTGACGACGCTCTCCGTCGAAGAGACCGCGTTGACGACATGGGTGGGACTGCCCGTGACAAATGGATGCTCTACCTGTTGCGTGTTGCTTTTCCCACTGAGGTGCACGTTCGTGGCCGGCAGCAGTGCGTTCTGCGCGGCTTCCTTGCTGACCGGCGCGAAGCGAGCGCCAGCAAGCCCCTCGCCCGTAAGCCCGAAGTCCGGCACGAAAATGCCCAGCACACCATCATCGGGCCGGATGGCATCACCCACACGGACCTGCAGCCAGGGCAGGTACGGCGGAGAGGAGATAGGCTCCGCGGTACCCTCGCCGATGGACTCGTCGTGTTGCGTCTCCGTGGCAGTGAAGCCGAGCCGCGCCACCATCACGAGAATGGGTGTTCCGATCAGGTCTACGCGATGGCTGTTCGGCTTGGACGCGGGATCAAAGGTGGTACGAACCGTGTCGATAACCCGCAGCATGGCGGAAAGACCAGTCTCGGCCCACTTCGCATCCGCAGGAACCGAGTAGGACTGCAGCGCGATGGACTGTACCATGTTGCGCATGACCGGGTGATCGATGGCCAGATAGGGGTTGTTGGGCGCGCTTTTCACCCACGGGTGAGGCACATACTTTACTGCGAGGTTGGTTGGTGCGACCTTGCCGATAGCGGCGGAAAAGGGCGCATCCGTCACCAGCTGCCCGAGCGCATCGCCATTTGCGTTGAAGACCTCAAGGGTGTGCTCCACAAAGTCAGGCACCAGCATGCCGCAGATGGGCCCGGCCTGCGGCGTAGCTTCCACGTTGTTGTCCTGCGCCGACTGCAGCCGCATGCCATACCGCGCCCAGAAGGGGTAGCGCGGCGTAAGGATTGTGGTAATCGGCGTGGACTGGTCCTGCGGGTTCGACGCGGAGGGCGCGCTGTACTCCCGCCGCTGACCGAACATGTCCACCACGGAGAGCTGCTCCAGCTTGAGCTGCCCCTGGCGAAGCCGGTGCTGCGGGGCGAACTCGAGGTCCAGCTGCTGCAGCGACGCAGACATGACGTCCAGCGTGTCCAGCGCGTGCGCGATGTTCCCTCCACTGCCGGTACCGCCCTGACCGGCAGACGTCCCCATCTGCGCCGTGACGCTCTTCAGCGTGGCGGGCACGGTCAGTGTCAGTTGCGAGCGATCGGCAATCATGGTCCGCATGCCGGGCCCGTTGGTCGCAGTCACGCGTTTCTCGACATCGCTTTCCACCAGGGTGAAGGTGTAGAAGCCGGCGTCAATGCTGTAGCGGATATCCGCAAAGAGCGGATCGGTAGGATCGCTCCACGGGCTCACCGCAAGCGGGCTCGGCTGCGTTCCGGTGAACTCGGCCGGCTGGTTCGTGGATGTGTCCGCCTGGGCAGGGTTATTCGCGGCAGACGCATTGTCCGCGATCCTTTTGGTGATCGCGGCAGCGAACCTGTCCGCGTCTCCGGGCTTGTTGCCGCCCATGATCCCGGCACTTTCCGCGTCCATCAGCAAGGCTTCGCGCGCCAGGGCGATCGTGTCCGGGGGCAGGCCGGCTACGTTCAAGCCTGCTTCGTTGTCCAGCAGCTGGCTGCCGCTCACCTTGGCGGAATCGCCCACGCGGATGCTGGAAAGCGTTTCGCCCGAGCGCCGGACCGCCACCGTTCCGTCCGGGCTGTAGCGGCCGTCGAAACCAAATTTGTAGGAGCGCTTCAGCTTGGAGACGACCAGCTGAGGCGCCCACGGCTTGTACCAGCGCGGTCCGGGTATCTCGTGGAGGTAGGTTGCGCTAGGCATGGAGACGCGGGCGCCGCGAGTAGTGCGCAGCAGGGCGTCCAAATCGCCGGGCACGTTCACATCCACCCACCACGCGCCTGTGTCGCTGCCGGTACCTTTGGTGGTTTCGCCCAGGTGAAGCGAGCGCGCATTCTTGCGGGCGTCATAGACGTAGATCAGGTTCGGATCGGCGTTGCGGTTAGCCTGCTTCAGCGCCGCCTGCGCGGCCTGGAACGCAGCCATCACATCATTGCGGAACAGGGTCTTCTGATCGGTGGTCGCCGTTGTGAAGCTCGTCCCCGCATACGTTTTCCACACCGAGTCCGGGCGGCCATAGTTCTTCTTGACCGACGGCCCGGAGCCATTCGCGAAATCCGGCCAATAGCCGGAGGCGTGCATTCCCGACAGATCATTGGCGCCGGTCATTGAGAATGTACTGGATTGCGTGTCCGTTACCGGCGGAGCCACATCGACACGCAGAAAGACTCGCGCGGCTCCGGGCACGTTCTGGAAGGTGGCCGCGTGGGTGGCCGCCGGCATATCCATCACGCCGCCCGTAGAGCTGTTCTGGCCCTTGACCTGACTCACCACTTTCTCGGTCGCACCCAGGGTTTTATCGTCTTGAGCCGCGGATGCCGTGTTCGTAATCGAGTACTGCACATCCGGGTACAGCGCCAGCATGTCGTTCGTGATGGGCGCGCCGGGCACTAGCCCGGTTGCGCTCAGGTCCACCGAAACGGCCGCGCCGTGGTAGATGGTCGCGCTCACCTCTCTTGTGAGGGCCGGGAGAGACGTGACCGGCGCGGTGCGCCCGGGAGTGAACTGCGAGATCTGGCTCTGAAACAGGGAGCGTGAGCGGTCCACATTGCCGGACCGGGCCACCATGCGTCTTGTGTTCTGGAGGCGGTCCGCGGAAAGCGCAGGTACGCCCCTGACCTGCACCTGGCCCTTCCACACGATGGGTTGCACACCCGCGCCCGGGCCTGCAGGGGGCGACGGCTGCCCCGTATGAACGCTGCCCGAAAGAGATGTGAGGTCAACAGACGGCCGCAGGTCGGCCCCGCTCGACAGCGCAGCAGGCCGCGCCAGCCAGTCGTTCAGAATCCTGTACGGATCAGTAGCCGCGGTCACCGGGTCGAAGTGATCGCTGGAGTGCCAGCCGATAACCAGATAGCTGATGTGGCCCTTCAGCGGCACACCCTGGAGGTCGTCCCACAACCCAAAGCGCTTTCGCGTGGCGGGGTAGTAGGCGGCCATGTAGGGGTTGAACAGCCGCGGATCGGCGTCCTGCTTGGCGGTGGATTGCAGAAAGCCTTTACCGCTGCGATTCACCGGAGCGCCATCCGGCAGCATGCCGGCAAATGTGTGCACCTTGCTCACGTCGCGAGTGGGCTGTGTCCAGCCCGCCAGCGGCGTGGCCGCGCCGGCGACGGAGTCCACCACCCAGGCCTTCCAGGTGCGCTTCGCGGCTGGGTTCGCGGAAGAGCGGCCGGCGTTGAAGCGGATCACCAGCCAAAGATCCGGCACCGCGGCAAACACAGCGCCCTGCGACTTGGCAGGGTCGCTCAGCAGCTCGGCCCTGGTCAGGGCGTCCGGCAGCGCCCAGTGCACGTGCGCGCCGGTCTCGAGCCGGGCGGAGGTGTTGAAGGGGCCGGTCGCAACCCCGCTGCCGAGTGAGGCATCCGGCAGGGCAGGCACAGCGATCGACTGCGGCTTGCCATCTGCGCCGGGCGGCACCAGCTTGACCGAGATCACCATGGGGTACAGCACCGTTCTGGACATGAAGGGTTCCTTCTCAGATCGTGATGTGGCTCTGCGTAATGCTCTTACCAGATACGGAAAGATCGACCGGCACTCCGCGCACCGTGAAGCCGAAGCCGCCATGCGCGAAAGCGGAGTCCGTTTGAGCAATGGAGCCATGGTGCTCGAACTTGAGGGAGTCCGCTTCCGAGAGGCCGGTATCGGCGGCCCGGTACACCTGCGCGTAGGGTTTCCGCAGCAGGATGTTCGCTACCGTGGACGAGTGCAGGCTGGGCACGCCGCCGTCGCCGGCCGCGCTCTGCAATGCAGACAAGACATCGACGACTCGCAGGCCGCCCGGACGCCTGCTGATGTTCTGTTTGTCGTGGCCTTCGATGTTCCAGCTCGTGTTGGGCTGGTCGCCCTTTTCTTCCACGCCGAAGCGCAGCCCCACATCCGGCTGGTGCACATGCACCATCCTGGGCTCCGCTGCAAAGATGGCAATGAAGATCGTGCTGGAGATGGGCTCCGCACGCACGACCTCGATGGGGGAGTCCGGTTCGTTATCGCCAGTCGTACTGAACGCTTCCACCTGTATGCCCGGCCAGCGGCGCACCAGCTCCGACCGGATGAGCATACCGGTCATGGGCCCGGAACCCACCTGCTGGTCCAGCCACGTGCGGACGAGCGCCAGCATGTTGACGCTGTACAGCATTTCCACCGTTCCGATGCTCGCGGCGGACAGCACTCCATCCACCACACGGTCCACCCACGTGGGGTCGATATGGAAGAAGCGGACCGACTCCGGCGGCAGCAGCGCAGGATCCGGAACCAGGTAGGCCAGCGGAATGCCGCGCAGGACCCGCAGATCGGTAAGCAGATCCTGAAGACGCGGCGGAAGGAGGGCTCCACCCGTCAGTAGCTCATCGCTGGGCTTCGCAAAGGTAAGCCCATCCGGATCCTGCATGACGACAAACTTTTGCCGGAAATTGCTCACGGCTGTCGCGCCGTTGACTTTGGAAAGTCGGCTGTGCCGATTCATGGCTGCACCACCTGTACCTGCAACTGGGTCGCTACCTCCGTGAACCTGCTTACCAAGTCGCCGGAGGTGACGGTCGAAAGATTGATCAGCCCGGTCAGGGCGGTTTGCAGCGTTGTACCGCTCAGCAGCTGGCCTGCCTGCGCTGCCTTGTCCATCAACGAAGCCACACCGGTGATGTCGGCCGGCGGTCCCATCGCCCGGAACTGCTGCTCGGACTTGAGCACCGGCGCGGCTTTGCTCGCGGGGTCGCCGGGGTCGGCAAGAAACACCATAGGATCGACGATGACCTCTTCCGGGTCGACCAGCCACTTGACCCTGAGAAGTGCCGGGAGATCTTCTGTCGGGATGACCTCATTGGGCTTCTGCACAATGTAGCCGCTGCTGATGTCCCGCAGGTCCTCCAGAGTGTCTTTGCTGCTGAGGGCGATCATGCGGCCGAGCTCAAAGGCTGCCGCATAGGAGTAATCAGCAAGGTTGGCAGCAGGCAGGCCGGTAAGCTCGTCCGGGGCGCTGTCCACGGCGAAGCCTGTGCTTCGAGGGGGCGCGGCAAAGGGCCGCAGCGGGCCGCGGAACTGCGCGTTGCCCGGCTGCACATGATCCAGCGGCTTCTGGAAGAAGCCGTGCTCATCCAACAGGGAAACGAAGCCGGCGCCGAGGGGATCGCCGGAGCCGGCAGGGAGGTCCTGGGGCAGGTTGCCGAAACGGAGCACACCGCCGCCCGCGGGCCGGTACGCGATAGAACGAATGGCCTGCTCAAAATCGCGGCTGCCACTGGCTGTAAAGCTCCACTTGTGCAGCACCGGCACCGTGACAACCTGACCTGCGGTTTGGGGCAAGCCTGGCGGCAGGAAAGCGTCGGCTCTGTTTTCGAGCGATACGAGATATGCCGTATGCAGCTGGGGAGTCATCCCTGAGGGCAGGCGATTGCCGATAAGCAGCGCTTTGTCGACCACACCGGAGCCATCCGGCCCGCTGGTGCGCTTCACGGTGCACAGCAGCGGCATTTCCGCCTGAGTAGGGCAGATGGCAGCAAAGAAGGAACGCGGCATCGACAGGAACTGGTACGGCTTTGCCAAGTCGAACTGCGAGATGCCGCCGAGCGACGTTGCAAGGAATGGGTCGGATCCTACTGCGGCCGGAATGGTGGAGACCTCCTGGGCCAACCCGCTCTTCAGCTCCGCGTCGGTCACCAGCAGAAGGGCGAGCCATACGTTCGTCGCGGGTCCGTTGCGCTCCCACGGCAGCGTGCGCCGGTTCAGCACGATATGCGGCAGGTAGTCCGGCGGTGAGTCGTTGCTGCCCGGCGAAGGATACATGCTGTCCACCTCGGTGTCGTCCAGCGCAATCTGCGGCCCGGAAACGGCGATGTGCACGACGGGCGGCGCGGACCCGCTGTCATCCGGCAGCAACGCGGCGTCTTTGCTGGAGTAGGTCTGGGTGGGTTTGATCTGAAGCGTGCTGCCGGAAAGAATCGGCGGCGTGATGCTGTCAAGGAATACGGATTGGGCGCTCACTTTGTGCCTCCATAGGTCACGGCGATCAATGCTGGCTGCGCGCCGGTTTGAATGCGGTCGTCGATCAGGTCCCAGGCGCCGCCCGCCGCCAGAACGGCAGCGACGGCAGCGGAAGACTGCGGCGAAAGCACCACCGCGCTCACCCGCCAGTCCGGACCCAGGGCGATCCGCAGATTCCATGGCGGACCTACCTGTGCATCCATCAGCAGGGCCGTGCGCTCCTGCGTCACGACGGCCTGGAGGTTGCTGAGCGTCGCTCCTGTAGCCGCCCAGCGCACCTGGTCGGCCGCGGGCGCGGGCTGCTCCACCTGAGGCTGCACTACCAGCAGCAGCGAGCTCGCTCCGCACGGGAAGTACACGGTGTAATCGGAAAGCGCGCGGAGCAGCTGTGCCCCGGAAAGCGTATCCAGCGAATGCGCCACAGGTCCGGTCAGCGTGTTGCTGCGGACCACGCAGCCATGCGCCACAAAGACTCTCCCGTTGTGCGCGACCACCGCCGTGTCACTATCTACCCCGCAGGGCTCGAATAAAGTGCGCCGAATACTCACGTTCGTGTTGACCGGGGACAAGGTGCCGGCGTGGAGAAACATGGCCGTCCGGGCACCCGCCGGCGCAATCAACTCGCTGTTACCGGGCGGCAGGTAGATGTCCTGCAGCAGGCGATTGGCGCCGTCCAGGAAGATGGCGCGAAGAATGGCGTCACCGGCTCTCGCGAAGCTGTGGACTGCACCCGGCGTGCCTCCCTCGAGCGCAACCTCTCCCGCCATAAGCGGCGAAAGGAGAAGATCGGGTTTCGGAGCCGGTGGAGCCGGCTGCGGTATGGGCCGCGGTGGAGGTCCTGCCGGAAGCGGTTTGGTGTCCGATGCCGGAACCGGCGCTGCCAGAGGCACGATGCTCCTGCGGATACCGCAGATGAGATCGTCGAAAGAGATCCGCCCCGCGCCGGCTGCGGCCTGTGTGGCGTTCGTCATCGCGGTCTGCACGGTGCGGCCGTTCAGCGCGATCATCTGCCGTTCCAGATCAAAGGCGCGCACCCGCATGCCGACGCGTTGACGCCCCACCGGCACCGGCGCATTGGCGGGAGTGACACGAAGCGTGATCGACATCAACTCCGGCAGGCGGGCCGGCGAAACGGGCGGGGCCGTCGCCACCACACCTTTGGCCGTGCTGACCGAGTTCACCGTCAGCGTCTTCGGGGAGACCGCAACCGCACCCCGTTTCACGCCGGCCGAAGACACTCTGACGTTCCACGTGCTCTGTCCCTTGCTCGCATAGGTCATCTCCATGGCCCGTTGCGCGGAGCTCTTCCCAGCCGGCGCCACGGTGAGCTTCTGTTGCAGGGCGTCCGCGCGGAACTTGTAGCGGGATTTCGGCTGGACCTGCGGCTGGGGTATGCTCTTGCGCCACTTCAGCGGCAACGGCATCACGTCGTTGAGTTGGGAGTAGTCTGCGACGGCATTGTTTCCATCGGCCGGCTTGAGACCTGCCGGCGACTCCGTTACGGCGTATACGAAGTCGAGCCCTTCGAAGAGCGGCACCGAAGGCTTCTTTGGATCGACCGTCGACAGCACGTCCGCGGCGGACCCTCCGGCCTGCAGTTCGCTCATGACCGGGCCGAAAACAGCTTTCGGGAACAGGTCAAGAAGACGGGTCACGGTAGGCAGCTTTGAACTCACGCCGGGCTGGATCAATTGCACCTGCAGCGTGATGGCCTGCTCACTCAGCTCGCACAGGCTGAGGTTTACGGAACCCGTAATACTGACTCCCGCACTGCCATCCTGATTCAGGACCATCCCGACCGGAGGAGGCTCCTGGGTCTTCGGATCGAGTGTTTTCGGACCTACGGTTTCGGCGAACGGCAGGTGCGTGCGAAGCCGGAAGCTGAACTCGGGGCTGACAAGGATGGGCGAGCTCGGCATCAGGCCGTCCTGAGCAGAAGAGCCCGAAGCCTTGGAAAGCTGACCCGAAGTCACATCCAGCCGGAACAGGCCGCCGCGGTTCTCCGTGCTGAAGGTCTGCACCTTGGCGGTGTTGCCCAACGCCGTGGCCGGCACGTTCAGGTGCCGTGTCATCATGTCCGGCAGGGGCAAAGCTTTCGTCCCGTTCTGGTCAGAATGGCTGCCGAAGTCAACCGTGAAGCTGACCAGCCACAGGTCGATATCCGCCGTGCCGCCGAAGGGCGGGGTGTGGATCGCAAGCGTGACATGGACCTCATGCTTGCCGCAGAACTTGAACCAGACCGCGACCCCGATCTCGGCGTCGAGGTGAAACGGATCCCAGCGCATCAGGACGTCTGCATATACGTCCAGACCCGCGGAGATGCCCGCAAACTTGGCGTAGAGCGAAAGGGACGCGCCCGCCATGAGCACATGCGGCGTGCAGGCGAAGAAGCACTGCACATCCATGTGAACGAAGCCGTCGAAGAGGGCCTTGACGCCGACCCGGGCAAGGTCAGGGTAGTTGGACGGGCGCACAAACAGCGGGTGGTAGCCGCCCACCGAGACGAGGAAGTCGCCCGCAGCCACGCCGCCGTACCAGACACCCATGGCGAAGCCGCCCGTCAGGCTGAAGATGGAGGGGTCAAGCAGGTAGCTGTTGGGCGACACGGCGCCGGTGAGCAGGAAGCTCTCCGCATCCGCGGTCATGTTGAAGTCGATCTCGAAGTAGCAGATCTTCGCGATCCCATACGACAGCATGCCCAGCAGCTCGAACGAGAAGCTCTGGCCAAAGCTGACCGCAACGATGACCTTGCCGTTGATGGCCGCGAAGCACGTGAACTGAATGCCGGCCGCGACCCAAAACCGGCCTGACTGCGCGGTGAAATAGCCGGCTAGCCGGCTGAGCGAGTCGCCTGGAGCCTTGGAATCGAAAGCGATGTCGCCGCGCATCACCTGCATGAACGGGTGATCGCCCAGCAGAGACGACGGCGGAAGCAGGCGGTTGTAGCCAAAGCCGCCGGCGATGCCCGTAATGAAGAACCACGGCGGGCCGCCCAGCGGCGCCACCAGCGAGGCAAACAGGAACAGCGAGGCCGAGCTGCCGGGCTTCGGAGGGTTCTTCGCCTGCGGGGAGTCAGGCGCCGGCGGCTGCTCGATGACGTGTGTGTAGCCGCCGATTGCCGAAAGCTGGAAGCGGCCAAGGACCGACACGACCGCGCCGCCGACATAATCGTTGCCCGCCTGCAGAAAGAGTCCGCTCAGGGTAATGCCGTTGCTTCCCCCATCCAGCGACAGCGCAAGCCCGCGCAGACCGAAGTCGAACGTTCCCTTGCTGGTGAGCGTGCCGGAAAGGTCGAACGCGGCTACCCGGATAGGACCCAGGCTCAGCGCCAGGTCAACCCCGACGGTGAGCGCAACGGAGGAAGCTTGATTTGCAACGCTCGCAGCGAAGCTCATGTCCGAGACGTCCACCGGACCGACCTTCTGCTGAAGCTTGATGGTGCCCTGCCCCTCTGCCCAGAGGGCACCCTTGTTCAAGCCGACGGCGATGTCGAAGCCGGGGAGTTGTTTGGATTTTGGCAGCAGCGTGGCCGCCAGGCCGTTGTCCGTAGTGGGCTCCGGCAGTTGCAGGCCTTTGAGCGCCAGGGAGGCGGCCGTGAGTCCCGCTGAGCTGAGCAGATCGAACGTACCCTGGGCGTTCAGGCCCCGAAGGCTGAGCCCGCCCAGGCCGCCCGGCTTCAGGTCCAGCTTTACCGTCAGCAGGTTGCCGCTAAGCGAAAGTGAGAGTTCGTTCGAAAGATCCAGCCGGTGATTGTTGTCCAGCAGGCCCAGCAGAAGCTGGACGACATCGCCTGCGGTGGGCAGCGTGGGCTTTGATCCTAGAACGCTGCTGCGGTAAGTATTCAGCAGCACCGCTGCTGCGCCGAGCACGGCAGCCGCTGAAGCATTGCCGCTCAGCTGTTTACCCGCAACCTGCAGCAGGAACGCCGCTTCCTGCAACGCCAGTGCTTCGGGCTGCAGCACGGGAGGCAGCTCGACGCTGAGCAGCGGCGTGACTGCCTGGTAGCGCACCGGCTTTCCGGGCTGTACCAGAAGATTCAGCGCATAGGTCCCGTCGAGGACTCCGTAACCCGATGCCGTGGTTGCATACAGCTGCACAACCGCTGCGCTGTTGGTAGTCGCGTCCGGGCCGGAGATCGCCAACCCGCTCGCGCCCGGCTTGGGGGAGTCCGCGGCTGCTTTCAGGTTTGCCACCAAGTTGGGTATGTCGTTGATCTGTACGTTGGGCCGCTGAACCGTATTGCCGTCCCACTGCACAAGGGAGATACGCTCGACTTTGCTTTTCCCATCCGCCCCCTTCGCCGGAAGGCGGAACTCCAGCACAAGCTCCTTCGTGCCGGCCTGGGGCTCACGTACTCCCACCCACACACCCGGCCCGGCTTTCGCCGCTGCATCCACATACTTCTGCGTGATGGTTGTGAGCGTCGGCTGGTCCGTGTTGCTGCTCGGACTCTGCGGCACCAGGACCGGCAGGTATACGGAGCCGCCGAAGAAGGTGCTGTCTTCATTGCCCGTGATCAGCGCGCGCAGATGCCAAAGGGCGTGCAGCGCGCCGTCACTCGAACTTAGGGAGCTTGGCAGAACGATTCCTGCCCAGGGCTTGAAGTCTGGGGCACTCCCGGTGTCATCCAACGGCGGCAAGGGCGCCTTGATCACACTGTCTGTGCTGCCGAGCAGCGGAAAGAAGTGCTTGTCCATGCGGAGCGCGAATGAGTCCTTGTTGGAGTTCGGCTGCGCGGCATCTTTCTTTGCGTCGGCCGCTACCCAGGACCGCAGGAGAAACGCGCCCAGCCGCGTCGCGTCCCAGGCCGCCGTGGAAGCGGTGGACGGCAGCGCGAGCTCTTTCGTGCTCTTGTCTTTGGTCAGCTTCAGGTGGAGACCGAAGTCTGGATCGAAGCCGGTCTGCAGATCGACGCGTAACAGGGCGTCGCTCTCCACGGGCAGACTGCCTGTCAACACCACCTGACGCCATTCGGGAGAAATACTGCTATCGATCCTGACAAGGCGGAGCAGCAGGGTGCCGCTCGGACCCGTCTGGGGATCCGCCGGCCTAAAGCCCGCACCGATGCCGAGGTGCAAGGGATCGTTTGTTTTGCCGTCCGGCATCTTGTTCCAGACGAACCCGGCCTTCACGCCTCCCACAGTGAACGGCTTCCAGTTCTGCTTGTCGTCGAACGCCTCCGCAGTGGTCGTCTTGGAGTCGCTGCCATCGCCCTGCAACGCGGCGAACAAGCCTGCAAGGTGCTCGCGATTGGCGCCCATGCCCGTCAGGGTGTTCTTGAAGGGGCTCAACAGCCAAAGCCACTGCAGGCTGCCGTCGTTCTCGAGGAGGCCGATGAGTTCACCGAACTGTGTGAGTGCAGCGGAAAAATCTGCCATGACCTATACCCCGACCACGCTGACAACCAGCGCCTGCGCATTTGTGTGAAAGCCGGTGAGCATCAGGGAAGTGGAGCCGGCCTGCTGCTTCGCGCCGGCGACTGCGGCTTCGACACCGTCCAGCACGGCATCCCAGAGCACCCGGCGTACCGCATCGCCCCAGCCGTCGGCGAGCACGGCCGCGTTGCTGTTGGCCACGTTGATGGTTGCCGTCGCGTTCTCATCGTCGCCATTGTTGGCCGCGCCCATGCAGAAGACGAACTGCAGCGTCTGCTGCCCGGTCTGGTCGCTCTCCAGGTCGAGGTTTACCAGCAGCCAGCCGTCCAGCAGCCGCGTTCGCAGTGTTTCCAGGTGAAGCAGAACGCTGCCCGCCAGCCCTTGCCAGACAACCACGCGGCCGCTGCCGGACCCGAGCAGCCTGTCGTTCATGCGTTGACTCAGGTCGCCTGCAGGCAGGCTGATCTCAAACCCGGATGTCGCCATGACCTTCTGCCTTTCCCGCCTTGTGCGCGGGCAAACTGCCGCACACGCCCGCACGTCTCACGGCGGGAAGGCTCTTTCTTGCGTGACAGCGTTGCTCCAGAGCCTAAGCAGAGCCGGTCGCGTCGTATAGAACATTTGCGACATGGTGCAGCGGGGTTTTGGAAGCGCACCGCTGGTCAAAAGAAGAGCCATCCACTTCTGCCAGCGTGAAAAGTCACAAGTCTTTGCGGACTTACAACGAGTGTCCTCCCGCGCGCCGGAGGCTCAGGATTCCCGCGCTCGTCGAGCAACAGAAAGGCCTTCGTGCTCGCCTTCGGGTGCGAATGCAAGGAACGTATGGCTCACCCCTAGCGTTCATGCTGTCTCCTCTCTTTTCTCGGGCTCCACCCCCAAGTGCTCGAAGCGCCATAGGCAAGCGGGTGCTCGTCATCGCTTTCCCAGGACTTGGAGAACATGGAGTACCCGATGGCATTGTCCTGCCCGAAGCCGGACGGCGTGCCGCCGATGAAGCGCTGGAACTCCCGGATGAAGTGCGACTGATCGGCATACTCGTGCCACAGCTTTTCGCGTTCGTTAGGCGCCCGCGCCAACAGGGATGCGGAACGCAGCGCGCGTTGACGGGCCGCCAGCAGCCGGGGCGGGCCGCCATGCGTTCGCGCCGTAATGCGCTCCACCTGCCGCGAGGAGTAGCCCAGCCGGTGCGACAACTCCTCGACAGGACGCCACCGTCCCAGCCAGTTGTCGATGGCTTCAATCAACGGCGCATCGTCGGAAGAACGTGTCGTCTGGAGTAACTCCTGCACGAACTGGATGAGCCGCTCCGCCTGCGCGGGCCAGTGACCGGCAGCCTGGATCTCTTCCATCAGACGCGCGGAGCGATCGGGCCAGATCGACGCTCCATCCACGGCCACGTTCGTCAGCTCGGCTGCTGAAACACGCACCAGCTCCGCCCAGCCGCGCGGCAGCAGGCCGATTCCGAAGATGCGTCCCGGCTGATGAACATGCACCGTGTGCGTGCCCATGATCGACCCCATCAGCGTGATGGAAGGAAGCTGCCGCACCGACAGAGACCTGGGCGGGCACCAGTACACCGGAAAGGTGCAGATCCAGAGCTGGGCCATCATGGCCGGCAGGCGCGTAGGCCCGGGCTCGGCAATGCCCGAGTACACCATGCCGATGTACGGCTGGAGCGGTCGCGGAACACGGAAGTACTCAAGTGTCTGCATGGAAGACCAGCTTTCTGCAACAAAGGCGTGCTCCTTTTCTCGCCGCTTCCAAGGCCGCGCGCATCCCTCAAATGAGTGAAACCGCTCCCGCGACCACCCGAATCGATTCAGGGTGTTCGGGGTACGCGTGAGTGACTTGACAGCCGTTCCTGTGAAATTGTTCTTTGATGGACGCAGACGATCGGGTCTGGTTCGCCTGGAAGGAGCGATGAGCATGAGCTCCAACCTCAACTCCTGGCCGGAGCTGGAGTGGACGCAATGGAGCAGTACCGCGGAGACGCTCCACATGCGTGGGTAAAACGCGGCTGGCTGTGACGCCTCTCCAGAACCACTGGTGGAGTATTCCGCTCTATCTCACGGCACGAGGTCTCTGGACTTCGCCGATGCTTCTCGAAGACGGCAGTTCCCTGGATATTGAGTTCGACTTCTAAGCCACGCGCTGCAGTTCCGGACGAGAAATGGAGAGAAGCGGACCGTGCCGCTCGAGCCGAGAACCGTGAAACGGTTCTTCGCCGAGTATCTCCAAACGCTCGACGATTTAGGCGTTCACATCCATATCAACTCGATGCCGGTGGAGATCGCAGCGCCGATTCCCTTCCATGACGATGACCAGCACGGGAGCTACGACGCGGATGCTGTCTTCCGGTTCTGGCACGCCCTTCGGCTCACGGACTTCCTCCTGAAGCGGTTCTCAACTTCGTTATCCGGCCCGCAGGAGAAAGCGCCTATCCTCTGTGCCAAATCGCCCGTGAGCTCTGTCTATGGCAATGAGGCAAATTGCGGCGGGGCTTGCCTGTGGTGAGTTGCCTGTTCATAGGCATAGCCGAGCTTGATCAGGAGGGCTTCTGAAAAGCCGCGGCCAACAAACGTCAGTCCCGCCGGAAGCGTTCCGTAGGTGTATCCCATCGGCACCGTGATGCCTGGGAAGCCGGTCATGGGCGAAATGATCTGGCTGTTATCTCCACCGGGGCTTTTCAGGTCGCCCACTTTGCGTGGCGCATTACTCCATGTCGGGTAAATGAGCGCATCAAGTTTTTCGCGATCCATCTCTGCCGTAATGGCATCACGGAACTTGATCTTGGCGGGATCATGGTAAGTATCCGGGCAAGCCTGCAGCGGCGATGGCGGCTCTGCAGCTTTGGCATCATCCGGCTTCGGTGCAGCAAAGCCCCCCTTCAGCCGCTGCTCGACCGAACCTAGGTATAGTCCGGAGTCGATAATCTCCTGCACTGAGTGGTAGGGCGCATTGGGGTGCTTGGCCAAGTAGTTGTTCAGATCATGCTCAAAGCCGCCGCACGGGTGCTCCCGCATCGTCCGCCTGTCGAACTCGGGCAGAGCGAAGGAGTCGATCACGGTAGCGCCCTGGGCTTTCAGGTCGTTGATAGCCTGTTCGGTGAGCACTTTAATCTGTGGGTCGGTCGTCGCGGTGTCTATATAGGACCGCACCACGCCAATGCGGGCGCCCTTCAGACCGTTGGGATCCAGCGAGGCTTTATAGTTGTGAGGCGCCTTGCCTACGGAAAGCTGCGTTATCGGATCGTCCGGGTCGTAGCCTTGCACCGCTGCGAGCACAGCGGCGGCGTCAGCCACGGAACGCGCCAGGGGTCCGCCTACATCGTTCGTCTCAGAAAGCGGGATAATTCCTGCACGGCTGGTCAGTCCTATCGTTGGCCGGATCCCCACCAGGTTGTTGTGCGAGCTGGGTCCGCGAATGGAATCGCCAGTGTCAGTTCCCAAACCAACCTCGCCCAGGTTGGCCGCGACCGCAGCCGCTGTGCCGCCACTTGAACCTGCGGGCACGCGGCTCAGGTCGTAGGGGTTGCGAGTGATACCGGCGATGGAACTTTCGGTCAACACCGGACTGAACGCCCATTCCGCCATGTTGGATTTCGCCAGCACGATCGCCCCGGCTTCCCGCAGCTTGCGAACCATGAAAGCATCCGTCGTGGGCTGAAACCACTTCAACGCGAGAGATCCCCCCGTGGTTTGCAGTCCGCGTGTGTCGTAGTTGTCCTTCACGATTACACCAATGCCTTGAAGAGCGCGCAGCTTGTGCGTTCGTGCGAACTCCTGGTCGAGACGGCCCGCGTCAGCGAGTGCTTCGGGGTTCAGCGTAACGATGCTGTTCAACTTTGTTGACTGGTCATAGGCAGCAATGCGCCTCAGGTACATCTCCACTAGCTGCCGACAGGTCACCTTGCCGCTTTGGATCGCCTCTTGCGTTTGCGCAATGGTGATCTCCTGTAGCGAAGCAGCCGGGAGCCCCGGCGCGTGCCGGCCCTGGGCGTGAACCCCGGCGGCCGGCACACCACATAACGCCAGCAGCCAACCCGCCAGTCGCCATCCTCTACTTCGTTTCGCAGTTTTCATGCAAGGGAACCTTCCTACAGGTGAGCGCGCGAGTGCCCTTGAGATGACACTCCGCCGCCGAGATCTAGGCAAGCGGTGGATGCAGCTCGAGGAAGCCGGCTGCCTGCTGATACGCGTGCGCAAAAGCGCAGGTCTGCGCATCCTTGTACAAACCACCCAGGAACGTGAGGCTCACCGGCGTGCCGGGCCCGCCGCCCTGGTTATTGCCCGCACCAGCGCCTCCACCCGGAACACCGGGACCACCGGGTACAGCTCCAGGGCCGCCAGCCCCACCGGGACCACCTGCGCCGCTGAAGCTCGCCGCAGGCGGTGCATCGGGACCACGAAGCCCGTTGGGCACGATGACGGCAGGGTGCCCAGTCAGATTCGTGACGTTAACCTGCTGACTCGGTCCAGTGGTGGGCGCCACGATGATGTCGACTTCTTCGAACACTTTAGCGAATCGGCCGATGGCGAGGTACCGTGCGCGCATGGCCTGAATGTAATCCACTGCAGGGATAAAGTTGGCCGCGCGAAAGATATTCGGCCAGTTGCTGGCACTTCGCTCAGAGAGGAGCTTGTCCCGTCCGCTCAGCGTAAGTTCCTGGAAAGCAGCGGCGCCTTCGATGCTGTAGATGGAGCGCATCGCCTCGAAGGGCGCATCAGGGATGGCCACCGGAATTAGCTGCACACCCATCTTCTTGCGAAGCACGTCGAGCGCTGCAAGATCGAACTTGCGGTCATACTCGCGGCTGGCGAGCATGGCGGGTTCCGCTGCCTTTCGGCGTTCATAGGCGCGAAGCTCCTCCGGACTGGCGTCTGCGTCCGGCACAGGCGTGGTCTGCACCCAGGGCTTTTCGAAGTCGTCTCGCAGGTACCCAATGCGAAGCTTCTTCCAGTCGAAGCTCGCGTCCCATTGGAAGAACGCGTTCTGGCAGGCTTCGTCTTGCCCATCGGGCCCCCAGATGGCCTGCATCACCAGGGCGCAGTCCTCGACCGAGCGGCAGATGGGACCGAGCTTGTCCATCGTCCAGCTCAACGTCATGGCACCAGTGCGGGGAACGAAGCCGAAAGTAGGCCGCAGACCGGTGACGCCGCATCGTGTGGAAGGACCCGTGATGGAGCCGTTCGTTTCCGAGCCAATGGAGAACGCAACGCAACCCGCCGAAGTGGCGGATCCCGGACCGGCAGACGAGCCGCTGGAGCCTTGCTTCAGGTTCCAAGGATTGCGTGTCTGACCGCCAAACCAATGATCGCCCATAGCAAGCGCGCCGAGTGTCAACTTTGCTATGAGTATGGCACCAGCTTGATCGAGACGTGTGACTACTGTGGCGTCCTCATCGAGCATCTGGTTTTCAAAGCCGCCCGCTCCCCACGTGGTGGAATAGCCTTTCACGGCAAGCAGGTCCTTTGCTCCCCAGGGAATCCCGTGCAAAAGTCCGCGGTACTTCCCTGCAGCAATTTCTTTGTCGGCTTCGCGGGCTTGCGCCAGAGCGCGCTCTTCCGTAACGGTGATGACACACTTCAGTTGCGGGTCAAGACGCCTAAGACGAGCGATATACATCTCCGTCAGGTTCACCGCGGAGAGCTTCCTGCGGCGCACGTAGTCGCCAAGCTCGCGCACGGTGCTGAAAGCTAAAACGTTGAGATCTCCCGGAGCATCCTTGCCGGCGGTGGCGGGCGCTGAACCTAGGTGCAGCGCTTTCCGCATGTCGGAGCCGGGCGGCGGCGGGTCAGGCTTTTGGCCCGGCGGCAACGGATCGAAGATAAATGCGGGTGGCACGGAGTTCGGCATCTTGAGCGCCGCCAACGTTTCGTAGCTCTTACGGCTTTGCGTAAGACTGGTCAGCAGCGCCGCCTTCTGATCCGGCGCAACTGGGACGCCAGCAATGGCCGCGGCCGCGTCGATCATCTCCGGAGTTATCCGTTTCCCCGCGGAGGCAAACAGGACGCCTGGGAAGAGCGCGGAGCCCAGCCCCACGCTGCTGCACACTGCGAGGAAACGTCGACGATCAAGTGGCACGGAATCTCCATGGAGGCAAATCGAGAGAGTGCAGCATGGACGGACCTATGGAGCGGAGACAGTTTTCGGCGCAAACCTCGGCGCCGCTGGAGGCGCTGCGAACGTCCCAGACTCTGCTGACTTGAGCGGCTCGGCAGGAGCAACCAAGTGCTGGTAGAAAAAGACGTCGCTGCGCTTCCATGCGTCGCGAAGGACGTAGGCGCGACGAAAGAAGTGAATTTCGCCCGGGTAGAACGCCATGTCGAAGTTCTTGCCAAGCTTCTCCAGGCGATCGACGACCTTGAGCGTCTCCCAAAGCGGCACATTTGTGTCGTTGGTGCCTTGCAGAACCAACAAGGGCCGCTCGATCTTATCCAGGTGCTTCACCGGCGCCGAGCGGTCGTATAGCTCGGGATCGGTAGCCGGCGTAGCTCCTAGGCGTCCGAGAATCGTGCCACCCGTGGTCCATGTTTCCCAGTCGCCAACGCCGGCCACGTCGATCGCGCATGCGAACAACTTGGGCGCGGTGATGATGGACTGGAGCGTCATGAAGCCGCCATAGCTGAGGCCCCATACGCCGATGCGGTCGGGGTCGACGTAGGGCAGGGTCTTCAGGTAATCGGCGCCCCCGTTCACATCCTGTGTTTCCCCACCGCCCAGATCTTGGAAGGCTCCAGTTGTCCATTCGCGGCTATAACCGGAACTGCCGCGGTAATCCGGCGTGAGAACCACATAGCCTTGCTGCGCGAAGTATTGGCTCACCGCGTAGTACATGCGGTATGCTCCGGGATGCCAAGCCAGATAGTTCTGATCCGCGCCTGAACCGTGAATCCAGATGATGGCCGGATGCTTCTTGCTTTTGTCCAAGTTCTTGTCCACCATCAGCGTAGCGGGAACGGGTTTCCCATCCTTGCGGCTCGGATAATGTACGGCGATGGGTGCGGTAAGATCAGCCGGGTTCAAGCCGGAAGGGAGTGAGTCCGTAAGCCGAGCCGGTGTGCTCGACGGCTTCACCTCGACGGTATAGACCTCCTGCGGGTGCTCAATCGCCGACCGCAGGTATGCGAGCTTGCTGCCGTCGGGTGAGAACGCAGGGTCATAGTTGACACCATGCGCCGTCACAACCGGTGTGATCTTTCCCGTAGCGGCGGCCACCACGGAAATGAAGCGTTCGCCTTGGTCATTGGGGGCGCTGTGATCGAAGGCGATCATTCTGCTATCGGGAGACCACGACGGGAACGCGTCCCCAAACTCACCTTTGCTCAGTTGACGGACCTGAGCCTCGGAGGTGCCATCCGCGGGAATGACGTAAAGATGCGCCCACCCGCTACGATCCGTGGTAAAGGCCACGTACTTGCCGTCGGGTGAAGCGACCACGCGCGTCCCATCTACGGGTGACCACCAGGTGGGATCATAATCGTGCCACAGTGTGCGCGTTTCGCCGAGAACATTGGTGACCTTGATGTCGCGGATCTTGCGGTCACCGCTGAACTCCTGGTGCACGATCGCCGGGCCGGTCACCCACTGAATACGGGCATTCGCGCCGAAAGAACCGGTCGTTGTGGGCACAAGGACAGGGTCACCACTGAACACGGAAACGATGCCAAGTCGCATGCCCCAGGAACGGCTGCGGGTTACCTGCATGCGGTCGCCGTTGTAAGGCATGGGTTCCGGCGTTTCAGAGCCGAAGCTCATGTTGAAGGCGATGTATTGTCCGTCAGGGGAGAACGATGGCCCGTTGACTCGGGCGCCATCGGTAAACCGTGTCAGCTGCCGTTGCGCGGCGCCGTGCAGCAAGCCCGTCCAGACCTGCCCGGCGCGAACATAGGCGATCTTCTCCCGATCGTTCGAGAGCGAGAAGCTGCCCACCCCGGCAAAGCCGGGAAGGCGCATGGGCCTGCGAGTGGCTGTGGAGACGGACCATAACGCACCGTCCTTGGCAAAGATGATCTCCTCTGGGCTGGACCACTCGAAATGCCCGATATTGGAAGTCAGGATCTCGGGATCGACTGGAAAGTCGGTGAGAGCAATCGGGACTGCGCTCCCACTGCTAACAAAAAGATCTTGTTTTCCGGCTGCGTCCCACAGGAAGGCGACGGACTTGCTGTCGGGTGACCAAGCCTGCTCGGTCGGATACTTAATGTCCGCAATGCGGTCGATCGTGATGCTTCCCTTGGGAGCCTCCTGTGCGGACAGGGTAAGAAGTGAGCTCAGGCTCACCCCAAGGAAGATTGCAGAGCGCACAAAACCGTGGAACATACCTCTCCTAATGCGAGCACCGACAAGAAGGAAGGGAGCGCCCGCAGGGAGCGCCCATCGAGATTAGAAGCTCAGCTTACCGTTGAACCTGGCGATGAAGGGGCCGACGAAATTGGTGGGGCGACCGAAGTTGCCACCGTAGGTCGTCGTTTCCGCTGTTGTAGGCGCCACATTGAACAGGTTGAAAAGGTCGCAACTGGTTTCGAGCTTGAAGCGCTCACTCAGTCTCGTTTCACGCCCAACCCGAAGGTTGGTGAGGTTTACAGAGGGGTAACGCATCGAACCGTTCGGCATCAGGTTCACCGTTTCTGTCTGACCCGAGCCGGTTAGCAGTCCCGTGAACAGATACGTGGGTAGGATGGGATATCCCGTCTCATGCTGGTAATTGAGTGAGGTCTGGAACTTGTAAGGCAACCGGTAGGTAAGATCCACGCGAGCAACATAGGTGGAGTCCTGATCTACCGAACCGTAGTTGTTAATCCTTACGTTGGGATCGTTGAAATCGCCACCGGTGTAGACTCCGTGATCCTTCTGAATGGTAAACCCGACCAGTGCAGACCATCTGCCCGTCATGCGACGCGTCGCCGTGATCTCCAGGCCGTTGTAGTGGTTCTGATCGGCGAGTGGATCGTTGGTGGTTTCGTTATAGCTGCATCCGAAGTCGGTATGGTTTGAAGATGCGGCGCAGGTCATAGAGTTGCCGGTGAGAGCGTACAGCATGATCGGCTGCTTCGTGAGCGGATTTGTAGATGTAATTTGTGTGTAGTCGGAGGTAGGCGCGTTGATGTTCTTTGTTATCTGCAGGTTCTTGTTCACGCGATGATAGAAGGCAATGCCGACCGAGAGATCCCTCAGCAGGCTGCGTTGATATCCCAGGTTGAACTCGTACGAGTACGGGCGCTTCAGGTTGGGATCGATAAAGCTGGCGATACCGCCACCGGTAGCCTCATATCCACCTTTGCCGTTGGCGGCGCCGCCGGTGTACGTACCGCCCGCTAAACAGCCACCGGTGCCCGGAGCATTCCCCCCGCACGCCGGCGCAAACTGCGTGTAGTCCGGTGTGGCCGAGTTGATGGCGCCGGGAACTGCCGAACCGGCGATGGTCGACCCATTCCAGCCATACTGCACATAGCCTGTGCCGTTTGGGTTGGCCGCGTCCGCCAGACTGGTCCCAACGTTGTTGGTGAACATGTTGAAGCCCGCACGGATCACCTGGTTGCCCTGACCCGTGGGGTCGTAGGATACGCTGATGCGGGGCACGACATTGTCGTAGCTGTTCACATTCGCGAAGTTCGTCAGTGGTCCGAGTTGAGTGCGGGTCGCTCCCGGCGTGGAGATCAACGAGTTGTATGCGGACTGCACCTGCGAGAGGCAGCGGTTCGGGAACAGTGGCGCATAGACCGAGTTGCCCACCGCCGGATTGCACTGCTGCGGGATATAAGCGTTGGCGTGATCGTAACGGCCTCCCACACTCAGCGTGAGGTGACGGTTGATCGTCCACGCGTCTTGCAGGAAGATCGCTCGCGCAGGAGCCTTGTCGTTAAACCGGATCGGACCGTTCTCTATGCGGACGTAAGCTGGAGCGGAGTTGGGGATGGTTGGGGTCGGGCTTGCGCTTGTAGTGTTGTAGTATTCCAGCGTTTCTTGGTTGTAGTCGTACAGCTGGGTGCGCAAGTTGATCGCGAAGTCCACGCCGAATTTGAAGTTGTGAGAGCCAGCCCATCCACCCTTGAACCAAGAAAGCGTGGAAGTGACTCGGCCTACCTGTTCCTTGTCCACATAATTTTGCTGACCGGCATACTTCAGTGTGCTCAGGCCGATGTCGGCTGCTGAGATAGTGCTGCTAGCGACGCCCGGCTCGTACCGGAGCGGGAAAATGACCTGGAGATAGCCGATGCGGCTGTCGAGCGTTATATGCGATGTCGGCGTGTACGTTTCCTGCGCCTGCAGGATGTAGGCAGGCTCGATCTGCCGCTGAGCCGCGTTCTGATCGACATAGCTGTAGGTGAGACGGCGGTAGAAGCGATTGATGTATTGCCAGTGCCACATTGCGTTAACGACATTCTTGTTGTTGATCTGGTAGTCGGCACGCAGGGTTGTGTTGCTCTGATGATTGATATCGGTGCCGAAGCCATAGAGTCCTGGGTTGGTTGTCGGCGCCGGTGCACCCGTTGTCGGGTTGGGCAGAGGGCTCGCATACAGCTGTTGCTTCAACTGGTACTCTCGATACGCGCCGAAGAGCCAGAGTCGGTCTTTGACGACTGGGCCTCCCGCCTCGGCGGCGAAGTCGTAAGCCCGGATAAAGGGAGAACCGGCATTGAGCACCACTTGGCTGTTTCCGTTTATGTCCGTGTAAGTGGGCGCTTTGATCCCAGCCTGCGTCTTATCATCTTCATAGTTCATGGACACGAAGCCGTGGACATTGTTCGAACCCTGCCGCGTGATCATGTTCAGGTAGGCGCCACCGGTCGGGATCTCTGGCGGCGCGGCATCCGTCACCACCTGCATTTCCTGAAAGGAGTAGTAGTCGAAGTAGTAATCCGTGTAGGGGCCGCTGGCAGAGTTCAGGGGCAGGCCGTTGATGGCGTACGTCTGCTCGGTCGTCTTACTGCCGTGGACCGACGTGGTGGACTGCTGGTAGCTATTGTTTCCGCCCACGTCGACCGTGCTTGCCGTCACACCGGGCGTCTGCGTCAGAGTGGACCACGGATCGTTCCCCGCAGGCGTGTTCGCCAGCAACGTGGAGTCGAAGGTGGTAGAAGTCTCGCCACCCTGGACGTCCACGACCGGCGGCGCGCCCGTAACCTCGATAGTCTCACTGATGTCGCCGGTGGCGAGCGGAATGTTAACCGTCGCGGTAAAACCAGCGATAAGGACGATGCCTTCTTGTTTGAATGTTTTGAAGCCAGGCATCACCGCAACAACCTGATAGCTCCCCGGAGGCAGATCTTCCAGCAGATATACCCCTCCGTTCACCGACTTCAACACTTTGGGCTTCAACAGCGCCGAACTTGTGGCGGTCACTTCCGCACCTTGCACGGCGGCGCCCGTGTTGTCGGTCACGATTCCCGTGATGCGACCCGCAACGGAGCCTTGCCCGTGTAGAAGGCAGGGAGAGAAGAGAATCAAGAGCAGGTAGAACGCGACTTTACGCAAACTGGCCTCCTGCACACAGCACCGGGCTGTGACGTGGGTTTTGAGTACGACAGGTTAGCTTCAGCGCAGGCTGAACAGAGTGAACGCTCCGCTCTTCTATAAAGGAAGTAGCGACGCTGACACGGAGAAATGCGAAGCAGTTACGAACGTGAAGTCTCGCGCAACATGGCACGGAGCTCTCCCCGAGCGGGGGGACAATCAGTGAGCTACGCTAAGCACTACGGCGACGGAGCGTGACAACTCCAGAGCGACACTCCTCAGGTTTGAGGAGGTGGTGCAGAGTACGGAGAGAAGTCAAAGTCGACCCAGCGAGAAGTCGGGTCAGAGAAGCAACACGTAAGCGAGAGAGCTTACGCATGCATGCCAACTTGAACTGCGGTGAGGGGTACGAGCCAATATAAACACGAATCAACTGAACTTGCAACTCTCTATTCACACTGCACCTTTTAAAAGTGTGCAGTGGCTCAGAACACCGGGCTTTATAACCCTAAGCGGCTCGCCGGCGCATCCCTAAAGATCTGGGCATCGCGCACATACCGCGAGACGGTCGTGATGGACCGGTGCCCGGTCTGACGCATGATGTCGAAGGCGGTGGCGCCGTTGCGTGCGGCCTGGGTGGCGAAGCCAGCGCGGAGGGAGTGTCCGCCGAACTCGGCCGGATCGAAGCCGGCACGGGCGACGGCTCGTTTGAGGATCAGGCCTTCATTTCCAGTTCACGGATTGGCTGGGCAACCGGCGGGTGCAGGCCTCGGGCACGGGCCAGGTGGAAGAAGTGTGTCGCAACCTGCCTTTCGGCGATAACCTGCAGTGCACCACGCCCGTCAACCAGACCATTGCCTTGGGGCAGGCGCCGGACGCCAATGCACACCGCTTCACCGGCAAGCAGCGGGATACGGAATCGGGGCTGGACTACTTTGGCGGCCGGTACTACGGCAGCACCATGGGCCGGTTCATGAGCCCGGACTGGGCGGCCAAACCTGAGGCCGTGCCGTACTCTTCACTGGAGAACCCGCAGAGCCTGAACCTCTACACTTATGTGGACAGCAATCCCATTGGGCGTGTGGACCTGGACGGGCACGACGGGCACATGCGGCGTCGTGGACTGCGCCATCTATGCAGGCATCGCGCAGCAGGCGCAGATGCTGTCGTACATGCAGCGTTTAGAAGCAGAGAGGCAACAGGCCCAGCAGCAGAGCAGTTCTTCGTCAACAAGTTCCAACCCAAATGACGCAGCAGAACAGCATCAAATATGATCTGGTTGTCGGCAGAGTCAACAAACTTATGGGGACAGATGACGCTGCCGAATTGATACCAGCGGAAGGCTGGTTAGTGGTAATTACGAGTTCTCGATCAACAACGCCGACAAATCGGACGCCGCCTTCCGAAGTGCTCTAAATGGCGCGTTGGATGAAACTGATGGAAATAAGGGAGCCCACTCAGGTCATGGGTTCTTAGGTCTAGTGCCGCCATCGCACAGAGTTGGATTTAGCACGTCGCTGCATCGGCAGAGCTATCGGGACTTCGGACTCATGCTCGCAACCGAGGCGCTGCAGGAGCGGCACGGCATCATCGTCGGCCGGGGGCCTGTCCGCAGGTGGATGGTCGAGGCTGGGTTATGGCTATCGCGCAAGCAACGCCGCACCTTCCATCAGCCGTGGCTACGCCGTGAGTCGTACGGTGAGCTGGTGCAGATCGACGGCAGCGATCACCGCTGGTTGAAGCCGGGCCGATCCTTGCACGTTGCTAGTGTTCATCGATGACGCGACCAGCAAGCTGATGCAGCTTCGCTTCGTGCCGAGCGAGAGCACGGAGGCATACTTCCAGGCACTACGTAGCTATCTTGAGAGCCACGGCTGCTCTGCGGCCTTCTACTCCGACAAGCACTCCGTCTTCCGCGCCGTGAGCCAGAGCACCAAGGGCGCACCGAGCATGACTCAGTTCGGCCGCGCCCTGTGCGAGCTGAACATCGAGATCTTGTGCGCGAACTCCAGCCAGGCCAAGGGTCGCGTGGAGCGGGTCAATCGCACTCTGCAGGACCGGTTGGTGAAAGAGCTACGGCTCGCCGGCGTCGGAGATATGAACGCCGGCAACGCCTTCCTGCCTGGGTTCGTTCAGCGCTTCAACGAACGCTTCTCCGTGCCCGCAGCGAGACGCCAAAACCTGCACCGCAAGCTCAACGTTGCTCCTTCACGGCTTGAGGACATCCTCTGCCATAGCGAACAGCGCTATGTCACCGAGCAGCTCACGCTGTCCTATGACCGCAGGCAGATCATCCTGGAACGCAGCGAGATCGCCGAAGGCCTCGCGGGCAAATACGTCGAACTCTACGACTTCTTCGACCGGATGGAGGTGCGCTGGAAAGGCGTCTCACTCCCCTACCGCGTCTTCAACAAGGACCAGCGTGTGACCCACACAGCCATCGTCGAAAACAAGCGCCTCGGCCATGCACTTGCGATCGTGGAGGCTCAACAGGAACGCAAGGTCGAAGCCAAGGTGCTGACCAACAGCGAAAAGACCGGCTACAAGAAGCGTCCGCGACAGGTCTACGGGCCAGAACTACGTCGAGAACACATGGGCTAGGACCTCAGCAGGCTAATCCAAACTCTTCTGTCGGCGGGCTGATGTGTTCCAGCGATGCCACGTCCTCGCAATAGAAGCAGTTAGCAGCACGAAAACCAAAAGATCCGCTACAAGCCAGCGCGGATAAAAGCCACCACCACCTCGAAGTCCTCCATCCTGTCGGTAGGTAAAAGGAAATCCGTGAGGCTCGAAGCAGTCGGCACACTCATGAGGATGCCTGATCAAAGCACCAAGGACTAAGAAGCTCAAGGCCGCAAACAGACTGCCCACAACACGCAGCGCCATGTTCATGCCAAACATGCTCTCACGTCGGAGTGGGCTGATCGCAAACGTTGCGAAAACGCGCGCCTGCCGCGGTTGAGATGCGGAAATCGCCAAAGAACGGCGATTCCGCACATCCCCACCGCACGACGACGTCCGGCTTACACTGACAAAATCGCTTTGCACAGCGAACGACAAAACTGCGTTGCAGCAACATTCCGCCCGGCGGGGACGGACTATCCCTTCATCTCAGACGTAAGCAGGTCCTCTACACGCACTGGTAGCTCGCGAACGCGAACTCCGGTTGCGTGGTAGACCGCGGATGTAATCGCGGGCGCCACCCCAGCCAGTCCAATCTCCCCGATACCGCGAGCTCCGTACTCACCCATCTGAGGATCAGGAATATCCAGGAAGTGAACATCGATTTGCGGTGAATCGGCGCTCGTGGGCACGATGTAATCGGCGAAATTGTCGTTGACGGGATGCCCATTGCGTTGGTCGTAAATCGTGCGCTCGAACAGTCCCATGCCGATGCCCATCACCACGGCCCCGGCCACCTGGTTCGTAGCGGTCCGCTTGTTGATGATGCGGCCACCGTCAATGACCGTGACCACGCGGCTCACGCGAAGCTGCACGATCCCCGGATCCCACTCGACCTCTACGAACTGTGCGCCGAAGCTGTGCGTGGAGTAGTCTTGCGCTTTCGTGTCGGAACCCAGGCCGCCGGACTTGCCTTCTCCCCGCGCAGCCGCCAGATCCGCCGTTCGCAGAAGGTCGCCAAACGGAACGCCTGCAGCAGGATCTGCGGACTTGAGGTGGATGCGTCCAGTAGAAAGTGTCAGCTCCTCCGGCTTCTTGCCGCTGAACGGCGAGCCTTTGGTCTGCGCCGCAATCGAGAGGAGGCTTTTGACCGCCGCGTTGGTTGCATCCACCACGGATGGCAGCACCGTCGCCGTAGCGGTCGATCCACCCGACATCGGTCCCGGCGGTAGCGAACTGCTGCCGAGCACCACGTCAATCTTTTCGACGGGGATACCGGTCTTGTCCGAAACAGCCTGCGCGATCACCGTATAGGTTCCGGTGCCGATGTCCTGCGTTGCGGAACTCACTCGCGCGGAACCGTCGGGCAGCAGGTTGACAGTTGCTGCGCTCGGACCACGGCCCGCCCCCCAGGAAGCGGCAGCCACGCCCCAGCCGAGAATCAGGTCGCCCTTCCGCATGGACCCAACTTCTGGCATGCGGCGTGACCACCCGAACTTGTCTGCGCCTAATTGCAAGCATTCCTTGAGGTGGCGAGAAGAGAACGGCTTGTTCTTTTCCTCGTCGGTGAGTGTATCCAGGTTCAACCGGAGCTGCACCGGATCCATCTTCAGCTTGATGGCCAACTCATCCATCGCGGACTCAAGCGCGAACAACCCAGGGACAGCGCCGGGGCCGCGCATCGGCGTTGGCGTGCCCACATTGCGCTTCACCAGGGCGGAACTGACACGCAGGTTCGGAACGCTGTAGAGGAACGGCGTCGCTTCGCCGCAGTTCTCTCGAATGTCGTCCGTATGCGATGTGTGGTTGCGGTAGTCCTGTTGCAGCGAGACGAGCTTGCCGTCGGCCGTTGCTCCTAGGCGCATTCGCTGCTCCGTTCGTGGGCGATGCCCCACATCCGCGAACATCATCTTGCGCGAAACCACCAGCTTGACCGGCCTGTCCAGCTGCCGCGCAGCCACCGCGCACAGTGCCGAGTGCGGCCACGGGAACAGCTTGCCTCCGAAGCCGGAACCGATGAACTTGGAAACAATCTCCAGGTCTTCCTGCTGTACGCCCAGCACGTCGGCCATCACCTTGTGATGGTTCACTACGCCTTGCGAACTCTCATAGAGTGTGACCTTTGGACCACGCCAGACCGCTACCGTGGCGTGCATCTCCATGGGGTTGTGCGTCTCTACGGGAGTCGCGTACACGGCATCGACCTTCACCGGGGCCGACGCAAAGGCCGCATCCGCGTCGCCGCGATGGCTCAGCACCCGCGGTCCCCCGGGTGCGCCAGTTGCCGGCATCTCATCCGCAAGCGAAAGCCGCACGTCAGGCTTGTTTTCCTCGTACGTCACCTTCACTGCGGCGGCCGCGGCCTGTGCCTGCTGAAACGTCTTCGCCACCACCAGCGCTACATACTGACCCCAGTAGGTCACGGTGTTGTCGGAAAGCGGTGGCCGGCTCTCGCTGATGCGTCCGCCCGAACCGTTGCGGTACACCGGGGGCATGTTGCCGGCGCGCAGCACCAGCAACACGCCCGGAATTTTCTCCGCTCTGGAGGCGTCCAAGCTGCGGACCGTGCCGTTCGCGATGGTCGCGCACACGGGCACTGCATACACAAGTCCAGGAAACAGGTAGTCGCCCGCATACGATGCGGTGCCAGTGGTCTTCAACGGACCGTCGATGCGCGGGAGCGCGGCACCGATCACAGCAGACGGCGACCCTGCGGGCAGGACCGGCTGCGATGTCCCGGCACCTGGAGCAGACTGGATGAAGTCGAGGAACTCGCTGAACATCATTGGAAACTTCTCTCCTGCGTGCTATGCGTTCGCTGCGGCTACGCGTTCGTTGTGGCCATGGTGAGGGCGCGCACCAAGCAGCGCTGCGCCAACTCCACCTTGAATCCGTTTTCGCTCTGCGGATGTGCGTCCTTGAGTGCTTCGGTAGCGGCGCGGCGGAAGGTGGCCAATTCCACGGGCCGGCCTTCCAGTGCGCGTTCGGCTTCGAGCGAGCGCCAGGGCTTGGTGCCCACACCGCCCATCGCCACGCGAACATGACGGATCCGCCCTCCTTGCGTGCTCAGGACGATAGCAGCCGAGGCGAGCGCAAACTCGTAAGCGGCGCGGTCACGAAGCTTGAGATAAAGCGAGCGGCTGCCTGGCGCCGGCGCAGGCAGCAACACCCCGGTGATGAAGTCACCCGGTTGCAACACAGTTTCCCGGTTCGGGGTGGTTCCGGGCACCAGATAGAACTCGTGGATGGGAATAGAGCGATCGCCGTGCGGCCCCTTGACCTGAATGCTCGCTTCCAGCGCGGCGAGCGCGACATTCTGGTCGGACGGGTTGCTGGCGATACAGTCCTTGCTCGTGCCCAGGATGGCCAGCATACGGTTGTGTCCGTCGATGGCTGAACAGCCACTGCCCGGCTCGCGCTTGTTGCATGCATGCGCGGTATCCCGGAAGTACACGCAACGCGTGCGCTGTAGCAGATTGCCGGCGGTCGTCGCCATGTTGCGCAACTGCGGTGAAGCGCCCGAAAGCAGCGCCTGCGAGAGCACAGCGTAGTCCCGCATCACCGTCGGGTGGTGAGCCACATCGGCGTTGCGAGCCAATGCGCCGATCAGCAGACCTCCACCGGGCGCGGGCTGGATCGCGCTGAGCGATGGGTCAGCGATGCCGTTGATGTCGACCACCTGGCTGGGCCGCTCAACGGAAAGCTTCATCATGTCGATCAGATTGGTTCCGCCAGCGACATAGCGAATTTTGGCGCCCTGCTGCGCGGTAGGCGAAGACGCAGCCAATTGGATCGCCTGATCCACACTGCCCGCACGAGTGAAGCTGAATGCATCCATGGTGTGTTGCTCCGGACTGGTTAACTAAGCCTGGCTGCGGCGAACCTGCTGAACCGCCGCGACGATGTTTGGGTAAGCGCCGCAACGGCAGATATTGCCGTACATCGCGTGCTTCACGTCGTCATCCGTCGGTCCTAATGGCTCCTTTAGCACAGCCACCGCCGACATGATTTGCCCCGACGTGCAATACCCGCACTGGTAGCCATCGTTTTCCACGAACGCGGCCTGCATCGGGTGCAGGTGCCCGGGTTGGCCGAGCCCCTCGATAGTGGTGATCTCATCGTTGGGGTGCATCACGGCAAAGGACAGGCAGGAGTTCACTCGTCTGCCATTCACGTGCACTGTGCATGCTCCGCATTGTCCATGGTCGCAGCCCTTTTTAGTGCCGGGCAGTGCCAGGTTCTCACGCAGGCAGTCGAGCAACGATGTTCGGGGATCGAGATTGAGCTTGTGAGTCTCGCCATTCACACGTAGCGTGAGCGGCACCGTGCCCGCCTCCGCGACATCCCCAGATTTCCCGGAGTCCGTGGCGTGCAGGCTCTGTGCAGTCGCGATCACCGGCACTGCCGTTGCAGTGACGCCCGCCGCTCCCAAGCCTGACAGGAAAGATCGTCTGCTGAGACGGTTAGGGGTACCACTGCTTCCCTGTTCCGCCTCATGTGCCAAATTTCGGTCTCTTTTTGTGCCCTGATCGGAGTTCATTCGAATACCTGCTTTCCTAATGCCACGCCAAAGCGCGAGAAATTGCAAGTGCAGGTCGCGTTTATACCCGGGCGACGTGCGGGAAAGCCCTGCATCGTCTAGAGCAGGCTTTCGCATGAGCCGGCACTTCCACGGTTCGCTCTTTAACTTCTCACAAGCCAACTTGTCGTTCCCGATCGCGGCGATCTTTAGAACCTGATAAGGTGATGCGACTTGATAGCGGCGAAAGCCCTGGTCGGTGGGTCGCCTGCAAATGCTCGAAAGTCACGGACCATGTGCGTCTGGTCGTAGTAGTCTGCGGCGTGCGCGACTTGAAGCAATGAGAGGTTATGGCTCGAACTCAGTTTCAAGGCCGTTGGAACCGTGAAATACGGCTAAGCATGGTAGGAGAGAGAGAGACCGAAGTATTCCAGCGACTTCCGCTCGAGTTGACGCGTGCTCATGCCTAGCTGCCTGCCAACTTGTGCCACACCGCCATGCCGTCCGCTCTTCAGGAGAGATCGAAAACCGTGAATCGATAGCGGCCAATTTGGCGATTCTTCTAACTGCTTAAGGAAGAAGGCGTTCAGCATGTTCACGCGACGGAAGAATGAAGTCGCATTGCCCAGACGTTCATAAAGCTGTGAGACATCCGTCCCAAGCACGGCGCGGCCTTCCGTTCCTCTCTCTGACAGCGGTGCTGCCGGAACGCCAAAGAGCCGGTGAAATCCGGCAGGTTCAAAGATGACAGCCAATGCACTGACATTCCCGCGCACGACGCGAAACTGAAACTCCAGCATCATCTCCAGCCGCGCCACGACCGGCTCGACAGCTTCCGCACCCCGCATGCGAAGGAGGCAAGGTACTGCGTAGAGCTTTGTGTAAAGTCACGAGGCATGCTTCAAGCCTAGCTGATTGTCAGCGTGCAGAAGCAGCGGGCACAAGGCGCAGCGCCGCTCAGCCCTGGACGCCTGCCTTCACGATGGGCGGTGACAGGTGAACCGCCATCATCTTGTTAACTTCCGGTGGCGTGGTGATCAGGCCTTTAGGCATAGCCGGAGCCTGGAAGCTGGGCATGTTGTACTTGGGGAACAGGTCCGCCGTAGCCCACTCTGGCGGCGGCGTAACCGCGGCCAGCGGGCCTGCCCAGTCCACCGTGACATTCGGGCGGCTCTGGTCCGCAAAGAAGGCGATGTACGAGTACCCCCCCGTGGTGAAGATGACCTGGGTGCCCGTGCCCGGTATAGACCCACCTTTGGCACCCACGTAGATGTGCTGATCCACAGAGGTGGTCCCTACCCAGTCCCAGCCGTGGAAGCCGTGTTTGTACTGCGGCCCGGCCGGGCAGGTGATGTTGGCTGTCGCGTCCGTGGCATTCTTCATCCACTGGTCGATGGTGTCTGCCTGCAGCACGGGGTGCGCATCGCGCGCACTCAGCGAGGCAATCAGCCGCGCCATATCCACCACCGCCACGGACAGGCCGCCGCAGCCGCTGTACATTTCCACGTCCCAGGCACCGTACTGAGTTGGAACCACCGGTGCGGCGGCGCTGCGCAGGGAGTAGCCACAGCTCAGCTCACCCACGCCCTCGTTGCTGGGCGGCGGCTGAGTCAGGTTGTAGCGGGCCTCGTCGGCCGCTTGATCGGCCAGCAGGCTGCGGCTACCACGGACGTGGGCCATGTGCAGCGGCCCGCAGAGGAGCTGCTGCAGCGCCTGCTCAAAGGTGACCGTGTTGGCCAGGGCGCGCACGGCTTCGCTCAGCAGAAAGTAGTCCGTGTTGCCGTACACGTTGTTGTTGGCGTCGCCGGGTTGGTGCAGCAGGTTCTGCCCGGCAATGTATTGTGCCAGCTGCAGCCGCGTGGCGGGCAGCGGCTTGTTCGCCGCCTTGGCCGCATCTGCCGAGCTGAACAGGTAGCCCTGGTTAATGCCGGAGATGCTTTCCAGCAGGTCCAGCAGCGTGACTTGGCTGAAGCGCGGGTCCAGCGGCTGCGCACCGGTGGGCGTGGTCAGGTGCAACACCGACTGCAGCGTGGTGTTGCGCAGCATCTGCCGCAGCGTGGTCTGCTGCGCCTTGGGCAGGGCGTCGCGGCGCGCTTGCATCAGCGCGTAGATCGCATAGGCTACAAAGATTTTGGAGCAGCTGGCCTGCCGGAACAGCGTGGTGGGCTGCACGGCGGGGAAGCCCGGCTCTGCCCAGGTGTAGCCGTGCGTGTATACCAGGCGCTGGCCCGCAACCACCGCAACAGAGCCGCTGCGGATGCCGTGCGCCTTCATGAAGTTTCTAAAGATGGTGTCCACCGCTGCGTTCTGCGGGGTCAGCGCCGAGGGCGTAAACACGCGGGCTACTGGCTGCTCCCCTGCCGCAAACACGGCGGCAAAGCGCGCGTTGGAGCCGTCACCCTTGGCGCACACTCGCTTGGGCACCAGGCCTTTGCTCATCTGCTCGTTGAACAGCGTCTGGTACTGCGCACTGGTCAGGCCAAAGCGGCTTTCATACGCGCCGATAACACCGTCGTAGTACAGCGACGTACCCCGCCCGGACGGTGTAACAACCGACTGCGCCAGGTAGGCACCGGCACGTGTAAGCCCGTCAAAGCGCTGCTGCATGGTGGGGCCGTCCTCGCCGATGCCGTCGCAGTTCCAGGCAAGCATCTCCGGGTCAGGCCACCAGGTGGCGATATAGCGTTCGTCGCCGGGCACACCATAGCAGTCAAACCACTGCAGCTTTTGCCCGTTGGTCGTGGCCTGCTGGTTGGTGTCGTAGAACTGCTGCGGCGTAAGCCCGAAGCGCGTCAGCGGCGTGGGCGTCACCGGGATGAACGACGCGCCATACATCGCGGTATTGCCCGGACCGGTGGCCGTCACAATGTGCGGCCCCATGCCCTTGGCAGACATGTCGTTGAAGGTCTTCTGGAACTGGTCTGCAGTGAGGCCCGAAAACATCTGCTCCGCAATAACATTGGGCCGCTTGATGAGCACGCAGGCGTGCCGCAAGGTGGCGGCAGAGTCGCCGTACAGGCTGAGCGACAGCGCGCGGTAGCCCTGCGCGCCAAACTGGCTGAGCTTTTGCTGGTGTTCGGCGGCGGTGGCGTCGTGCCAGGCAACGATTTGCAACATGGCGATAACTCCTCTTGCAAAATTGAGTGGAGCCGCAAATCATCGCGCGGGGCAGTCGGAGTTTGCGGCAAAGCTGATTTCATCGCCGCGTGGCGGCGCTGTATAGAACGATTCGGACATTTTCGGCTTTGCGAGAGGGGCAGGGGATGATCCCACAGGCGGAGTACGCGCCGGTTCCGGCAGAACTACGCAACGCTTTCGCCACGCTCCACCGCGCCACCCTGAGCGCGGGCGCGCGCGATTTCGCATCCCGGCCATCTTAGCTCGAAGATGCGGCAAGAGCTCTGGATTTCCAGCTGTCGCCGGAAGAATTGGATGGGAAGCGCCCGTTAAACCGCTCCATGAACTTAGGGAGGGAGGCGTTGCCTGCTTCCACGCTGCTGACCCCGGCAAGCCGTAGCTCTTTCACCAGTCCGGAACTGCGACGTACGGCTCGTCGTCGCAGTTCCTTCCTTCCTTAGCGCTGCCGCGAAGCTTTGAAATATTGCGACACTGTGCTGACGAAGCGCTTTGCCGGTGCAGGCGTGGCGGCGTCACCCTGCAAGATTTCCTTGTAGGATTTGGCGTTTGCTCCGTAAAACTTAGCGGTGTCGTCTTCGTTCTGTGAAACGTCAGCACCGTTCAGATCCACGCCTGCAAACACGCCGCGTGCCCGGGAGTATGTAAGCAGTTCCGATCGCAGGGAAATGTCGGTGGCTGCTGCCGCGTTTCGCCCGACCGGACCCGCCGCCGCAGAGGCATCAGCACCGATCTTGAACTTGGACTGCAGCAAGTTGTCCTAGATTAGATGCGATTGCAGGAGGTGAGCACTTTGAATGACATCCCGGTCTAGCAGCCTCAGGTGCAAACTGTGCGTCCAGATCTCATGCATCTCAAGATGAAGAGGACTTCATGGAATTACAAGGCAAAGTTGCTGTCATCACCGGAGCAGGAACGGGAATCGGTCAAGGCATCGCGGTAGCGATGGCCAGTGAAGGTGCAAGCATCGTGGTTGACTACGTCGGCAAAGCGGAGATCGCACAGGGCACCATCGATCAAATCACCAAGCTCGGAGGCAAGGTCGTCGGTGTTGATGCGGACATCTCCAATCCCGACGACGTATGTTCTCGTGGATCCCGCTGAGAAGCCGATAATGCATAAATGAGATGAGACAGAGAGCAACCCATGCGGCTACAACGGTGCGGTACGCCGGCAACTCATCTGGACAGCCGGCTTTGTTGGTGAAATCGATTCTCACCGTTTGCGAGTCTCGCACTCTATACGTCATCTCACTATCATGCCGCCAGCCGGTTCCGTCTAAAAGAGAACGCAAAACGGGAGTGCAGGAGCCACTCTCGCGAAGGTGCAAAGCGTCGTGGGTCCAAGCACCGCGTCTTTGAACCTGAGCGCCAGCCAGTGTCTTTCTGCCTGCAGTGCTTCTGCGTGGCTTTCAGCGGGATACGACTGATTAATAGAACGCGATGCTTGTATCGGCATTGGCCGCGTCCAGGGTGACTCCCCAACGTCCGTCCACCTGAATCAGTTGGGCCGGCCTTTGGTTTACTATCGCCTGCGATGATTTGGGAGTGAAACCAACCAGTTCGACCCGGTAAGTGCGCCACCACGGCTTCCATGTGCCTTCTTGATTTGCTATGTGCACGTTGATTGCACCATCCGCTCCTTGGGAGCATGTGACGTGCACACGTGCGAACTCGCCTTTGCGGAAGTTGAGCGTATGACCGTCGTCGCTATAAACGTTGCCGGCACATTCCGCAGCGGGGTCGTCAAAGCCTGACGTTAAGGGGTAGACGCGCAGTGTCAGAGGCCCCGCAGGCGTCTCGGCCGTATTTTGAGTTAATGGCGCAATGGGCAGGATGGTACCGCCGCGTACATACACCGGCAATTGGTTCAGCGCCGGCGTAACTAGCAGCGGCTTTTGGTCAAGCAACTTATCTCGCTGCTCCAGGTCCACCGAAGCCGCAGGCTTGCCGCTCAGCGTGCGGTCGCCCGTCCAGTAGTCGTACCAGGTACCCGGCGGCAGGTGAACCTCATACGGAAAGATCTCTTCGAGATGCGCGGGTGGCGCAATAAGGAGGCGACTGCCCAGCATGAACTCGGTCCCTCCGGTAAAGTCATTCGGGTACTCCAGAAACAGGGGCCGGTCGATCGGCAGGCCGTCGCGGGACGTCTCTTCGACTGTGGTGTAGAGGTATGGCATCAGCCGGTACCGCTCCTCGATGAAGCGGCGGCGCACATCTTCCTGTTCCGGGCCGTCAACCCACACCTCGTGCATGCGTGTGCCCTTCGCGGAGTGGATGCGGTCGATCGGCTGGAAGGCAGCCAGTTCCACCCACTTGGTAAGCAGTTCAGGCGATGGAGAGCCGGCAAAGCCGCCGACATCGGCGCCTGCAAGCGCAAAGCCACTTAGACCGAGGTTAAGAATCTGCGGCACGGTCTGGCCGAGATGGTTCCACGTGCTGCTGTTGTCGCCGGTCCACGTGCTGCCGTAGCGCTGGCCACCCGCGTAGCTGGCACGCGTCATGACGAACGGCCGCTCATTTGGCCGAAGGGTGAGCTGCCCATCCCATGTGGCGCGCGCGTTCTCTAGTCCGGTAATGTTGTGCGTCTCTGACTGGGTGGCCACCCGCTTGCGGAACGCAAGTTCGTCGATACGGCTCTGCACTTCCACAGGCATCGTCTTGCCTGGCGTATTGAAGACGGCTGGTTCGTTCATGTCATTCCAGAAGCCCGCGACGCCATCTGCGATGAAATCTTTGAAGAGCGATCCCCACCATTGCCGTGTGTCTGCTTGCGTGAAATCAGGGAAGACGGCATCGCCTGGCCACACCGTTCCCACATAGGTGGATCCGTCAGGGTTCTTCATGAAGCGATCGCCTGCCACACCGGAGTCATAGGGCGCGTAGCCAACACCAGGCTGCCTGGCTATGTGGAGATCGGTGATGACGACCAGCTTGAACGACTCTGCCGCCAAGTCCTTCACCATGCCCTTGAAGTCGGGGTACGCGTCTTCATTCACGGTAAAAGGCCAGTTGCGATGCTGAAAATCGATATCAAGCCAGAGCACATCGGTGGGGATGCGGTCCTTACGCAGTCGGCCTGCGATGTCCCGCAGTTGCGACGCGGGAAAGTAGGTATAACGGGACTGCTGGAAGCCCAGAGCCCAGAGCGGCGGCAGCGCTGTAGGACCTGTCAACCAGGACCAGGTCGTGACTACCTGCCTGGGTGTAGGTCCGTACATCAGGTAGTAGTCGATGGGGCCGTCCATCGCGCCGAATGTGTATGCCTTCGGGTCAGAACGACCGAAGTCAAAGTTGGAACGAAAAGTGTTGTCGAGAAACACCCCCACAGTTCGCCCATGGCTGACATGCAGGAAGAAGGGGATGCTCTTGTAGATCGGATCGGTACTCTCCTGCCAGCCAAAAGAGTCCGTGTTCCAAAGCGTGAACGCTTCTCCGCTGCGGTCGAGCGGTCCAGCCTTGTCTCCCAGACCGAAGATGTGATCGTCCGCGCTGAGCTGCTTGGTGAGGGTAAAGCGAGTCCCTTGCCAACTCGCCGAAGCGGCATCCTTCTCGAGAACGTTACCAGCAAGATCGCTTACGGTCAGGCTCAGATCATCTGCGACTGCGACGCGGAGTTGACGCGTGGCAAAGCCACGCGGC
This sequence comes from uncultured Acidobacteriaceae bacterium, assembly GCA_964246235.1. Classification (GTDB taxonomy): domain Bacteria; phylum Acidobacteriota; class Terriglobia; order Terriglobales; family Acidobacteriaceae; genus Granulicella. The sequence goes on from CAXTPR010000024.1 coordinate 40,780, forward strand.
TCCGCAACTACCGGAACCGTGCTGGCGCGGGTCGTGGAAAGCACGGCCCACGACGCATCTTCCGGCACGTCCTTGCCACGCCATACGCGGACGCGGAGGACGTCATCACGCAAGGCAAGCACCTGGAGCGAAACGGCGTTATGGGACGCGATCACACCGTGCGGGGCGGCCTTGATCTGCTGCGCCGGAGCCCCAAGCTTGACAAGGAAGAGCGCGACGAGCAAAACGTAAGCCACGCGCTCTTGAGCATGCAGGTATTTAACTATTCGCATCGCGGTGTTACCCATATGGTCCTCGCTCCAGGAATGCTTTCGAAGCTGCTGAAGGCGCAGCAGCGCGGATGTCTACCCGCCCTGCTGCGCATTCGCTATTCCTGATCGGCCACGAAGACGACGGTGGTCCATGCGGGGATGATAGCAGTGCCGTTTCTGACATCGGACGTGGATTGTCGCACGACCGGATCTGCGGCGCGCTGCTGCACAGGATGTAGGTGCAGCTTGAGATCCTTGAGGATGGCATCGGTGTAGGTGATGGGTTGCGTAGAGGCATTGAAGAAGACCACGACATGCGGCGCGCCCCGTAGCTCCGGCCGCCATCATCGAGCTTCATCACGATCAGTCCCGGTATCTGGTTCGGTCCCGTGTTGAGAAAGGCCAGGTTTCTCTGCACCTCGGCGAACGTCGGCAAGCGGAAGAGCCGCGTGCTGTAACGGATTTCGAGTAGGTCCTGGAAGGTGTTGCCGGCAAAGCCGATGGTCGCCGGGCTTGGCTTCAGTGCAGTGTTCGCGAGCAGAGGCTGCTCCAGAGATCACTGCGCCTGGTTGACGTTGGCCAGCGGAAGTCCATGCCCCAGTTGTTGCCCAACCCGGTCCAGTCGATCTTGTTGAACCAGTCTCCGGAATTGTAGCTCCCATTGTCCATGTCCTTGGCCCGGAGCAGATCGTCCGCGGCGTGGAAGAACGGTACCCCTCGGCAAGCGCGACAAGACTCAGGGCCACCATCTGGCGACGGGCGCGCTGCTCGATAGTGTCCGCCGCAGCGCTCTTGATCTGGATCGCGTCGAAGAGTGCCTGATTGTCGTGCACAGACACGTAGTTCACATCTTCCAGCGGCGAGGCGGCGTAACCCGCAGGCTGGCCCATGTAGGTCAGTTGCGATGCGGCGACCACCTGACCAGGCGCGTTTGTAAAGGTGTAGTTCTTGAGCGCGCCAGCCAAGGAGACGCGAATCAGGTCCTCGTCGTTGAGCAACGCGGTACGCTGATCGCTTTGCGCGGTGTTCTGGCTGGTATAGCTGTTTGGATCGGTAGAGAGACCGGTACCGAAGCCCTGCACCTGAAAGTCGGTGCCGAAGATGTAGCCCCCGCGCACACTGTCGCGAATGCAGTCGTTGAAGCTGCCGATCCGGTTCCATACAGGTTCAACTGGCTGGCGTTCGGTCCGATGGCGTTGTTGGCTGCCTCCGAGATCTGGAAGCCTTCTCCATACATGTAAATCCTGCTGCCATCGACGCCGTCTTTCTCCAGTGTCAATGCGTTCAGGGCGTTGCGAATGTCCACCATGTTGTAGACAAAGTGCAGCCCCATCGCGTCGAAGCGGAAGCCGTCGATTTTGTACTGCTTCGCCTCGAGCACAACGGTGTCGATCATCAGCTTTTCCATCATCTGGTGTTCGCTGGCCGTGTCCGCACAGCAGGAGCCGGTCTCCAAAACCCCGTTCGCGTCCAGCCGATGATAGTAGTTGGGCACAAGCTCATCCAAGTTCGCCGAGGGTGTTTCTCCGCTGGTGTAGGTGTGGTTGAACACCACATCCTGGATCACGCGCAAGCCGGAGGCATGGAGCCCTTCGACCATCTCCCGGTATTCCTTGACGCGCTCCGCGGGATCCTGTGCGTATTGCCCGGCAGGGGCCATGTAATGCACCGGGTCATAGCCCCAGTTGTACGCGTCGGTCGCCTGTACCGCCTGTACCGCACCCTGTTGCTGCTGACCGTTACGTGGGTAGGGCGTCAGATTCCCGGGATTAGTCCAGGTTGACTTGTCTTCGTTCACGCTGCCGAAGTGGAACGAGGGCAGCAGGTGCACGCTGGTGAGCCCGGCTCTCCCGAGCGCGGCGAGGTGACGCATGCCGTTGCTCTGCAAGTCGGCGAAGGCCTTGTACGTGCCCTGGTGGCTAACCGGCACGGTGGCGTCGCCCACGCTGAAGTCACGGATGTGCAGCTCATATAGGCTTGTGTCACTAAGACTATCGAGGGCCGGTGAACGGCTTTCCTCCCAGAGGAGCGGCTTTGTCTTCTCACTGTTGAGGTCCGTGATTCGCGACATGGTGCCATTCAAAGAGAGGTCGACCGAGTAAGGGTCCGTGGTGGTGTTCGTTACGATCGCCTGATTAGCCGCCACGAAGACTCGCGCGGAGAGCTGATAGTACTTGCCAATCCACCTCCGGTCTCCATCCGCGACCCACACGCCTCCGTGCGGCTGCATGGCAAGTGTCTCTCGCGGCGCTGTGTCCGTCTCGTGGTCGAACAACAGGAGCGAGACGCCCTGCGCCGTAGGCGCCCACACCGGATCTTCACCGCAGCGGGCTGTTCGCATTCGCACTCGTCCCGCTCGAACGGTTGCCGGATGACGACGCCGAGCTTGCCTTTGTACGCCAGCAATGCGTCAAGTGCACCAAAGCTCTGCACGCCGGTTGTGTATTTCAGCGTGCTGTCCGCAGCAGATGCAGTGACCTGCAACTGACTTTCAGAGCGAGCGTAACAATCTTCAAATCGACGTTCGCAGGCAGCTTGAACAGCGCATAGCTGGCAAGCTGCGGGAAGCGTACCAACTCGTCTGTCGTAAGTGCGCCGCTGTATGCCGTGAGCGGGATCAACGTGCCTCCGGTGAGACCCTTCGCCGCGATCTGCAGGCTGGCTGTCGGGCTGAACGTTAGGGAGTATGAATACCCCGCGTGCGCATAGATTGATTGCAGCGCGATCGCGGACGCGTCGATCCAGTAGGCCTGCAGCTGGTTGAAGGCGCCGCTAAGCAGTTGTGCTGCAGTCGGCTGCTGCAAGAAGACCGTTTGATTGCCTGAGATGACCCAGCCTTCCAGTTGCGAGGGAATTTGCAGCGACTGGTCCTGCCCTGGATCTTTCACGCCTGTCTGGCAGTTGTGGATGATGAAGCCGAGATAGTCGTTCGTGACGCCTACGTCGAAGTAGGGCCCATAGCTGTCGTAGCCTGCATACTGGTCCTCGGTGACACAGAAGCTGCCGGTGGAATCGGTCGTCGCGCCGTAAACGTACAGGCTCCAGTTGTCGTAATTGCCATCGGGCCGGTAGTAGTGGATGCGCGCCTTGCCGCGGGATCGGCATCGGTAGATGGCCGGTGCGTCAGCATCTGGTCGCTGCCGGAAAGCTCCCAGAACTCATTGCCCTGCGTCGCAGGGTTGACGTACTGGTTCGGCCCTGGGTCTTTCGTGCTGCCGTTGTGCAAAATGAGGCCCACGTTCTGCGCGTTCGCGGTCACGCCCACATCGAAGTACGCGCCAAAGCTGTCCGTGCCCGTGACGGGCACAGGACCAGCCTGGAAATTGTTTGGCTCGGTGGTGTCGAAGAACGCGTAGATCGTCCACCCTGTGTAGTTGCCATCCGGCCGGAAGTAGTGAACGCGGATGTCACCGGTGGGAATGCCGGGTACTGTCTGCGCCGTCATAAGCTGGCTGTGCAGACCCAGCAAGGCTAGCGTGACAAGCAGAACGGTATAGATCCAGCGGAGAAGATTCTGGGTGTGGGTCAACATCACATGTCTCCTGCCGAGCGAAGCTGCTCGGAACGGTCGGGAAAGCGGCAAGCAAACGGTGGCGTTAAGATCGTCGCGTGAACCCGGGCACACCGGTAGACCCGTATAGCTCTGCCGGTGCATCCGAAATCGTTCTGGACCACACACCAGATGGTCGCGCTTCGACTGTGTTAGAAGACGAAGCGGGCGGCAAGCTGTATCTTGCGCGAGGTACTGCGGACTCCCGTGATCGCACCGAAGGTACCCGTAGTCCCGGTGTCTACGTTGCTGGGATTCGCGAAGCTGGGCGTGTTGGTTACGTTGAAGGCGTCGCCATGGAGTTCCAGCTGCTTGCCTTCCGCGATGTGGATGTTTTTTGAAGGCCAAGATCCATATCGCGGAAACCCGGCCCATACACCGCGTTCCGGCCCAGTGTTCCTACGCGCGTATACACGAAGTTGCTGGGATTATCCGTAGCCTCCTGGTACGGGATGTTGCTGGAAAAGGAACTTGGATCGAACCAGTGGCTCAGCGTCTTCGGGTACTTGATCGGACCTAGCAGATCGGGCCGGTTGGTGACCTGTTGCTGTCCGCTGCCGGCCGCCTGCAGGTCGATGGGCTGACCCGTAGAGAGTTGAACGATGTTGTTGATCTGCCAACCGCCGACCACCAGGTCGACAGCATGGTTGACCTGGCCGCCAAAACGCTGACCTTTGCCGAACGGCGGTTATACACAAATGACGAGCTGAAGATGTGCCGTTCATCTTGGCTGGAATTGCCATAGTTGGCGGCTTGATCGTAGTACAGCAGGACTGCTACGGGCGTTCCACCATAGGGGCTGTTGGTGTTGTCCAGTGCGTGCGACCAGGCATACGAGGCGGTGGCCAGCAAGTTCGCGCTGCGATGCTCGAAGTGGAGCTGCAGGCCGTTGTAGTTGAACTGCCGTTATACCAGTTGTAGGTAATCCCGCCTGTCTGGTTCGGGTGAGGCCGCGTCGTCGCGCCGATATGGTACGCGGTGAGATTGTAGAAGGTGGACAGCCGGTCGCCTTTGTGCCGACATAGGCCATGCTAAAGACATCCTTCGATCCCAACTGCTGTTGCAGCTGCAGGTTGTACTGCTGCAGGCGGCTGTGCTCGTTGTTTACGTTGATGGCCGTGCCGCCGAGACCCGATGGTGGATTTGCCGCGTTGAAGGTTGAAACGCTGGGCGGTATCGGCAGGGGCGCCGTTACTGCCGCGGGGCTGGTGTAGTCCGCACAGGAGTAGGGCGCCTGCCGCCGCGATGTCTGGCCGCTCAGGGTGATGCAGTATCCGTCCTGCGCCTGGAAGTAGTTGTTTCCGCTGAATGGGCCGTTCTGCCCAAGCTGGTTGTTGATGCCGCCATAGTCCGGGAAGTAGAAGATGCCGTAACCGCCGTGGAGCGCCGTTCTGCCGTCCCGGCTAAGGTCGTACGCGAGACCTACCCGGGGTGCGAAGTTCAGGTAGTCCTGGCTGACTATGGTTCTGGAAACGCCGTTCTGGCCTGCCAGAAGCACCTGTCCATTGTTCACGTTAAACGAGCTCTGCTGATTATGCGCTTCATACGGCCAGGTGAGCAGGTCATAACGCAGGCCCAGGTTCAGGGTGAGGCGAGGACTGACACGCCAGTTGTCCTGGACGAAGAGGCCGTCTTCCTGGTTAATGTTTGAGAAGAAGCCGATCTGTGTGCCGATCTGATACTGGCTGACGCCGCCGACCAGATATTCGCTCTCATCGTAGCCGGTGAAGAGCTGAGGGCTGTAGAATAGGCCACCCTTGCCTTCGATCGGACGGTAGTAGTTGGTAACGCGGCGGATCAGTGTTCCACCGGCGCTGATCTGATGGCTCTTCAGGGTAAGGCTGACGGAGTCAGTGACTTCGTAGATGTTCTGCGGCACTTCGAACGGACCAAAGTCACCCGTGTATTGAAGCTCAGTACCATAACCACCGGTCAGCGGACCGCCTGTGTTCACCGCGGAACCCAGGGTTGTTCTGGATGCCGAGTTCCGCGCCTACCGAGATGCCGTAGTTCGGGGGAAGATAGCCATAGTTGTCACGGTTATACGCAATGCGGGCTTCGTTGATCACCCGGGGAGAAAACGTATGCGTGTACCCCAGATCGTAGCCGCGGCCGTGAAGGTAGTTCTGCTGACCCGAAGCGTTCAAGGGCGGGTTGGTCCCGTTCTCCGCAAGCTGCGAGTTCTGATCGGAAGAGGTGTTGTCGTAGGAGAACCGGAAGAAGAACTGATCGCGAGTGGAAGGGACCCAGTCCAGACGTGTGTCGAAGGTGTTGTATTTCCCGACCTGTGTCTGCTGATAGTAGTAGTTGCCGATAAGCCGGTCGTTCAACGTGGGCAGTGGGAAGGCGTTGAGGTAGTTGACGGAGACTGGATTGAGCCGGCCCTGCGGAATCATGTTCTGGTTGTTGAACGGCGCACAGGTCAGTGGATCGAATATCTGGCCTTTGCTGCCGGTGGCTGGAAAGCTGTTGTTCAGGTTGGCAGAGTTTGGATAGCACTGCGGGAAATACGTTCTGAAAAAGGGCGCGCCACCGTTCGTGATGCCCTTGCTGGCGAGGATCGGATTGAGCAGTTCACTAAAGTCGCCCTGGCGCATCTTTACCGTAGGTACAGTGTCATAGCCGGTTCCGGCAGGCTGGTGGTAGCGAGTGCCTTCATAGTCGCCGAAGATAAAGAGCTTGTCCTCGATGATCGGCAAACCTGCCGAACCACCGAACTGGTTGCGGTTGTAGGGCGGTTTGGGACCTACTGCAGCGTAATCGTTGTATGGAAACGAGTAGCCTGGGTTCGCCGCCCACTTGTCGCTTCGGTAAAAGTCAAACGCCGAACCGTGAATATTGTTGGTACCGGACTTGATGGATGCGATCACGAGAGCGCCGCCGGCGCGGCCATACTGCGCCGATGCCACACTCGTGTTGACCTTGAACTCCTGCGTCGCATCGACAGGCGGAAAGAACAGGACGACGTTCTGCAGGCTGTCGTTGTTGTCCACGCCATCCAGGATGAAGTTATTGGCCTGAGGACGGGTGGCGTTGACGGAAATGGCGCTTCCACCGGTATCGCCGTGACGGCCTGCCGTGTCCTGCCCTTGCTCCTCAAAAGAACCCTGGGTCACTCCCGGAGTCAGCAGCGCCAGGTTAAGCGCATTGCGGCCGTTCAGGGGCAGCTCGGTAATCTGCTTGGATTCGATCGTCTCGCCGAGCGTGGGGTCGAATGTGTTGACCAGCGAGGCGGCGCTGGTCACCTCTACGGTCGTTGTGGCCTCGCCGAGCTGAAGCTTGAAGTTCAAGGTCTGCGTCGTGGTGACGCGAATCGTGATCGCCTGCGTCTGGGCCTGGAAGCCTGCCGCAGAAACTTTTGCAACGTAGTCGCCGGCTGGAACGGCGGACACATTGAGCTCGCCCGTGTTGGAGGTGCCGGTCAATGTCTGTCCGGTTTCCTTGTTGGTTAGGGAGATACTCGCATTCGGTATTGCCGCGCCTGTAGCGTCCATGACCGTGCCGATCACGCGACCGGTTTCTGCCTGACCATATATGACGGAGGTGGAAAGAAAAAAGGCAAGCGCCACGGCAAACATAAACAGCTTGTTCCGCGACAGCACGGATTTGCAGCGAGTGATCATCTTCGGCCTCTAGTCTGAGAGCGCGCTCAAACGTGCGTGTCGCATCCGCGTTCTCTGTATCGCTGCGAACCATCCAACAGCGAACTGAGTTGATGCAATGGCCGGGAGCCTATCTATTTCTTCATTGCATCTTTCTAGCTAACTCATTCGCTATGTTCTAGATAAAGGGTCTCATTCGTTGAGCATACACCGGTAGTAGGATGTGAAGAGCAGGAGACTCGCCGCATGTTGCTCAGTGTGGAGAAACGGATGATCGTTTCGATCGGCACTTCGAAGCCGATCTGGAGGCCGGTGAGCTCCGCCGGGCCGGGCTTCGGGTCAAGCTGCAGGGGCAGCCATTCCGCGTGCTCAAGGCGTTGCTCTCCCGGCCGGGTGAGGTCGTCACGCGCGAAGAGCTGCAGCGGGAGATTTGGGGCGTAAACACCAACGTCGACTTCGAGCGCGGCATCGCGGGCGCGGTCAACAAGATTCGCGAGGCGCTGGGCGACTCGGCCGACAATCCTCGTTATGTAGAGACGCTGGCTCGCCGAGGTTTCCGGTTTATCGCACCGGTCCAAGTGGAGCTGGTACCGCCCAGAATGCTGGAGCCTGTCGGATCTACGCCGCACTCTCCGACGCCCCCATTGGACCTTGAGGTGCCGTCCGATGCACCGTCCCACACGACCAGCGCACCGGCTTTGCCTTCCCGTGCTTTTACGACCGCATCATCGACGTCGGATTCCGCCCGGCCGTATGGCGCGGCTGCGTTCTCCCCGCCCGCTCCCACAGTCCCCCTGAGCGCGACTCGCAGCCGGCTCTGGCCGTTCAACTGGGCCGTCGTGTGCCTCCTGCTGTTTGCGGTCTCCGGGTGGATAGCAGCTTACATGCAGGCGCGCAGAAAGACGTTCTCCCCGCCGCCGCATCCAGCAACTGACCTCTTCGAGCACAATCTATTCCGGACCGCCAAACGCAGAAAACTTTCTGCCGCTGGTGAGCGACGGACCGCACATATACACGACGGTGGAGAACGATGGTCGCCTGCAGGTGGCTTCCATGGACCTGAGCGGCACGCCGGGTGCGCCGATCAATCTGCCGGAAGAGTTGCAGTCCGTTTCGCTCACCGACATTTCGCGCGACGGCAGCAAATTGCTTGTTCGGAGCAGGTCCTCCCGCGATCCCGAACAGCCACTGTGGGTCGTACCTACTTCGGGCTCCACCGCCTTCCGCCTGGGAGAGGTCGTTGCGCATGATGCGACCTGGATGCCGGACGGCGAAAGCATCCTGTTTGCGGTGGGGAACGAGCTGCGCACCCTGTCGCAGGTCAGCGGCAAAGTTCAGACGTATGCCTCGGTACCCGGCCGCGCTTTCTGGCCGCGGTGGTCACCGGATGGCAGGATACTGCGCTTCACCCTGCTCGATCCCACCACGCACGTCTCCTCGCTCTGGCAGACCACCGCCACAAACCCGCAGCCGCGCCCCGTGGAAATTCCGCAGCTCTCGAAGATGTCACTGTGCTGCGGTTCATGGACGAGTGATGGCAGTTCTTACGTGCTGCAGGCCAGCAACCCGGACGGCAGCGATATCTGGGCGATCGAGAGAGACGGACGCAAGACTCTCATCCAGCTTACGAATGGACCCTTGCGCTTCCAGTCTCCCCTGCCGGGCCTAGACGGCCGGCAGCTTTATTTCATTGGATTGGAGCAGCCGGCTGCCACGCGCTTTTACGATCAGGGCCGGCGATCCTTCGTGCCCGCCCCTCCTTATCTGTCGCATGCCCGCCGCATAGCCTACTCACGCGATGGAAGATGGCTTGCCTGGACGGATACAAGTGGACGTCTTTGGCGTGCGGGAAATACGGACGGCTCCGGGCAGCTGCAGCTCAGCGAAGAAGACCTCGAGGTGTTTCTGGCGCAATGGGCACCGGACGGTCACCAACTTGTAATGATGGCTCGCAAGCCCGGCGAGACCTGGAAGATCTACACCGTAGACAGCATGGGCGGCGTTCCTCACCTGATCGCTTCGGACGCTCGCAATCTCGCGGACCCCGACTGGTCAGCGGACGGCCGCTCGATTGTGTTTGGACAGGAAGCAGACCTGATGGGCAAGGAAGGAGGGCCTCACAATCTCCAGCTGTTGGAGCTCTCAACCCACCACCTTCGGCCTCTCCCTGGTTCCGGCAACCTGTTTAGCCCTCGCTGGTCTCCGGATGGCCGCTGGATTCTGGCTCTGTCGCAAGACCAGAACCTGTTGAACTGTTCGACGTGGAGCACGAAACCTGGAAGACGCTTTTTGCCGGCGGCGTGGCCGACCCGGTCTGGGGCGCCGACAGCCGGTCCATCTACTTTCACGCATATGCGTCGAAAAACTCTGCCATCATGCGCTTGCAATTGACCGGCGATGCGAGTGTTGTGGCGGACCTGTCGCAAGTCGGCCTGCCCGGGGTCGATAACTACTTCTTTGGCGGTGTTACACCCAGCGGGGCGCCCATCGTCGAGCCAAAAGTAGGCACGGGAAATCTCTACTCCGTCTATCTAACAGAGACTGCCAGATAGAGCAGCGCAGCCCCAAATAGTTGTCTGGAAGCGAGCGATTCGCCACCGCTGCGATAGTTATTCGCAGCTCCCCTCTGTGTAGATAAAGTCCTCACGCTTGAACTCCACTTTGCAGTCAGGCAGCACCGCGATGTCCTCCGGCCCGGGCACACGCTACGCGATGGACGAGCACGACGGGACCCGGTAGTCGAGATCAATAGCCTCAGCGAGTTCTAGATCGATGTCGTGGAGACCGCCAGAGAGAACCTCGTCATCGGGCAGGCGTAGGGCTTGCAGAGGGGCGACGCTCATGTGTGCCAAACAATTTGAACAGAAGTAGGCCACTTCATTCGGTAGGCGACACCTTGGCGTTCCTTCGCGGTTAGCGTACCTCTGGCCCACTGCTCAGTACGTATCGCCAATCAATACAGGCTACGGAGCTAGCACCACTTCACACGCACTGTTGTGGCAGTTGGCAAAACCGCTGCGCACAAGGCGAGCGTCGACTCCTGGTGGAAAACGTCCCGGCAGCTTTAGCTGCTTCAGCCGTTCCTCCATGCCTTCCAGATTCCCGCTGAGCAGTTTAGTGCTGAGTACACCTTCTGGACCGATGAGAAGCCGATAGCTGGCGACGCCCTGGAGACCTTTCGCGGGACCGAGAGGAAGCACGCGTTGTGCCTGCAACTCAGCATGAGCATTCACCGCCGCATGAGTTCTTGAGCGAAGCGGCGCCAGCTTGGATTGAAGCTCTTTTTCGCGGGGTGTCTGGGTGCTGAGGTGCTTTCCGAATGCGTCCACCCTTGGAACGGTCTCCAGCGCGAGCTCATAGGCTTTCGCGGCATCGGCAGGACGTTGCTCAGCGAGCAGGATGTCACCCAGGTGTTCACCGCATTCTGGATGCTGCGTTGCCAGCCAGGAGGCGTGGACCCAGCTTTCTGCCTCTTTGACCTTTCCCTGCTCATAGAGGATCCACCCCATAGTGTCCCAGGAGGCTGTCATGAGGGAACTGCGTTGGGCCAGCAGTGTGGGAGCCTCGTCGCCCGTCCACGAGAGGGATTCCTTGGCCAACTGATCGAGTACCTTGCGTTCGGTCTCTTCCGCCAGAGGCAGGTCCAGCTTCGCCCCAGCCAAGCCATAGGCGGCGTTATTCCGAGTGTTCAGGTCTGTTGAGTTGGTAGCCAGGTTCTTCAGCAACGGCTCGCCTTCGGCAGCATGACCGGATCGCAGCTGGGCGCTGCCGAGAGCCAACTGGTAGGCCTCCTCGGCCTTGGCCTCAGTGGTTAATGTGGCCTCAGCGGTTTGCGCTTCTCTAAGAGCTCCGGCATTGTCGTCATCATTCAACAGCCACTGGATGGCTTGCACGGCGGACGCGGAATTTGCGGGTTCGGCCTTCTCCCATGCATCGAGGGTTTGCATAGCCGTCTTTTTGTCGCCTGTAAGCCACTGCAGGCGAGCGAGGTTACTGTAGGCGAAGCCGGAGTCGGGATGCAAGGAGATCTCTTTGGCGTAAAGCCGCATAGCTTCCTTGTGGTCGCCATGATGCATCGCGACCGCGCCGAGGTCACCCCACAGTTCACGCTGGTTCGGGTTGACCGCCTGCGCGGAAGCGAGATTCGTGGCAGCTTCTTCGTAGTTACCCTGCCGGATCTCGTCATTAGCGAGATTGACCAGGCGGCGGGCCTCGGGATTGGAACCGGTCACCGGGAGTGTTGTGTTTTCGCCGCCCTTTGCGCTGGTAAGTTGCAGAAATGGAACGCCGCTGGCGCCGCAGTCTTTGTACCACTGCTCGTAGTCCTTGATCCGTGCCAAGGGTAGCTTCATTTCCTTGACTGTGAGCTTGCGTTCGGCGAAGAGGGAACCGTCTTGTAAGCGGTAAGTGACATCACACTGTACGGCAGAAATGTGGGCGTGAACTGCCTCTGGGAGCTCCATGTTCCAGCCCTTCGGAAGCTTCATCTGCAGGGTGGAGGTCTCCGTACGGGCAGCACCTAACTCCAGTGGCGCACGAGGAGGCTCTTTTTCATCGACGGGCGGAACCAGGATGGGACCAAAGGCTGCTGTAATGCGGTTTGCGCCCCAGTCCGGCTCGTGTACACGGTGATAGTGAAAGCGAACCACCAGCGGCTGCGATGGGTCGTCTGGATGGTCGATCTCTACCTGTGTGACCTTGCCGCCGAAACCGAAGGTGCCCATGACGTTCTGGACGAACTCGGTGTAGTTGGCCGGTGGAACCTGCCGCAGCGCTGACCGCATAACCACCTCCAAGTCGTTGTGGTAGGTCATGGTGATGGTGGAATCACTGTCCATGGTGGGCTCGATCGAGCCGACTACCGCAAAGGTGGACTCCGGCGCGAAAGGCAGGGCTGGCGGAGTCCGTTCTACGCGGGCCGTGTCGGTGTCAGGCACGACCAGCGCCTGCTTATCGCGTACAACCTGCAGCAGCACCTGATAAGCGGCGACCTCGGTTGTGGAGTCTAGCCAGACGTCCTTGCCTTCAACCTTGGTGTGCGTAATCAGATGATTGAAGGAAGCAGGCGAGGGCACGTCCGGGTTGAAGCGGATGCCCGCTCCAATGAGAACCGCGTCGGCCTGCACGCCCAACGCCTTGAGCATGGCGGCCAGAAGCGTGTGCTTGTCCTTGCAGTCACCGTACTGGTTGTCGAGCACGGCTGAGGCCGTGTGGGGCTGGTATCGGCCGATTCCGAGAGCCACCCCGATGTAGCGGATCTGCCCGGACACCCAGGCATAGACGGCCTGGACCTTCTGCTCTTCGGTAGTTTTCCCTGCGGTGATCTCGGCGACCTTGGCCTTGATGGTTTCATCGGGCTTGGTGCGGTTGGCTTCGAGCGATCGGTACCAGGCGCCGACGGCTTCCCAGTTGCGAAAGGTCGTCCAGGCGACATCCGGCAGGGAACCGTCTGTTTCATCTTTTTGCTCGGCGACGGTGCGGGGCTTCTCTTTCTTTGCCTTCTTCAGCGCTTCGCCTTCGGGGCCTGCCGTAGGATCGAGCTGTTTCCACTGCCAGCTATAGACATGCTGTCCGGCGGCATCGCTTTCTGACGGCTTGATGCTGAGTTCCGGGTTGTTCCAAACCGTTACGCGCTGGCCAGTAGGGACACGCAACTCCAGGCGCTGATCGAGCACCACCACATCGTGGTTGAAGTTGGCCGCGCCCCAGAACTCGTTTGGCGCCTCTGCAGTGGTGCGGGTAATTCGCGCCTGCCATTCGAGTGTGTCTCCTACACGAAGAGCCTTGATAGGCAGCTGTTTGATCGTAAGGTCACTGTAAAAAGGAGCTTGCTGGGTCACGGGTGCAGCCTGCTCCTGCACATCGATAAGAGGAGTTTCGGCCACCGAGCCGTCCGCATGACGAACACGGGCGTAGACGACCTCGGCCTTCTGCGATTGCTTGGCGAAAGCCACTCCGACTACGCCGAATTCTCTTAGAGCCGCCTCCGATTGAATAGTGACCGCCATGGTCTCGGTCTCGACGCCCGTTCCGTCGCCGTTCATGCTGTAAACCGAGGCAGCCGAGCGTACGATGGCCGATTCAGCCTTATAGGAGCGAGATTCCTGACAGCGGGCGAGGACAGGCAAGGCAAGGACAGAAATCAGCAGGGCGCGGACGCGGGGACAAATGTGTCGCATGACGTTGCAAGCTGTATAACAGACAACTTAGTGCGCGTGCGAACGAGGACACTACTACGTGGCAGCGCCAAGGCACAGGGCCAACCTTATCTCAGGCCGGAGATCCTGCTTCCAAGGACGGGCAAACCAGCCTCGTCCACGTGCTGGTTGCAACGTGTTGCAGCGCCAGCCTATGCAGCAGACAAATCAACAATTCACCTCGAAGGCGGCGAAGGTTCCGACGTTTGCGGCTGCGGAGTGTGGCCACGCGACTAGTCTGGCGAGCGTGCACCGGCTGGGCTCAGTGCAGCCGGTAGGGAGTCATCCGCCAAGCTCTCGCTGAGCTCCCTCTGTCTTCTAGCCCTGTCATTGTGGCACCAGCAGAACTGCCTTAGTGTGCCCTGCTCTTCGGTGGCCGTACGCGCAATCCAAAAAGCGTACCCGGACCCTTTGCGAAACGGAGAGACACGAATATGCAGCGATGGCTCGGATGGTTTGTAATCGCAACGTGCGGTGTTAGCCCACTCGCAAACGGTGGACGGCAACGCCAACGACAATATCCTGCGCGCTTTACGCAGTTTCAACAAAGCTCAGGTCTTGTATCAGGTCTATGGCAAGGGCTTCGCGTGTCGGCTACCGCAACTCGAGCCTCTGCGGAATGGTGCAAGGCCTTCAACTGAAGCAGCGGGGTTAATCAACGAAGAACTAGCATCCGGTCTGTTCGCGGGATATCAGATCCGATTGAGTTGCACGTCCGACGACTTTCAGGTCACAGCTGTTCCATCGACCGGCGGTTCAGGTGCGGTGTGGTGCGTCGACAAAAGTGCGGTATTGCGAACTGCGGCTTCGCCGGATCTTTGCATCAGTGACGGCAAGGTTCCGCCACGTTCAAAGCGACCGCCAGATCAGTTGCGAAAACGGCTTTAGACGTAGTTCAGGAGACCCAGAAGAATGGCCATTGGATTGACCCGTCCGATGGGCTCATGTGGGCTGCAAAAGACAGCGGCACACGGGCAAGCTGGCATAAGGCAGTGAAGTTTTGTCATGATTCCCGCCTCGCAGGGTATTCGGATTGGAGGTTGCCGACGATTGATGAACTGGAGAGTCTCGTCGATCTGCCGGCTTACGCCACGGAGTACGTAGGGGGCTCCGACATCCTGCATCGAAACGCAGAACTGCAAGTGAGCGGCGGCCTTCTGCTCACTGACGGACGCCAGTGGAGCAGCACTCCGGTCATTGAGGCGAATGGGCGTCCTGCTCGTGCAAGTTTCTGGTCTTTCTGGTTCGATGATGGTCGGAGATGGAAGGGCTTCGAAGATCCCTTTGATGGCAACACCATGAATGCGCTTTGCGTGCGAGACGCTGGCAGGCGGCCATAGGATGTAGTCTTAGAGTCCCAAGCTGTCGTTCACCGCCACTGCGATGTCCTGTTCCGACCCGAGATAGCGCTCGGTGGTTTGGATCGACGAGTGCCCGAGCAGGAACTTTATCTGTTCCAGATCGCCTC
>CAXTPR010000025.1:0-53097 GCA_964246235.1 uncultured Acidobacteriaceae bacterium
GAAATAGCTGCGCTACACTAACTCATCCAACGGCACAAAAGATCGGGCACGCCAGTGGAAATATTGGCCGGTGTCGAGAATGCGTATGCGCGCAATTACGACCGGAACGCGGTATCTGCTTAGGCCAGAGATCGGTAGGCACTCGGCTGGAGTGCTTACTGATGAACTCTTCTCCTGTAGAGTCACTTGACCGTTCTCACAATCGAAGGATAGCGAGAGCGGTTCGAATCGAGAATGCGATGTGTGCGTTCGTTGATGTTCCGCATTCTCGAAAACGTGTTCTCAAATGCTATGCTCGATTTGTGGCCGCAAAGACGAGTTCTGTGAAGAAACGCCTGCGAAGAGGGCGAGACTGAAACCCGGAGCGAAAGCTGCGGGTTTGCTGATCGGTTACGCGCGTGTCTCAACTCAGGATCAGAACCTCGACTTACAGACAGAGGCTCTTCAAAGGCTGGCTGCAACAAGATCTTCGAAGACCGGGCGAGCGGAAGCCGGGCCGAACGCGTCGGTCTTGCTCAAGTTCGGGAGAGCCTTCGCGCGGGAGACACCCTTGTGGTATGGAAGCTAGATCGGCTAGGACGGAGCGTTAAGCAACTCGTCGATCTCGTCGCCGAGATCCAGCATGAAGGAGTCCAGTTCAAGAGCTTGACGGATTTCTATCGACACCGGCACAGCCTGCGGCCGATTCTTCTTCCACGTTATGGCGAGCCTGGCAAAGATGGAAAGGGAACTGATCGTTGAGCGCACACGGGCCGGTCTCGAGATCGCGCGCCAGCTCGGCAGGACAGGCGGTCGTAAGCGGCAGATGACAGACAGTAAGATTAAAGCCGCAAAGAAGCTGCTCACCAGCGGCGTTCCGGCCCGAGACGTGGCGGGGGACCTCGGCGTTTCCGTGCCCACCTTATATAGATGGCTGCCCGCCTCTACCCACCATTGATGCGTCAGCTTCGGCTCAAGCCGCGTTACTGACGAGAAGCCGGCTAATGAGATGGTCCGCCGCTTTAACTCTCCGCTGAGGCGGAGGATGAGCAGCGGTCTCAGAGGAGGATCATCGACATGCAGATTCGTTCGGTAGGCATTGACCTGGGGAAGACGACGTTTCACCTTGTGGCGTTGGGAGCATCGGGCAAGGTGCTGATGAAGAAGAAGTTCACACAGAAGCAGCTACTGGCCTTCACGGCGAACATGCAGGCCTCGCTTGATCGGTCTCGAAGCCTGTGCTTGGTGCGCACTTTTTGGGTCGAGCGTTGCGGCAGCAAGGCCATGACGTGCGGCTGATCGCGGCACAGTTCGTGAAGCCGTTTGTGAAGTCCAACAAGAACGATTTCGTCGATGCGGAGGCTATCGCCGAGGCTGTTGAACGCAAGAACATGCGCTTCGTTCCGATCAAGACGGATGACCAGCTCGACCTGCAGGCGATGCACCGGATTCGTGATCGGCTGGTCTCTCGTCGTACGGCGGTTATCAACCAGATACGGGCTTTTCTGCTGGAACGTGGCATGGTGTTTGCACAGAAGCCGGCGAAGCTGAAGGCAGCCATGGCCGATGTTCTGGAGAACGCAGAGAACGCGTTGACGTGAATGATGCGCAACCTGATCGGCATCCTGTGGGACGAGTGGAAGACCGTCGAACAGCAGATCGACGAGCTGACCGACAGGCTCGAACAGATCGCTGCCAGCGAAGCAGGTTGCTGCCGCATCCGGCAGATCCCAGGCATTGGGCCGATCGTTGCGACCGCGATCGTCGCCGCCATCGGCAACGGTGCAGCGTTCCGCAAGGGACGAGACTTCGCGGCCTGGCTCGGCCTCGTGCCGCGGCAGTACTCGACCGGCGGCAAGGCGAAGCTGCTCGGCATCAGTAAGCGCGGCAACATCTATCTGCGCAAGGTGCTGATCCATTGCGCCCGCGCTGCCGCGATGCGTATAAAACGGGATCGCTTCCCGGGGCATGGATGAACGCACTCGAAGCCAGAGCACCCCGCAACGTGCTGGTGGTCGCGATAGCCAACAAGCTTGCACGCATCGCATGGGCTGTGCTCTCCACCGGAGAAGATTACAGACCCGCTGTGAGCGCAGCAGCGGCATGAGATAGAGCGGGAAAGTGGAAGCGCTCGCGCTCCCACTTTCCCGCTCCACGACGACGGCTCTCCCCACTAAGGTCTGCATAGGAACAGCAAGGACGAAAGAACAGTCAAAACGACGTGTCTGCAACCTGATCCCGATAATGGTCTTCACCGACCGACCGACTTGTAAGGACAGACACGCAGCGGAACTCATCCTGGCCAGGAGCTCGCGGCTCCATCAAAGGCCGAATACGTTGCCGCAGACTTGTCTTCTCGACCGAACTAATCCTTGCAGTCACGCGGCGGACCATACATTATCGTTACCTACGTTGAGAACGAATGCTAAACAGGCGCAATTAGCGCCGAGAGTAGAATGCCGTGATGGCAGGATTCGCCGTCGTGATGGCGTTCCTAACGTGGGGATTCCTTCTCGCAATCGCTGGCATCGTTCTCTCGATCTGTTTATTTAGGGTTGCAAGGCGCTCGTTCCCGGAAGCAACCGGCGATGCCAAGCGCTATCGCACATTCAATGCTGTCGCGCCGTTCCTAGCTCTAGGATGGCTGATCGCGATGCTCATCCTACACACGTTCATCTCGAATCATCTCGCTCATCAAAGCGTGGGCTACAGCCCGGACCCCTACGTCACTCTTCCGAACGGCTACGTGGTAGGGAGTTTGAACACTTACTCCGGCTATGTTCGGGCGCCGGGAGTGACCACGGACATTCCATGGATCGGGCGTGGTTACGTTCGCGGAATCATTGATATCGAGTTTCGGGATGGTCGGTTCACTGGAACTTATTTGGACAGCAAGTCGGAGGTCCAGCCACAAGGCACGGACCACGTTAAGAACTTCGTTTTCGATACACGGGATCAGTCCATCCGGACGTCGGACACAAACACTGCGGGCGACTTCACTAGTCAACAGAATAGCGTCCACCAAGATCAAAACTCATATTGGGTTCTGTACGCTCGAAATCGTCATGTCTGGCCTACGTTGGTCTTCTGGGTCCTTTTGCTCGGAGGCTGGAGTGCTCTTGTCGCCGCTGTTCAGCGCCTGAAACCACTCAGTGGAACCCCCTCTGACCGGCGCAGCAGTTAGGCTAGTTCGGTTCTCTACGCGAATGCAACCGGAGATGAGCGTTACACGCCGTTCTCGCAAGTGGGCTTTCCTTTGAGATGAGCGTGGGATTTGCGCATGCCTCTACTCGCGAACACCCGTAACAATCGGATACTCCTGCGATTCCCTATGTGTGATGGCTGGGCAGTTGTATCCGGAGTTCTCGGCACGGCCGTCCCGCATTTTCCCGGTTGGATGACCGTTGGACCTGTCACTCTGATGCTGCTGATGTCTGTCTTTGTCATTCCGTACAGCATGCGCCGATAACACGAGCCACAGCATTCTAGGTCCTGATAAACGCGGTTGTCGGAAGTTGAGGGATTCTACGCTATCCCAACCTTCATTTGTGATGAGGCACGAACCGCAGACAAGAAGCCAACCTGACGAGTCACAGCGCAACCCTCTCTCGCAGAACGACTGGTGTTCGGCATCTAACGGGAAGGCGGCAGAATCGCCAGAAATGGGGACATCACGATGGCAGGACAGCTGGCAGTCATTACTGGCGCTTCGAGTGGTATTGGGTACAATCTGGCAAAGGTTTTCGCAGAGAATGGATTCGATCTCGTGATCGCTTCGGCGGGCGAGCGGCTGGACAAGGCTGAAGTCGATTTCCAGTCTATGGGCGTGCAGGTAAAAGCGGTGCATGCCGATCTGGCCACCTACGACGGCGTGAAGTTCCTTTGGCAACAGGTGGAAGCGCTTGGTCGTCCCGTGGACGCGATCTGTTTGAATGCAGGCGTCGGCTCCGGCGGGCTCTTTGTTGATACGGACCTTGACGCAGAGATCAATCTTGTCCGTCTCAATGTAGAAGGAACCTTACATCTGGCGAAATATGCTGTAAAGCACATGGTGGCCAAAGGCTCGGGAAAAATCCTGATCACGGCTTCCATCGTGAGCGAGATGGTCGCTCCTCGTGAATTGGTGTACTCCGCATCGAAAGCTTTCGATCTTGCTTTTGCCAAGGGCTTGCGTGCGGAGATGAAGGACACAGGCGTCACGGTCACAGCTCTACAGCCCGGGCCGACGGACACCAACTTCTTTGACCGAGAGGGCCTCCACGACACATCCGTGGGAACCAAGGGCAAGAAGGCTTCGGAGCCGTATGACGTGGCCAAGCAGGGCTTTAGAGCCCTTATGGCAGGCGACGACCATGTATACACCGCAGATCTCCTCACCAAGGTAGAAGGTGCAGTGATGGGTTTAGTTCCCGACGCGGTCCAGGCCATGATGCACGACAAGCAGGCTAAGCCTCTCGACGAGAGCTCTTCCTAGAGAGAAGTAGACCTCGCCCGTCGTGACTTCCGCCGCACGACGGGCGTCTTCGATGTCAAGGTTTCGAGGAACGGTTCTCCGAGATCCGCAGACTCCGAAGGCTGCACGGCCGTTCTATCGCATCTTAGGTGAACAGGGTGGCCTGCAATGAATGAAGTGGAAATCAGTGATGAGCAGATTGTGCCGATGGGCGCGATCGCGAATGGCCTTAGCGGACTCAAGATTACCTTTGTAAATGTCTTCGGGCTGCGGCATGAGGATGGTAGCTGGACGTTGATCGATGCAGCCATTCCCTTTTCCGCGGGTCGGATCAAGAGCTGGGCTGAGAAAACGTTTGGACGTCCGCCGAACGCGCTTGTTCTGACCCATGGACATTTCGATCATGCAGGTGCTGCGAAAGAGCTTGCCGAAGAGTGGGATGTGCCTGTCTACGCGCATACGCTGGAGTTCCCTTACCTGACGGGTGAGAAGGAATATCCAGCACCGGACTGGAAAGCGGGCGGAGGGCTCATGCCCTTGATGTCGCCGACTCTTCCACGCGGCCCGATCGACCTGGGTTCCCGCCTAAAGGCATTGCCAGGCGAAGGTAGTGAGCTGAGTCTGGCGGAGATGCCGGGATGGAAGCTGATTCACACACCCGGCCACACGCCGGGGCATGTGAGCTTCTTCCGGGAGAGCGATGGGACGTTGCTGGTCGGTGATGCCTTCTGCACCACCAAGCCGGAGAGTTTCTTTGCGGCCAACTTCTTTCAGCCAGCAGAACTTCATGGACCACCAAGCTACTTCACTTCTGATTGGGGAGCGGCGAAGGAGAGTGTGCGTAAGCTGGCCCATCTGGAACCTACGACGGTGGCGCCAGGGCACGGCAAACCACTGGCCGGGCTCGAGGTTCCGAAGGCCCTGCATACGTTGGCGGATGACTTTGAACGCATTGCAGTGCCCGAGGATGTGAAAGAAGGCACACAGGCAGGCGAGACGACGCTCTAACCGCTCTTCCACCCATCTAGGTCAGCATGCAATCCATCCAAATCGGCAACAGGAAAGTAGCCCAGCTGGTTCAGGGTACCTGGAACATGGGCGATTCTCCGATGAAGAGAGCGGTCGAAGTCGCAGCTCTTCGCCATGGTCTCGAACTTGGCTTGTCTGTGATCGACACGGCCGAAATGTACGGCGATGGCCGGTCGGAACAGCTGGTTAGGGAAGCAATCGCCGACATGCGAGATCAGACCTACCTTGTCAGTAAGGTGCTTCCATCGAACGCATCTACGCAGGGGACCGTGAGCGCGTGTGAAGCAAGTCTCAAGCGGCTTAGGGTGGAGACGTTGGATCTGTATCTGCTTCACTGGCCAGGCCGCTTCCCACTGGAAGAGACGGCTGAGGCTTTGACCGCTTGCTCGACCAGGGCAAGATACAGGCGTGGGGTGTGTCAAACTTCGATGTCTCAGGCATGCGGGAAGTTCGGTCACTGCAGTCCAGGACTTCTTGTAGGCCGATCAGGTTCTCTACAACCCAGAGTACCGCGGGATCGAGTTCGACCTTCTGCCCTGGTGTGAAGAGCACCAGATAACTGTGATGGCATACTCCCCGGTCGGGCAGGTGGCAATCTACTCCGTTCCGCCGCACTCACCAGAGTCGCCCGCCGGCACGGTGTCTCCCCCGCCCAGGTTGCACTTGCCTAGGGCATGCGACAGCCGATCCTGAGCATTCCAAAGCCGGCTCCATCCAACATGTCGAAGAGAATGTTGCGGCCACGCTCATCGAGCTAACGCCCGACGATCTGGCGGATATCGATAAGGAGTTCGCTCCCCCAAACCAGAAGCAGGCACTTGCTACCCTGTAAGGACGGGCCATGTAGGCAAAGTGTCGCAATAGTCTCTTAGACCTTGGGCAGGCGCTGTCTCACAACGACATAACAAACTCTATTGCGACGCTTTTCTGTCACTTTTCGAGTGTAGCGTGAGGTATACCGTAGCGAAAACTCTCGTCATTACTGACGAGAAGCGCGTTTGAACTAAGCCGCTGGCGCGGCGGGTGCTGCATTGGTGGCGGGATAGTTGGCGGTGGGATTTAGGGTTCGGGTCACACGGAGAATTTCCTGTGACCCATCTTCGCCAGTTGATGCTCGACGAACTCGAGCGTCGTAACTACTCTCCGAACACCGTACGGTCTTACCTGCATGCAGTGGAGGAGTTCGCCAGGCACTTTGGTCGTTCTCCAGAGCAGCTTGGACCCGATCACGTCCGCCAGTACCAGGTCCATCTGTTCCGCGACCGCAAGCTTTCGGCACGCACCATCGCAGGTCAGACAGCGGCACTGCGCTTCCTGTTCGTCAAGACATTGCGCCGGCCCTACTTGCCCGATGCGCTCCCGTTTCCCAAGCACTCCAGGCGTCTGCCGACCGTGCTGAGCCAGGAAGAGGTCGCACGGCTTATCGATGCAAGCGGCAACCTGATGCATCGTGCGATGTTGATGACGCTCTATGCGACCGGCGTTCGCCGGGCCGAGTTGTGCCGGCTGAAGGTTGCCGACATCGATAGCGAACGGATGGTGCTGCACATCCATCAAGGCAAGGGTGGACGCGACCGCGATCTCCCATTAAGCCCGAAGCTGCTCGCTACCCTGCGCGAGTACTGGCGCTGGATGAAGCCGAAGACCTACCTGTTCCCGGGCATGGAGAACAACTGGCGAGCCGACGTTCCCGTCACCACGAAGGTCGCCTGGATCGCTGTGACCGAAGCAGCGAAGGCAGCCGGTATCAGCAAGCGTGTCTCGCCGCACACACTTCGGCACAGCTTCGCGACGCACCTGCTGGAGGCTGGTGCCGATCTCCGCACCATCCAGGTGCTGCTCGGACATGCCAAGCTGGCCGACACGACGGTCTATCTGCATCTGTCGCGACGGCACCTGCAAGCAGTCGCAAGTCCGCTGGAGTCGCTCACGGTCTCGACCTCGGGTGAGGCGAAGCATTCGAGGAGACGCGCGAAGCGATGAGCCGGCCCACCCTCGAGGTGGCCGACATCCTCCGCGCATCCGGCAGCAGTTTCCTCGAGCGGCATGGATCGCATCTCGCCCCGCAGCACCGCAAGGTGATGGACAGTATCGTCCGTTGCCGCACGGCTGCGCTCGGCGGCCATCGCGACCGATGCTCTGGCTGCGGACACCAGGCCATCTCCTATAACTCGTGCCGCAACCGGCACTGTCCCAAGTGCGGGGGCAACGCACGCGCAAGATGGCTGGCGGCGCGCTCGGCCGAACTGTTGCCCGTGCCCTACTTCCACCTCGTTTTCACTCTGCCGCAGGAGCTGTCCGCGCTTGTGCTGCAGAACAAGAGGCTGCTCTACGATCTGCTCTTCCGTGCCAGTGCTGCCACGTTGCTCGAAGTCGCTCGCAACCCGAAGCATCTGGGTGCTGACATCGGCCTGCTCAGCGTGCTCCATACCTGGGGACAGAACCTCCAGCACCATCCGCACGTCCACTGCGTCGTGCCTGGCGGTGGCCTCGCCCTCGACGGCTCCAGATGGGTCGCAGCCTCCTCACGCTTCTTCCTCCCTGTCCGGGTTCTGAGTCGTGTCTTCCGCGGCAAGTTCACCGCCGAACTCAAGCAGCTTGCGCTTCAGGGCAAGCTGCAGTTCCACGGCTCGCTCAAGGAGCTCGCCACACCGGAACGCTTCCAGCGGTTCCTCAGGCAGTTTTTTAAAAACCAGTGGGTCGTCTACGCCAAGCCGCCGTTCGGTGGAGCCGAACATGTTCTCCACTACCTGGCCCGCTATACCCACCGCGTTGCGATCTCGAACCATCGCCTCGTCAGCTTCAAGGACGATCGCGTCTCCTTTCGGTGGAAGGACTACGCAGCCGACAGCAAGCAGAAGGTCATGACGGTCTCAGCCGACGAGTTCCTGGCGGCGCTTCCTCATCCATGTTCTGCCGAAAGGCCTAATGCGCATTCGCCACTTCGGGCTCTTCGCTAACCGCAAGCGGTCCGCTTCGCTCCTGCATTGCCGCGTGCTGCTCAACGCCGCCGCTCCACCGCCACAGCCCGCACCCACAGCTCAGATCAAGTGCCCGCTCTGCTCCCAGCCCATGCTTGTGATCGAACGGTTCACTAGTCTCCAACTGCTGTCTGCGCCGCCGAGTACCGCATCGATCAAGACCCGGCTCGATAGTTCCTGAACCATCATGACCCAGCCCGCTCGCAACCCGGTCTGCCCAAGCTGTGCTCACGCACGCGACGCATCCTCGCGTTCACTCCTAACGAAACCGCCTCAGAACCGGCCCGCTCCAGCTACCGAACACATCCTTGCTGTGGTCCCGTCGCAACATCCTATGCCTTCGAGACTTCGCAGAGCTCAGGAAAAGAAGCCGTCACGGCCGAGATCGCTCATTCAAATCCCATAGCCACTTACCGCATCCGCCACGCCACCGACTTCCTTCAAACGACCCTATCAAAACTGCCCCAACAGTCTGCGCAGCAGGTCCAGCTTCGTGCGCGGGGCAGCCCTGATAGGGTACTAACGTTTAGCGGTACGAAGACATCCACGAAGACCTAGTGCCCTGTCGCTTCCAACTTCGGGCTCGTAGAGGACAGCCCGGTTCAATAGAACAGTGGCATGAACTGGCCAATGACATAACTCGCAAAGATGGCCATTGCGATGTCGCCGTCCCGCTTGGACCCACCATGATTGGCGATCCTGCCAACGGCCACTGCCGGTAGCAACCAGAGCGTACTGATTGCCAAGGAGCAAAAGACCACGAAGGAGATAAAGCTGTTTGTCAGGAAGGAAATCGGCAGGCAGCTAAGCGCCAGAAGCGCGGTACCCACAGGAAGACTCCATCGGGGCAACCGCAGTCTTCCGGCAACGGCTAGCGCCAGCCACATGACGGCCAGCACCAACAGATGCGCGGGAATGCGACGCAGTTGCGAGGCCACGCCCAACCACGGCCACAACGTCAGGAAGAGCGCGAGAAGCAGAACGCCGGGAATGATAAACCGGCGCATTTGGGCTATGCGGGGATGCAGTTCTGGCAATGCAAACATCAATGCCACCGCACCCGCTATCCCTAGTACAAGCCCGGCAAGCCGCCAGTGCCATGCGGTCGGAGCAGCAGGCAGAGGTTTTCCAACGGCAGCGCACGCGGCTCTGACGGCGGCGTTCACAAGCACTGGATCGTAGGGTTCCAAGAGATGGTCGCTCCAGGGAGAAATGACTACTTGTGCATGCGTTCGCGCTTGTAACGAGGCTGGCCGGAAAAACTCTTCGAATCGACCTTCCAGCAGGAGCACTTGTGTGCCGCGCAGCTTGATCGGCGCGCCCGCTCCGATAAAAAGCTTTGGGCGAAATCCCGCTCGGTACACGCTCCAGCTGCCGATGACACCACCCATCGAGTGCCCGACGAAGACGTCGACCGCTCCAAGCGCCCGTTCAGCGTCTCGAAGATTGACTTCGATGTTGTCGAGAGAGACACGCAGCGGCGACGCTCCAAACCCCGCCTCATCCACGGAGTAGCTTTCAAAACCTGCGGCGGCGAGTGCCTCGCCGAATCGAAACAGCATTTCCTTGGAAGCGCCGTTGCCATGGGCGAGGAGTGCAATTGGATGCGGACCGGACGCTGCCGGGAAGATGTGAAGCGCGGGTGTGTTCCCAGCCAGCATGACGCTCTCGACGTGAACGCCCGGCTCAATCCTTTGTGAAAGTACGGCGCCGGCATTCAGACAAACTGCGCCTGTAACAGCGAGAATCCACTCTCTCCTCATTCCATCGCTCCTATCTTGACCAGGATTCTTTTGCGCCGAAACGTTGCGTCATCGTTCTTCGACGAAGATGCCACACAAAGATTAGTACCGGGAAGTCGCAATATGGGAAGTAGACCGGATGGCCCGACCCTCGTCACAAACGAACGTTTCTGCTAATGCTTCGCCTGCAGGAGTAGTAGACCAGACCCTGACGTTTCGACAACGGCCCCCGGCTCAATAAGGTCGAAGGCGTGGCCACTCCGCTGATCCGGTACGAAGAAGTGCCCGAGGGTGCGTCCGCTCTTGGCGTCTAGTTTGAGCAGCCAGCCTGGTGCTCCTGGTTCTTGGTCTCGTGGTCCTGCAGTAGCCCAGAGGATTCCACCCTCCAAGCGGAGCGCATAGCATCTGCCCACGTCGGCAAAGCTGCGTAGGTACCGGCCAGCCAAGTCGAAAAGCTCGATACGCCCGTTCTCTCGATCCGCTACGTAGATGACTCCGGCTTTACTGACCTGGATCGCATGAGGTAGATGGAAGTTGCCTGGGCCTGCTCCAGGGCTGCCCCAATCCTTCAGCTTGGTGCCCTCAGCCGTGTACTGGAGAACGCGGCTGTTGCCGTAGCCGTCTGTGATGAAGACGCTCCCATCCGGTGCAAAGGCTACATCGGTCACACCCCGGAAAGGACTACCGGTTTCTGGTACAGGTTCAACGTTGATGGTTAGGAGCTTTCCGCCAGAGGGTGAATACTTGATGATTTTGGAATTGCCGGCGTCTAGTGCCCAGATGTCGCCGTGCTGGTCAATCCGCAAGCTGTGTGGCAAGGTGAAATCTCCCTTGCCCCAGGAGCGGAGCAGCTGTCCTTGTTGGTCGAAGACGAGTATCGGATCAGCGTCAGGCCCACGCTGGATCACATACAGAAGTCCGTCTCGCCCCACCCCCACACCTGAGACGGCTCCCATCGCGAAACCGGAGAGGTCCGCATGAAAGGAAAGGTGTCGTTCTGTGAGTGCCAGAGTGGGGGACTCGTCAATGCTCTTCACGAGTGCAGAGTCTCCCGCACTCGTAGCCTGGGCGCTTAGTTGGTTGCAGACACCCACGATGAGCAAGAGGCTGATGCGTTGAAGGAGTGCAGGGCTCACCTCAGCAGGATATGAGATCGGGATGGTTCCGTCCTCTATATGCCGATCCTGTACGTCATCACAAACGAACGTTTCTGCTAGCGTCTGCGGCTCCTGACAGCAAGCGGCATCGTTGCACCGCAGCCTACTCAGAACGCTTCTCGGAATCAAAGCTGCGCAACTGACCCTTAGTGGTGTGCCCGGCCATCTCTGCCCGTAGCGAAAGGTATACCCATCCGCTGCGGGCAAGACGACTTGGGCAGCCAGGCAGGTCGCACAAAGGGGTCGGCTGTAGTGCTTTGATTCTGAGAAGCGTTGTAAGTGCGCTCCGGTGGCCGCACCTGGGGAGCGCTCGGGCTTTGATATTTGTAAATCGTTCGACAGCGTTAATGTGATGCTCCCCCGGTCACTCCCAAACCTGGTCGTTTAACAAAGAACAGCACCGTCGAACTTGCTATCAAAACTACCCCAAGGACCAGAAAACAATCGCTGTAGGCGAGGAAAAAGGATTGTAGCCGTATCTCGCGTCCGAGAGCTGTGATGGCACCAGCTTGAGCAGAGGCCGGATCGGATCCGCGTGACATAAGCAGTTCCGCGAGCTGCTGCATGCGTTCCTGTGTCGCCGAAGCATAGACACTCACTGCTTCACTGACCCGGGTCGAATGAAGGCGCTCTCGGACAGAAAGCAACGTGGAAAGGCCAGCAATGGCGAAAGAGCCTCCCATATTGCGCAACATGTTAAAGAGGGCTGATGCCGCTCCGGTCTCTCTTCCTTTTGCCATGCCGGCAGTCGCGAGAGCGGACAGGGGCACCATAATGAACGGCTGGCCGATAGCACGAATCAACAAAGGAATATGCAGTTGTGGACCAGAAAAGTCGCTATCGAAAAACGCGGTCATGAAACAACTTGAACCGAAGAGAAGCATTCCAAAACCAATCAGCTTTCGTGGATCGATACGTTTCATGAGGAGCGGCACAAATGGGATGATAGCTAACTGCGGTAGCCCTAGCCAGACGATTACCTGCCCAATCTGAAAGGCACTGTACCCCTGGCTTTCGCCCAAATACACAGGCAGGATGTAAATCACACCATAAAGTCCCATGCCTAATGCGAAATTTATGACGCTTCCTAGGCCAAAGTTGCGCCTACCGAAAAGGCGCAAATCGACCAAAGGGTTTTTGCTGCGAAGTTCGTTGAAGACAAAAACGAAGATGAAAGAAGAAGCGATGCATGCAAGTCGGAGAATACCGGGATCTCCAAACCAGTCCTTCCGATTGCCATCCTCCAAAACGATCTCAAGGGAGCCCAGGCCGATGGCCATTGTGACTATCCCGACCCAATCCCCCTTTTTGAGAAGGTTGAGGTTCATGGGCTGCATGTCCATGGTGAGCCATGTGGAAACAATCAGAATGCTGCACGGGATGATGTTTAGATAAAAGATAAATGGCCACCCATAGTTGTCGGTCAGCCACCCACCAATCAGCGGGCCTATCGAAGGCGCAAACGTCGCAGTGATGCCGAAAAGAGCCATTCCCACTGGATGTTTCGACTTTGGGAGAAAGCCAAGAATGACGCTGAATGCGAGGGGGATGAGGACTCCTCCAGAAAACCCCTGGACTATTCGGAACAAGATCATCGCGTCCAGAGACCGGGCCTGACCGCAAAGGATCGAAAACAGCAGGAAGACTGCCGAGTTTACAAGCAGGTAGCGTTTCAAGGAAAAAGCCTGAGAAAGCCATGCTGTAAGCGGAATGACCACGATTTCGGCTACCAGGTAGGATGTGGGCACCCATGAAATCTCGTCCCCGCTGGCGCCCAGCGTGCCTGCGATATTGCGCAAGGACGAGTTTGTAATCACAACGTCGAGCACCGCCATGAAACACCCGAGTAGAACGCCGATAACACAAATCCACGTCCGTAGCGGAACGTGATCCTCTGCAACAAGCGAAGCTTGCATAGCAGAGGCATTCGCAGAAGAGGCCATGGCTATCTCCGATCCTGAGTGGTGACAGTAACTACTGCTGAACCGCCCGGGATGAGCAGGGTTTCGAATCCATTCAGGGAATCGCCATCAAAAACGATCTTGACCGGGATACGCTGGACGATTTTGGTGAAATTGCCTGTGGCATTGTCGGGGGGGAGCAGGCTGAACTGATTGCCGGAACCGGGTGAGACGCTGTCAACATGTCCGCGAAAGGCATGGTGGGGCAAAGAATCGACATGGATCTCGACAGTCTGCCCCGGACGGACCTTCTCCAATTGTGTTTCCTTGAAGTTCGCAACGATCCACGGCTTGTCCTCGACTACTGCCAAAAGAGGTTGCCCCACCTGAAGTCGTTGACCGGCCTCGACAGACTTTCTGGCAATGCGACCAGCAACTGGGGCGACGATGCGCGTGTATGAAAGCTGAAGCCTCGCATCTTCAAGTGAGGCAGTTGTTTGTGCAACAGAGGCTTGAGCGGTCGCGAACTGGGCGTCGCGCACATTGATGTCCAACCTGCTCGCGTCAGCGGATTGCAACACGCCCTGCGATCGGTGAAGAGCGGCCTGCGCCGTCGCGACGCCCTGCTCCGCATTCGCCGCCTGTGCTCGCGCTTGACTGACCGCCTGCTGTTGCGCTGCACTCACAGCGACGGCAACCGAGTACGCCTCCTGGGCATGCTCAACGGTCTGCTTGGAAACCTGACCCTCTGCAAGAAGACCCTGGTAACGCTTCAAATCTAGATCTTCGCGATGCTGAGTTGCTTCTGCCCTGGCCAAGTCTGCTTCAGCTCTAGGAATCCCCGCCTGGGCAGCGGACAATTGAGCTTTTGCGGCGGCAATGCCAGCGACCGACGCATCGATCTCTCCATTGGCCTCGGTTTTCTGCGCGGCTGCATTCGTAGCTGTCTCACGCACGGACGCGTGCGCAGAGTCAGTCTGACGTACTGCTACGTCCAGCGAAGCCTGTGCTTGGTCAAAGCGAGCCTGGTAGTCACGTGGATCAAGCTGAATGAGGAGTTGTCCAGCCTGCACAATCTGATTGTCATCCACATCTACCCGGTCTACAGTGCCGGCGACACGAGAGCTCACTTGATGTATATGGCCCTGCAGGTAGGCATCGTCGGTCTCCTCGTGTCCGGCTGACCAAATCATGTAGCGAACGAGAAAGAACAAGGTAAGTAAACCGATTACGACAGCAAACGGAATCAGCAGCTTGCGTCGAGTGCTTTTTGAGGCGTCGCTCGCCAAAACGGTTGCGTCGGCGGTTGCTGTTACAACTGCAGTTCCTTCATCTGGCGCTGTACGCTGCATCACGTCTGACATAGTGTCCATTTCTAAAAAGCTAAGGTTGCATGTAGGTCTGCTCAATGGAACCGACCGCACGAGCTAGATTTGCTCTGGCGATGTTGAACCGGTAGAGCGCGCCAATCTCTGTATCGTTTGCACGCGTCAGTTCATCTTGCGCAGTGGTGACCTCGATGTTGTCGGTCACACCGGCTGAAAAGCGACCCCGGGCCAGTTCGAGCTCTTGGTTCGCTAACCTAACCTGCTCGCGCCCGAGGTCTACATCGGTACGCGTTGCACGCAACTCCACCTCATCACCCCGTACCTGTTCCGCTACACGGTTGCGTGCGTCCTGCTGACGTTGCTGTTCTCTACGCTCGCTGAGCAAAGCGGACTCCCGTTCGGCCGTCAGCCTGCCTCCAGTGAAAAGGGGCATCGTGAAGGAAAGCGTGTAATCGTAACCCGGGAAGAGAGTCTGCGGTGTCCTGCCTTGCTCATTCCAGCCGCCATTGATGCTGAGGGAGGGTAGGCTACGTGCAGTGGCAGCTTTTCGTTCGTCTGCCGCCGCTTTTGCCGTTTCGGCGAGCGAGGCCAGTTCCGGACGGCTTGCGATTGCAATGGAGACCGCATTTGGCACATTCAGGTCAGGGGTGCTGGAGAAAGCATCCTTGTCTGTGAGTTCTATTGCCTGAGCATCGGGAACGTTCAGGATGCGCCGAAGCGAGAACTGCGTCGTCTGCACGTCTCTCTGAGCATTCGTCAGGCGCTGCTTTTGGTCCGCCAGGCTGACTGCTGCACGTGCCACATCAATGCGCGTAGCGACGCCACTTGCCTCTAAAGCTTTGGCCTGCTTCTCCAGATCGCTTGCCAGTTGTACCCGGGACGCGGCTGCGGTAAGCTCAGCAATCGCTCGTAGCTGTGCAAAGTATTGAGAAATGGTCAGCAAGACGGTCTGTTCTCGGATTGAACGGGCGTCTTCTTTACTGGCTGTGAACCGGTGCCCACTCGCTTGGTAACGGCGAATGAGACTCAGATCGAAGACCGGCGAGGAAAGACGTGGGCCTACCCGTACAGTTTGAAACGGTCCGATGTTTCTCGGCTCGCCGGCGATCTGCAAACCAATCAGTGCTTCCAGGTTGTACCGGGAAATCTCTTCTTGGCTTGCAGGTTTGCCTGCGGCAACAGTGCTGCTCTGTCAATATTGCGATCTTGTTGTCTGGAGGCGGAATCGATGTTGGCAATCTGAACGTCCGTGTTCTGCTTAAGCGCAAGAGCGACGGCGTCTTTAAGAGTGAGACGAACTGGTGCAGTGACCGCTTGGGCTCTGCTCAGGCCAGCTGACAGACAGATCAACAGAGCAACGAACAACGGCTGATAGGACCGACAGGGACTCCAGCCGAGATCGTTGCCAAAAAGAGTATGAGTTGAGCGTCTCTCCTTCGCACACAAAGGGTGAGGGAGTATGCGCCGGTTGTACCTTGTGAACCTCTGCAATGACATAAACAAGTCTCTCGCTCAACAGCAGGTTGCTGCCAAACTCAAGCGTAGACTCAGGCCGGGATGTAGGGAATGGTGTGTGGATAAAGGTATCATTCCACTTGATGCAATCCGCCGACCTCAATTTGCTGATGGCTGTAGATGTTCTGCTCAGTGAGCAGAGTGTTTCAAAGGCCGGTATAAAGCTTGGTCTGAGTTCACCAGCAATGAGCAGAACGCTACAGAGAGCGCGGCGACTGTTCAAGGATCCCCTTCTGGTACGTGCAGGCAACCGTCTAGTGCCGACTTCTAGAGCACTAGAATTACGAGCGCGAATCCAGCCTCTCGCGGATGAGGCGCGAGCGATTTTGAATAGCACTCACGGGAAGATCCTGACGGAGACTGACCGTATCTTCACGATTCGAGCAGATGAGTCGTTTGCCGTCGCCTTTGCCACTAAGATCATCGGATTACTTCACGCGAAGGCTCCCCGTGTAAGGCTTCGCTTTGTGGGTTCTTCAGAACATGGCGTCGAAGCTCTCAGGTCAGGCAGTGTAGACCTCGACATCAGTCCGAATCAGGTGCCTGGTCCGGAACTCAAGATGCAATTGCTTCACCGTGCGAGATTTGTCGGTGCCTGTAGAATCGATCACAGGCTGCAAAAACATCAAGTCACCATTGAGGAGTTTGCCGCAGCGACGCACGTGGCGGCGGGCCGAAGGGGTAAACTCCGAGGTCCAATCGACGTCGAGCTTGCAAAGTTCGGGTTGGAACGTCGAATCGGCCTTTGGGTTCCGACATTTTTCCCGGCGCTAGAAGCTGCCGCTCATTCAGACATGGTCGCGTCTATTCCACAAATCTTTCAGCCAACGGCGAGATTGCTTTTTAAGCTGCATACATTCGCGATCCCACTGAATCTGCCTTTTGTGTCAGTTTCCCAATTGTGGCATCCGAGGCTTGATGGCGATCCTGCTCACCGATTGCTACGTGCTTGCGTAAGGGCTGCGTGTCGACAGCGTAATGAACCAGCTATCTCGTAGGCTCTGCAGTTCGGGCAGAGGGCATGCCTTACAGGCCGGAGAATCAGCCCGGAAACTCTGGGCTAGAATCCGATTGGTACTGATTTATTTAAGTGAATGTGGTCTTCACAAAAGTTGGAAGGCAGCCTTTGTCACGCAGTTGAAGGTCTTACGATGCCTTCGTCGAGCAAACTCTGCGCTGTTTCTTTAATCGTTTCATTAATGCTTCGCGGCCTCCAACCAAGCTCCCGCCCTGCTCTGTCGGCAGAACGGGGCGGTGTTTGTCAAGTTCATACAAGCGCTCGCGCAGCACCGGATCGGCCAAAGAGTCTAGGCTTCCGAGCCAAGGTGTAGATGAATGCCGAAAGGGACACTATGGTGACGGCTGCCAGTGGCTCGCGAGGTGTCGCACTGAGGTATATGCCAACATAATAGCTAGCTTTTGCTGCAGTTCCTTGACAGCGTGGGTATACAGTGTCAACCTAGCGGAAGGTGTACTACGTCAACCGGAGGCAAGGTGATGGCTACAGTTCTAATTACAGGCGGCGACGCGGGTCTTGGTTGGGCGGCTTCTTCGAAGCTCGCTGAAAAACGCTTCAATCTAGTGCTGGCAGGTAGAAACCCAGAGAAGATCGAGAAGGCCGCGAAGCAGTTGAGGGAACGATTCGGTGTGGCAGCAACCGTCCTTCCGCTCGACCTTGCATCCTTGGAATCGGTTCGCTCGGCAGCGCAAGTTGTTCGCTCGATGATTGCGAAAGGGTCGATGGAACCTCTCCAGGCGCTCCTGTGTAACGCGGGAGCTCAGTTCCGGGGTCCCATCTCCTACAGCGCAGATGGTTTTGAGGAAACGTTCGCAGTCAACTGCCTTGGTAGCTTCCTCTTCGCCCAGCTCATGCTGGACAGCGTTGCCGACGGTGGTCGGGTCGTCTTTACCGCCAGTGGTACCCATGATCCAGATACGATAGATGGGAAGGCGGTTGGTGCGGCTGCAGAACCGGATGCGGACGCTCTCGCCAACGAAGGAAAGAATGGCCGCAAGCCGATCTCCGGGGGCAGGCGATACGCTAGTTCCAAACTCTGTGACATCCTCTACAGCTATGAATTGGACCGCCGCCTGAAAGCGGCAGGGCAGCCTATTGCATCGATCGCCTTCGATCCCGGCCTGATTCCAGAAACCGGTCTTGTAAGGACAGCTCCAGGCTTTGTGCAGTGGCTGTCCCGGACGCGGCTGATGAAATGGTTTTTTCGGAAGATCGGTGTCACTATGGGGAGCCTGCCCTTCTCTGGTTCCTCACTCGCGGCCATCGCGACCGATGTGAAGTTTACCGACGCTTCCGGCAAGTATCTGCAGTCCAATAACGGCCGTCTCACGGAGGTTCGGTCGTCCAAGGTGTCTTACGATCAGAACAAGGCAGCTAGGCTTTGGCAAGATTCGGAGCGGCTTGTGCGGCTCGTTGCTAACGAAAGGCCTCGCAGATTGCAATGACGACACGGGAACGAATTATCGAAGCAGCGGCGACGCTGCTAGACACAGGCGGTGAAACCGCAGTCACGTTGCGCGCCGTTGGGCTTGCAAGTGGAATCTCGCACAATGCCCCTTATAAGCATTTCAAGGACAGAAGCGCCTTGCTGGCGGCGGTAGCGACACGGGATTTCCGCACACTGAATGATGCCTTCGTGCATGCCGGCAAGGGTCGGGCCCGTCCCATCGCAAAGCTTCGGCGTGCCTTGCAGGCATTTGTGAAATACGGCCAGAGCTGCCCGGCGCGGTACCGGCTGCTCTTTAACGACCCGGACATTGCAACGCAAGGCGGAGAACTCCAATCTGCTGCCCTTCAATGCTTCGCGACCTGTACCGCTCTCATTGCGGAATGCCAGGCGGCAGAGCAACTGCCGCAGGCTCCAGCGATGCAGCTTGCGGGCCTGATCTACGCGTCGGTCCATGGCCTGATTGATCTTGAGGCTGGAGGCCGGCTGAAAAGCGAAAAAGGATTCCAAGCTGTTTCAGAATCGGTCGATCTGCTTCTGTCGGTACTCTCTCGCATCTAGCTTCTTGCCCAGGAAGTCACCATGTTGCCGTTGAAAGAAGTTGCAACGCTGGCCGCAGCCAGACAGATGATTCCGAACGCGCCGGTATCGGCATCTAGGTCTGTTGAAATCGTCGCTCCAATCGCCGCTGTTTGGAACACGCTCACTGATGTCGAAGGCTGGCCGAAATGGTATCCCTACCTGAAAGCCGCCAGGCTACAAGGCTCATTTGCACCTGGCACACGACTCACCTATGGAGGTTTGTTCAAGCACGATCTGCGGCTCGCCTTGGTCGAGGCCCCGAGACTTGCCATGATCTACGGAACCCTAATGGGCTATATAGCTATCACGCGGTGGATCTCGCGCCTCTTGAACCCGCAAAAACGTCAGTCACGTTTTCTGAGTCATCGGATGGATTCCTTATCGGTTCCTTGTACAGCGGCGAAAAGTTGGGTATCCACCTGCAGACCTGGTTGCAAAGGCTGAAAACACAAATGGAGGCTAACTTAATCCGGTGAGAGATGTGCGATCCGCAAAGCCGTCCTTCCTCTAGCGAATCACGCGGGCGTGGAGGCGGGGAGCCATCTATATAAGGTAGGCACGGAAACACCAAGGTTGCTGGCCACATCCCGCGCCGGGACCCCGCTGGCGAGCAGCTTCTTGGCCGCTTTGATTTTGCCGTCTGTCATCTGCCGCTTACGGCCACCTGTTCGACCGAGCTGGCGCGCGATCTCGAGACCGGCCCGTGTGCGCTCAACGATCAGTTCCCTTTCCATCTCTGCCAGGCTCGCCATTACGTGGAAGAAGAATCGGCCGGAAGGCGTCCCGGTGTCTATCGAGTCGGTCAGGCTCTTGAGCTGAACTCCCTCCTTCTGGA
The DNA here is from genome assembly GCA_964246235.1 of uncultured Acidobacteriaceae bacterium. GTDB lineage: Bacteria > Acidobacteriota > Terriglobia > Terriglobales > Acidobacteriaceae > Granulicella. The sequence goes on from CAXTPR010000025.1 coordinate 19,968, forward strand.
GCTCGCCGACGAGATCCACAAGCTGCTTGACGCTCCGTCCCAGCCGGTCCAATTTCCAGACCACAAGGGTGTCTCCGGCGCGAAGGCTTTCCCGGGCTTGCACGAGACCGAGGCGTTTCGCCCGGCTTCCACTCGCCCGGTCTTCGAAGATCTTCTTGCAGCCAGCTTTCTGAAGCGCCTCTGTCTGCAACTCCAGGTTCTGATCTTGCGTTGAGACACGCGCATAACCGATCAGCAAGCCCTTGGCATTCGAGTTGGTCTTCAACGGCGACTTCTTCACGGGTGTTTCTTCTCAGAACTCGTCTTCGCGGGCACGAAATGAGCATAGCATTCGAGAACTAGTTTTGAGAATGCGGGTTGCCAACGATCCTGCAAATCGCGTTCTCGATTGGAAGCTCTCTCGTTATCCTTCGTTCGCGAGAAGTCGCAACGAAATCCTGTAGCAAAGCTGAAACACGCTTGCATAGCGTGAGGCGAGATACGACGGGAGTAATCCGCTGGTCCTTCCAGCCTGACAAGAGTACGGCGACAAGCCGACCAGGAGCGCAAGAGCCACTAACAATGGCGCTATGCGGCCCCGGGTTAGCGATGCGAATCTTTCCATTGCATTCTGACAAGGAAGCCGTACGATTGCGCATGACCTCCATCATCCGGGTTGCCGTCCTGGGTTGTCTTCTCCCTTGCACAAGCATGCTCGTCGCACAGCAGCCTCGCTCCCGACCGGCTGAAAAGCGTATGGAGGCTGTGCAGCGGCTTAAGCTGGCGCAGCTGCCGGGTGGCACGCTGCCCACCTTCTACAGCACCGGTGCGGAAGCGCGTGCACGTTACTTCCAGGCGCTCATCGCGGGTGAGCGGGACTTCTACCGGCAGCAGCTGCACGTGCCGCTCGGCGATCTGCATCTGGCCGTACTGAGCCCGGAGCAGTGGTCCCCGGTCACCACGCGCGATCCGTACGGCATGCCGTCGGTGCAGGGCCACCCGCGCGTTATCACCATGCCCGCCGACTGGTCCAAGGCCGTCATCATCTCCGTGCCGGAGGTAAACAGCCTGTCACCGCAACTGCAGCAGGAAGTGAGCGCCACGGGCAAGCCGATCCGCGACCTGGTCTACGTGGGCGCGGACAGCATCGGCACGCACGAACTGGGCCACGCCATCATCGAGGACTACGGCATTGGCTGGACCACCTACTGGTTCAACGAGTTCCTGGCCAGCTACGTGGGAAATGTTTACATCGAGGAGAAGCGCCCGGCAGACCGCGCCGCCGACCACATCATGTGGCAGGTGGCACTCGGGTGGCCGCACCCGCACACCTCGCTCGACTACTTCGAAACGCACTACGACGAACTCTCCGAGAGGGCCCCGCAGCTCACCTCCGCCCAGGTCCTCGACAAGCTGGAGAGCATCACGCCCGGCTGGAAGCAGTGGGCTGCCGAGGTGGAGGCGGACCGCGTCACGGTCGTTCGGGACTGATCAATTTGGGCCCTTCTCTTTTCGATGGAGGAGGAAGCATACGCGGCTGCTATCGGGAACGGCTTGAATGTGCCAGTCGAGAGCAAAGGTCTGAGAACGGCTGTGTCGACTTAATGCTGAGTCATTTTGACACCAGATGCATCTATTGTCACAATATTCTGGCATGACTCAGAAGCTATCACGGGGTGAAGCTGCCACTCGCAAGGCGAAGGTAATGCTTGCCGCACGCTGGTGCTTTCTCAACTTCGGGTATGCAAAGACAGCCTTCGAGGATATAGCGAAAAGGTCAAGTCTTTCGCGCACCTTGCTCTACCGGCTTTTCAAGAACAAAGAAGAGATTTATCAGGCGGTGTTCGCCGATTGGCTGCTTTCCCGTCAACCTGCGGCAAAGCGGGCCACTCAAGGGCCGGGCAGTGCCTACGATCGCCTGTTCGAGGTTTGTCGCCTGATGGCGCTTGAGCCCTGGGCGGAGATGGTCGGCACCCCAATGGGAAGCGAGTTCCTTCAGACCTGTGCCCTGATCGATGCCGAGAACGATGCGCTGTACCGCAACATCGTGCACCAATGCGCCGCTACCATCTTAGGCGACCAGGCGAGCGCCGAGGTATTTCTACTCGCATTGGACGGTTTGTTTGCGGATCAACCTTCGATGGACGTACTCGAACAACGGACGAAGCTGCTTGCCGCGCGCTTTGCCTTTGCCACTGCCAAGAGAGGCTCGGAGTGATGAAGAATTTGTCCACCAAACAGGAACTTGTCGTTGTGACGGGTGCCTCCAGCGGGATCGGCGCTGCCACGGCGCGCGAACTAGCCGGGCGCGGCTTTCATGTGCTCGCGGGTGTCCGGCGCAGCCAGGATGGCGACGCCCTACGCGCCGCAAACCTGGAACCTCTTATGCTCGACATTACAGACGAAGCGGGGATTGCAGCACTCGTGCAGCGAATAGCCAATGACCCCGAGTGTCGCCGGCTGCGCGCGCTGGTCAACAACGCAGGCATGGCGATGAACGCACCGCTCGAAACCTATCCACTCTCAGAGTGGCGGCGCCTGTTCGACGTAAACCTGTTCGGCCAAGTTGCGATGATGCAAGCTCTGCTGCCCGCGCTCATAGAGAGTCGCGGCACCATCGTCAACGTCTCCTCTGTAGGCGGGAAGGTAGCCATGGCGACGTACGGCCCCTACGCGGGTACGAAGTTCGCCCTTGAAGCTGTTAGCGATTCTCTGCGCCGCGAGCTGGAGCCGCTGGGTGTGAAGGTCGTCGTGATTGAACCTGGCGCGGTGAACACCAGAATGCTCGGGGAGGTCGATCGCCGTGGCGAACAGATCGTGCAAGCGATGACGGAGGAGCAGCGCGGACGCTATGCCGCGCTCATGTATGCGGTCGTTGCGCAGGCGCAGGCAGCCACTGCCGGAGGAGCGTCTCCCGAAGACGCAGGCTACGTCATCGCGAACGCGATTACCAGCAAACGACCTGGGACTCGTTACACGATCGGTCGCAGTACGGCGATCACCGTCCGACTCGTTAGAATCCTGTCGGATCGCATGCTCGACCGGATGCTGGCCAGCAGCTTGCGCCCATACTTCCCGGCGAGGAAACGCTGGCGTTGCGGAACACAATAGAGGCAGTGTTAGAAGGCGTCCGATGAAAGTACCGGGATGTCACACAGGCGGAGGTTGAGCACCTGTGACGCTATTTTGGAAAGGGTACGCCACGGAGTTTGGCAAGAGCGCTACACGTGCGAACCCGCTTGAGGTGTATGACGCATTCCGTAAAGCCTTTATGGCAGGCCTCATGAAGCTGGAACGCGGAAACCCGCAGGCGACCTCAGAAGCGCCTTTTGTATGAGCAGGTCCCTTGTGTCAATTGTTTTTCTTATGAGTGCCTTTGCTTTTGCTGTTGTCGTTGCTGTGGTTGTTGCTCTCCACCGGGTTTGTATTCGCACTCTGATGAGTCGGCTGAATCTGGACTCGGTGCCGGTTGGGGTTCGAGAGGAGAGTCGATGCTGCGATTTATCAGACGGCCTTGGAGGGCCAAAACGCCGACGCAGTCACCGGAACGCGGTGTCGAGGCAACGGGTGAACTCTATGCGGCCTGTTGAAAGAACGGGATGTATGCTTCCTGCGTAGTCCAGAGATGATGGAGCAGGACAGCCAGCTTGCGGGCTACTGCGACGACGGACTTGTTCTTCGCCTGCTTGCCGCCGCGTGCTGCCAGATGCAGTCCCCACTGTCTTAGTGCCGAGTCTCGACCATGTGGTCGCAGGATGTGGTTAGCGCACTCGATCAGCAGACTTCGCAGATACGCGTTGCCAGCCTTGGTGATACCGAGTTGCGGATCGCGTTCACCGGACTGGCTGCGTTTCGGTCGCAGACCAAGGTAGCAACCGACGTCTCGACTGCATCGGAATCGACTCTTATCCCCGAGCGTCAGGACAAACGTAAGGGCGGTGATGTGGCCGATCCCATGGATGGTCATCATGGCCTGTGTCTCAACATACTCGGTCTGAGTGAGTCGTTGAATATCCTTGTCATACTGCTTGATCTTGAGAGTCATCTCCGCGATCTGAGTGAGAATCGGACCGAGCGCCAACTTCAACCCTGGCGGCATCGCTGCCTGCCCTCGTTGCGCGAAGCACTTCGTAGAAGAAGCCGGCATACGATGGCCGCATGCCTTCGTCAATCCACGAACCGCGTTGATGGACGCGGTTCGCAAACGAACGAGAAGCTCGCGAGCGCGGATCAGGGTGAGGGCTTGTTGCTGCTCGACGGTGCGATGAGAGATCGGGCGGAGAATCTCAGGATCGAGACGAGCGTAACGAGCCAGCTTCTCCGCATCCGTCGTCGCTCTTACGGTCGCTATGAGAGATCGCCCGTAACTCACGCACGTTAGCCACGATCACCTCGTGGCCCAGTTGTTCAAGCTGCTCGCTGATCCAGATCGAGTGAACACCAGCCTCCATCGCAACGCGAGCATGAGGCACGTCGGTGAACCACGTGTTGATCGCCTTCGGCGTTGTCCTGAAACGGCCGCGGTCGATCATTTCGCCTTGCTGGTTGAGAGTGCAGTAATGGCTCCATACGTCGCCAAGATCGATGCCGATCGTCAGCTCTACCTGGCCACGCTTCCGGGGTACTTCTGCGATGAGGTGTTGCGATGGCTTCTTCATGGGAACAGTCTGCTCCTCCTTCGGAGGACCTGCTCATCCCATTTATCAGGACCGATCAATGCCGTGCGCATCTGTAGTCCTGAAGTAAATCGGTGCGTCTAATGACAGATATGTCGACCATGCTTCGAAAACCTCGTCTGCTTCGCGTCATCTTGGCTGTTGTTCCAGCACTTGTCATTGGCGTAGCCTGCGCTGCTCAGCAACCAGTCGACAAAGTGGTGAAATCAGCGGATGCGTTTCTCACAACGCTGAGCGACGAGCAGCGCGCAAAAGTCGTGTACAACTTCGACGACAGCACGCAGCGTGCCCGGTGGTCGAACTTTCCCACGGGGTTTGTGCCACGTGGTGGCATCAGCCTGAAGCAGATGAGTGCGAACCAGAAGGCAGCGGCTCTCAATCTCATGAAGACCGTGCTGAGTGCGCGCGGTTACGAGAAGGTTAGCGAGATTCGCATGGCGGACGACGACTTCAAGACGAACGGCTCAAAGCGTGGTGCGCGTGGTGGCGGCCCCCCTGCGGGCGGCGGTCCTCCTCCAGGAGGTGGTCCCCCACCGTCCGGCGCAGACGGCCCATCACACAATGGCGGCCCCAGAGGTGGTCCGCCGCGCTTCGACAGCGACAACATGTTTGGCGGCGATCTCTACTACATTTCCTTCCTTGGCAAGCCCTCCACGACCTCGCCGTGGATGCTGCAGTTTGGCGGGCACCACCTTGCGTTGAACATCACCATCGTCGGCAGCCGGGGCATCATGACGCCTTCGCTCACCGGCGCTCAGCCTGCCAGCTTTAGGCTGGAGGGCAAGACTATTCGCCCCCTCGGCACGGAAAGCGACGAAGCGCTTACCTTGTTGCAGTCGCTTGACGCGAAGCAACGGTCGCAGGCCGTGCTCAGCTACAAGGTTGCCGATCTCGTTCTTGGCCCCGGCCAGGATGGCAAGCAGATAAGCCCTGAGGGCCTACGCGTTTCCGCGATGAACGAGAGTCAGAAAACGCTGTTGCTCCAGCTCATCGGGGAGTGGGCAGGCATCATGAACGATGCCATGGCTGCCTCTCGCATGGCACAGTTGAAGCAGGACCTGAGCGAGACCTGGTTCGCATGGAGCGGCCCAACCGATCTTAAGGTGGGCACGAACATCAGCGCCTATTACCGCATTCAGGGACCCCACCTCATTATCGAGTACGCGCCGCAGAGTGACGAGCCTACCAATCACGTTCACACGATTTACCGTGATCCGACCGACGATTACGGACAAGGCGTTCTCGCGAAGTGAAGAGATCGCTAGTCATCGTCGTGCTGCTGGGACTGGCAGCGCTTCCGGCCCAGGCGCATCGTCTCGATGAGTATCTCCAGGCCACGATCTTTTCGATCGAGCCGGGACGCGTGCTGGCGACCATGCGTCTGGTGCCGGGCGTCGCTGTCGCACCCGCGGTCATCGCGGCCATCGACAGCAACCACGATGGAACGCTTTCGAGCGACGAGCAGAACCGATATGCGAAGTCGGTGCTGAGTGATCTGCAGCTGGAGGAAGACGGCAAGAGTCTTCCACTGCGTCTGGTTTCAGCGAAGTTTCCGGCAGTCAGTCTCATGTTGGGAGGTACCGGCGAGATCGAGCTTACGTTCTCAGCCGAGCTCTCAACCATCCACGGGGAGCACCAGCTTCGCTTTGCGAACCATCACCAAACTGGCCTTTCGGTCTATCTGGTCAACAGTCTCGTTCCGCAGGACAAGAACCTCACGTTGGGAGCGCAGAGCCGGAGCGAAACTCAGTCGATCTACCAGGTGGCTCTCAACGAAGCAGGCAGGACCCCTTCGCCGGGATTTACATGGAGCGGCCTTTCCGCCGCCTTCCGGCTTGGCGCCCGGCACATCGCCGAAGGCACGGACCATCTGCTCTTTCTTCTCACCCTGCTGCTGCCGGCTCCTCTGGTTGCACTCGCGGGCCGGTGGCGCGGTCGCGCCACGATCCGGCGCAGCCTGATCCATATTCTCGGAATCGTGACGGCCTTTACGCTGGGCCATTCCCTTACGCTCGCTCTGTCCGCTCTCGGCATCGTGCATCTTCCCAGCCGGCCGGTCGAGGTGCTCATTGCCATCTCGATCCTCATATCCGCGGTCCACGCCCTGCGTCCGCTCTTTCCCGGACGCGAAGCTGCCATCGCGGCCTTCTTTGGACTCATCCATGGACTCGCCTTCGCTGCGGCGCTGAATGAACTTGGGTTTGCCGGCTGGTATCGCGTTGTGAGTCTGCTCGGTTTCAATCTTGGCATTGAAGCCATGCAACTTGCAGTCGTCGCCGCCGTGCTCCCTGCTTTGCTTCTGCTCAGCCGCACAAAGTATTACGCAGTCTTTCGGGTTCTTGGTTCAGGGGTCGCGTGCGCAGCTTCTTGTGCCTGGATCGTTGAGCGAGTTGGCGATCAGCCAAATTGGATAGGACACGACGTGGAGAAGTTGACACAGCATGGCGTGGTGCTGTGTGTCGGGCTCTGGCTTTGCAGCGCTGGCACGTGGCTCAGCCAGCGACATCTTACCCCCACGATGGACGCAACGCCTACTCGCTCACGGGCGTCGGTAATGTGAGGTCGCAATATCGCCACTTTACGGCCGGAAGGCCTAGGATGCGTCGAAGCGGGGACCCATCTATATAAGACGGGGACCGAGACGCCGAGATTGCTGGCCACGTCGCGCGCCGGAACCCGCTAGCGAGCAGCTTCTTTGCTGCTTTAACTTTGGTTTCGGTCATCTGCCGTTTGCGGCCGCCTGTGCGGCCGAGCTGGCGTGCGATTTCGAGGCCGACACGAGTGCGCTCTACGATCAGTTCCCTTTCAGAATCGTTCGAGATCTAACGATACGTTCCCAACCAGCCGCTATGATCCCGGCAGCTCAGTCTGGAAGCTTCGGCCGTGCCTAGAAAGCCCGAGGGAATCTACGCGAGACGTCTCTGGCACCAATCAGGCTAGTGGAGGCATCACTTGACGCTAAGGCTTGTGGCGGGCCAGCCACTGCACAGAATCATAGAGACTGGGATTGCTGGAGCTTGCGGTAAACAGCGAGCGCAAGTGCCGGAAAGTACATTCGATACAGGTGGTAGCTGAGGTAGAAAACGTTGGGGAAACCCGTGCCGGTTGTCAGCTCTTCATCCCAGTTCCCGTCCGGACGTTGCCGTTCTGAAAGCCACTGCACACCACGAGTCACTTCAGAGGATGCGGTGTTGCCTGACGCTATCAAACCGAGCAGCGCCCATGCCGTCTGGGTCGGAGTGCTTTCGGAGGGCAGCGTAGCGTTAGGGTTGACCTATGCCGCCACCCGCGCCGTAGATGTTGCCGGTGGTGTAGGACGCATCTTGTGCCGCAAGCTGAACATAGATCGACGCAAGCTCAGCCGGCTGGCCCGCGCGTCCCAGTGGATACTTGCCGCCGAAGTTGCGCCAGTGCTCCTCGGTGGCGCCTCCGGAGATCTGCAGGGGGGTGTAGATCGGGCCGGGTGCCACGCCGTTTACACGGATGCCCTTGGGGCCGAGCTGCTTGGCGAGCGACTTGACGAAGTTCATCGTCGCAGCCTTGGTCTGAGCGTAGTCGTAAAGATTTGCCGCTGGGTCATACGCCTGTTCGGACGTGGTAGCGATGATGCACGAGCCGGGTTTCAAGTGCGGCAGCGCCGTGCGGATGATCCAGAAGGGTGCGTACAGATTGGTTTTCATCGTCCAGTCGAAGAGTTCGGTGGTCATGTCCGAGATGGATTCGACCTGGTGCTGACGTCCGGCATTGGAGACGATGATGTCGAGCCCACCCAGTTCTGTGACAGCCTGAGTCACAAGCTTTTTGCAGAAGGCTTCCTCGCGAAGGTCTCCGGGAATCAGCACAGCCTTGCGCCCAGCCTGACGGATGAGCTCAGCCACTTGCTGCGCATCCGGTTCCTCGGCAGGCAGGTAGTTGATGGCCACGTCCGCTCCCTCGCGCGCATAGGCGATGGCTGCGGCACGGCCCATCCCGGAGTCGCCGCCAGTGATCAGCGCCTTCCGGTTCAGCAAACGGCCAGAGCCCTTATAGCTGCTCTCGCCATGATCCGGCGGCGGGGTCATCTTGCTCGCAAGTCCGGGCCACGGCTGAAATGGGCTTGTGTAAGGCGGCTTGGGATACTTTGTGGTCGGGTCAACGACGGGCTGCGCGGTGGAACTGGCCTGCGCCTGTGCTCCAGCGGGAATTGCGGCAGCAGCAAGGCCGGCGCCGAGGGTGCCGACGAGTTTACGGCGCGAAATGGTGTTGTCTGGGGAAGGCATGAGGATCCTTTCTGTAGCTAAGCCCGTGAATCAAATCGCAAAGTGTTGTGCCTGTAACCTCCAAGGGAAGCCACAGGCACTTGGATGAAGTCTTACGCGTCCTCGTCTTTTAACGTGGACATGTCAATCACATACCGAAACCGAACATCCCCTTTTTCCACGCGCTTGTACGCATCGTTGATCTCGGCGATGTCGATGATCTGGATGTCGGAAGCGATGTTGTGCTTTGCGCAGAAATCAAGAACTTCTTGTGTTTCCGCGATGTTGCCGATAAGCGATCCCGCAACACTGTTACGATGCGAGGCGATCTGCATGTTGTTGACCGGTTCGAGTGGTCCCAGGTCACCGCAGATGGCCATGGTGGCATTTCGCTTCAACAAGGGGAGGTACGGGTTCAGGTCATGCTTTTCAGGCACGGTGCTCAGGATGAAGTCGAAAGTCCGGGTAAGCGGATTTGTGGGGTCGACTTCTTTCTTCAGCTCTTTCTCCATTACAGCCGTGGCCCCGATGCGCGTGGCCTCTTCCTGCTTTTCCTCGGTCGTCGTAAAGAGGACAACGGTGGCGCCCATGGCGACCGCCATCTTGGCAGCAACGTCACCGAGACCGCCAAAGCCGACGATGCCCACCTTGCTGCCCGCCTTCACACCCCAGTGCTTCACGGGCGAGTAGGTCGTCACGCCAGCACATAGCAGGGGCGCCGCTGCTTTCGGATCGAGTGAGTCCGAAATTTTCAGAACGAAATCTTCCGGTACCACCACCACATTGGAGTAGCCGCCAAACGTATTGTCGCGACCGTAATGGTTTTGCTCATCGGCTGCCTTCTTGGCCGGCACCATCGGACCGTTGTAGGTAGCGAGCCAGCTATTCGGCCCTTCACAGTAGTTCTCATCCCCGGAGCGGCAGGGCTCGCACTGACGGCAGCTGTCGATCATGCAGCCAACCCCCACGAGATCGCCGACCTGATGCCGCGTCACCTCGGCGCCGACTGCAGAGACGCGGCCTACGATCTCGTGACCGGGCATACACGGGTAGACCGTGTTCCCCCACTCATTCTTTACCTGGTGAATGTCTGAATGACACACACCGCAGTAGAGAACCTCAATGGTGACTTCATTCGGCTTCGCGTTTGGACGCTCGAACTTGTGTGGTTTCAGACTTGTGAAGGAATGATTTGCGGCGTAGCCGTAGGACTGGATCATGAACTGCTCCCTGGAGTTAGCGGTAAGTGCACCGCGCTATACGATGCCGTTCGGTTCTGTAGCAGATGACGCAGTAATGCCCCAGCTCACGCCGGCACGTCACTCAGAGCTGTAGGCAATTCAGCCTGCGTTCCGTTGTCCGCGAGCCTTCGCGCAGCGAGGGCCTTGTACACCACTAGCCGGGCGCGATTGATGCCGCCGAGCGGGCGATGCGCCGCAAGCGTGTGGGCCGGAGAAAACGTGAGGTCTTCGAAATAGCCGTCCTTGGCAGGATCCCACGCCGTCTGCGTCGGGATCACAAGCCGGGCCACTGTTTGGTACTGCGATTCTGTCTCCGGCCACTCTGCCTGGGCATCTTCAACGGGCATATCCTCTAAGCCAGTGTTGAGCTGAACTCGCAGTTCGAACTCGGCAGGGTTCGCCTTGAAGTAGGCGTTCATCGCGTCGCGAAGGGCATCCGGTGTTTCAGGATCGAAGGGCTGCTCCTTGAGGGCCGGCAGGCCGGGGGAGACGGGGAAGAAGCCCAATTTGGCGACATACTCGCCGTAGCGGCACGGCGTCTGGGAGAAGTACTCTTCGCTTGCAGGGTGGACAACAGGATGGCCATAAAAGGCCAGCTTTTCAGAATTCGCTCCTACAGCATTGAGCACCGCATTTGTGCCCCGCGCTACAGTGGAGACCGCGCCCTTCACGCTGTCTGAAAGCTTTGGGGCGACCTCCGCGTTGGGCTTGAACGCCTGCAAGAACTCCTTCATGCCGCTGGCAATGAACTGCTTGCCGACGTCGAAGACCCAGTCCTGCGTCTCCGCGGTGTGCCCGTCGAGCTTGGGCCCTTTCACGCCGAGCACCTTCACCGACATGCCACGATCTGTCGAGAGCTTGGAGTCATCCAGCAACTCGCCAGGCGCCTGCGCCATGCGGATAAGTACCTCATACCGTCCAGGCTGAGCAAACAGACCCTGCGCTAACTGAAACGGCAAACCTTCTTCCACGATGAGCTCGCCCTTGAGCAGAGCATGAGCTTTGGCATGGGAGATGCGCACCGAGCGGCCGTACTTCTGGCGTGCCATCTCCATGCCTTTGGTCATCACCTCGACGATCTTCTGCTCGGTTTCGTGCTCGTCAGGGGCGATAGTCTCGATGTCGTCCTGGTACATGAGGTAGTTCGGCATACAGCGTGCTCCTTTATGGCGGTTCTATTTCTTTGAATGGTTCGGGCCTTCTTCGCTGCTTGCGAGCCCGTTTATGGAGTGCAGAACTTCAAGAGCTCTTCGAGAAGCACCCGCGGGTTTTCTTCAGCGATCCAGTGTCCGCAATCAGGGATCCCGATGACAGTGACCTTCTTCGCGACCTCGGCAAGCATCGCTTTCGCCATCGGGAGATAGAAGCTCGACGTGCCTCCCAAGGCGAGTACCGGCATCGTCAGACGACCGTTCTTCTTGAGGGCTGCCTTGTTGTCTTCAGCGTCCCGGTCGAAGGCCCGGTAGACTTCAAACCCCGCTCGCATTGCGCCTGCAGCGGAGAACTGTGAAGCGTAAAGGTCAAGATCAGCGGCTGTGATCGCGTCCTGATCGAAGGCCAGGCGCTGAAAGAAATGCTGAAGGTAAAGATGTTCGCGTCCCGCTGTGAGCGACTCGGCCAGGTTGTTCTGCGCGTTGTGGAAAAAGAAGTGCCACATGGCGAAGTTGTTCAGCTTCGTGGATGCGACCGTTGCGTCGTAAACAGCTGTCCCTGGCAGGGGCGCTTCCATGAGCACGAGCTTGTCTACCGACTTGGGATAGTCGCTCGCGAAGGCATACGCCACCATCATTCCGATGTCATGGCCAACCATGGTGACCTGCCCGGAGATCTTCAGGTGGTTGCGTAGCAGCTTGAAAACATCTGCGGCCATGGTGCGCTTGTCGTAGCCACCGGTGGGCTTGGACGAGTCGCCTGCGCCGCGGTAGTCCGGAGCGACGACCCGCCAACCGGCACGAACCAGGCGACCGATCACGTGCCGCCACTCATACCAGGTTTCCGGATACCCGTGCAGCAGGACCATGGTGCGTGTGCCAGTACCTGCTGTGACATAGTGCAGGCGGACGCCCGGCTCTAACTCTGCCGTTCCGTGCGCCAAAGGAGGCATGCCTAGATGTTCCATCTTCAATCTCCTGTAGCCTCTGCGAGCTTGTTGGGATACCGCACAAAATGTCAGGCCCGGATCTCTACTCCGACGCAGCAGAAAGCGATCGGCAATGGCAACGAGCCCTGTACCTTGGTGGTGACGGCGATGGCGTTGGACATGGCCGCGGAGACCGCATGCTCTTCGTCCGGGCTGTCGCCAAGCGCACCGGCCAGGAACCCCAAGGCAAGCGAGCGTTTCTGTTGTTGCATGAATCTCCTTCCGGGCAAGAGAAGCCACTTGGCCCACGGCAAGTGTTAAGCAGGAATCTCAGAAACGCTCTTTGGCTCTGCACGCTGGCGGTCGTTCCGCTGAGCGCGGTATTTAATAGCTTCTTCGTAAGCTTTCAGCCTCGAACGCATGATGCCACCGAGCGGCCGATGCGCCTCAAGCGCGTGCCATGGGCTGAAGGAGAGTCGCTCGTCGACAAACAGCTGCCTGGCATCCGAGTACGATTCCTGTGGCGAGACCGTAAGGCGAGCTACGGTTTGCCACGCGCTTTTGTCTTCAGGCCACTTCTTGTCGGCAGCCTCAATGGGGAAATCCTTGTCCTTCTCCTCGGCTGCAGGGTCTTCCGGCGCAAGCGCAAGCTGTACTTTCACGTCCCACACGCCCGTTTCGTGCCTGAAGAACTTCTTGATCAACTCCTCCAAAGCGTTGTAGTCGGCGCCAAGGTCCACGTGCTCGCCCGTCAGCTTCTGGAGGTTCTCGGACCCAGGGGCAAATCCGATCTTCGCCACGTAGGCGCCGTATCGAAGGGGTGCAACCGTGGAGAAGCTTTCTCCGAGGATGTGTGTAGCCGAGGCACCAATGCCTTCCAGCGTGGCTGAAGGGAGGTGAACCGCTTTGAGCACAGCGTTGGTAGCTCGGGCAGCCAGGGAGACTGCGTGTTTCACTCCTTCCGGCGTGTCTAGGTTCTTGTCGAAGGTCTTGATCTGCTCGAGAAAACCTTTCGGGTCGGGCGCTGTGAAAGCGTTGGCATTGATGCAGACAAAATCCTGCGTAGTCTCGCCCGCATGATTGGTTACCTTGGGACCCTCCACGTTGAGGATCTTAATCGCAAGACCACGCGGGCTCGAGACATTGTCCGCAAGCATGTCACCTGGATTGGTAGAAAAGCGCATGATGGCCGGGTAGGTGCCGGGCGTGGCGAACAGGCCTTGCGCTAGCGGTTCAGGCAGATTCGGCAGCACCTCCAGCGTGCCTACCAGAACACCATGAGATTTGGCATGCACCGGGCGATACGCGTGACGGTAACGCGTGGCCATGTGTCGAGTGATGTGCTGCATCGTGCGTGAAAGCTCGTCGAAGGTGACGTGCTCGTCCGGGGCAATCTTCTCGACATCCGGGCTATACGGCAAGTAGGGCGTGTTTGCGGGCATGGAATCTCCAGTTCAGTGCGGGACGGATCACTCAGCTAGTGCAACGCGGGCGGGCACACGTCTCTGTGGCCGCCCGCGTGCTCAAGCGAGAACAAACGGTTGGTGCAGTCTTCTCGGTGAGCAAACTCAGCCGATTCAGGCTAGGCGGTAGACTAGGATCATGGCAAGTACGCACGGTAAAGTAAGGTACCCACCCGAAGGTAAGGTACCGCAGCCGCCCGGTCACACCCTTGAGGATTGGTCGGCGGATCGTGCTGAAGAAGCATTCAAGCTCCTTGAGGGCCGGTGGAAGATGATGATCGTCTTTCATTTGTTCGACAAGGGAGTGATGCGCTTTTCGGAGTTGGAACGTGCTATTCCGCTTGCATCACAAAAGATGCTGACGCAGCAGCTACGCGACCTGGAAGCGAAGGTCATCGTGCAGCGCACCATCTACCAGGAGATCCCACCGAAAGTGGAATACAAGCTGACGCCCCTTGGCCAGGCGCTTCGACCCGCGTTACAGGAACTCGTACGCTGGGCAAGGCTCCGCGATGAACAGTGACTAAGATCTACGAAGAGCTGTGATTGAGATTGCAGAGCCACCTACCGGTCGCAGAAAAGTACGAAGTCGGCGACATGAGCTGTTAGTTCGCCCGGGCCCGGAGATACCTCATCTAAGGTTCGGGTTTGGTCAGCTGTGACATGTCACCAACCCGCAAGCGACTAGACAGAATGATCCTTATCGGACATAAACCGTTTCGAATGAACAAGATAAGTCTACCACTCCCGGCCATCAAAGACACGAGAGCAACGTCTTTAAGAGACTGTGATGGCAATTGCATTTCCTCGAAGCGCCTCCAAAGGGCCGTCCCAAGGGATCTCCGATTCGAACGCTAGGTTCTTGAGGACCATGCGGACGGTGTGCTGGCGGAGTTGAGAGGCAAGACGAGGTGATTCAATGTGCCAAATCGCAGGGGCATGTCCACATGTCGTCCGTATCCGGCACCTGCACGACGAGCAGAAGCCAGATCATTGCATCAATGACGTGATTGCCTTCGGTCTGAAGCGCATGCATCGGCATAGCTCCAGCAGCTAAACGGGACGTCCGAAGGCCTGGTGGTTGTTATTCCATCGCTCTGTTTGGTCAGGAATGAAGCGCCACCCTTTCGAGGCGCCCATTTGGGGCGTTAACATCTTTGCGGAGGTTCTGTGGCACCGCACGTTGACATGAAGCATTGGGTTCCTTATTCGGAGTTGGCCGGTACAAAGAGGCTGACATACGACGAGTTCCGTCAGAACCTGCTCAAGTTTCCGCGCAGCGGCGTACTTATTCGCTGCGCCCGTATGAGCGCCATCTTCGATTTCGGGCCAGAAGCGAACACGATAGCTTCGGAGCAGGCGACGGAGCGTTGGATACCTCATCTCTTTCCTCCGCAATTCGTGCCGCGTGTCCAGGCATTTGCAAAGCAAGGCCGGGTGATCTTCTTTCAGGGACAACTGCGTTATCTAGCCGCAGAGGTCATGCGCTTACCGAAATCGGATACAGAAGACGATACCTACTTCCCTGACATGCTGCTCGGCCCGCTCCTCTTTTGCGCGGCTGAGTTGCTGTATGCGCCTAAGCCACAAGTCGCCGACGAATTAGATGTGATGTTGAGCCTCATTGCGATGTTCCTGCCGGTCTATGAGATCGATTCACTCACCGAACCCTATATGCTCTTTATTCGGTTCTACATCTTCCTGACCATCTGCATCCCGCGTCTTCCCGATCATCTCCGCACCTTCGATCCCTACCAAGAGTTCGAAAAGGCCTTTCACTTTCCTCTCAAGCGCTACTACCTGCTCGTCTTCGCCTTCATGATGCATGGGATGATGCAGAGAGACAAGAATTTGAGAGGCGATTCGCTCGGAGAGACGCTTACCCGCAGTTGGTTCAAGCACAGCAATCTGACGGATGAACAGCTAACGCAGATGTTCGATGCTGTGTCGTTCGGTCTCTCGGATCTTCCCGACACGAAGAAATCGAAGGGCTTTGCAGATTTCGAGTTCCTCCGGGATAAACCGTACTTCCAGCACAAAGGCGAGTTGTATTGCCTGGACTACGAATATGCGGTCGCGAAGCTGGAAAGCGGCGTCATCTGGCGTGTCAGGAACGAAATGAGCGATGCCCAGCGCCTGCCTTATTTCAGCTTCTGGGGGCATGTGTTCGAGGAGTATGTCGGATGGCTGTTCGAGCAGTATGCCGAAAAGAAGCTGAACGTCTTCTATGGGGCGCCCAAGAAGCCTGACGGCACCGAACTCTGTGATGCCATCGTGGTCTGCGGATCGGAGGCCGTTCTGATCGAGATCAAGATGGCGACGTGCTCGGCCGCGGTCAGATACTCCGGGGACCATGCGCAGTTCGAACAGTTTCTCGAACGCGATCTGGTGGGAACGGAGAAAAAGAGAAAGGGCGTCAGCCAACTTCAAAACGCGATTCGCAGCATAACCGAAAAGGGCGCAGCGCTTCCGGAGTGCCTTGCCGGCGTAAATAAGTTGATCCCTCTCATCATTACGCGCGACGACATTGGCTCATCATGGATGACGAATGGTTACCTGAACGCGCGTTTCCAGAGAGGCCTGAACAGAAAGGCGTGCAGGCCTTTCACCGTTACGCCTCTTGTCAGCATGAGTGTAGGAACCCTCGAACGGGGTCTCGCAGCCTTGGCGCAACGTTCTCTAGCAGACATATTGCAACAACGCATCCGTGGCGATGAATACATGGCGAGGCCATTCGAGGCTGCCAGCCATTACATCTCTCGATATACCAGGCACACGAAGAAACATCTTGACCTCATGGACGGGCTAATCAAAGACATGACGGAAGAGTTCGACATGCCCGATCAACAACCGTCGGCGTAGGGGGCGCGCATTCGCGCGTGGTCATAAGACTTCACCTGCGGTATGCGCTCCGCCGCTCGCGTCAGCATGCTGGGCGCACGCTTCGCGGCGTCGCTTCCGAGGATGCGCTATCCGAGGGGCGAGCGGAAGGCGGAACTATATCTTTTTCTTGGAAGCGCTTGTGCTCTTGCGTTTGTCCTTGGGATTGGTCTCCCCATTGATGAGAATGGCTTTCCAAGTCGCCGCCTTTATCCTCTTCATGTCGCTCTGCAGTTGCGACTCTCGGATGAACGGCTTGGCTTGGTACATCACAGCGTAGAACCTGGTCCAGTCCTTTGATCCGGTGAATCCACCGACATCTTCGACGATGCCCGTAAAGGCCTGGACGGCCTTCTGCTGAGTATGGGCAATCTTGAACTCAATCGCGGCGCCAACGCCGGCGATGCCAGAGTCGGGTATGAAGTTCTTGATCGATCCTCCGATCTGGGGATTAAGCCTGAAGTCGGCAAAGCACGCGCTCAGATAGTCGTGCATTACGTCCTGTAACTCGTTCTCGTTAGCCGGAGCTACTTTTCGTTTGAGGAGGAGGCCAGCCGTATCGCGAAGCATCGCTTCAAGGCGGGCAAGCGTCCATCCCTGTTCAGTCGTTAGGTCGTTGGATACAGTCATGCGGAGGGCGTTTACGATGTGCTCGCAAGAGCTGAAGGCGCTGCTTGTGAAAACGTCGTAGTCAGGATGGACATGAACAGCACGCAAGCCTCCCTTCGCGCTGGTGAACTTAGCCCATTGCTCTATGAGGTTCAACCTTGCCTCCGGCATCTGGGCTGCTTCGAGAACGATCAGCAGGACATCATGGAGTTCAGAGAGGAGACCAGCCAAGGCCTCTTTCGGCTCCGCGTAACTGCCCTGATCGTCAACTTCGCCACCCACAAAGTGA
This sequence comes from uncultured Acidobacteriaceae bacterium, assembly GCA_964246235.1. Classification (GTDB taxonomy): domain Bacteria; phylum Acidobacteriota; class Terriglobia; order Terriglobales; family Acidobacteriaceae; genus Granulicella. The sequence continues at coordinate 37,423 of CAXTPR010000025.1, forward strand.
TCGCGGCTGATCTCAAAGAGCGCACGCCGCGCTTGGCTCAACAACTCGTCCAAGCCCCCGATTGCATTGCTTATGATCTGCCGGTCCATTTGTCTCCCGATACATCGTTTAAGTCACTAGGCCTTCGGAACTGTGCTGTTGGACTCAGCGGCAACAGGCCTAAACACGGACTCTGAGGTTTCGATCTGGCTCAAATTGCTCGTGATCTCACTCAGCAGCGTAATGAAGGCATCTGTCCGGTCCTGTCCGTCCACGCTGCGGGCTTCGAGAATCACGATCTGATCTTGAACGAAGCGCACGAGAGACCGGAGCTTCTGCGCGCGAACGGATGACGCCTGCGCATTTTCATCAACATGGAAGTGCTGTTTTGTCGCTGAGCAAAGGATCACAAGGAGGCCGAAAACGCTAAGATACGTCTTCGACAGCGAGTTCTGGGCGAAGGATGTTGTCAGTAGTGCGCCGATGATGTACTGACCAAATGTCAGAACCCGCGACGTTATGCGCGACCATCTCCCGCTGCTTGCCTGACGTTCGCGTTCTTCGATGGCTTCTGCTAAGCGAGCACGAACCTGATCCTTTGCGATCTTGGTGGCACGTTCTGCCGGGGTCGGCTCGATCTCCTGGAAGTTCCACGCTCCTGCATGGTTGCGCCCATGATTGGAGCTGCTGGTTCCCTTAGACCACGATTCCGATGTTCCATGTGACGAACCATGCGAAGTTGATCGGGTGTCTTTCTCGTCTGAAGTGGCCGTCGGCGAATAGGAGCGTCCGATGCTCACGCTGAAGCTGCGGCCAGCTTCCTCGACGATAGCCTTGTGCTTCCGGCGAATGAACTTATCGGTCAGCCACTTCTGGCTAAGGGCTGACACCAAGCCAGCAACACTAACCAGAACGCCGGAAACTCCGGCGATATTATGGAACTCGGAAAAGATAGCCTTCAACAGTTCATTCATAGTGATAGGTGATCGTAATTCAGGCGTCAGTTATCGCGGATCAATTGATCAATCCGTTTCTGAACAGATGCAATGTCAAGTTGCCGTTCACGAAGGCTCTCGTCGGGTTCTTTGATACGGTTGGACCAGTATTCCGCTTTCTCAAGATTCCAAGGTGTGGCTTCTCCGATGTAGGTTTGCGCCTTGATCGCAGCCGAGCGCCAAAGATCCGCCAATTCGTTCTCCTTCTCGCGGTCAACACCATTAGGCTGCGCTTCCTGGTACTTAAGGGTGGTCGTCAGCGCGAGTTGCATCGCGATCAGCGCCTCTTTCCGCTTCTCGTCAGTCTTCAGCCCGTGGTCCTGCTCATGATGCCGGTCATGCTGAAAGAAGGCCAAAAGGCCGAGTAGAGCGGGCACTACGATAGTGAGTTCGTTTGCCATCAAATTCCTTCATGCGGACGAATCGATTCTAGTGATCTTTAGTTGCGGATGCCTTCGGATCGTGGCGCTCGAACTTCTTCAGAGCAAAAAGATCATCAACAACTTTCTGGGCATCAGAGTCCAGATTTAGCTCCTGCATAAAGGCAAAGTCCTCGAAGCTGACATCCGCCCGCGTTACATTCTCCTGAAGGCTGACGTCTACGGTGAGGTAGTACAGACCTCGCCGCTGGGCGCTCACGCCTGCGACTGAGTAGAAGGCATCGATGACAACCGGGATCTGCGATTCCATGAATCCGAAGGTGCCTGGCTTCAGCGGCCCCGCCTTCTTCAGGTAGTAGTCGCCTGCCGTGAACTTATCCTGAATGAACGATATCTCCTGCTGCGGTCCAACGGCGCGCCTTGGGCCTTTCTCGATGACCGATGGGAAGGTCAACTCGACAACCGAGAGCCGCTGATCGGGCGACAGCGGATGAAACTTGAACATTGTGCCTTCGGTGCCATCTTTGTCTTCCTTTTCGCCGACGACGATGACGGCGCGGTCGGCGTCGAACTGCTTCTGCGCGAGATCGGTCGCCGTACGGGATGTGTTGTAGCCGATGATGGACATGATTAGGGCCACAGCTGATATCCCGATCGCGCTCCATTCGCGAACCTCTTTCCAGCGCGAGAGCTTCGAATCATCCGCTGCTTTGCTCGTGGGGGGTTGCTGGTGAATGTGTCGCAACCGGTTGCGAGGGTGGCAAATGATTCGGCGCGGGGTTTGCCGGCTCCTTCTGCGCCGATTGCTCCGGCGGCAGCGCGGCGGGTTCTTGCGGCCGTGTCGTCTCGTCTTGTTTGATCGGCTCGGGAGGCATGGTTGCTTTGCGAGAAGGATACAAGAGCACCTCCTAGGCCGTCGCTTTACGCTGTGAGGCCCTCTTCGGCACGTTCAGAGGGGGCTTCCGCGTAGTTGACAGTTCGCCTTCCTTCACAACGTCTTGCGCATCCTTGTCTTCTCGGACACCGACGAAGCTCGCGTGACGGAGATGATCGTTCGGAGTCCACTCCAGAAACCGAAACTGCGCGACGGCTTCGGGACGGAGCCAAACACACTTCTCCATCTTTGCGGCCGTCAAACCCTGGCCCCAGCGGCCGGCGCTGGCCTCGGGAAGATTCACAAAGGGACACACCGCCGCCTCAAGTGGTTGCAGCTTTGTGTGAAGACTGCGGCGACTGGCCGGGACGAAGCCGGCTCGGACGCTGCCGCAGAAGTGAAGCTGACCGCCGCGATAGAAACCTACGAGTACGGCATCGAATCCGTGTGTGCCCGGCGTGTACCCGCCGATGACCAGCTCCTGAGAAAGCTCAACCCGCATCTTCGCCCATGCTCCGCTGCGTTTGCCTTGCTCGTAGGTACTGGAAAGCTTCTTGGCGACCACTCCCTCCAAACCATGCTCCCGGACAAGCGCAAGCATCTTTTCGGCTGGGATCTGGAAGCTCTCTGAGAGCTGTACTGAGCTGTTCTGTCGCAGTGCACTGCGCAGGAGCTCACGCCGTTCTGACAGAGGTTTCCGCGTGAGATCAGTTCCCTCAAGCTGCAACAGATCGAACGCGAAGAATACAAAGGTCGCTCCACTGGTCGCGGAGTTCTGGATCAGGCTGAAACTCGGCTTGCCAGATGGATCAAGCGCAACCAGTTCCCCGTCCAACACGGAACCGCTCGGAATGGCTGTAGCAAGGTCGGAAAGCATGGCTGGGAAACGCAACCCGAGATCGTTGCCGTTGCGTGAGAGAAGCTTTGTGACGCCCCTGTTGCAAAGTGCTTGAGCACGGTAGCCGTCCAGCTTGATCTCATATGCCCACTCTGGTCCCTCAGGGAGCTGGGAGACCAGAAGACATTCCATGGGCTCCAAAAAACTCATCTGGACTGCGGCTTTGGATGGGCCTCTGGATTTCGCCATGGCGTGAGTCTACCGGTTGGACAACCGGTGAACCATGGGGTTTACTCCATCGTCATTGAAGACCTGGGAACAACTTGCTTCGTTATGCCGACGAAATATTAGTAGGGCTGCCAACGGGGATCAGCCACGCGGTTAGGGCGCGTGGCTTCCTGTGATCCGGTTTGGCAGAACAAGAACAGCCCCTGCGGCAAGGATTGCGAAGCCTGACCACTCTTGCCAGTGTTGCCGTGAGATCCCAAATACCAAGAGCCCAATTCCGATGAGCATGCAGCCTATCCAGCGTTTCCCCAGTGGCATGGTTCCCCTTCAAATTTGTTCGGTCGCGGATTCTAGAGCCCTAGATCACTAAACTGTTAGATGTTTTAGACCGTGGAAATGGCAGGACGTGCAAAGCGTGGAACGGTGAAACTGTCCCACTCTTCACACCGCCCCTTGGAAGACGCCGAAGAGCGGCGTCTCCCACATTGCCACCGTCCCCGACGACGGGTAATCGGGTTAAAGGCAAAACTACTGAACATCGGATACCTGGCTGTTGAGGAACACGACCTTCATATCCTTGTAGATGTACACCTGCTTTGGGCCGAGGTCGACGATCTTGTCCGGGTTGCCAAGCGACTTCTTCACTTCGTCGGGGCTCATGCCGAGCTTGATGGTCTTGCTTTCAACGGCTGAGGCCGTGGCCGGAGCGGTGATGACTGTGTCGATCGTTTTCTTCATATCCTCGGGCGTCATGTTCTCCAGACCTGGGAGCTTGACGTTCAGTTCTGATCTGTAGCGGGTTCCCCGTCCATCTCCCAAAGTTGTGACATCTACCGTGAGCAGTTCGATAAGAGCCGCGTCTCGCTTCACCAGGATCTGGGTGACATAAACCTTTTCGTTCGGAGCCAGTGTGCGCGAGTGACTAGTATTGCCGCCTGCGGCGGCGAATCCAGTCGCTTGGGTTATTTGACCGTTGGTCAGGTTTGTCTCAATGATGGCGCTCTTGGTGTTGGCGACGTCTGCGTAGATGCCAGGAAGCCGGACGGCCAGGATGACTCCCGGCTGAGTGATCCGGGTGTAATCGAACTCAGCTAGACCGGTCATTCCTACCCTGGTGAGTGGATAGAGAGCTACAAGCTGGTCACGAATGGCCCGGTTGTTTGGAGCGCAAAAGGCCGGGACGGGAGCCAAAGCACAGACAAGCGAAGCGGTTATAAGTGTGCGGCCGGGGGAGAGAAAAGGCATGGTTGAATCCTCTGGAGGTTAGCGCCCACGACTGTGGCGATGCTGGATGACGGGAGCTTGTTCCGGCGCGATGGCGTTGGAAGGGGCTTCGCTTTGCTGCTGAACTGGAAGAGCGATGGCAGGCTTCAGTTGTTCCGGGAGTGCAATGGTGGCAGCTACAGCGTTCGCCTTAGCCGAACCGTCCGACGTATAGATGCTTACCTCCCGTCCAGTGTGGGAGAGGGAAACGGCCTCGGATGTGGCTTGAAATGATCCGTCCGGACTGATGAGAACTCTGTCTGGAGCGCCTGTTTTCAGGCTGTCAACGGCATAGCCGTGCTCGATGTGCTTCGCCTGTTCTTTGGTCAGTTGCACGCTCTCGCCCTTGTCGAGAAGCACTTCCAGTTTATCGCCTATGGCGGTAACGGTGCCGAAGTCGCCCTTTCGGATGCCCTGCTTGACACTGGGCTCGGTCATCCGAATTCGATCCCCTTGGGCGAACTCCTGGTGCTCCTCGCGGTAGACCTTGCTCTGGGCGGTCATCGCCGTAGTTAGGTGGGGGCTGTAGATCACCTCATCGCCGTGAGAGGTTCTAACGGTGAGCTGGTTGTTCTTGGTGTCCGTGGTGACGACGACGGCGGCGCTGCCGCTTGGAATTCCCTGGCTGGCCGGGCTCCCTTGTCGGTACTGGATGATGTCGCCGGGGGCATACTGGGTCACCAGCTTGGGATTCGCTAGCTCCTTCTCGACGTGCACTGGAAGGACTCTGCTGTCCGGTGCAACGGTCCCAGATGCCTGCAGATCGGCCCGGATGAGTTGATTCAGCTCCCGCCGCTCGACTGGGTTGGCAGCTATAACGACGCTGTTGAAAGGGTGCTCTGCATAGGCCAGAGTGATCGCTGCGATGCGATGGTTTGGGTCTGCATACTCACGCACCTGGACGACGGTGTTCTTCTGCGGAGCTGGGGCTGCGGGCGACTTGCGAAAGTCCACGGCTGAGGTCTTGCTTACGTCGTTCGCCAGCCGCGCTCCAAGACCGTCCGCGTCATTGGTGTAAATCCTTGCGTCGTGCTCCGCACGCGAGACCGCGACGTAAGCCAGCCGGGTGTTGATAAGAGAGCGGGCGGCCTCCGTGTCGATATTGGCGATAACGCGGCCTTCGGTGAGTCCTTGCGAGACGTGAGACGTGACGGCATAGCCATGGTCGAAGTGCCTCATCGTGGCCGGATCGAACTGGACAATGCGCTCGGTCTTGCCGTCCATCTGGACGGTAATCTTCCCGGTTTCGAGCTTGGTGATGGTGCCTAGATCGCGATTGTTGACGCCTAATTCCCTGTCCTTCGCCGTGAACTGAATCCGATCGCCGGTCGCAAACTCCTTGTTCGCCTCGCGGTAGGCGTTCACACCTTTCAGCCGCTTCGGGTCGTAGGTGATGGTCTTGCCGCCGTCCTGCTGGACCGTCACGGTGTTGTTCCTGGCATCTGCGGAAAGCATGACAGCGGTGCTGTTTTGGGCGATGCCGTAGGCCTTGCTGCCCTTCTCGTATTTGAGGATGTCGCCCGCTTTGTACCGCGCCGCCCACTCTCGATCCGCGCCGGTCATGTCGGAACGATGGGCCAGAACGGAGAACGTCTCTTGCTCCGCTGCCAGCCTCCCCGCCTCTTGCAACTCGATCCGCACAGCCTGGTTGATGAGCTGGCGGCTGCGGTTATCGGGAGAGACAATGATGGTTCTTTCGGGGTTGGCTGCGTAGTCTCTGGCGATGGCCGCGATGCGTTCGTTCGGGTCTGCAACCTGGGTGATGCGGCCCTGTTGGGCAAGCATTTCGATGCCCTTGGCCGTCTCGCCTTTGGCGAGATGCTGGACCGCTTCAAGCAACTCCGGGTTCTTTCTTTGGCGCACGATCTGGTCAAGCTGGGAAGTCCGCATCCCGGCGTCCTGCATCTGCTGGAACGGTCGGCCCGCATCGACGCCCTGGTGCTGGGCGGTGTCTCCGATCACCAGTACCCGGTCCTCGGGCTTGATCTTTTCCAGGAACGCTCGCATCTGTTTCGTGCTCGCAAGGCTGGATTCGTCAAGCATGTAGAGATGTGGGCTGGTAGTCGCGGCGCTTGGGTGGTTCTGCCCTCGGGCAAGGAAACTTTGGAGCGTCGTGCCCTCGATTCCTTCCTCTCGAAGCTGACCGGCTGCGCGGGACGTGGGGGCGAAACCCTCGACCGTGTAGCCGTTCGTTTCTGCACCTTCGCGGATGCTGGCAAGCACGGTTGTCTTCCCGGTGCCCGGCGGCCCAATGGTGAGCTGGACCCGCACTCCCGACACGTAGGCGTCATGAAAGAACGGCGTTCCCTGCCGGGTCTCGAAGACATTCAGGTATTCGCTGTCGAGGTCTTCGGATTTCGGGTGGCCGATGGTTGGAGCGAAGACTGGCGAGAGGCGGGCGTGATGATCCTCTCCAAGCCAAAGCGAAAAGACGTTGTACCGCTGATTGAAGGGAAACATCGCGTAGAAAGCCGAGAGGTTGCCGATGGTCTCCTCGATCACGGTGGCCTGGGCGTCTACAAAGGTCCGGTGAACGAGCGGCGTGTTCTCCCTGAGTTCTTCCGCGCTCTGAGCCGAGAGGAGAAGCGTCACGGTGTACTTGCCCTGAGCCTTCTTGCCCAACTCCTTCACAACCAGGCCAAGATCGTCCACACCCTCCGAAGCGGCCTTCGCACCCGCCCCTTGATCGAGCTGGGCGAAGTTCTTCCCGGCCATGACGCGCTGGAAGATGCCCACCTTGAAGAAGTCGATCCACTTCTCCTGAGCGCTGATTTCCTTCCGCACGGTAGAGCTGGACTGCGGCCTCCAAGTGGTGCAAAGCACACTGTCACAAGTCAGATTGGTGATGCTGTTGTAGAGGCAGGGTTGTGAGGCTGCGGGCGTGCTCGACGCGGAGAACATCTGCACGTGGCGCTTCCCTACCCGTAGATGATCGTTGTGCCAGGAGACCGCGCTGGTGGCAATCTGCTGGTCGATCCCCTGGTCCGAAACAAGCGGAATATGACCGGCCCATTCTTCAAGGTTGAACAGCTCCGCGAAGAATTTGAAGGCTTTCTCTTTGCCGACAACCCGCAAACCGATGACGCTGCTCAGATGCGTTTCGAGGATGGTCGCCGCCTTCTGGAGCTGAGAGATGAGCCGGTCGTTCTCGTCGGCCTGATCCTTCGGCCTGGCCGCGAAGGGAGACGCCAACTTAGGCTCCAGGGTGAGGCACCAGTGCAGGTCGATGCGGCGGAAGTTGGCCGTCTTCGCGAGAAAGTCCAGCCGGTGATCCACAAAGGACTGGGTGATGGGATCGGCGTATTTCTTCTGGCGCGGGATCTCAAAACCTGAGGTCACGCGCATGTACTGGTAGAGCGAGAAGTCTTCTGTGAGACCGCGTACGCCGCCCTCTACGCCTCGCATCTTGGAAGCGATCTCCGAGTCCGAGAGCCCTTCTTCGTCCGCTCCATCTACCTCGAAAAGCAGCCCGTAGCCGCGTGTCTTGCTCGCGAAGACGGAGGGCGTGACGAAGCGGACGATGGGCATGATGCTGTTCGCGGCCCCGGCGTCGGTGAACCATGGGTTAGCGTTTGCGCGGGTCATAGTAGCTCTTCTGGGTCCAGCTCAGACCCCACAGTTGGAACATCTTGGGGTGTTTCCGCACGATCACCCAGCAGATAGCGGTGATCGCAATGAACATCACGACGGATAGAACAAAGAACCGAAGCAGGAGAGCCATCAGCGAGGCAATCACAATGCCCATCCAGATAGGCAGACTCAATCCGAGTTTTTGCCGCGGTTTGTTGAGGGCTTGATTGATCGCCAGTGGCTCTCCACGCTTGGTCATCTGCATGTCTAGAGGCTCTGTCCGGTGAGAGAAGAAACCCACTGCGGCGCGAAACCGATGACGATTCCGGCGAACAAACCGCCACCGATTGCCATGAAGCCTCCGGAGATGTTCCGGCCCATGAACTGGAACACGCCGAAGACAATCCCGATGACAACGGCGAGGGCTCCACCGAGCAGACAGCTTGTCTCGATGGTCTTCATTGCGGAGGTCACGCCGCTGACGTCCACGGTGCCTTGTGCGTGAGCGGCGAGGGGTGAGATTGCGAGGGCAAGCAGGACGGGTCCAAGTGTGCGGCCGGCGTCCTTTGCACGTTGTTTGGTGAAGGTCGCTGAGGCCATGGTTGTGAGGCGGGAACTCATCGTTGCGGTCAAGGAGTGCTCCTGGAGTAAGCGGTTGAATGGCTTCGTTGTGCTCTATGGAAGAGCCTTCTGGACGAGTGGTTAATACCCCGTTCATAGGGGTTTTCGCGGCGCACGACCCTACCGACACGCGGTACAATTTACCGCCGTGTACACGCTGCTGTGTCACCGCAAAACTGATGTCAAATGGGCCTTTGAGACATGGTGTTTCGTCCTCCTCGCTTATCTGTTTGCCGCTTGTCTGAGGCGAACAGAAGGTGTAGATTGGGCATCTACTAATAAGCGTGTTGAGCGGGAGGTTTTTTGACACCCCTGCATCAGGAATGTTGAGAAAAAAATGCGCCGGGCTCTTCTATACCTCGTTGACAGAAGCGGAGATGTTCTCAATGCCGAGATACATGCGGCCTGCGAGAAAGCATTCACGCGCGTTCTGCTGGACTTCCCTCATTTTGATCAGGCATTGATTGCTGATTGGGCTGAAGAAGTGGCCGCAGATATGGATGCGAAGGGAGAGGCAATTCAGTTCCCTAAGCGCTACGCCTACATGGCGCTGAGAGGACGAGTCCGCGACTGGTCACGGACAGGAGCAGGCCGGGCTGAACTGAAGGGGATTGGACCAGATCTTGAAGCGGTTGCCGGTCAGGCAAAATCCTTTACAGAACAAACGGAGCGCGAGATTCTGTTTGGACAGATTCTTCCTGAGCTGAGTGAACGGGATCGCGCTATTCTCGTTCTGTTGCAGAACGAGCAATCCACGGAAGCGGTTGCAGCGTTCTTAGGTGTGAAGTATTTGGCTGCAGCCAAGGCGATGCAGCGCATGAAAGATCGGGTCTCGGTCGTCTTGAACGGCAGGCGGCACAAAGCCGAAAACGGGCCTGGAGTTGGCGAACTTCGCTTAACGAGAGGGATAGGCAGTGAATCGTGAGTTGATTAAGGACTTCCTCCGGGAATCATTTCCGAACCCGGAAAGAAAGGGCTGTCCCGATGAGGACGTTCTACAGGCCCTAGCTGAAGACCGAATCACTCCGAACGATCCCGCACTACTCCACGTTGGCTCTTGCTCAGAGTGCTATCGGGAATACCTGCACCTTCGACGTGAGTTTGAGGAGGCTCAACTGGCTAAAAGGCCAACAAGTGCAAACGTCCTTCCCTTCCCTAGTCGGAAAGACGAAACGTCCTAAACCTTCTTTATGGACATTTTGGACTTTTCCGCATGGGCCACAGGCCCTACTCTTGTTTACTCATATTCTCCTGAATCTCATGATCTCTTGCTTCCTTATATAGGATGACGCGGAAGCCCACCTCCAGAGACACGGAAGCCCACCAGTCCCTACGCGAAAGCCCACTTTCGCCTACTCGGAAGCCCACTATCTCGTACTCGGAAGCCCACCAGCATCAGAGGAAATCCTTCAGGGCCTGCGGAAATACGCGGAAGCCCACTGTCGGTTGCATTTATACGCGGAATCCCACTGCCAGCCGATGTCTGAAGCTCCGGTGGTGCAGCTCGTCTTAGACGGAACAACCCACTTTCATAGGGAAATTGCGCAAACCTACGCGGAAGCCCACCGCTTAGCTAAGCAGAGGAACCGATCTACGCGGAAGCCCACCCTCCTTGCGCTCGCCATCTACGCGGAAGCCCACCACTTGGCCAAATAAGGTACCTGAGGTGGTACTGGGAGCAAAATAAAGCCCGTTGGGTGTGTCAAAAACCACGAGGGGTGGGTTTCTGCGTATATAGCGGTCTAAACCGCTAGCAGCCTAGACTGCTAAGAAGCGACCTGAATCAGCAAAGGTGGGCTTTCGCGTATATAGCGTGCTAGTGATCTAGCGGTTTAGCCGTCTAGAGTTTCCGAACGCGGTTTTTCGATGTGTCATCGTCGAGCATCCCGGCGCTGGCTCTTGCGACCCATAGACCCTTCGGATCTTCTCGCACCTGAGCTGCGGGCCATAGAACCTTCAGAATCCTGATTGCTCTTCGCAAGTGTTGCCGAATCCGGTAGGGATTAGAATCCGTCTGTGGGAATTGATCACTCAGCGCGTCCCACGGGATAATTGATTCGCTCGAAGCCGCATAGCAGCGGTAGTAAAGCCAAAACACGAGATCCTGAACCGGTGTGGGCCCTTTAAGCTCCAGCCAGAGACGACGGGGCATCACGATGTTGTGCTTCTTTATGTCCTGGAAGAGCGGAGCGTGTAGAAGTACACCAAAGCGGTCGCCCATCTCGGGCAGACTCGCTTGCTTACTGTCGCCTGCAATAGAGTTGGGGAGGTAAGCGCGTGAGATCACCGGAAACGTGTCCATCGCCGTCGCTTCAGTTCCCTTTCGCGAGATGCTGATGACGAGGCCGGCAATGCGCGAAAACCGTTCCTTGATCTGTTTGTTCGTCCGGCCACCCTTCTCTAAGCCCATTTCCCGACTGAACTCGGCTGCGCTCGACCAAGGGACAAAGGGGCTGTCATTGCGTATGGCTCGATCCAAGAGCCAGAACAGCAGCTTGCGATCGGCTCCATGTGGGAGACCCACACCGTCCGCTGTCGCGGAGAACGTCACAGCAAGGGTCGTACCGTCCCCCAGGCGGGCTCGCCGCGTGATTTTGGTCTCCTTGGTTGCGCTGTGCGGAAGAGTGCACAGAATCATCGCCTGGGCGAGCTTGATGTACTCGTCTCCCAGCGTCTGATCTCGCCCGGATACTGCAAGGTCCGCTACCCTGTCGCTCGTGTTCAGCCGTGCGGCCTCACGTTCTGCGGAGTAGTCCCTCTGACCGTCTTTCTTGGCAGCCTTCGCCGACGTTTTGGCTTTCGGCGGTGCAAGGCTCGTGGGGCGCACCGTTAGCGTTCCATCACCGGAAGAGATGGTTTCAATGCGTAGGTCGTCTACGAAGGTTTTGCTTGCGATTGATGAAAGACGTTCCATTGCCCCTCGCTTTCAAACTGTCAAAGCACTAGAACGCTAACGTGCTGAACGTTTAGTCTCTTTGGTAAGCCACGCCGATAGAAGCTCTTCCGCAAGGTCTGACATATCGCGTGGATCTTCCGTGCTCCTGAGTGCGTAATCACAATCGGCGTAGGTCTTCTTGCGGACATAGAAAGTTCTTCCCTGATACGCATCGTCCTTGCTCTTCGCGAGAGACTTGGTCTCTTTCTTGGCAGCAGACGGCCGGCTCTTTGCAGCCGTGTCGTCTGTGTCAACCGGCGCCGCTTTGGGCTCCTCCGGTTGGGGGCGTTTACGCGAGGCAAGCAGGCCGTCAAACTGGCTGCCGGTGGTCTTAGTTGCTGTTGCCATACGCTATGACTTCCTTTCCGGTGGAGACATACGCTTCCCAGGCGCGGGCTGCGCGTGGGTCATCTACAGCGGAGACGATCACGCCTGCTGCCGCTGCCTTCTCAAAAGCCTTCAAGAGGGGAATAGCAACGCCGAAAGCAGGTATTCCGGCCTTCTCCAGTGCGCTGCGAAGGTTTGTAGCTTCTGCCTGCGGTGGGGGCGGTGCTTTGGTAATGAGGACGCGGTAGTTGTCGGCCTTCATCTCCGCAAGAGCCTCGATGGTCTGCCGGAGCCCGTCGCTATCCATTGTTGCGGGTACAGCGGGGATGATGAGGAGGTCGCACCCTTCTGCAAGGGCCTTCAGGTCTGCATCACTCGGTCTTTGGCCGGTGTCGATGACCGTGTGCTCGAAATCACGGGCAAGTTTCACGGCTGAGCGAACGTCGGCTATCCGGTACGGCAAGCCTTCGCCTCTGGACGCCCACTCCGTCGCGTTGCGGGTACCGTCCCCGTCGAGCAGCAGAGTAGGGCCTAGCGTCTGGAGGTAAGCGGCTATGTGTATCGCCGTCGTGGTCTTTCCCACACCTCCCTTAAAGCTGGCAACTGCGACATGCATGGTGTTCCCTTTCAGCGCTCTAGGACGTTAGACGTCTAGACTGTCAGAATACTAGATGTTTAGGCTGCCAGAAGCTCAGCGTGTTGGAAAGAGGGTACGCCGGTATCTTCGGCGCTTCCCTCCCCTTCCTCGGCGATCTGGCTTTCGAAGCTGTGGCCCGCGATGAGGTCAACGGCACGTTGGGCGCTGGCTGCTGCCTGGACGATCAGGCGGTTGTCCTTTTCCAGCCTTCTAATCCAGTTCTGGATATACGCGGCGGTGTTCTGTTCGGTGTGCTTCGTCGCGATGCCAGCGATGGCACAAAGGAACGCGGCTCCGGTTTCCGCTACCAGTTCTTCCTTGCTGTAGAGCTCATCTCCGAAGCTGCTGCCGAATGTCCGGGCAAGGCGGCTCTCATGGCCGGTGCTGTGGACCAGTTCATGAAACAACGTCGCATAGTAGTGGGCGGTGTCGATGAAACGGAACCGTGCGGGAAGGTGTACAGAGTCGGTCGCGGGCCGATAGTAGGCACGTCCTTCGTTGACTTCCTCAGTGCGAATGAGAGGGCGTCCAGCCCAGCCGCCCACGACTGCCTCACACGCCTCGTCCGTATCTACCGGTAGCGCGGGGACGGACTCCACGGTCGGAATGGTCAACCCTTCGCACTGTTCGACGTTGAACACGGTGTAGTAGGTGAGGATGAACGGGGCGCGGTCGTCCTCTTTGCCGTTGTCCGTGGTGGTCGGCGGATCGTCGGTCTTCATCTTGCGACTGCGAAGCTGCTTATAGAAGACGATCTGTGAACCCTTCTCGCCCTTTCGGACATTGCCGCCCAGCTCGAGGGCCTGTTTGAACGTGAGCCAGAATGGGGCACTGAAGCGTGTACCCCAGAGGAGAAAAACGTTCACGCCTCGGTAGGGCTTGCCGGTTACAAAGTTGCGAGGGAAGCTGCCTCCTGCGAACGAGGGAGCCTTCCAGGGCTTCTCCCAAGGGATGACGCCTTCCTTCAGGCTGGCAATGATGCGGTCGGTGACGATCTGGTAGACGCTAGGCCGGTCGGTGGTTGTCTGCTTCACTTCGGTCTCCTGACATGGTTGGTGAGGCTTTGCGGTTGTGGCGGTGTTCCTGCACCGCCAATACAAGAATTATAACACGCTAGCAGTCTAAAACGCTAACAGTTCAGCCTGTTATTGCCTGTTCCACTCTCATGTGTCCTTGAATGGTTTGGCTGTGTTTGTTCTCAAACACGCCTTGGCCCTGGCCCACGCCAGCAGGGGCGGCAAGTGCAAGAGCCGGATTCCTTTCCCGAAGGGGCGGCCGAAGCCGGTCTGCACAAGCGCAGCGCGGAAGATAAAGGTGGCTCTTGCGCGCGCCAGGGACGGAGGCCCTCAGCAGGTCTGGTTTCCGTATTGCGCGGATTGACCGCGCCAATTTGCTTTGCGGTTGCGGGGTGTAAACCGGGATCAGAAAGTCTAGATGTCTAAGCGTCTAAGGCGTTGGACCGTTAGAACGCTGAGGCGGAGTAGGGAAGCCGCTCAGCGGCTCCCCTCCGAGGTCAGGCTTTGCGTCTCGCAGGTTTCTTTGCCGCCGCTTTCGGTGCCTTCTTGCTGGTTGCCTGGGCTGCGGATGCTGCTGGTTTAGGTGCTGTGAAGAGGTCTAGAGCTTCCTTCAACACGTCGCGCTCCTCCGGCTGGGGAAGGTCGACGTAGCTGCCAAGAGCCACCTCCGCGAGGAAGCCGATGAGTGAGGACGGCATGAGTCCGTCGATTACATCGGCGCACACATCATCTGAGGCCATGTTGACGGTCTTATCATCGTCCAATCGTGCGGCGATGCGCTCAAGCGAGTTCTCCACGTCGCCGGTCACCAATGCCTTCAGGAGGAAGCGCATCTGCTGGTCGGTCGCGGTGGAAGGGAAGCGAAGGATGAGGGCGCGTAGGGACTTTTCCCGCTTGTCCCGTTGCTGCCGCCGTCTTCGCGCTGCTGTTGTGCTGCCTGCTGCCGCTGCTCGAAGTCTGGGTCCGGGGTGTGATTGTGTCCTGGCCGGTGAACGGGGCAGTCCTGGTCGGCACAGATGGTGAGCCGCTGTCCAACGCTGTCACCGTGGGTGACGATGGCTGAAGTCACGTGTGGGCAGACCGGCTCTGTTGCCTCACCGTGCGCTTCTTTGGGGGCGAGGACGCGCCGATACTCATTTGGGAGTAGTTGGCCTGCTGGACGGTCGTTTGCGGGCCTCCATTCGGTGCTGATCTGCACCAAACCGGGGTTTGCAGCTGTCTCACGCGCCACCAGAGCGGCAATCTTGCTCCGGTAGCAACCGGCGTCAAGGCAGTTATCACCCTGCACGTCTGCAAATAGTTGGGTATTGAACCCGGTACGACGTGGGCAGGTAGGGCAAGCGCCAGCCTCGGGGTTGAGGGCCGGGTCGTCAGTAGGGAAGGGAGCCTCGGAAAGCGCCAAGTACAGAGTGGAGTCGATCCATGCGGCAAGGTGCTTGGCGGGTAGGAGATGGCCCTCCTTGTCCTGCCAGTCCTTGCGGAAACAGTTCTTGAACGCTTCGGCCTGTTGCTCCGGGGTGAGCCGTGCGATGAGGTTGGCATGGCTGGCGGTGATGCGCTCCTGCTGGAATGCCTCGGCAACGTCCGGGATGAGTTGTAGCAGCGATAGCCGGGCATAGATGTGGCTCTGGCTCTTGCCGCACTTGGACGCAAGCGCCGCCACGTCATAGCCCGGAAAGTCCAGAGCCGCTGGTACCCGGCTGCTTCCTCGTAGGGGTGCACGTCCTGGCGCTGCGCGTTTTCAATGATTTGGATTTCGACGGTCTGCTCGTCGGAAAGCTCAAGGATGCGGGTCGGTACGTCGGCCAACTCCGCGATCTGCGCCGCACGGAAGCGTCTGGCTCCCGCGACCACCTCGAAGCGTTCGCCCTTTGGTCGCACGGTGATGGGCTGGATGAGGCCGTGCACGGTGAGGCTGTGGGCCAGTTCCACCAGCTTGGTCGGCTCGAAGGTGCGGCGGGGATTGGTGCTGGATTCGTCCAGCATGGAAAGGGGGAGGTTCCGGTATCCTG
>CAXTPR010000026.1:0-51604 GCA_964246235.1 uncultured Acidobacteriaceae bacterium
GTGTAGATCGAGCGCATGAGCAAGTTCTCGATCTGTTCCTGCCTGCCGGAGCGAGGCTGCGGATTGATGGCGTCCTGCTCGGCTTTTGCGGCAATCTGCTCCAGGGTGCGCCGGCCGGAGAGCATGGCCTGCGCTTCGTCCGTCCGCCAACCCGCATAGCGCTCGGCGAGCAGGCCGTCGTATTTGCCGTCCTCGACGAGCCTGGCCGCGGTCAGGAAGGCACGCGCGCACAGATCGGCGCCGCCCACGTGCGCGTGCACCATGTCTTCCGGCGTGAAGCTCTGCCGCCGCACCTTGGCATCGAAGTTGCAGCCGCCCTTGCCCAGGCCGCCCGCCTTGATCACGTGGTACATGCTCATGGTCATGGTCCACAGATCGTTGGGAAACTGGTCGGTGTCCCAGCCCAGCAGCGCGTCGCCGCGATTGATGTCCAGCGAGCCCAGGATGCCCAGCGAGCCCGCCGTGGCGATCTCATGCTCGAAGCTATGACCGGCTAGCGTGGCGTGGTTGGCTTCGAGGTTCACGCGGACTTCGTTCTCCAGCCCGAATCGCTGGAGAAAGCCGTACACCGTCGCGGTGTCGAAGTCGTACTGGTGCGAGGTCGGCTCCTTGGGCTTGGGCTCGATCAGGATCTGGCCGTCGAAGCCGATCTTGTGCTTGTACTCCACCACCAGCGAGAGGAAGCGGCCCATCTGCTCCAGCTCCTGCTTCATGTCGGTATTGAGCAGCGTCTCGTAGCCTTCGCGGCCGCCCCACAGCACGTAGTTTGAGCCACCCAGCTGCTTGGTGACGTCCATGCAATGCTTGACCGTGGCCGCGCACCAGGCAAAGACCTCGGGGTCGGGGTTGGTCGAAGCGCCCGCCATGAAGCGCGGAGCGCTGAAGAGGTTCGCCGTGCCCCACAGCAGCCTGGTGGAGCAGGTCTGCATCCGCTCCGCGAGATAGTCGGCCATGGTGTGGAAGTTCTTCAGTGTCTCGGTCAGCGTCTCGCCGGATGGCGCAATATCGGCGTCATGGAAGCAGAAAAACGGCAGGTCGAGCACGCGGAAGAGCTCAAAGGCGGCGTCGGCCTTTACCTTGGCCTGCCCCAGAGCATCGCCGGAGCTCAGCCCGGAGTTCATCCAGGGGCGCTGGATGGTCGGCCCGCCGAAGGGATCGCTGCCGGTCATCACCAGCGAGTGCCAATAGGCCACGGCAAAGCGCAAATGCTCCTTGAGCGGCTTGCCCAACACCACTCTCTCCGGGTCGTAGTAGCGGTAGGCGAGCGTGGTGTCGGTGTCAGGACCTTCGTACTTGACGGTGGCGATGTCGCTCCACAACGTGGCAGGCATTTGTTCTCCAATGCTAGTGCTGGTTAGATTCCAAAGATGCTCTTGCAGAACATCCTTTCATGATTGCAAAGTAATCGTTACAGCGATGTGTGATTTGTCGCGAAGTAGCCACGGCGTGACCGCACCGCTGGGCCCGATTTCGATGTAACCCACAGGCACGGGCTCGCGGAAATCCCGTGCGACACGCGCTGTCGGGTTTACAGCGCCGGGCGCGGCAGCAGCGAGTGCGGTATTCAGTTCCTGCCGCAGGTCTGGCATGCCATGCAGTATCGTGCCGCCAGGCTTGAGAGCGACTACGTGCGCTGTGTAGCGCGTCGATGTGCTGCCGTCCAGTCCGGGGTCGAACTGGGCCGGAGCCAGTGTGTCGTCGGCTCCAATGGGCCACTTGTTCCGTTGACCAGCAGCTCATAACGCGACACACCGCGCCAGAAATCAAAGTACTGCACGGCGATGTCGTACAAGCATCGCAACCGAACGGAAGGGCTCGGCTTCAGCCGTGCGGCCCACACCAGATAAGAGCCGTGGCTTTAGCCCTGAGGTTCTTCCTCTTGTGCCGAACGGCCAGGACGGGCATTCCACGAAGCATGCCGAACAAGTCCCAGAAGCCATCCCTCAGCGGCTAAGGCCGCGCTCACGTCGCGTTTGGTTATTCCGGCTGAAGCCGTGACCTCCCGTCCAAAACCGCCGAGGTGCAATCTCACCTGCTACCCCTACTTCGGCAGTTCCTGCGTGCCTTCGATGGTGAAGCTCGCTATCTGAGCAACTGTGGGTGCCTTGGGATCCTTGGGCTGCGCCCCGCCTACCGCTATCTGGTAGCTGCCCGGCAGCACCGCGCGAGTACCCTGTGCATCCACCTCGCTGAGCCGGCGCGGATCGAGCGAGAAGCTCACCTTCCTGCTTTCGCCAGGCTGGAGCGAGACACGCTGGAAGTCCTCCAGCTGCAGCTTCGGCGAAAGCCCGCCGTTCCCTGCCGCGGGAGGCAGCAGGTAAAGCTCCGCCACTTCCTGGCCGGCGCGCTTGCCCGTGTTCTTTACCTCGACCTCGGCGGTCAGCGTCTCCCCCGCATGAATCTTGTCCTTTGCGAGCTTCACCTGCCCATACGTGAACTGCGTGTAGCTTAGGCCGTAGCCGAAGCCGTAGAGCGGTGTGCCGGTGAAGTAGCGGTAGGTGCGGTTCTTCATCGAGTAATCGGTGAAATCAGGCAGATCGCTCGTTGCCGCGTAGAAGGTCAGCGGAAGCCGTCCGCTCGGGTTCACCGCGCCGGTGAGCACATCGGCGATGGCCTTGCCGCCGGCTTCCCCGGGGTACCAGGCTTCCAATAGGGCGTTCGCATGCTGGTCCGCAAAGTTCACAGCCAGCGCGGAACCGTTCAACAGCACCACGACAAGGGGCTTGCCGGCGGCCGCGAGCTGCTCCAGCAGCGTCTCCTGTGAGGCAGGCAGCGCAATGTCCATGCGGTCGCCCCCCATGAACCCAGGCAGCTTGACTGGCATCTCCTCGCCTTCCAGCGTCGGTGAAAGCCCGAGCATCGCGACAACCAGATCAGATTCTCTGGCTGCCGCCAGCGCCCCGGGCAGCAACACGCCCGCAGCCGGGGTGAACTCCAGCGTGATGCCGGAGCCCTGCTCTGCCGATTTGCGAATGAAATTTACCTCGATGGCATGCGTCTCGCCTTCGCCAAAGCTCAGCTTGAAATTCCTGGGATACTGCTGCTTCACCTGCTCGGGAAGGCCTGTAGTGCCGTTGATCTGCGTCGGAATCTGGCTGCCCGCATCGGTCAACATCGGCCCGGAAGTCGCCACCTGCTTGCCGTCGATCTTTACCTCGAAGCTCTGGTTATAGGCGCAGCCGTGGCATGGGCCCGCCGCCAGCCGGAAGTCATACTCTCCAGCTGCAGGAGCGGAAATCAAGCCGGACCAGCGCACGGCGAAGCCGCCCGCCGGCGTCCCTGGCAGCGGATTGACGCCATCCCAATTGAAGTTGATCTCTGAATCAACACTTGTGCGCAGCGCTGGACCCTCCAAGCTCGGTGCTCCAAAATATTCAGCCTTGAGTCCCTGCTCCACTGAATCCGGAGAAGGACGAAGCATGTTGCGCGAGACCGGCAGCGCAAAGCCGTCTACGAACGGCGCGCCCGGAGCATAGAGGATCTTCGTTCCGGGCATGGCGGCGCGCAACGCGTCCACCGGCATTGCCGGGTCGTGCGGCGTTCCGTTGTAGTTTCCTTGCAGCGAAGCTAGTAAGGCTGCGTTCGGCCCGACCACCGCCACTGTCTTGTACTTGCCCCCCGTCAACGGCAGCAGGCCATCGTTCTTGAGCAGGACCATTGATTCTTCCGCTGCGCGCTTTGCAACCGCAGCATTGGCAGGCGAGTGCACGGCACTGAACGGAATTCTCGTGTACGGCACCTGGGCCGGCGGATCGAACTGGCCTAGTTCGAAGCGGGCTTCGAAGAGCCGTATCAGGCTGGTGTCGATATCGGATTCCTTGATCAAACCCTGCCTGACTGCGGAGCCCAGCCGTTCGTACGTTGCACCGCAATTGGTGTCGGTGCCTGCCAGCAGGGCGTCTCGATCGGCGTGCTCTGCATCCGGCTCGGTCCGGTGTGTGTTCGGCTTGAAGAAATCATCAATTGCGCCGCAATCGGAAGTGACAAAGCCTTTGAATTTCCAGTCGTTGCGAAGCACATCCACCAGCAGCTTCTTGCTGCCGCAGGCGGGCGCACCCTCCACCGCGTTGTAGGCGCACATGATGGAGTCCGCTTTCGCGTCGACGATGGCTGCCCGGAACTGCGGCAGATAGGTGTCGAACAGGTCGTGCGGAGTCGGGTCCACATTGAACCTGTGCCGGTCGCTCTCCGGCCCGGAGTGTACGGCGAAGTGCTTGGGAGTTCCGATCACCTTGTAATACTTGGGATCATTGCCCTGGAGACCACGGATGAAGTTCACGCCTAGGGTTCCCGTGAGGAACGGATCTTCCCCGTAGGTTTCCTGGCCACGCCCCCAGCGCGGGTCGCGGAAGATGTTGATGTTGGGTGACCAGAACGTCAGGCCGAAGTAGATGTCGTGGTTGCCGTGCCGCAGCGCCTCGTTGTTCTTCGCTCGCGCTTCCGTGGAGATCACATCGCCGATCTCGTGGAGCAGGGGAGCGTCCCATGTGGCGGCCATGCCGATGGCTTGCGGAAACATGGTCGCGTAGCCGGAGCGCGCTACGCCATGCAGAGCCTCATTCCAGAAGTTATATGCAGGCACGTTGAGGCGGGACACGGCTGCCGACGCGCTCCCCATCTGCGAGACCTTCTCTTCCAGAGTCATGCGGCCGACCAGGTCCGCGGCGCGCTGGTGAGGGGGGAGCGCGGGATCCAGGTAACTCACGGACACACCCTGCGCAACAGCAACGCCAGTGGAGAGCGCAACCGCCCAGGCTAGGAACATTCGCATGGATGTGTTCTCCGGAGTACTGCTCCTGCCAAACACAGGTGGGACGAAACATCAGAAATACTCATCGCCCGAAAATTAGCAGAAGGTAACAGCCGGACTGTACCGAGGCGTCTCGTGGGATGTCAAGCGAGAGCGCCTGTTCATGCGGCCGCAAGCCTTCACGACCCTCGCGCTCAGTGATGCCGCGGTACATGTCTGAAGGTAGGAGCTCCGAAAGCAGGGAGACGTTGGCTGCATTCTCCAGTTGCATGGCGAGCATGCCGCCGTCCACCACGAGACTCCTGTCCGGTAGTGAACGAAGTCTTGTCACTGGCGAGATAGATTGCCGCCACCAGAATGCCTACCGCTTCAAACTCTGCCAGCACCGCGTCGTGCAGCGATTCCAACGAAGCGCGGTGGAGCACATCGGCAGGTTGCACGAGACGTCGCACCCCGACGTGCCCTGCTGTAACTTCTTTGCACCACAAAATAGTGGGATTGGAACCAGGTGTTCTCCACTGTCGCAGTGTTCCCCTTTTTGTGAGCAGGCCGTTCAAAGCTGCTTGCTTGTCGCTACCTCGGATGCTTATTTTTCGCCGCGCCAAAAACCATCGGCGGTGCGCCGAACCCTGTGACACATCGACCGAACGGTTTGAGCATGGGAGGCTTTATCCGCCTCATGATGCAAGTAGATTCGCGGAACCAGGTTTCGAAATCAGATAAAGGGTCGGCGATCGAGAACCAACTTGAGCGGCCAGTCAGTCGCTACTTCCTCGATTCCGAGGAACTGCTGCGCTTCGGCTAAGATGCTGATGGCTGCGGTCAAGGAGTGGACACCTGCCTCCTTGGAGAAGGTCGCTTTTCGACCCTCGGAGCTGTAGACGTCCTGTTGAAGCGTCTTCAACGTGTGCCGAACGGAAGCCCGCACATCCTCCAGCCGATGCGGGCAGTAGCGCAATGTGCGTGTCATCAGGTAAATGGCGTCTAAAGTAAGCCAAAGATGGTTCGACGGCAGCCAATATCCATCAGGCTGCTGAAGCCGAAGCACAGTATCAATTCGTTGCTCCGGATACGGCATCTGCCGGTTGAAATACTGATAGAGGAAGCTGTAATGGAAGGTGCCGCCAATCTGGTCGCTATCGCCCGTGGGCGGCTTATCGCGTCCCATCAATCCATTTTGCGGATCGAAGAGGCTGTCGCAGGTTGAAAAGTACTCGTTGAACCAGGAAGTTGAGTGCAACGGAGCATACAGCACATAAATGGAGCCCACACCGGCGCCCTTGTGGCTGTCTGGGTAGACACCGGTGCGCCAGTTGAGTGCCTCCAGATAGGTACGAATGTTCGAGTATTCGGGACCCATCTTCAATGGCACTTTCGGTGTCAGGTCGAGCAGTTGCATTGCCGATAGAGCAAAGGCCGTGTTGTGCTGCGGAGTGAGCGTCTTGGGCTCTTTCTCGATGTACCAACCACTGGCGGGATCCTGAAACAGCTGAAATGCAGCAGCCCAGTCGGTGCGCTCAACGGATGAAGGATGAAGCGCACCAACGGTATAAAGCACGTCGGCCATATCGGCTACACCGTAAAGGGAGGGTGTGGTCTGTCCCACCCGGCGCGGGTAGCGTCCTGCTCCCCCAGGCAACCGGACGGACGGCTCAAAATCTTGCAGAATCCAGCGAACGAAGTCACGCATGTCAAACGTCGAACCGACCGTGGGCTTGCCCGCAGAAGGACTTGATGCGGCAGAAGCCTGAGCTGACGCGGTGTGCGGCAGTGCGCTCAGCAACGAGAGACTTCCTGCATTAAGAGCACAGAGCTGAAGAAACGCTTTCCGCGAATAGGTCGACGTCATTTTGATTTCCGATCGTTGTTAATCTCACGTATGAAGATGAGCACTCCAGAATTTGGGAGGGATGGCATCAGAAATGTAGCTTGAGAGCGGCTTGCAAAACGCGCCCGTTGCCAGCCGAGGTGATCTGCCCGAAAGACTGCTGGCTGAGCGCCAGATTGGGGTTGTAGGTCGTGCGTGTCTGCAAAATGAACGGAGGCGTGTTCGAAAGATTGAAAGCTTCCATCCGGAACTCCAGATTGTCCTGCTCGAAAAGGAACCAGCGTTTGCTGACCGCCATATCTGAGTCAATCAGGCCGGGACTTCGAATAGGATTTCGGGGCGAAGTACCGACAGATTGCGGCGCGGCGGCACTAAAGGCGGATGTGTTAAAGAAGCGTTGGACGGTGCGGTTGGCATGAAAGATGGGATCGCCGGTCAGGTTGGGACG
Source organism: uncultured Acidobacteriaceae bacterium (assembly GCA_964246235.1). GTDB lineage: Bacteria > Acidobacteriota > Terriglobia > Terriglobales > Acidobacteriaceae > Granulicella. Next base: position 7,027 of record CAXTPR010000026.1, read on the forward strand.
CTGCAGCAGGCTATAGGTGTTCGAAGTATTCGTGGCTTGTTCGACATCGACGGGCTGACCATTTTGCGCGGTTGCCAGGCCGCTGATCTCCCACTCCCCCACGAGGGCGTCGACCCAGCCGGAAGTGTGGAAGTGGCGGTCGCGGCCGAAGGGCAGTTCCCACACCCAGGACGCGACGAATCGCTGTGGAATTTCAGCAGTGGAATCCGTGCGTTCGGCACGAATATTGTAGACATCCTGCGCCCAGCTGCCACCAAGCGAGTTGTAGGCTTCAGAGCCGTTATCGATGTATTTGGCCCATGTATAGGAGAGCAGATAGCTCACACCGCCGTGAAAGTGCTGCTCAAGTTTCAGCTCCAGTGCATGATAGATCGAATTGCCCCAACGCGGGTTGATAGGTTCAACATAGTTGAAGTTAGGATAAGGGCGGAAGTTTGCTGTCACAGGATTCGTCGTACCCTGCGTGTTAGCAGCCTGTTTCGCGACAGCGTATGGAACCTGGTTGAGGTTCTCGTAATTGAGACGGCCAATATCGAATTTGTGTGAGGCTGAACCGACGTATGACACGTCAGCCACCAGAGTGTGACCGAAGGCTTGCTCCACGCCAAGGTTCCACTGGTAGACGTAAGGAGCCGTGTTGGGTGATTGAATCTGAACATTCGCTCCAAATCCCAGGCTGGGACTATTCACGTTGTACTGCGGAAGGATGACGGGGCCGGCAGAGAGCGTGGTCACCGGCGATATCCCATCCGGGCTGGTGGCTATCGAGGTGAACTCATAGGGAAACTTCGGCACACCGTTCAGGGGATTGCCGCCCGCACCGGTTATGGGGGAATAGAACAAGCCGAAACCAGTGCGGATGAGGCTCTTCTGGTCTCCGAAAATATCGTAAGCCGCACCTAGTCGCGGACCAACGTTGTTCAGGTCCAACGGTGGAATGGGGCGCGCGGCGCCGGCGAGGACGCGTTGGGTCGTTGTGTCGAAGGTAGAACTCAATCCTCGCTTGTCCGCAAGCCTGGAGTTCACCTCATAACGGAGACCGAGATTCAGGGTGAGGCGTGGGGTGATTTTCCAATCGTCCTGCGCAAAACCGCTGTAGTACTCACCGTTTACGAGCTGACCGGGGTCGACTTCGGTGTACTGCGTGGAGTCGGCGGTCCCGAGCAGAAAGCTGGCAAATGCATTGCCGGTCCTTGAGGAAAGCGTACCCGGTGCGGAGGTCTCCGCTGAGCGGAACGCGAAGTAGCCATTGTAATACGTGGGTTGGAAGATCTTAAGCCGATAGAAGCGGATTTCCGTACCAGCCTTTAAATTGTGCTTGCCATGTAGATAGGTGACGTTGTCGACAATCGCAAATGTACGCTGATTGTCATTCAGGAACGACCCACTGGCTGCACCGCCAATCTGCTGCAAACTGGAGATGTCGATCGCAGGCAGGCCGGCTGTGTTGGTGATGTTCGGAATGCCGACTGAAGCCGCGATATTTTGCGTACCGAGATAAGGAATGTTATTGGTTTTGGATTGCAGAAACAGCCCGCGAGCTTCATTGAAGAGGTGCGGCGAGATGGTGGAGATGAATGAAGTACTGAGAGAGCGCTGTTCCCCAAGGGCCTGGCTGAAGTCGCCGGAAGCTCCGCGGAACGGGACTGAGGTTAACGGGCCGGAACGGTAATCAGACCAGCGGGCGAAGACACGGTTGCGAGTGGAAATGTTCTCGTCAATGCGAATGTCGTAGCGGTTGGTGTTGGAACCGGTACTGGTCGCGTCCTGCAGGTTGGAGGAGAGGGCTCCGTTCGTTGGCGAGGGATAGTAGCTGAGCAGCTTCTGGGCAATGGGTGAAATCGAGGAGGGAAGAATCTTATTCCCAGCAAAGGCTGTGCGCACTTTCTGCCCATTGAGAATCTGAGTAGAGTTCGGATCGTAGATCTCGCCTTGGTACACAGGGTTTCCGGCAGCATCTGACCCGATTTGTGCGCCCAGGAATGCGGAAAAATCTCCCATGCGCATGGCTTGTGTAGGTACAGTAACGTTGAAGACGGTTTGATTGCGGATGCGGAGACCTTCATAGTCTGCGAAAAAGAAGGTCTTATCGCGTCCGTTGTAGAGGTAGGGTATCCGAACCGGGCCACCGACCGCGGCACCAAACTGATTTTGCCGCAGCACGGGCTTCTTCTGGGTGACCGGAGCGAAGTAGTTGCGCGTGTTCAGGACGTCATTACGAAGGAACTCCCAAAGGGTTCCGTGCACCGCGTTTGTTCCGGATTTGGTGGCGACGTTGATGAGTCCACCAGCGGCGCTGCCAAACTCGGCGCTGTACCCACTGGTCGCTACGCGGAATTGATCGATGCTGTCGATGGGTGGCGGCGACACGGGGTCAGCACGGGTTTCGGGGGGCACCTGCGTGACGCCGTCCACGAGCACCTCATTGGCGCGAGCGCGAACACCGTTAAAGCGAATGCGACCCGTGTTGTCGGGTGCTGCGCCAGGCACGAGAGCCTGAAGGCTATACACATTACGACCGTTGAGCGGAAGCTGCGTGACCTTCTCGTTGTCCACCACAGTCGCCACGGAACTGGACTGCGTATCGATGCTGGCTGGCGCGGAGGATACAGAGACCGTCTCTGTGACAGAGCCGGTTTTCAGGGCCAGATCGATACGGACGTTCTGATTGACCTCTACGGCCACACCGGAACGCTGCAACGTGGCAAAACCCTGCGCGGAGCTCTGGACCACGTAGGCGCCTGGCGGCACAAAAGGGATGGTGTAGTTGCCGGAGGCGTCGGAAGTAGTTTTGTAGATGACGCGCGTAGCCACGTTTGTTGCTTGTACGGAGGCGCCGGGAATAGCGCTGTTCGTGGCATCCTCTACCGTGCCCGAGATCTGCCCGTTCGTGGACTGGCCCCGAACAGACGGTGCGTGAAGAGCGAGCACCATGAGGGGGACAAGGAGCAGAAACCTGGGGAAGGTCAGCAGAACGGAACTGCGGAAGCGAAGTGTGAAGCCCATGTCAGCCCTCAAGTGTTCCGTTTCAGCCAAACGATTGTGGTCCGACAGGATGCGCGCACGATGGCGTGACGAGATCCCATAGGCGGGTAACACGCGGCGGATGGCTTCTACCTGAACGACCGAACTTTATGCCTTGAGGGCGGATGGGGCAATCGTACAAAAGTACGAATCTTCAAAGGAGGCGCTCCGGAGATCACTTCGGGTGCGGACCGAAGCGTTGCGCTTGTAGCGGTACCAGGCCGTGCGTACTGCCTAAAGGTGAGCCAAACCTCGTCTTAAGGCAGCGAGCACTGCCTGCGTGCGGTCCTCAGCCTGGAGCCGCATAAGAATCACGCTCACGTGGCACTTGACAGTCGATTCGGAGATAAACAGCTTGCTGGCGATCTCCTTGTTGCTGTTCCCGGCTACAAGAAGCGTGAGTACTTCACGCTCTCGAGTGCTGAGTTGATCATCCGGACGGCGCGCGCGAAGCGTTTCCTCGACAGGCGGTGGGAGGAAGGTGCCTCCGGAAGAGACTTTCCTCAGCGCGTCGAGCAAGACATCGCTAGGCATGCCCTTGACGAGGTACCCGCTGGCGCCAGCCTCAAGCGCCTGATGAATATCTTCATCCCCCTCGTAGGTGGTAAGGACGACAAAACGGCTGGAAGGAACCGACTTCCGGATGCTGCGGATCGCAGCAACCCCGCTCATCGCGGGCAGGCGGAGATCCATGAGAATCACGTCCGGCCGATATTGGAGGCAATGCTCGACCGCCTGCTCTCCTGTATCAGCCTCCGCGACCAGAATCATATCCCTTTGTGTGCTGATAAGCGCCGTGATGCCCATCCTAAACAAGGGATGATCGTCGACTACGAGAATGCGAATCGGAGTCATGCACGGCATCCTTGCGAGGCCTGCTTGGAATCCGTAGCTACACTGAAGAGAACTTCGGTACCACCGCCGCGATGCGAATCAATCGTGATGGAGCCTCCTAGTCTTCGGGCACGCTCCTTCATCCCCACAAGGCCATAGTGTCCATCTGCGCTGGCGTTCAACGGATCGAAGCCACTGCCGTTGTCGCGCACGAGCACCGTCAGGCGGCCTCGGGAAGAAGTGGTACGTATCTCCACTGAGCGAGCTTTGCTGTGCACGAGCGAATTGTATAGCGCCTCGCGGACGACCATCACGATCTCATGCGTCATCACGCCATCCAGCATCTCCGGCATACCCACGAAGGTGGAGGTAACCGGAATACCGAACTCCCCACTGGTCCGCTGACTGATCTCTTCAATCGATTGGCGAATAGATTTAGGAGGTTCGCTGGTGCGGCGCAGATTCCAGACTGCCCCGCGCGCCTCATTCATTGTCGTGCTGATCTGGTTTCGAGCGTACTCCAAAAGCTTCTTGCGGAGAGCGGGTTCGCCCTCTGCGCTGGCGCTGGCCTCAAGCAGGGACGAAATGCTCGCGCAACCCTGGAGCACAGTGTCATGGATCTCGCGGGCAAGGCGTCCGCGCTCTTCCAGAATGGCTCCAAAGCGGGTATTCACCCTTCGGACCTTGAGCAGGTGCATGGTCCAAAACGCCAATCCAACGCTCACGGCGAGAAGGGAGATAAACCACCATGTCCGGTAAAAGTAGAGCTGCTTATAGACGATCAGCCTGGCTTCCGAGAAGACGTCAGGACGGTCCGCCTGATACCCCTGAATCACCAGCGTGTGTTCACCGGGAGGAACATTGGTGTAATACGCTACCGTGCGACTCAGAGCGTTAGTCCAAGATTTATCCACGCCCGTAAGCTTGTAGCGATAGCGCATGCTTCCCTGGGGGCCCAGCAGGATGGGGGCATAGACGATCTCAAGGGTAACGCTGTCAGCGGATAAGTGGACCGGTTTATCAGCCGCGATGAGCTCGCCGTCAGCTGTCACACGCTTTATTCGAAGCTGCGGTGGCGGGAGGGGGATGCGGTCATCCGGGGATATGTGCACGAGGCCTCGGTTGGAAGGAAGCCAGACATCACCATTTGGACTGATGGCTCCAGCAGGCTGCATGCCGCCGTAGAATTGCACTGTGTTAGCACCGTCAGCTACGTAGTAGGTGCGTAAAGAGAGCTCCGGCATAGCGCCACGGGCTTGTTCATCGAGATCATGAATGCTGATGCGCGAGACTCCGTCAGGGCCGCTTAACCAAAGGTGACCATGCGAATCATTCAGCATCTTGTAGATGCTGTCGCTGCTCAGCCCCTTAGCCACGGTGAAGTGATTGAGATGCCCGTCTCTGTACTCGTACAAGCCGCCGTGACGAGTGCCAAAGAGCATGGTGCCGCTCGCTGAGGCGCTAATGGACCAAACCTTTTCTGACCGGAGCGTGCGCGTTGCAACATCCTGCACAAACTGTCCGTGATGCAGGTGACTGAGCCCAAGTGAAGTCCCTACCCAGATGTCTCCAACCGTATCTTCCACCACGGCATGTACCTCCAAATCGCAGAGGCCGTCCCGCACACTGAAGTTGTGAAAGGTGTTGTCGCGAAGCTGACTGAGACCGGCATCCGTTCCAATCCAGACAGAACCGTCGCGTCCTTGAATGATCACACGAATGAAGTTGCTGATCAGACCAAGGTCGGTGGTGTAATGTTCCTCGCGGTGGGGTGCGAGATGAAAGACGCCTTCTCCATCGGTACCAAACCAGAGAGTGCCGTCATCCGTCATGAGAACATTCCGGACTGCGGCACCTTTCAATTGAGGAAGCGAGACGCGGACGCTTTGATCACCTCGGACTTTATACAGGTTGCGGGATGCTACCCAAAGAGTTCCGAATTTGTCGAGAAACACCGTTCCCGATTCTGAAGCCGACATCTCAGGCAGATGAATGATGCTGATCGCTGAGGAAGCAACGCGCAGCATGCCCGCCTGGGTACCGAGCCACACATTGGCGCTTCGATCCTGCAGGACCGCCAGAACGGAGTTGCTTATGGTGGAAGCCGGCGTATTCAGCCGAGATGCACCATCTCCGTTCACAATGTAAACGCCATCGCGAGAAGTCCCGATCCACAGACCCGATCCGCTGACCTCTGCTATGGAGCGAACCGTTGCCGGAACCGACGCTATCTTGGAAGGCAAAAGGTCTCGTGGCCTGATGCGCCATAATCCCTGCAATGTGCCGAACCACATCGTTCCATCGTGTGCCCTGTGAATGGCCTTCACGTGGTCATTCCGCAGCGAACTAAACTTCTGTTCGGAAGCTATACCGGCATTGATCGTGTAAAGCCGTTCGCCTCCTACCCAAACGCGGCCTTGAAGGTCTTCATCGATCGCCTCCACCCGCATGGCAGGAATGCTGGCGATTTGTTCGAAGGCTTCATGCTCCTTACCTTTTGATCGAAACAGACCGATGTCCGTTCCGGCCCAAATGGAACCGCCTTGGTCTTCGAACAGTACGCGAACGAACGCGCGCTCCAGGAGCGTATCGTCTCCCACGCGAGAGAATTTGCCATTGTGCAGGCGTACGATTCCACCACCTTCGGTACCAACCCAGAGATCGCCACCTCTACTCAGAAGTAGGTTAAGAACGCTGCTCTCCGTGAACGCCGGAGTGTTCGTATGATCGAAGTTGTCGAACCCGCTGCCGTCAAAGCGCGCAAGGCCGCCCGTGGTACCTATCCATAGGAATCCGTCCGTCGTTTGAGCGAATGCCTGGACAGTGTTCTCCGGCATGCCATCCTGTGTCTGCCACAGCCTGAAGCTATAGCGCACCGATGAGTCAAGTCCGAAGCAAGAAGGTGCGCATACGAACCCGAGCCCTATAAGAAAGAGCAGAATGCTAACAATGCATCGGCTTTGCATCGAAGCATCTCGTTGTGAATGGCGTCCGTAGACCGGGGTTCCCTTACCCGCGCCAGAAGACAGGAGAGGATCGTCAGCGCCGACGAGAGGCTGGCGCCCCAACTGATTGGAAGAACTGGACGGAGGACGGAGCACTCGGCTCACCGGTCCGAGTACAGCGCGAAATTTTCGGCGCGTCAGGTGACCTCCCACGCTACACGACCTCGTCCAATTCTCTCCTCTAACTTAGAGCGAAGTATAGAGATCGGGAACGGACGATTGTCAAACGGGTCAGGACCCAGGCATCGGACCTGTTTTGCGACCGCCCTCGCTGCGGCGATCAGCAACGGTGCTGCTTTCGCAAGGTCCGAAAGTTTGCTGCTGGCACGACCTTCCGCATGATTTTCATGGTCTCTCGGGCGTGCTCACTATGTCCGGGCTATCCCATTGCAAGCAAGGCACTCGGCACGGCGATGAAGCCGTCGCGGAGGCCGTCGGACACGTTCCTGCTCGTCTGGTTGGATGACGGGTTCGTGCTTACAGTTTCCGACATGGTCTTCTCATCCGTGGCGAAGCTTCGATCCTGGCTCCCTCAGCGGAAGGAGTCACCTGAGATCGGACCTGCCGATGTAGGGAGGAGACTGTGCTCAAGCCAGCCTTAATGGCTTAGCCGCTCGCATGAAGGCGTTCAGCTTGGCTTAAGCCTCGGAGCTTAGTATCTGTTTATGGCTCGTCGCAGTCTCTTCTTGGCAGGCCCAGGTGTTATGGCTTTGTGCATAGGGGCGGCTTCCGTCAGAGCGCAGACACCATCTCCTACGCAACCTGAAACATTGACACTGGACCAGGCGATCTCTCGGGCCATGGTCAACGAACCCGTATTCGTTGCGGCCCAAGCTGAGCGGCAGGCGCTTGCACTCGAGCGCACCAATGCTCGCGTCACGTTGCTCCCGACTGCTACGTATCACACTCAGGCAATCTACACGCAACCCAATGGTGTTCCGGCCAGCAGGATCGGGCAAACGACAGACGCACCGTCGCCCGTTTTCATCGCCAACAATGCCGTGCGCGAGTATGCCAGCCAGGGTGTGTTCAACGAGACCCTAGGCCTCGGTCAGGTCGCAGCCATTCGCTTGGCGGATGCCAATGCAGCGCGAGCAGCAGCGGAATTGGAAATTGCGCGGAGAGGCCTCGTTGCCACGGTCGTGTCACTGTACTACGGTCTTAGCGCGAGGAGAGGCAAGTTGGACGTAGCGGAGCAGGCGCTCGCCGAAGCCGATCGTTTTGTAGACGTTACGCAGAAGAGAGAAGCGGCACGCGAGGCGGCACACGCCGACGTGTTGAAAGCGCAACTTTTGCAGCAGCAGCGCCAGCGAGAGCTTGCCGATGCAAAGCTGGCGGCGGACAAGGCCCGGCTGGAGCTGGGGGTCCTTCTGTACCCGAATCCAGGGACGTCCTTTGAGCTTGCTCCAGGTGGCGTGCCGCCTGTGCTGCCGGACCGTACCGGTGTGGACGCACTCGCGCGAAAGAACAACCCGGAGCTGCAAAGCGCGTTGGCCTCGCTGCAGGCCAGCCAGGCGGAAACGTACAGCTCGCAAGCGGCACTGCTGCCGGAGCTGAACCTGAACTTTACCTACGGTATCGACGCGACGAACTTTGGCGTGAATGGGCCGGACGGCATCCACAACCTCGGCTATGCGATGAGCGCGCAACTGGACATCCCTGTGTGGGACTGGCTGGCGACCGAGCGCAGGATCAAGGCGAGCCGCCTGCGCGAGAACGCGGCTAAGGTTGCCTTGACAGCCGCGCAACGACGGTCCGTCGCCAATCTGGCCGAATACTATGCGGAGGCCGACGCCGCGAACAAGCAGCTGGCTTCGCTGGATGCGAGTGTCACGACAGCGCGGGAGAGTCTGCACCTGACGCAGCTCCGCTATGTCGATGGCGAAAGCACCGTGCTCGAAGTGGTGGACGCGCAAAGCACCTTGACGGCCGCGCAGAATGCACAAATCGATGGCGCGATTCGTTACCGGCTCGCCTTGGCCGATCTCCAAATGCTTACAGGAACGTTCTGATATGACTTCACTTCATCTACCCTTTCGCTATCGTCGAGCTGCCACGGCATTCGGTCTTTTGCTCTGCATAAGCGCGGGTTGCAAAAAGAAAGAGGACGAAGCGCCCGCAGTGGACGTCACGGTGCAGGCAGCGTATCCGACCAAGGCACCGCTCTCGGAGGAGATCGCCGCGGATGCCATTCTGGCGCCGCTTTCACAAGCGGCCATCTCGCCGCGTATCAGCGCACCCATTCACGCAGAGTATGTACAGCGCGGGGCACACGTTCGGCAAGGACAACTGTTACTCACGCTGGAAGACCGCGACCTGCAGGGGAACGCTCTAGATAGCAAAGGTGCGGTCGCATCGGCGCAGGCCTCCTACACCGCCGCCGTGAACGCGACGATTCCTGAAGAACTGAAGAAGGCGCAGGCAGACGCCGCACAACTAAAGACGGCGCTGGAAGTGGCGCAGAGGACTTCCGCAGAGCGGCAGAAGCTGTACCAGCAGGGGGCGCTGTCTGGCCGCGATGCCGATAACGCTGTGGCCGCCGAGGCCCAGGCAAGGGCTGCTTACGAGACCGTTCGTCAGCATGCGGACGTGGTGGCACAGACCACACGCGTTACGGACAGGGAAACAGCACAGGGCCAACTAACTTCTGCCAGAGGACGCCTTCAGAATGCGGAGGCGCAGGTAAGCTTCGCCAACCTGCGTAGTCCGATCAACGGAACGGTAACGGACCGGCCGTTCTTTCCAGGGGAAACAGCTTCGACCGGCACACCCGTGATCACGGTCATGGATACGTCGTCCCTCCTTGCCAAACTGCACCTGGCGCAGGCCACCACACAGAAGCTGACGCTGGGCCATAAGGCGGAAGTGAACATTCCTGGCATGCACGAGCCCGTCGAGGCGGCTGTGTCGTTCATCAGCCCTGCGCTCGATCCCGGCTCCACAACCGTGGAGGTTTGGCTGAAGCTGCCCAATGCGGACGGACACCTGAAGGCAGGCACGCCAGTGCATGCGGTCATTCTCGGAACGACCGTCACGGACGCGCTCCAGGTACCTGCCGCGGCTATTGTGCCGGGAACGGAGGGCGGAACGGCTGTGATGGTGATTAGCGCCGACGGCGCGGCTCACAAACGCGTTGTGAGTGTCGGCATCCGTACGCCGGAAGCCGTGCAGATCCTGTCAGGGCTCTCTACCACCGACAACGTGATTACAGGGGGCGGGTACGGTCTGGATGAAGGAACCAAGGTGAGCGTGGGCAAGCCTGACGATGAGGACAAGGCCGGGGACAAAGACGAAACCAAAGCTGGCAACAAGAAGAAAGACAAGAACTGATGCCAGACCATAGTGTTGTCGAACCCGAGGACCAGAACTACTGGCTGGCTCGTTCGGTTCGCACTGTCCTTTTCGTGACTGTCGTGCTGATGCTTGCGGGTGTGTATGCCTTCTTTCGCACGCCGATCGCGGTGTTTCCGGAGACCGACTTTCCCCGCGTGGTCATCGGGGTGGACAACGGCGTGATGCCGGTGGAGCAGATGCAAGTGACGATCACCAAACCCATCGAGGACGCGGTCAACAGCGTGCCCGGGCTGGTGACCGTGCGGTCCACCACCAGTAGAGGATCGGCGGAAGTGAGCCTGTTCTTCGACTGGTCAGTGGATATGTTCCGCACGTTGCAGCTGGTGGATTCGGCATTGAGCAAGGCGCAGCAATCGCTGCCTTCGACCGCGAAGATCACCACCAATCGCCTGACCTTCGCCACCTTTCCCATTCTGGGGTATAGCGTCACCTCCAACACGCTTTCACAAACGCAGCTATGGGAACTGGCAACGTATACGTTGAAGCCGCCGCTGAACCGCGTGAACGGCGTGAGCACGGTGACGATTCAGGGCGGCGCCGTGCCCGAATTCCATGTTGTGCCGAACATGGCCAAGATGCAGGCTGCGGGCGTCACGGTGCTCGATCTCACAAACGCCATCCAGACGTCCAACATCATCGACTCGCCCGGCTTGTATGAGCAGGACCACCAATTGGTACTGGGTTTGGTAGGGGCGCAGGCTCATGATGTCGACACACTGAGAGACCTTGCTGTGAAGACAACGGTCAGCGGCGCGCCTGTGCGCGTAGGCGATGTTGCAGCGGTTATGCCGGCAACCATGCCGGTCTACACCGAGGTCCGCGCGGATGACAACCCGGCGGTCTTGCTGAACATTGCCCGGCAGCCGAGCAGCAACACCGTCGACGTGGCAGACGGTGTTGCCGCCGAGGTCGATCAGTTGCGCAAGGACCTGCCCCGAGGCGTGGTGATCAAGCCCTTCTACGACCAGTCGCAGATTGTGCGGGAAAGCATCCGAAGCGTTCGCGACGCCATTGTGATCGGCCTGGTGCTGGCCTGCGTCATACTCTTCCTGTTCCTGCGCGACTGGCGGTCCTCGCTCATCGCGGGCCTGGTCATTCCGGTCACGGTCTCGATCACGATCCTGGCGCTATGGCTTATCGGCCAGAGCTTCAACCTGATGACGCTGGGGGGATTGGCGGCGGCCATAGGCTTGGTCATCGACGACGCCATTGTTGTGGTCGAAAACATTGTTTTGCATCGAGATGCGGGTGAGTCGCGACTTTCCGCCGTGCGCAAGGCACTCCACGAGATTGCCAGACCATTGATCGGCTCCACGATCGCTCCCGTGGTCGTCTTCCTTCCGCTGATTGCGGTGACTGGCGTGACCGGCAGCTTCTTTCGCGCGCTGGCGATCACGATGGCAGTATCGCTGCTTACATCGCTGGTGCTGGCGGTCAGCTTTACACCGGGCCTGGCCGTGCTGTTGCTGGGGTCGCGCAGAGAAGATGTTGGGCAGCACACGGCAGACGCGGAGCATGGGGATGCGGACCCTGTACTCAGCCGCATTATCGGCTGGCACAAGCGCGCACTCGACTGGTCGCTCGTTCGTCCGCTATGGCTTGGCGCGGCGTGTCTGCTTCTTGCCGGTAGCACGTACCTGGCGTATCGCAGTCTGGGTTCCGACCTGCTACCCGAAATGGATGAGGGAGGCTTCATCCTCGACTACGTGATGCCTGCCGGCAGTTCACTCGCGTCTACCAACCGCGTGATGGCGCATATCCAGCAGATTCTGAGAGACACGCCAGAAGTGCAGAGTACCAGTCGCCGCACCGGCCTGCAGATGGGCTTCGCAGCGGTGACGGAAGCCAACTATGGCGATATCACGGTCAGCCTGAAGAACAAACGCACCCGCGGAATCGACGAGGTGATCGCCGACGTGCGCGCAGAGATCAAGAAGACGGAACCTGAGCTGGATGTTGAGTTCACGCAGGTGCTCCAGGACAACATCGGCGACCTCTCCAATGCCCCAGAGCCTATACAAATAAAGCTGTTCGCGAACGACCCCGCCTTGTTGAATGAACTGGGACCGCGCGTGGGACAGGAGATCGCCAAGGTGGAAGGCGTGGTGGATGTGGAGAACGGGGTCGACAACACCATCAGCGGACCCGCGACGAGCTTCCAGGTGGACCCGCAACTCGCTGCGAGGCTAGGGTTCACTCCGACCGAGGTTGCCGAAGACGCAACGTCCATCCTCGATGGAGTCACGGTGAACGATCCTGTAATTGCCAACGGACGACCGTACACGATTCGAGTCCGCCTTGGCCCGGAAAGCCGGCAAAACCTGGAGACCATTCGTGACACTGTCTTCAACTCGGCTTCCGGACACACTGCGTCGCTGGGTTCCATGACGAACATTATGGAGTTGCCCCCGCAGAACGAGATCCGTCGCGAGAACCTGCAGCAACTTGTAGTGGTGACGGCGCGGCTCGAGGGCACAGACCTGGGAACCGCCGTGCAGAAGGTGCAGGCACGTGTCCAGGCGATGCACCTCCCCGCCGGCGTCCGGGTTGAGTACGGAGGCACCTATCAGGAGCAACAGAAGTCCTTCGCAGAGCTTCTCCGTGTGCTTGTGCTCGCGCTGATTCTTGTTTTCGGTGTACTGCTGACGGAATTTCGGAACTTCGCCGCGCCCACAGCGATCCTCGCTTCCTCCGTCCTTTCCATCAGCGGAGTTGTGGCAGCGCTGCTTGTGACAAAGACAACCTTCAACGTGGCGTCTTTCATGGGCCTCATCATGGTGATCGGCATCGTCGCAAAGAACGGCATTCTGCTGCTGGATGCCGACGAACGCTTCCGCGCGGAAGGCGCCAACGCGCGCAACGCGATGGTGATGGCCGCGCAGAGACGGCTGCGGCCCATCCTTATGACGGCGCTCGCGGCCGTGACCGGTATGTTGCCGCTGGCACTCGCGCTGGGCGCCGGCTCACAGATGCTGCAGCCGCTGGCCATCGCTGTCATTGGCGGACTGATGATCTCCATGTTGCTCAGTCTGGTGGTAACGCCCGTGATCTATTACCTGCTTACCCGCAATCACGCGCCCAAAGTAGCAGGGGCTTAACTCACGGGAAAGGCTGGCCACTAGGGCCAGCCTTCTCTCTGCTTGTGAGCTACGGACTATTTGCGCCCGATGACGACGATCTGGAAGCTGTCAGGTACAACTGCAGGGCGTGGGCGAGGATTTGCGGCGGTAGGCTCCGGGCGGGCGCCGTACTCGGCTGAGACCACGTAGACACGGTCGCTACCTTCGTCGTAAGCCATGGTGCGACCGCCTTTCATGGTCGGCAGCATCTCCGTCGTTTTGAAGCCGTAAGCCGTGTCCACGACTGCGAGCATGCCGTCACCGCTGGAAGCAAACGCGAGTTGGTGCTTGGCGTCGAAGCCTGCGGCATCCGGACCGTCGCCGATCTCGGCAGTGGCGACCTGCTTGCCGCTGTTCGTGTCGACGACCGCCATCTTCTTACCGTCGCAGACCGCGAAGACGCGGCTGTGCGCGCGGTCGATTGCCAGGCCTGAAGGCGAATCGCAGCCTGAAAGCGGCCATGTACCGGTAAGCGTCTTGCTCGTCGCATCCAGCGCCACGATGCTGTTCCTGTCTTCGATGTTGTCAAAGACGTGGCCTTTGCCGTCGGCTTGGGGGAACTCGGGTTTGCCGGGCAGCGCAATGGTAGCCACCGCCGTGCGGCTCACAGTATCGATCACAGTCACGTTCTTGCTACGGCCATTGAACGCCCAAACGGTCTTTGTGACCGGCTCGAAGGTGATGCCATCGGGATTCGTACCGGCAGGGATGGAAGCCACCGTGGCCAGCGTCTTGCGGTCGAACACGACGACTGCGTTTGCGCCGCCATCGCTGATATAACCGAACTGGCCCTCAAAATCAAGCGCGACTCCGTGGGTTGCCTTCAGGCCAGTAATCGCTCCAACTGGTTTGCCGGTCCGCGTATCCAGCACTTCTACGCGCGGACCGTGCGTCACGTAGAGCCGATGAGCGGATGGATCGGCAAGCAGATAATCCCACCCGCCCGTGCCACCGACCTTCCAGTGATCAATGATGCTATAAGGCTGTTGAGCGGCTGCGCTTTGGAAAGATGCGACCACCGCAGCGATGACTATGGAGATAAGCACCGTGCTCTTCATTCGTTTCCTCATAGCTCCGGTTGGAGCGTCTCCCAGTCTCCACGGCGGAGCTTAAGCGGATATGAAGGTCACCCTGATGATAGTTCCCACTCCCAACGTGCTCTCCGCATGGATGGATCCACCTGCGGCTTCCACGATCGACTTGCAAATTGCGAGGCCAAGGCCTGTTCCCCCGGTCTCACGGGACCGCGAGGTGTCCTCTCGATAAAAGCGCTCAAAGATATGGGGGAGAGCTTCCGGAGCTATACCGGCTCCCTTATCCGCCACGGCGAGGTGCACATAACCGTCACGTTGTGCGGCCGAGACGCAGATAGGCGTCTTCGGCGTACTGTGCTGGATCGCATTTAGAAGAAGGTTGGAGATGAGGATTTCGGCCGACTCAGGCTGAAGGCGCGTATACAAACCTGGAGAACACTTCGTATCGACTCGCAAAGCACGATCGCCTGCGACAGGCTGGAGACGGTCTGCAACACGGCCAATCATTTCGCCGATCTCCACGATAGCGACTTCTGCCGTTCCACCTTCCTCAAGGCTTGCGAGTTGGAGCATTTGCGTCACGAGCGACTGTACGCGATCCGTGTCTTCGAGGATGCGGTCCAAACCAGCGCTGTACTCCGGCCCGGTGCGGGGCTTGAGCATCAGGACCTGAACCGAGGATCGAACGACAGCGATTGCTGTTTTGAATTCATGGGCAGCGTCTCCAACGAAGCGGTGCTCCCTCGCGAAGGACTCCCGAAGCCGCGCCGTGGATTCGGAGAGGACATTCGTAAGAGGCCGCAGTTCCTGAAGCTGGAGTGCCGAGGTAGGCGCTTCGAAGTGAAGGGCAGGCGCATACACCTCAGCTGCTGCGTCCGCCAGCTCCGAGAGCGGCCGGAGAGCTCGCCTCAACAAAACCGCGACTAGAAGAACGGTTGCCGCTGCGGCAAGCACAATCGCGATCAGGTAAAAGCTCGCTGCTCTAAGAATTTCGTGCCAGATGTGCCGTTCCGGCGCGGCGTAGATGATAGTGACAGGCCGGCGCAAGCCAACTCCGCCAAATTCGGCTCGGTCGATGATTCGAAGTGCTTCGCGCTGGAGGACACGATATGAGCCTCCGTCGATGCTGGTCGTTCGAAATCCATCCCCTTTTCGTAAAATCAGCGCGGCTGGTGCGTTCGCAGAGCTTCCTAGAAGTCGGCCTCCACGGTTATAGACCGCGTATATGTCCTGATATGGCAGTCTTAGCTCCGCCGGATCAATAGTTACGTTATCGTCAGGATCCTCGGCATCCTGAACCGCCCCGAGAAGTGAATCAGAGTAGCCCTGCAACTGTGTGTCGAGAGCCCGAAGGCGGGTGTGACGCTCGTTGATGAGCGCAGCACCACAGAGTATGCCTGCGCATAAGAGCTGGGCCGCGACGACGATACCGACTGTCTGTCTCGTAAGGGAGTGTGTTTTCACGTTGCACTTTTCATGGTTCAGCCAGCCGGTAGCCTCGCCCTCTCAGGGTCTCGAGAACATCTCCGCCTGTTGTGACTCTCAGCTTCTTCCGAAGATTGGACACATGCGCCTCGATCACATTGGAATGGTGCTCCCAGGTGAAGTCGTAGAGGTGCTCCAGAAGCTCTCGCTTTGAAACGATGACTCGTGGACGGTACATAAGGTATTCAAGGATGCGGTACTCGGTAGGTGAGAGATCGATCTTCGCGCCTTGAACTTCGACAGTCTGTTCACTGGTGTGCATGCGGAGTCCACCGAAGCTCAAGAGCGGCTCACTTGCCCCTTTGCTTCTTCGAATGAGTGCACGTGTGCGAGCGAGAAGTTCGCCTAGATCGAAGGGTTTGGTCATGTAGTCGTCGGCACCACTGTCGAGCAGGTCAACGGTCCTGTGTGTATCGTTGATGGCCGTGAGGATCAGCACAGGAGTTGCCGACCGAGCCGCTCGCAATTGCTGCACCACCTCCCGGCCACCGGCCCCCGGGATCATCAGGTCGAGAACGATGAGATCATATTCGCTCGTCCAACAAAGTTGGAGGGCATCGCGCCCATCGTGCGCAACGTCCACCGCATACCCGGGACCCTCTCGCAAACCTCGTGCGATGTTTTCTGCCAAACGCACTTCGTCTTCAACGACCAGCACTCTCATTTTGCAAACACCTCTTGCGTGTCGTCCTTGTGTGAAAGAGCGACATACGATGGATTTGGGAGTGTGGTCCTCATGGACTGGTTCGTCTAGTCTCTTCTGTCGGCGCTGTTCGCAGCAGCACAGCTATATTGGCAAAGCTCGGGTCGCAAACGTTGATCCGAACCTTGCGACCGCGATCCGCACAACCAAAATCGTCTTCTGCGCATGGAGTGTTGCCTTGAACCTAGGCGTTCTGGACAATGACAACTCGGACTCCACAGAACTCATCGTGGTCGGCGACTGGGGATGGGAGGATGCAAGGCAGCATTCCATCCAAGATCGTTCTAAGTGGCCGACGATCAAAGCAAACTGTATTTGCGATTCTGACTCGCCAGAAGCCGGTGTTGATGACGCCTTCTATTACATTCGCAAGCGGGTCTACCTCAGGGCGTGCGCAAGCCCTCCCCCGCCATTTTGGCTACATCGACCTTTTCTGACTCGTTTGCGGCGCCGGGCGTCGGCAGAGCAGCGCTCATGGATGTTCCCGCAGAGTGCGCACGGGTCAAAGCAGAGATCAGAGTGACACCCGTTCCGGATATCTGACTACCGATAGCGTGCGCCCTTCTTAAAGGAGTAGCCACCAGCACAGCCCCTTCAGACCTTCTGATCGACACGACGTTCGTCGTTTCCGCATCAGCTCCGTCTCCGACAGTGATCGTCTGGCCACCCTCGAAGCCGAAGACGTTCGCTACCGAAATCGCCGTCGCCCCGGCCGACAGTGCCTTAGCAGCGGTCGTTGCCCCTGCCGTGCCCACGCTGCCGATGATCCCGCGCTCACCATCTGTACCCGAGCCGATCATCACTTTTCCGCCCGCGTAGAACCCTGCCACGCTTGCGACCTTGATCGTCTTATCGCCTGCAGCTGACCCGATGGGCAACACAGTAGCGGGTGTCACGGCGAAATCGGTGCAGTTGCTGTCTGTGTCAGCGCCATCCGGAAAGCGGCCCGCGCTCCGGTTGATTGTTGTCGGGCCACCCGTCATTCCAAACCCATCACCGGGTTCTGGAGATGCCACAAAGCAACCCGCGCTTCGCTCGCCTGAGTCGGCCTGATACCCTTTGGCTGCCCAAGGATCGGATAAACCACCGTAGTTCAGGCTATCTGCCACAACTCCGGAAGCATCTCGCAATACGAAACTACCCTCCCGCAACGGAACCATACGACCAAACAGGAGGTACCTCGTTGTGAGTTCGGGACCACCAAACCACTCGTCTGGCTGCCGGTCACCGCGGTAGCCCGCGGCGGTCACCTTCTGATCGCGCACCACCGAGTTGATTGCGTGATCGTCGGCCAGCGGTTTATCTAGGGTGATCCCCGAGCCAAGCGCCTGAACAGGCTCATCGCTCACGTGTACAAATTTCGTCGAAGGCTCGAACGAGATCCCCGTCCCACGATCGCTGAAGGGCAGATTCGCTGCATGGTTGAAGCGGAGTGGGCCCGCCAGTTTGAGACCAGTGCCCGGAGATACAACCCACTCATCGCGGTCATGCCTGCTGGAAAGGGATGGCGCAAACGTAAGCTCCGCGCCAGTGCGGCCCTCCCGTTTCACCGCGCCCACAGTGACTACTTCCCTGCTTGACGGCGTGCCTATCATGATTTTGTCGCCTGCGGAGAATCCGTCTACACGACGAACCCGAATCGTGTGTGCTCCCGCGTTGACATCTTCCGTCAGGTTGGTCTGGCTCGCCTTCGTGCCAACACTGATCACGGTGACCACTTCGATTCCATGCCCGGGGCTGTCGATGTCCAGTCGGATTTTGTCACCGGCAGAGATGTCCTCCACAGCTGTCACCTGGAGTTCTGTGGCGCCAGCAGCCGCATCAGTTGCTAAATATGCCTGTGTCCCTGGTTTACCCACCGAGGTCACCGTCACCGTCTCATATTTCTCGATTCCGCTGCCTGTAAACGGCAAAGCCGAACCGTACCCAAGCGCGATCTTCTCGCCTACCTTAAAACCCGCTACACTTTGGACCGGAACATTGGTGGACCCGGGGGGCAGTGTTAGCGGACCGTCGGGTAAGGGCTGCCATAAGGACGTGCGATCGCTGGCTGCTGTACCGATCGCCAGAATCTTGCGGCTCTCTGCCTGTTTGCCTGTATCGATTTCTACCGTGTCCCCAGCGGACATGCCCTTCACTTCGCGGACATGTAGCGTGACGTCTCCAGTTCGTGCTGATACGGCCAGTCCGGAATTGGACAGGCCGAGCAGATAGAAACCCTTTGGCTTCAATTTGGTTCCTGCCGGAATCCGCACGGAAGAGAATACTGTCTGTTGCGCTGGCCGATTTGTCAGGCTCCATCCGGAGAGGTCTGCCTCAGTACTGCCGGCGTTGTATAGCTCAATGAACGAGTCGGTTGAATTACTCTCCGAACCGGAGCCGATACGGAATTCATTGATCTTTACCGGTGCGGTACTCCGCACTTTTTCTGCCATACTCTCGGTTTGCTTCGTGCCGTGTGCTGCTTTCATCCAGTTGGCGTCGGCAACCAGATCCCCCTCGAACGCTTTCGGACCGGCTGTCACCGTGAAGGTCGCATTCACGCTCGTGCCTGGCGCAACCGCATCAGGAAACGTCTTGGCCTGCTCCTTCGTACCCTGAACGGAGGCCGTCCACTGCTTACTGGGCAGGGTCAGCCCGAGCGCCAGTCCCGTCACGGGTGCTCCCGTGGTGTTTGTGAAGGTAACCGTGATTTCCTTGGTTGCACCAGGAGAGAACGTCTGAACGCCTGTAGGGTTTTTCGCCGAAGCTGGCTTCAAACTGAGGCGCGGCACATCATACCCCGCGGCAGCGACATTCGCTTGGACCAGTTGATCGGTGGCGTCGCTCGGGAAGGTCCCCGACGCGGTGACGGCACCCTCATAGAATGTGCCCTGCGAACTATTGCTGTTGTCGCCGCCATTCCCAAGCAGGATCGCCCCTTGTTTCCGCATGGGGTCATAACTGGAGTTCACCCGCGGACCATCGAACATCACCGTCAGGGGACCCCTCTGCGCGTCGCCGCCAAGCGAAGCCCAGCGGTGCGGTTCACCCTTAGCCATGGCCGTCACAAACCGCCAGTGAATGTCCGGCAGATGGGCGCACAGCCTGGATCCGTCTGTATTCACGCACCCTACCAGATTGTTTTCCTGATCGGTTTCGATCCAGGGCCCCGGAGGATTGCCGTGGATCCAACCGGTAGTGTCCCCAAAGTATGTCGTCTCCATGGTGCCGTTGTCATCGTCACGACTATCGATTTCGGCATTCCCGTAGTCAAAACAGCACCCACCATTAAAGTGGCGCCCATTGATGACCCAGTACTGCCCCTCGGCCTGGTCGTCAACCGCTGTACCCTTCGCGTCATCGATACGAAGACCTGTGCCTGGCTCGATAAATACGCCATACACCTTGTGCCGCATCACGGTTACGGGTGCCATGTCCGCCAGGGGCAGGTTGTTCAAGCCTCCCATTGCGGGTCCACTGAAGCCGCCCCGTGGAGCCTGCAACAGGTCATTGTGTTTTGGCGACTGATCGTACACCTTGCTGATCCAGCAGTAAGTGTTTGCGCAAAACGTATCCTGTGCTGCCGCATCGGCATAACCACCCGCGTCTTGGGTAGGTAAGGATCCCGGCTGAACGACTGTCACATCCAGCGTCTTGCCATCTGACTGACGCAGCACCTGGTAAAGCGGTCCGTTATACGACTGGTAAAGAGCTCTCGTAGTGCTATGGGCCGCAACGCATGGATCTCCAGCTGCAGCATAGATATCACAGGGTCCTTCGGGCCGCGTCAGAGGCCCTGCAACGCCTTCTTTTCCGTTCTGCCCCACGGCGGTGGCAACGCACAGAATCATGATGACAGCGACACTTCCCATAGTTCTTGCAAGCCGCACAGGACCGGACCTCCGGAACAACTTCGTTCGCACTTTCTACTCGGGAGACATTTATACAGCAACCCCGCCGGACGCGTCCCAGGCCGACGTGAAGCTGCAAGCTAAGTGAGCTGTGAGGCAAGCAGCGCTCACGCGACACTGTGTTCCGAAGGGACCAATCTCCGATAGGACAAAATGAACCATAGGATGGCCGAGCTCTAGCCTCCGCCTTGGTCGACACAGGGGGCAGAGTTAACGGTACACATGTACTATCAAAGCTTGGTAGATGAGTACCGTTGCACGTTGCTGCATCGAAGCACTATCGTCTGCAGGTCTTAGCCACTGAATGCCTTGTATCGCTTCGTGAACTGCCTCAGGAGCAGGTCTCTGTCTTGAGCAACACCGTCACGGGGGTGGAACGTAAGTAATGACTCAGCTTCTGGAGACAACTACTCTTGCACGTCATTCGAATCGCGCGCCTGTTTCAATTCTTCGTCCTCGCCGCAACCACAGCTTCAGGATTGCTCTCGAGGGCAGCGGAAGGACAGTCCGGACGCTACGCTAACCCGCTTTCCATCGAAGACTCGCGTAGCGTGGCAGACCCCACAGTGCTTCGTTTCCAGGGAAAGTACTACTTGTTTCTGTCTGGCGGAATGGTCTGGGTCTCGGCTGACCTTGTCACCTGGAAGCACGAGCGCGTGACCGTGCCCCCCGGGCACGGCACACCCACGGCGCCGAATGCCTTTGAGTATAAGGGTGAGGTTTATCTTTCCGGCAACAACACAGGTTTCTGGAAGGCTTCCAGTCCCTTGGGGCCGTGGACCTACCTTGGGGACATCAAGGACGCTTCCGGGAAGGTGATGCGGATGTTTGATCCCATGACCTATGTCGACACGGACGGCCGTGTCTACATGTATTACTCCGGGATGCACACGGAGGGCATCTGGGGCGTGGAGTTGGACCGCAGCGATCTCACCCGTTTCCGTGGCACACCCGTAAAGCTGATCAGGTTCGACCCCTCGCATAAGTGGGAACGTTACGGCGACAACAATGAGGGGACACACGTGAGCTGGCTGGAAGCTCCGTGGATGACGAGGCACAACGGCAAGTATTACCTTCAATACTCCTCCCCGGGCACGGAGTGGAAGACCTACTCCGTAGGCGTGTACACGTCGGTCACCCCGCTTGGCAGCTTCGTGTGCGCGCCGCGCAACCCGATGCTGGTGCATCACAATGGCTTGATCGCTGGCACCGGCCACCACACAGTGGTTGAAGGTCCCAATGGAAAGCTTTGGGCCTTCTACACAATTCTGTTCCGCAATTGGTCCACATTCGACCGCCGGGTGGGCATGGACCCGGTCAACTTCGACGCCGAGGGAAACATGTATGTGGACGGCCCGTCCGAGGAGCCACGTAGAGTCCTCAGTCCCACTGCTCCTGATTCCTCAATTGCCGTCTCCATCAATCGTTATACGTACGCAGCCAGCAGCGCCGCCCCTGGTCGCGACCCGGAGTATGCGTTCGACAACAATATACGCACATGGTGGCAGCCCGCGGAAGGAGACGCGGCTCCCTGGCTCATGCTCGACTTAGGTGCGCGCAATTCCGATGACCCCAATCAGGAATTTATGATCGACTCCAGCCGTGTCATTTTTGATGCCGCGCCGCAGCGTGCCTCTGGAGGAGAAATCCATGTAGATGGCCACGACCGGCGCTGGTACGGCCAGCCGCCCGGTCCTCCGGCACCCTATCGCTATCGCCTCGAAGCGTCGCTGGACGGGAAACAGTTCTGGACAGTGGTGGACCGGACTGCGAATGAGCACGCCGCCACTATCGAGTTCGACGACTTCAACCCGGTACGCTGCCGTTATGTGCGCTTAACAGTAACGGGCATTCCTCCCGGAGCGCCGCTGGCGGTCCTGGACTTCACCGTATTTGGGAAATCCGCTGATTGAGTCGAGACAGGCGCTGCGCTCCCTGAAGGATGTCACCATCAGGCGGAGCGCGTGACGTATTCTGCAACCACCATGTGCCGCCTGTTCCTGCCCGCCGTCCTACTTGCCGCCTCGCTCCGCGCCCAGCAAGCGCCTGAGCCAAAGACTCTTGTGTTGCACGCGGCGCATATGCTCGATGTTGCGGCCGGCAAGCTCGTGTCTCCCGGTGAGATCCTGGTCCGCGGCAGTCGCATTGTGGCCGCGGGTTCCGGTGTCGATCACCCCACCGGAGCGCAGACGATCGATCTCGGCGAAGCCACGCTCCTGCCCGGCCTGATCGACGCGCACACGCATCTGTTCCTGCACGTCGGAGATGAAGCCAATCAGACCGTGAACGAGCCGGTCCCCGAGCGCACGCTGGTCGCCGCCGCAGCAGCCAAAGCCGATCTGATGGCCGGTTTTACTGCAGAGCGCGACATGGGCACCGAAGGCGCAGGCTGCGCCGACGTGGCGGTGCGCAACGCCATCAACTCCGGTCTCATCCCCGGCCCTCGCATGCGCGTGTCTTGCAATGCGATCGACATCAACGGCGGCCACGAGGACAACAACGGCCGTAATCCGGAAGAACATCTGCTTTCGAATGCCGACCGCGCCGATTCCGCCGACGAGATCATTGCTGTCATGCGGGAGCAGCGCAAGCAGGGGGCAGACTTCGCCAAGATCTACGAGACGGGCCGCGACCGCCTGCAAGACGGCGTCTTCACCACACCCTACCAGTACAGCGAAGAGGAGCTTACCGCAGCCGTCAGGGAGGCCCAGCGCACCGGTTCGCGTATCGGCGTGCATTGCACCGGAGAACCCGGCGCCGCCTTCGCCGTGGCCGCTGGCGTCGTTTCCATCGACCACGGCTATTTCCTCGCGCCCAAAACGATGCGCGCGATGCACGACAGGCAGGTCTACGCTGTACCCACCTTCGCCATCGTCGAGTACTTCGCCGCGCACGCTGCCTCTCCGGCGGCCGCCAAGCGCCTCAATGACGAACAGGTCTTCCACGCCGCGCAGTTCAAGCAGCAGATGGCCGCCGGCGTGCCCTTTGCCGTCGGCTCCGACGTAGGTCCCTTCCCGCACGGCACCCAGGCGCGGGAGTACGAGTTGATGGTGCAATACGGCATGAGCCCTGCCGACGTGCTACGCGCGGGCCTGCTGAACGGTGCCAAGCTGCTGGACTGGGAGACTGCCATCGGCCAGCTCAAGCCAGGCTTCTTCGCCGACATCATCGCCGTGCCTGGCGATCCGCTTCACGACATCAGCACGCTGACCAAAGTGTTGTTCGTGATGAAGAACGGCGACGTGATGCGCAGGGATTAGTTGACGTCGTCCCTCCGCTCGTCATCGCCCGCGCGTCGTTCCTTCTCACCCAGCCTTCTCCGCGAGTTCCGCCCATCGTGCATACACAGCATCGTGCTCGGCCTGCGCGAGCTCCATTTCTGCCAGCGCTGCCGTCAGCGCGGTCGCATCCGTTCCCACGGCAGGATCGGCGAGCCGGTCATGCGCCTTTGCCATCCGCGCATCGGCCTTGTCTACGAGCGCCTCGATCCCGTCGAACTCGCGCTGCTCCATGTACGAGAGCTTCTTCCTGGAAGGCTGTGTGGGCGCAGCAGCCACCGTCTTCGTTCTTTCGTCGCTGCTGCCTGTCCACTGTTCCCTGCTTCTCCACTCCTCCCACTGTGCGTAGCTCGCGAACAACGCCGTTTCTGCACGGCCGTTCAGTCCCAGCACCGTGTCTGCCACGCGATCCAGCAGGTAGCGATCGTGGGTCACGAGCACCAGCGCACCGGCAAACTCCAGCAGCGCTTCCTCAAGAATTTCCAGCGTGGGGATGTCAAGATCGTTGGTCGGCTCATCCAGGATGAGCACATCCGCCGGTTGCAGCATCAGCCGCGCCAGCAGCACGCGGGCGCGTTCGCCGCCGCTCAGCCGCGCAACCGGCTGGTTGAGCTGCTCGCCCGTAAACAGGAACTTCGCCGCATAGCTCGCCACGTGTACCACGCGATCCCCGTACACCACGGCATCAGCGTCAGGCGCCAGCGCCCGCCGCAGCGTCAGGCTCTCGTCAATCTCGCGCAACTGGCTGAAGTACACCACCCGCAGCCCCGGCGCGCGCTTCACCTGGCCGGCACTCACATCCAGATCGCCGGTCATGGCGCGCAGCAGCGTCGTCTTGCCCGAGCCGTTTGGGCCCACGATGCCCAGTCTGGTCCCGTTGGTGAGCACAAAGCTGACATCGCGCACGATCTCGCGCCCGCCCAGCGTCACGGCCACGCCCTCCATCTCCACCAGACGCTTGGTCTGCCTGCCGGTGGCGCTAAAGCTGATGTCCGCGTTCGCCGTTCGCTGCCGCGCATCCACTTCGGCCAGTTCGCCGATCATGGCGTGCGCCGTGTCGATGCGCGCCTTGGCCTTGGTCGCGCGCGCTTTCGGCCCGCGCCGCAGCCATTCGATCTCGGTACGCACCCGGTTGCGCAGGCCCTCGGCCATTCTCTGCTGCGATTCCAGATAGGCTTCACGGCCTTCCAGGAATTTAGAGTAGCTACCTTTGACCCGCAGCAGGCCCTCCGCGTACACACGGCTCAGCTCAACCACTTCGCTGGCCACATTCTCCAGGAAGTAGCGATCGTGCGTGACCACAACGGCGGCGAAGCTGGCGCCACGCAGCAGCGCTTCCAGCCACTCGATGCCTTCCAGATCCAGGTGATTGGTCGGTTCATCCAGCAGCAGCACATCCGGCGCGCTCACCACGGCTTCGGCAATCGCCAGCCGCTTGCGCCAGCCGCCGCTCAGGCTCGCTGCCTCGGCATCCATGCTGGGACCGTTCGAGGTGATCGCCTCGTTGCCGTCCACAAACCCGGTGCGGCCCAGGGTCTCGCGCAGACGCTGCTCGCGTTGCGCTTCGTCCACCCCTGCCGTCAGCAGCGCGGCCGCGATCACATCGCGCACCGTCTGCTTCGGCCCGAACTCCGAGATTTGCCGTACGTAGCCCACCCGCGCCCGCTTGCGCAGGGAACGCTCCCCGGCGTCCGGCTCCACGTCACCCGCCAGCACGGCCAGCAGCGTCGACTTTCCGGCCCCATTGGGCCCAATCAGCCCAATGCGGTCGCCGTCTCCCACCACAAAGGAAATCTCTTCAAACAGCGGCACAGCGCCAAAGCGCTTGCTCACGCGCTGCGCATTCACAATCGGAGGCATACACTGTCAAGTGTAGCCGCCCGCTGTTTACTCCAGATCAAAAGCCCGCAGCGGCTTTCCCGTGTCCGGCGACTCCTTGGCCTTCTTCACCGCCTCGGCGAACTTCTTGCTCAGCAGGTCGTCCTTGTTCTTTTCCGCCTGCACGCTCTGCGCGAACAGCGACTCCCGCCGGGCATCCGCATCCTTCAGCGCCCGCGCTGCCGCGCCCAGGTCTTCGAACGTCTTCCTGCGCGGAGCCGGCGTGTGAGCGATCAGCGACCGCGTCACCGGATCCACCTTGATCATCGCCCCGCAGTCCGGACACGTCACCTCAAACGCCTGATCGCTCGATTCCATCGTCGTCACCTTACGAAGGATTTTAGTAGCGGCGGTACCCCTGCGACGCTGGGTAAACATACACACACCGTGGGCTGCTCAGTACAGCCCAGATCATCGCGGCAATCCAGCCAATCACGGTCCACCCGGCGAAGAGGTTCAGCAGAAAGATCAGCATGCCATGGTGGGACCGCCGCACGGACGCAACGATCGTGGGCAGGAAGTAGAGCAGGACGGGAATCAGCAAGAAATGCATAATACCTCCCCAGAGGATACGCCGGACACCCGTCCCTGGTTCCCCCGCCTCATAGCGTCAGAACGCGATGCCCGGGACACTCCTGCCCGGCGTGCTCCACCAGCAGCTTTGGCAGCCCTTCCCCATGCCGCGCCAGGAACAGCACGCCCCCCAACAGCCGCTCCTGCAGATGCGCCTCGGGAAACAGGTCCAGCAGAATCGCCGTTGCCTGTTTGCGCAGCGAAGCCTCTTTCTGCACCTCGAAGGCCGCGGCCATGCGCCGCAGCCGGTTCATCTGATAGCGCATCTTGCTGGCCGAAACGGCTGCCGCGCGGCCCAGTTCCACAGACATCGCGGTCATGTACCCGGTCAGCGCGGTCAACTCGGCATCCATGGCATTGCCCACTGCGGCCAGCTTGCGCTTGCCTTCCACCGGCATGGCCCGTGCCCCCAGGCGGAGCGCCAGCGCATCCACAGTCTTCGCTTCCCACACCTGGGACAGGCCCACTTCCTGTCCCGCCATCAGCGTCGCAGCTCCAGGGCTCACAAGCGTGGCCGAAAGCCGCGGCAGCACCGGTGTCACCCGTCCAAGCAGGCGTTCATAGATCACCGCACTCTGGGCAAAATACGCGATCTCGGCCGGACCTGCCACATAGGCCGCTGTGGGCAGAATGGCATCCTGAAATACTGGCCGCAGCAGTGCGTTCGGGCTTAGCCGCTCGGGCTGCCGGTTGAGAATGTCCAGCAACTCCGCCGTCGCATAAACCCGCGCGCCAGCTTTCCACGTGCCCTCCGCCGTCCTCCGTAGCGGCACCCTCGCGCCGCTCTCTGCGTCCAGCAGAAACAGCAGCGAGTGCCCCGGCACGATCAGCACCTGCGCGTGATATCCCACGCGCTCCAGTTCGCTCGACCGCGCCAGCAATTCCTGTTCCAGGACGTCTGCATGCTCCAGCGCGCCGCGCAGCACACCCGCGCCCAGCGCATGGAACTCGCGGCGGGCCGCGTCCATCACCAGCAGCCCGAACTTGGAGAACACCTGGCTTATCAGCTTGCCGAAAGCACCGCCTAACGTCGCTCCCGGCGTGTAACACTCGCGCAACAGGTCACAGGCAGGCGCCCAGCCAAGGAGCTCGCAAGCATGGTCCAAGGTCTGCTCCAGCGTTTCCGCCCCGGACGGAGACACGCCGAGCGGGAGGCTGCCGACCGGCTGCTTGCGGCTTCCGTCCAGCCCCAGCTTCAACGTCACAACCTGTGTTTTCGTTGGCAGCGCCACCTGATCGACTTCAGCCAGGTCGTGGTCTTCACTTGCCAGCCAGAAGACCGGTACATGCTCCCGGCCGCTGTGTCTCGTCGCATCCTGCGCTTTACGAATCGCGGTCGCCGCTTTCAGCAGTGTCAGCAGCGGCCCACCGAACAGGCCCACCTGCTGCCCGGTCACGACCGCCGCCGCCCCATCGCGCAGCTTTTCGATGTTGGCGGTAGCCTGCGGTCCAGCCCCGAAGCTCCCGGCCTGTGCATGCAGCGCGTTCGCCAGCCGCTCGCGCTGCTCGGCTGTCAATTCCGGGGAATGCTGCGCCCATTGCATCGCGAAGGGATCGGCTCCGTACCATCCCCGCATGGCGCCGTGGTCCCGGAACCCGGCGTGCTGATCGCAAAAGTCGCGGAACAGCGCGCTCGTGCCGGGTACGGCTCCAATGGGATAGCACTCCGCTTCCATGCGCTCAGTCTCTCACCTTGACGCAGATTTGGATGCGCCATGCTCCCTCCCGATGCAGCGCGCCGAATGAATGCATCAACAATCGGCGGCTCGTGTACTGTACGGCTATGCCCAGCCGTCCTCCAGCCAGGAAGTCCAGCGCGCCTGCAAAAGCTGCCACTTCCGCAAAGCCTCGCCCACTTACCGGCAAAGCCAAGGTCCTCAGCTCCGAAACGCCTTTCAAGGGCCCCGTATTCTGGGTCACCACCGATCGGGTGCAGGAACCCGGCGGGGTGACCGCGCGACGCGATGTGGTCCGCCACAACGGCTCGGTTGTGGTCCTCGCGGTCGACACGGCGGCAAATCCCGAAGATCCCGGCATTCTCCTCATCCGTCAGTACCGCCATGCTGCCGGCCAGTTCCTGCTGGAGCTGCCGGCCGGCCGCATCGAGCCCGGCGAGAAGCTCATTCCCGCCGCGAAGCGTGAGCTGATTGAAGAGACCGGCTACCGTGCCAAGCGATGGTCCAAGCACGTGAAGTACTTTGCCAGTCCGGGTTTTGTGTCCGAGGCCATGAACATCCTCATCGCCGAAGACCTGGAGCTGGGCGACGCCGCGCCCGAGGACGATGAGCGGATCGAGTTGCAGATGACGCCACTTTCGGAAGTCCTGCGGCTCATCCGCGAAGACAAAATCCACGATGGGAAAACGCTCATCGGCGTTCTGTTCTACGAACATCTTCGGCGAACTCGTTGACGTCCGGCAACTTCCCGCTTCCTCGGTGAGTCCACCGGTTTGGTCGCACCAGGGCAAGCACGCCGGGCAAGGGGCTGGATGGCACAGTACAAGGGAACAATGAAGTGGTTCGATGCGGCGAAGGGCTTTGGCTTTCTCGGTCGCGAGAGCGGCCCGGACATATTCGTCCACTACATCTCGATCCGAACAGACGGCTTCAAGGTGTTGAAAGAAGGGGACGAAGTCGAGTTCGATGTGGTCGAGGGCGCAAGAGGTCCGCAGGCCAGTCAGGTCACGCTTTTGCGGAGAGCATAGCTCTTTTGCAATCCGCTCCCTTGAACTTTGATACAACAGAGCAGCCCGTTCGCTGCGGCAAACGTGCTCCCGTCTTATGGACAACATCACTCTCGCCCGCCTGCTCGACGAAACGGCTTCCCTGCTGGAAATCGACGGCGCTGATCCCTTTCGCATCCGCTCCTACCGTCGCGCTGCCGAGGCAGTGGAGCAGCAGACCGTGCAGCTCTCTACGCTCACCGGCGATGAGAAGGCGCTGCTCGCCATTCCAGGTATCGGCAAAGGCATGGTGGCCAACATCCGAGACCTCGTGGCTACCGGTACCATGCCCTTGCGCGACGATTTGCTGACGCGCTACCGGCCGACGATGCTGGAGCTTCTGCGGCTGCCGGGCATGGGTCCCAAATCGGTCGCCCTGCTCTACACTGCTCTGGGCGTGGCCGACCTGGACTCCCTGGAAGCGGCCGCCAGGGAAGGTGCGCTCCTCACTCTGCCGCGCATGGGCCAGAAGTTTTCCGACAAGCTCCTCAAGGGCATCGAAGACTATCGCAAGAACACCTCGCGCTTCCGCATCGACATCGCTCGCGACCATGCGGAGCGCATCTCCGAGCTCATCCGACAGTTCCCGGGCATCGAGACGATCACACCTGCCGGATCGTTGCGCCGCGGTCGTGAATCCGTCGGCGATCTTGACCTTCTCGTCACCGGCCCCGCCTGCGAACCCGATGTGGTGGCGGAGGCAGTCGAGCATGTGGCTTCCCTGCCGCTCATCGACAAACTTCTCGCCAAGGGCCAGAACAAGGTCAGCTTCACCTTGCGCAACAACCTGCAGGTGGACGTGCGCCTGCTGCCGCGCTCCAGCTATGGAGCGGCCCTGCAGTACTTCACGGGTTCCAAGCACCACAACGTCGCGGTGCGCCAGCGCGCCATCAAGCGCGGCCTCACGCTGAGCGAGTACGCGCTGCTCCGCCTCGACGACAACACCGTCATTGCTGCCGCAACCGAGGAAGAGATCTACAACGCGCTGGAACTCGAGTACATCCCGCCTGAGCTGCGGGAGAACTGCGGCGAACTCGACGCAGCCGCAAAGCACACCCTGCCCAGGCTTATCGTCCGCGGCGACCTGCGTGGCGACCTGCACATGCACACCTTCGAATCAGACGGCGCGCAGTCGGTACGCGAGATGGCTGAAGGCGCGATTGCGCGCGGTCTGGAGTACATCGCCATTACCGACCACACCAAGCAGCTCGCCATGACCAACGGCATGGATGATCGTCGCGCTCTCCTGCATGCCGCGCGCATTCGCGAGGAGTCGGACCGCCTTGCCGAGGAATTTGAAGGCGGACGCGGCCCGCAGTGGGAACGCTATGAGCGACAGCTTGCTCGCGGCGAACCGAACGTCCGCAAGCCCATGGTTCCCTTCCGCATCCTCACCGGATGCGAATGCGACATCCTGACCGACGGCGCGATGGACCTGGAGAATGACACGCTTGCGCAGCTCGATCTCGTGATCGCCAGCGTGCACTCCGGTTTCAACCAGAGCGGCGAGGAGATGACCTCTCGCATGCTGCGCGCTTGCGAAAACCCTTACGTCCAGGTTCTCGGCCACCCCACCGGCCGCAAGGTGCTTAAGCGTGACCCGTACAAGATCGACCTCGAACAGCTTCTGCCGGCCGCTGCCCGCCGTGGAATCGCCGTGGAACACAACGCGGCCCCGGCGCGTGCGGACCTCAGTGATCTGCACCTGCGCCGCGCGAAAGAGTTGGGCTGCAAGCTGATCGTCAACACCGACGCCCACTCCACGGACGAGCTCGATCTGATCGTTCACGGCATCGTGCAACTGCGCCGCGCCTGGCTCACCGCAAGCGACCTCATCAACTCGCTTCCGCTGGAAGCCTTTCTCGGCGCGTTGCGTCCGCGTCCGTCATCCTAGCCGTCGCCGTTCCGCCGTAGTAGCCGTTCCGCCGAAGTATCAGACGAACGAACCATCACAGTTCCCCTCTCGAGCGCTAGCGAAAGAGTTTCCCTAAAGAGCATCCTCGGAATTCCAGGTAGCCCCGCATGTCCCTCACACTGGCCTCAGAGCAGCGCAGAAACATCACCACGCCTGTGGTCCTTGCCACAGTCGTCCTCGCCTTGGTCCTCGGTGCCGCGCTCTACCTCAATCCGCACCGACAGGGAGAGCTTCATGTGGTGCGCGTTTCCATCTTCACGCCGCAAATTACCTATGCAGCTCCCAGTCGTCCTGTCCACGTCATTGGACAGAAGGCCCAAGTTGAACAGGATCTATATGCGATAGTTACTATCCGCCTAAAGAACGATCTGCATCTACCGGTCTTTGTGGACGAGGTGGACGGAAAGTACATTTCCGCCAGAGATGAGGAAATGGACTGTGTCGCACCCGCCGCGGCCGAACTCAGCCGCCTCGAAGACATCTTTCCGCAGGTCAAACAGCTGATGCCTCATCCAGTCGTCATGGGCGATACAGTTGCGCCCCGGTCGTCCCTGGAGGGTCAGGTCCTGCTTCACTTCAGCGGCCTCGGCCAGAAGGACTGGGATGCTCGCAGGCCGTCCACAGTCACACTGCACTTCGTTCATCAGGGTCCGCTTACGGCACCTTTGCTCTAGACCTTATGTACGCAAAAGAACGCGCGGCGTGCAGCCGCGCGTTTTTTGCAAAGGCGAAGGTTACGGAACCTGGATGGGCCCCGGCGCATTCTTCGGTGTGCTTAGATATCCCTGTACCTGGTTCTTGCTGATGTTGTTCACTACAACCTCAAACAGAGCCGGCGACTTGCCGGAGTAAAACTGTACCGGCTCATCGAGGTTCTTGTCCTTCTTCTCGATGTTCCGGTCATCCGAGTTCACGAAAAGCGTGAACTTTGACTTCTTCTGGTCGACCTTCTTCAAAGCGAGCTTAATCGTCCCGACGTTCTGGGCCGCGGAACCCTTTTGCAGGGTGAACTCATAGTAGTTGCGGTCGCCTTTATGCTTGAGAACCTCGAGTTCGTCGTGGTTGGTGGCAATCAATCCACTCATCACGCCTTCATCGCCGCGCATCTGCCCCATCTGTGTTTTGGTGCTGGCTAGATCGGCCTGCGTGGTTGCCACGTCGGTCTTCACGCCACCGACATCGGTCTTCACTGCGGTCACATCGGTCTGCACGGAAGCTACCTGCTGATCCGTGGCCGCCTGCTGCTTGGCGAGTCTTGCTGTCGCCGCTGCGGAGGCCGCAGAAGCTTTCCGCTGCGTCGCGATCAGCTCGTTTGATTTGTCCTCCAGTTGCTTCTGAGTAAGTCCAACACTCTGCCCCAGCGTCTCCGCCTGCGCCCGCATTCGTTCGTTTGTCGTATCCAGCCGCTCCGCGAGCGTCGCATTCTGCTGGCTCGCTGACTGCAAATCCTTCTGGGTCGCCTGCAGATGGTTCTGCAATCCAAAGCTCCAGGCCAGCGCACCCAGCGCCAGCAGGACACCGGCTATTGCAACCCCGATCAACCATCCAGGCGCCGCAGGCTTCACCACATACTCACTTCTTGCTTCGTCCATGAGTGTCTCCCTTCGATGCCGCAGCAGCCACAATTACGCGTTCGTGCCCGTGCAGCTTGCTGGGTTTAGACGCTCTGCGACCAGCGACGATTGCTCGGGCGCGACACAAACATTGCCTACGCAATGGAAACTCGCTGCGGTAACCTCCGTAACCGGTTCTTCTCTACAATGAGCAAGGTGGCTCTTGCAACGCAATCCCGGCCCGGGCACGCGGCAGACGTGCTCATCGCCGGAGCCGGAATCGTCGGCCTGAGTCTTGCGCTGGAGCTGCGGGAGCGGGGCGCCTCCGTGATCATCCTGGACCGCTCTGCAGCCCTCAGCGGAGCCTCCAGTGCTGCCGCAGGCATGCTTGCTGCGGAAGACCCTCACAATCCACCGGCGCTGCTGCCGCTCTCGCGGTACAGTCTATCGCTCTACCCCGGTTTTCTGTCGCGAATCGAAGCACTCTCCGGGCTGACGGTTCCGACGCAAACAACCGCCACCCTGCAACATCATTCTGACGGCACGATCCAAAGGCTGGCGGAGATCTCTATTGACCCTCGCCAGTTGGGGCCAGCATTGCTGGCTGCCGCACGAGCCGCATCGGCGCACATTCTGGAACACACCACCCTTGTCGAAGCGAACGTTGTGCCTTCGGTTGTCGCCATGCGGACCGCGTCAGGCGAAATGTTTGAAGCCCGGCATCTGGTGCAAGCTACGGGTGCGTGGCGCATGCCGCATCCAGACAGCGCATCCATTCCCATAACGCCGCGCAAGGGTCAGATGCTCCGCGTCGCCGGGCCACAGGAGTATCTCCTGCGTGAGGTTCATCGCGCCGAGCATGTGTATGTGGTGCCCAGAACGTCCGGCCCACAGGCCGGAACCGCTTTGATCGGAGCCACCGTCGAAGATGCCGGCTTCGACCTCTCCATTCAACCGGAGCGGTTACAGAGCCTGCGCGAAGCAGCCTCTGCTCTTGACCCGGCCACTGCGTTTGCGGCGCGGGCCCCTCTGGTTGAATCATGGGCCGGCGTGCGGCCTTCGACTCCAGATCTTCTTCCGCTGCTCGGGAGGCTTGCGCCGGGGCACGAACCGGCCGGGAAATGGATCGCGAGTGGGCATTTCCGCAATGGCATTCTGCTCGCGCCGGGCACTGCGCGGGTGATGGCCGACCTGCTTGACGGGCGTGCGCCTGCAATTTCTATGGAGCCTTTCGCGCCGGAGCGCTTCAGCCGCTCCGATTCGACTGCCGCTGCCTCCGATATTCGACCAGCCACACGTGACAAGCGCAAATCGCATCTCCGATAATCGTTGCGGCTGCTGATCGTCTGTTCCGGGGAGTTCCTATGTCTGCCACTGCCGCACCCAAGGGTTTGCAGGATGTCGTCGCGAACGAGAGCTCCATCTGCTTCATTGACGGTGCGAAGGGCATCCTGTCCTACCGCGGCATCGACATCCATGAGCTGGCGCAGAAGTCGACCTTCGAGGAGACGGCCTATCTGCTCTGGTACGGCAAGCTCCCTGCCGCGGGCGAGCAGAAGCAGTTCAACGCCGAGCTTGCGTCAGCACGTCAACTCTCTCCGGCCGTCATCGAGTTCCTTCGCAGCGTGCCGCCCTCCGCCCCGCCCATGGAGGTGCTCCGCACCGCGGTCTCGCTGCTCTCCATCTACGATTCCGATTCCAGGTCCACAAGCCACGCCGAAAACTTGCGCAAGAGCTTCGCATTGACGTCACAGGTGGCCATGATCATCGCGATCTTCGATCGCATTCGCAAAAACAAACCTGTCGTCGACTCCGACCCATCGCTCTGCCACGCGGCCAACTTCCTCTACCTTCTCAACGGCGAAAGGCCCACTGAGACGGCAACCAAGGCGCTGGATGTCGCTCTCATCCTCCATGCGGATCACGAGCTGAATGCCAGCACGTTTGCGGCCCGGGTTATCGCGGCGACGCTTTCGGACATGCACTCGGCCATCACTGGAGCCATTGGAGCGCTGAAGGGGCCGCTGCACGGCGGAGCCAATGAAGCCGTCATGCATCTGCTGTACGAGATCGACAGAGCCGGTACCGACCCCGTGGAGCATGTGCGCGGCCTGCTGGACAATAAGGTCAAGATCTCCGGCTTCGGTCATCGCGTGTACACCACGGAAGACCCACGTGCGACCCACCTGCGGCGCATGTCCGAGGATCTGGGTAGAGACGCCAATCCCAAGTGGTATGAGATGTCCCGCAAAATTGAGCTCTTCGTCAAGGATCAGAAGAAGCTCAATGCCAACGTCGATTTCTACTCCGCCAGCACCTACACCACGCTCGGGATCGATATCGATCTGTTCACGCCCATCTTCGCCGTGAGCCGCATTGCCGGCTGGTGCGCGCACGTAATCGAGCAGCACGATGACAATCGCCTGATCCGTCCGCGCGCCGACTATACCGGCCCGGCGTACCCCGCGCCCTACGTGCCCAAAGATCAGCGGTAACCCCCGTTCTGCGATCTGAACCTCTACAATCCAGGACAGCCGTGCCGTTCTGTCGCTCCATTCCGATTCTGCTTCTATTTCTTCTGGCAGGCGGCGTAGCGGCTCAGAGCGCCGCTAAGAGACAGCCCGCCGATCCCGACGCTCCGAGCCTGCTTTCGGAAGTGCCGAGTGTACCCGGATTGGCAGCCCGCCTGCGCGGGATCAACGCAGGCGTAACACTTACCAGCGTGCACGACTCCTCGGTCGGCTGGTACACCCTGTTCACCCCAGCTGTTTCTCTCAGCTTCGCGCGCCACTACTCCACCGATCTCAGCATGCCGGTGTATCTCTACCGTCTGGGGGAAAGCACCGTCACGACGACAGCAGCGGGCGGAGCATCCGGTTCAGGACAACCGCAGACTCCTTCGCAGACAACCACCACATCGCTGCAGCCGCGACGCTGGGACCCTGGCGACATGGTCCTGGCCGTGCACGGCAACTTCGCCGGCTCTCGTCTGCAGGATGTCATCACGCCTTCCATGACCCTGCCCACCGGTGATTCGGATTCCGGCTTGAGTACGGGGCGCGTGACATTCGATATCGACAATCACGCGCAGGTCAGCTTGCCGCGCCTGAACCTGGTGCTTGATCTTGGGGTCGGCGACTCGTCCAATCTCGTCAACCGGCTGGTCACCCGTGACTACACGTCCCTTGGTCCCCTTGCTCACTTTCAGGCAGGCCTGAGCGTTCCGCTGCTTCACCACAGTTCCTTCCAGTCAGTCTCATACGAGCAGCTTCCTCTGGGCGATAACAAGCTCTACACCATTCTTACCCGCCCCGGGTATCCGGACCGCGCCGTGGTCTCGGGCCGTAGCGTCAGCGAAGATAACGGTTTTATCAACTCTCTTTCCGTGCCGCTTTCCAACCAGATCACTTTGCAGGGGTACTATAACCGCAGCCTCCGTCTTCACCTGGATATTGCGGCGGTCAGTCTCACCTGGGTGTGGCGCGGTTATCAGCCACGTGCCGCTGGCCGGCTGCTCGACGGCTCTCTCCTGCGGCAGTAATCTTGGGAGTCTTTCGAAACGTCTGGGAATTTCCTCCGCGCGGTGCAGCAGCTTCTTCTGCTGCGATACCTGTTCTCCTTGCCTATGCGCTCTTCTCGCACATATCTAGGATGGCCTTCTTTGCCGGCGTCACTCGCGGGATGCTTCTTTCTTCTCGTCCCGTATAGCGTCGGGATCACAGCCGCGCATGCGCAGCAGCCCGCGCCGAACGCACCGCTCCCAGGACGCAGATCTGCGCCCCTGCTCGCCGGTGATCCTGTCGCCAGCAGCAACAAGGATGACCGTGAAGCGTCCGCGCTCGCTGAGCAGCTGGCGATGCTCTCCAAGGAGGAAGCCGGCAGCTCCTCCGGCTCCGCAACCACCAACGACGCCGGACCGGCAGGCATCGTGCCGTTTACGCCGGGCTTGAATGCTTCCCTCGGCACGGCGGGGCAGCACGATTCGTCCGGTGGGTGGCAGTCCATCCTGACACCCAATGTGGCCTTCCGCTTCAATCGCTACTTCAGCGCCAATCTCACCGTACCGGTCTACGCCTACATCGGTCTTTACGGCGTTCTGAGCTCCAAGGACGCCACGAAGAACAAGCCAGCAGTGGCCACGTACGGCTATAAAACACAGGAGTTTCTGCTCGGCGACACGGATCTTGTCGGCGAGTTCGAAGCTCATCCGCGCCCCTTCGACTACAACCTGACCGCAACGCTCGGGATTCCCTCAGGCAGTGATGATGCCGGTCTGGGAGCCGGCCAGGTAACCTACGCAATCAATAATAACTTTGAACACGCTCTCGCGGACTGGCTGGGTTCCGGAATTGGAGCTGGGCCTTGGCGATAGTCCTACTCTCGACGACCTGCGTGCGCGCCGCAGCTTCATCACTGTCGGTGAGGATGCTCACTTCCAGTTCGGCTTCGGCCTCAACTTCCTTCACCCCATCACGTTTACTACGGATGCCTACGAAGATATGCCTCTTGCCGCGCAAACCGTGACCACCACAACAACCAACGGCAAGAAGGGCCGGCAGTTGAAGACCGTGACGACCACCTCTTCCAAGAGCATCGGCGAAGACAACGGCTTTCTCAATGTCTTGGACATTCCACTCAACGGGCATGTCGCACTATCCGGCATCTACAACCGGTCGCTGCGCAACAAAACCGACACCGCGGGCGTCTCGCTGACATTCACGCTGCGCAAGACGCCCCACGAGGCTGAAGTGGCTTACTAAGACCGGGGGCGGCCCAGTCGCCGTCTATCTCCCGTTCGAGGCGCTCGCAGGCGGCACGATACCGTTCATTCGCAGGTACTCCACCATCTGCCCGTAGTGATCATTCGCATGCGCGACTCCGAATGCGGCGATGGTCGCGCGTGTGCTATAGCCGTCGATCGGCTTCACCGCAATGAACGCGTTCTCCGGAGTGATCGTTGCAACGGCTTTGTGCGCGAACGCAAACGAGGCCTGCAGCGCGGTGACGATCTGGTCCTTGCTCGTCATCGAACCGATGGCTCTCACATTCGTGTCCGGCTTCATGCCGCTCCACGCGGCATAAAACATGTAGTTCGCCTGCGCAAGGTGCGTGACCTGGGCCGCGAACGTGCGCACGGTAGCAAACTCGGTGGTCTGGCCGGCGGCAAAGATGCCCTGGCTGGGAGCGAAGCTGTACTTGTCTGCCGGCATTGCCTGGGCCGCACCCACCACTTCCATCTCAATAAGGCTGATCAAACCATCCAAAGCCTTGGCCGGATCTTCCTTGGTGCCGACGGGCGGCGAAGGCGGCGGCCCGCCCATTGGACCCATCTGGGCCCGGACCTGTACACAACTCGCCAACACTGCACCCGCAAGAACAAGAGCGCCAACACGCATAACACTCACCTCGATCAAAACTGGCTTCTTGAAGCGCACCTAGGCTACCAGACGCCCCATCGCCGAGCGCACGCAAACTCTCGTAGTCTGAAGAGTGCATGGAGTTCAAGGAGCGCATCTACCTCGACGCAAACGCCACCACCCCGGTGCTGCCCGAGGTGGCCGAGGCCTTGCGGCCCTACTTCACGGAGCGCTTCGGCAATCCAAGCTCAGCCCATGCCTCGGGTCAGCACGCCCGCTCCGCTGTAGAGCGCGCTCGCGCAGCCGTCGCTTCCCTGCTCCAGTGCTCGGCCAAGGAGATCGTCTTCACGTCAGGCGGCACGGAAGGCGATAACCTCGCTTTGTCCGGGGTGTTGGAGCCGCTCCTGCGCCAAGAGGCCTCAGAAAGCAGGCCCCCTCACCTGGTCACCACGCAGATAGAGCACCACGCGGTCCTCTACACCGCGCAGGCGCTCGAAGCCCGCGGGGCCGAGGTGACCTATCTCGCGCCGGGACGCGACGGCGTGATCGACCCCGAAGCCTTTCACACCGCCCTGCGCCCTAACACGCGCCTGGCCTCCGTCATGCTGGCCAACAACGAGACGGGCGCGATACAGCCCGTCGGCAAGCTCGCGCGTATCGCCAAGGCTCACGGCAACGTTCTCTTCCACACCGACGCCGTGCAGGCCGCCGGCAAGCTCCCGCTTCAGCTTGGCGATGCCGCCGGCGGTGAGCTCAAGAACGTCGATCTGCTGACCCTGTCCGGTCACAAGATGTACGCGCCCCAGGGCACGGGCGTTCTTTTCGTCCGCAAGGGCGTGCCGCTAGCGCCGCTCGCTTATGGCGGTCCACAGGAGCGGCAACGCCGCGCCGGTACGGAAAATGTCCCCGGCATCGTCGCATTGGGACGTGCCGCGGAACTGGCGCAGGCATGGCTCGCCTCGGACGCTCCTGCCCAGCTCAACGCCCTGCGAAATTGTCTCGAGGCGGGATTGCTCGCGGCCATTCCGCAAACGCACGTCAACGCCGCCGAGGCGCCGCGCACACCCAATACCATCAATCTCCGCATCGTCGGGATCGATGCCGAGGCTCTGCTCATTGCGCTCGACCTGCAGGGCCTCTCCGCCAGCTTCGGCGCGGCCTGCCAGTCCGGCGCCACCGAGCCCTCTCACGTCCTGCTCGCGATGGGTCTCACACCCGCGGAGGCTCGCGGCAGCCTGCGCCTCTCCCTCTCCCGGCTTACCACGGCAGCCGAAATAGACCGCGCCCTTCACATCATTCCCGCCGCGGTGAGTCGCTTGCGTTCGCTCGCCTGATCTGCCGGCTCACAAGTACCAGGGAATATTCACCACAACGATCCGCTGGTTGCCCTTCAGCAACAACGCCAGTTTGAGCAGTTGCACACGCTGGTTGTGCAACAGGTTCTCCCACCAGTGCCGCACTACCAGTTCCGGCAGCAGCACGGCAACCTTGCGCCCGGGGTTTTCATCCTCAAGCTTCAGAATGTAATCCATCAACGGTCCCAGGATCGTTCGATAGCTGCTCGACACCTCCACCAGCTCCGGGGTCGCGCAACCATGCTCCGCCACCGGCTTGAGCACCATCTCCGCCCACACGTTGCTGATCGAGTAGGGCTCATTGTCGCTGGCCACATGGACCACCTTGACTACCGGGCTCATCAGCATGCCGAAGCGCATGGCCTTTTCGCTGATCTTGTCCCAGCGCGCCATGGGAATCACCACCAGCGGCGCTTCCAGGCCGCTGAGCCGCAGCGGGGTAGGATCCGCCGTCTCGATCTTCACCCTTGAGTAGTGGCGCTTCACCGCCAGCATCACCCCAATCAGCAGCGGCACCAGAATGACCGTGACCCACGCGCCGGACATAAATTTGGTGACCAGCACAATCACCAGCGTGATGCCCGTCGCTACCGCTCCCAGGCCGTTCAGAAACAGCTTCAGGTGCCGGCCTGGTTCGTTGGGACAGTGCAGCCAATGCCTTACCATCCCTGCCTGGCTCAGCGTAAACGCCATGAAAGCGCCGATAGCATAGAGCGGGATCAGCCGGTCGGTCACGCCGTCGAAGATGATGAGAATCAGCGCGGTAAAACCGGTCAACGCGTAAATGCCATGCGAGAACAGCAGCCTGCGTCCGCGCAGGATGAATACGTGCGGCAGGTAGTCCTTGATCGCAATCGCGCGCGCCATGCGGGGAAAGCCTGCAAACGCCGTATTGGCGCTGAAACTGAGCGCCGCCAACACGCTCGCCATGGTCAGGAAGTAGAACCATCCGTGCCCGAATACGGCCTGCACTTCGATCGAAAGCACGCTCTGGTAGTTATGCGCGTCCGGGTCCATTGCGGTGACGCCGTACACCTTGGCCACCCAGGCCAGGCCTGCGAGCAACACGATCAGCATGAAGATGATGACCGTCAGCGTCTGGTTCGCCTTCTTCGCGCGCGGCTCCTTGAAGGCCGTGACGCCGTTGGAAACGGCCTCCACACCCGTCATCGCCGCGCAGCCGTTGCTGAACGTCTTGAGCAACAGCCACGGTCCCAGATAGAGCAGAGGCTTGGCAACCTGCGGCGGCGGCGTGGCCAGTGCCAGCGGATGATGGTGGGGCGCGAGGTACCAGCGGATTGCGCCCCAAACGACACATGCAAACAGCGTTCCCACAAACATGAAGGTGGGCAGCAGAAACGCGAAGCCCGACTCCTTGACGCCGCGCAGGTTAACCGTCAC
Source organism: uncultured Acidobacteriaceae bacterium (assembly GCA_964246235.1). GTDB lineage: Bacteria > Acidobacteriota > Terriglobia > Terriglobales > Acidobacteriaceae > Granulicella. The sequence continues at coordinate 47,510 of CAXTPR010000026.1, forward strand.
GATGATCGCGAGAATCACCAGGCAGAGCGATAACTGGTGCGGATGCAGCCGCGGCGCGGCGCTGACCAGTGCCGTTACTCCGGCGGAGATTCCGACGGCGGCAGTGAGAATGTAGTCGATCATCAGCGCGGCGGCCGCCAGCAGCCCCGCACCATTGCCCAGGTTTTCGCTAGCGACCGTGTAGCTGCCGCCGCCATTCGGGTAGGCGATGATGGTCTGCCGGTAGCTGAAGTACACGATGACCAGCAGGATCAGGATGGCGCTGAAGATCGGCAGCAGGTAATGCGAAACACCCCAGAGTCCCAACGGGATCAGCAGGGACATGGCCGCTTCCGGACCATAGGCCGCGCTCGTCAAACCATCCAGGCCAAAGATCGGGATTCCCGCCGCTACGCCGATGTGCTCGTCACTTTCGGCACTTGTTGCTAATGGTCTTCCAAACAGAACGTCAAAAAAGCTCATGGCCTCGCGGACCCCTCGGCGCGCACAGAGCACCGATAGATATCCTACGCTTGCCTGTCAATCGCACCCATGTGTCCGGTGGCAACTTTCCGCGGCGGCGGGTCCCGGGACCGTTTTCCTACAGTCTCTCCGCAGCCACGCACGGTCGTAAACTACTCGTATGCCCACTCTGTCCAACCTTCCGCTCACGTTTCTGGACAACACGCAGACCCACCTCCATACCTACAAAGGCAAGGTTTTGCTCATCGTCAACGTCGCGTCCAAGTGCGGCTTTACGCCGCAGTACACCGGGCTCGAACAGCTCTACAAACAATTCAGCGCTCTGGGATTTGTGATCCTCGGCTTCCCGGCCAATGACTTCGCCGGGCAGGAGCCCGGAGACAATGCGGAGATCGCAACTTTTTGTTCCATGGAGTATCCCGTCTCCTTTCCGCTGTTTTCCAAGATCACCGTTGTGGGTCCGGAAAAGAACGCACTTTACAAAGAGCTCATCGCCGCCGCGCCCGAGCGCACCGTCGATAACGGCTCCGGCTTGTACGACCACCTGGCGGAGTACGCCGCAGAGTTCCACCTTCCCGCTCCCAACGCCGCTCCTGAAGTCCTGTGGAACTTTGAGAAATTCCTGGTCGGCCGCGACGGCACGGTGCTCACCCGCTTTGCTTCCGACGTCGAGCCGGGCGACCCCCGCCTTGTTCAGGCCATCAGCGACGCTCTGCAAGCCTGAGCGGATCACTTCGTGGGTCAGCGGAAACGCTGCGTCTTCGAGTTTCCGCGCACCGTCTCTTCTGTACATCGACACTGCACACCCGAGGCCTTCGTTGACCCTCCGCCAGCCGCTTCTGCTCGTCTCCGCCGTCCTTGCCGTTGCGCTTCCGCTCACTGCCCAGCAGACCGTGAAGATCACCGCCGATCTCACCGAGGCGTCACGCAAGCTCTACCACGCGGAAGTCGATCTGCCGGCCCATGCCGGCGAGAACAGCTACACCACGCCCAAGTGGATTCCCGGAAACCATCGCCCCACCGGTCCGGTAGACCAGATCACCGGAGTGGTGTTCACGGCCAATGGGAAGACCCTTCTCTGGCGTCGCGACGATGTCGATCTTTATCAGTTCCACGTCCAGGTGCCGCAGGGTGTCAGTACGATCCACGCGCATCTGGACTGCATCGTGCTCGCGCGCGTCTCGGACAAGATTGCCGTGCTGGAGTGGGAGAAGCTGCTGCTCTACCCCGCCAACAAACCCGTCAAGAACATACCTGTACAGCCCAGCGTGACGGTTCCCGCGGGCTGGGGAATCGGCACGGCGCTCACCCCTTCCTTGCCGTACGATCCCAACACCAAGCCCGGCGGCACCCTCCAGTTCCAGCCCACCACCGTAGAGCAGCTGGAGGACTCGCCCGTGATCGCCGGTGAGTACTTCCATGAGTATCCGTTGGCCCCGGACGTCACGCCGAAGCACTATATCGACGTCGTCTCCGACGACCCGGCCGACTCCAATCTTCGTCCTGCACTGCTCGCTGAGCTCACCAACCTGGTTTACGAGACCGGCACGGCCTACGGCTCGCGCCACTACAACGTCTACCACCTGCTGCTCACGCTCTCGGATATCACCGGCGGCGAGGGTCTGGAACATGGCCAGTCTTCCGACAACGGCGTGGGCGAGCTCGGCTTCGCGCGCCAGGGCGGCAACGCCGATCTGCTTCCCCATGAGTTCACTCATTCCTGGAACGGCAAGTACCGCCGGCCGGACAAGCTCTACCAGCCAGACTTCGCCACCGCCCAGGTGGGCGAGCTGCTCTGGGTTTACGAGGGCATGACCCAGTACATGGGCGGCGTGCTCGCCGCGCGCTCCGGGCTGGAATCGCAGGCACAGTACCGCGACAGCCTTGCGTCTACAGCCGCCTCTCTTGACTACAAGTCCGGCCGCGAGTGGCGCTCCACGGACGATACAGCCATTGCCGCTTCCATCCTGCGCGGCGGCAATCCAGCGTGGTCCAACTGGCGGCGAGGCCAGGATTACTACCAGGAAGGCGCGCTCGTCTGGCTTGATGCCGACACGCTCATTCGCAAGCTCACCAATGGCGCGAAATCGCTCACCGATTTCCAGAGCATCTTCCTCGGCAAGGGAGGCGACACCGGTCCGCTCATCGTTCCATATAACCGGGAGGAGCTGATTCGCGATCTGAACCAAGTCATAAACTACGACTGGGCCGGCTTCCTCCACGATCGGATCGACCTGATCAATCCTCATGCCGACCTGGCCGGCATCGAGCAGGGCGGCTACAAGCTCGTCTACCAGGACCACCCTTCAGCTCCCACTGGGGCGGCTCCTGCGGGGCGCAGCGGGGTCGGCTACTGGTACTCGCTCGGTCTCATGATGGCGACGGACACGATCTCCGACGTCCGCTGGGGCAGCCCTGCCGATAAGGCGAAGCTGGCGCCCGGAGAGAAGGTTATTGCTGTAAACGGTCGCATCACCACGCCGGACGTCGTCCGGGCAGCCATTCGCCAGGCAAAAGGAACCAGCGAGCCGATCCACCTGATCGTGCAAAGCGAAAGCTACGTCAGGACCGTGGATCTTGACTATCACGAAGGCGAGCGCTTTCCCGTGCTGCAGCGCGTTGACGGCACGCCCGACCTGCTGGACGAAATCACCAAGCCGCTCTCTCCCAAAACCGTGATTCCTGCGGAAACCAATGCAGGTGTGGGAGAGGCCGGAGCCACAGCCGGCCCGCGCCGACGTCCCACGCCTTAGAAACCTCTGATCAAGCGAGGCTGATCGTCGCTAGCAATCCTTTGTTGTCATTCCCTGGGAATTTGCGTTCGACACGGCCACGGAATTGCAAAAAGGTGGAGCGTGTTGGGAGCCGCGCAGCGAGACAGAAGCACTTGCCGCCTGGACGTGGCGGATGTATAACTCACATTCAAGCCGCCCTCTTCGCGACCGCGTCGTAAGAGCAGCCGACTTCAGCAATGCTGTTCGCGTCGCTGCTGCTGTTGTCGCTGCCTCGGGGCCAACTACCGACTTTCGAGATTCTTCGTGGACTTTCCCAAGCAAACGGCGTTGTCCGAGTCTTCTACTGAACAAACCAGGATCGCCGTAGGGCCAGACCTTGCTGCGGTCAAGCCTTTGCCGTCCGGCAATGTTCCGCCGCACTCACCCACCGATTCGCCTTCTGCCGCTGCCGCACTCCAGAACGCTGCGCACACGCCAGGTCTCGATGCGTTGCACCCGGCATTGGCGTTCCAACCGCGGGTTTACGAGCCGGAAGACATCGCCTGCTCCCATCAGAACGAAGACCTTACCAACTGTGGGGCCGAGGCCGGTGAGCCCTGCAAGTGGCAGCAGCCTGGTGAAGAGGGCCTGTACCACGCCGAGCGCATCGCTGACGCGGCAGCTGCCAGCCAACGCGACGGCGCCGCAGCCACCAAGGAACAGTTTGATCAGGCGGCCTGGGACAGCGGTCTCTTCTAGACCACACACACGTTTGGAAGGTAGACTAAAGGCGGCGAATTGCTGGTGGAGCGTTGCACGCTCGCGGCCGGTGCCGGAAGACACCGCAGGCTACATGGGGGCGGTTAGCTCAGTTGGTTAGAGCGCCTGCCTTACAAGCAGGATGTCGGGGGTTCGAGTC
>CAXTPR010000027.1:0-51108 GCA_964246235.1 uncultured Acidobacteriaceae bacterium
CCCCCGGCGCAACCAACCCGCCGCTGCCCTCTGCACCGAGCACAGTGATCTCGCAGCCCGCATCCCAGGGCATAGTCCAGACCTCTTCCCAACCCAGCTCCGTGGCGCTCACCCGCCCCGCGGGCTCGGGCGTCACCTACACCGCTCCATCCAGCTTCTCCGGTCCCGGTGGCGTCATCGTGGAGAACCCCCAATCCGCGCCGCTGCTGCTGTCCCTTGACGATGCCATCTCCATCGGTCTCGCGCGCAATCTTCGCCTCAAGTACGACATCGCCAGCCAGCGCGTCGTCAAGGGCTATCAACTGCAGATCGCCAACGCGCTGCTGCCCTCGCTGAACGTCTATGCGGCGACCAACACCCAGGAGATCAATCTCGCGGCCATGGGCTTCAAGCCGGCTGCGCTCGGCCCTGTGTTGAAGCAGTTCGGGCTGTCTTCCGGGACGTTCGCCACCATCGTCAAGGTCAACACCACGCAGGCGATTCTCAGCACCAACCAGGAGCTCTTCGATCTGCCCGCCTATGAGCTCCTGCGGGGAGCGCAGCGGGAGTTCGCGGTCGAGGACCTGAACCGGCTGAACAGCCGCGGCGAGCTTGTGCTCTCCGTCGGCACCGCTTATTTCAAGCTGCTCGCCGATCAGTCCAATGTCACCAACGCACAAGCCGAGGAGCGTGCTGCACGCACCTTGTTTGATCAGGCCACCTTACGGGAGCAGAGCGGCGTCGGCACGCACCTGGATTCGCTCCGCGCGCAGGTGGAATACCAGCAGCGGCAGCAGGCATCGGTTTCAGCCGCGGCGGAGCTGGCCAAGGACACCATCCAGCTCAACCGCATCATGGGCATCCCCGCCGGACAGGCCCTCCAGCTTACCGACACGGCTCCTTTCTCCGCGCTGAGCGACATGGATCATGACGCCGCGCTGCAGACCGCCTACGTCCATCGCAAAGACCTGCTCAGCCTCCAGGCGCAGATCGATGTGGCCGACCGCGAGCTGCGCGCGGTGCGGTACCAGCGGCTCCCCACACTCGCGTTCAACGGCTTTTATGGCGTGCTGGGCGAAACCACCGGTCTGTATCACGGTGTCTTCCGCGCCGCCGGGGAGCTGCGCTTCCCGATCTTCCGTGAAGCTGCCCAGCGCGGCCAGGAAGAGCAGGTCGGCGCGCAGCTTACGGCGCTGCGCCAGCAGGAAGCGTCGCTGCGGGTGACCATCGACGGCCAGCTCCGGGCCGCCATGCTGGACGTTCGCGCCGCCGCCGATCTGGTCAAGGTCGCGCAATCCAACGTCGAGCTCGCCCAGCAGGAGCTTTCCGACGTGACCGACCGCTTCAAAGCAGGTGTCGACACCAACCTGCCTGTGGTGGATGCACAAGCCACACTGACTGGGGCGGACGCCCAGCTGGTGCAGGCCCTCTACCAGTACAACGTCGCCAAGCTCAGCCTCGCCCGCAACACAGGCGTAGTCGAATCCAGCTACCGCGCTTACCTGGGCAAGTAGATTTGTCGCCGAAGCGCATTTTGCTCAGCTGGTCCGGCGGCAAGGACAGCGCCTGGGCATTGCACCTGCTGCGGCAGCAGGGTGAGTACGACGTTGTCGGCCTTCTCACCACGGTCAACCAGCACTTCGGTCGTGTCGCCATGCACGGCTTCCGCGAGTCGCTGCTCGACCTGCAGGCCGCAGCCGTGGGCCTCCCGCTATGGAAAGTGCCGCTCCCCTGGCCGTGCTCGAATGCGGTTTACGAAGATGCCATGGGTGCAGCCTGTCAGCGCGCGGTCAGCGAGGGCCTGCACGGAATTGCCTTCGGCGACCTGTTCCTGGAAGACATCCGCGCCTACCGTATCGAGCGGCTCGCACCCACTGGGCTTACGCCGGTCTTTCCCTGCTGGCTGCTGCCCACGGCCCAGCTCGCTCGCGACATGATCGCCTCCGGCCTGCGCGCTCACCTGACCTGCGTGGACCCTCGCCACCTCGACGCCGGCTTCGCCGGCCGCTGCTTCGATGCGAACCTGCTCGCGGAGCTGCCGCCCTCGGTGGACCCTTGCGGAGAACGCGGTGAGTTCCACACCTTTGTGAGTGCCGGCCCCATGTTCCGGCACCCGATTCCCGTCGTGCGCGGTGAGGTAGTGCAGAGGGATGGCTTTGTGTATGCGGACCTGCTACTCGGCCAATCTCTCGCCGTGAGCCGCCACCTGCCGCCGCGATAAAATAGACAGGAAGTATGCCCAGCGAGACGTTGCCGCAAAACGAGAGCACGAAACCCAGCGCCGCACTCCCAGGAGCCGGCGTCGCGGCCTTGCCCGCGACGCGGCGCCTGACCGCGCGGCGGCGCCTGATCGCGGCAACTCGTAAGCTGCGCGAGATTGGTTCCATCGCCTCGGCGCTCGCGCACACCTCGCACCCCTACATGGCGCACATCGTGCCCATGCGGCGTTGCAACCTGGCCTGCACCTACTGCAACGAGTACGACGATGTCTCCAGGCCCACGCCCATCGATGAGATGCGCCAACGTATCGGCCACCTGGGCCGGCTGGGCACCAGCGTCATCACCATCTCCGGTGGCGAGCCCTTGCTGCACCCCGAGCTCGATGAGGTGATCAAGGCCATCCGCGCCACCGGCGCCATTGCCGGCATGATCACCAACGGCTACCTGCTCATGCCGGACCGCATCGAGCGGCTGAACCGGGCCGGGCTCGATCACATGCAGATCTCCATTGACAACGTCCTGCCCGACGAGGTCTCCAAAAAAAGCCTCAAGGTGCTCGATGCCAAGCTGCGCATGTTGGCCGAGCACGCCGACTTCCACGTGAACATCAACTCCGTGGTCGGTGGCGGCATCGCCCATCCCGAAGATGCGGCGACCATCTCCAGACGCGCGCTGGCGCTCGGCTTCAGTTCCACCATCGGCATCATCCACGATGGGTCCGGCCAGCTCAAGCCCCTGGGCGAGCGCGAGCGCAAGGTGTGGGACGAAGTGCGCTCCCTCACCCGCCGCAGCTACTCCCGATTCAACGGCTTCCAGGAAGCCATCGCCAACGGCCTGCCCAACGACTGGCGCTGCCGCGCGGGCTCGCGCTACCTCTACATCTGCGAGAACGGGCTGGTGCACTACTGTTCGCAGCAGCGCGGCTATCCCGGCGTTCCGCTGGCGGAGTACACCACCGCGGACGTGAAGCGCGAGTTCCTGACCGAAAAGGGCTGTGCACCCAACTGCACCATCAGCTGCGTGCACCAGGTCAGCTACATCGACCACTGGCGCGCACCGCAGCACTCGACGGTTACCCCAGGCAGTGCCGGCCTGGGCTCTCACGGCAACCCGGCAAGTGCTGAGCTGGTGCAGATTCAATAAGGCTGCGAAGGTAGTTGCCGTCCTTCTGCAGAGGGAAAGCTGCTCCCAAAGCCAAGGCAGCTCTACTTGCGTGTAGCTGCCGGCTTGCGGTCCGCCGCGGGCGCATTGTGCGCCACCTCGGCTTCAGCTTGATCGATGGCGCTGTACAGGTCCGCGGGGTCGGTCACGTCGATCCAGTGGTGCGCCGTCACCACAAAAATAGTCGGCGTATGGCCCAGGCCCATCTTGATGCCCAGCTCGCGGTCCGCATCGACTTCGCGCGCCAGCTGCCCGGTAGGATCGATCACGAACGGCATCGGCTTCTTGTTATCGGCAAAAAACTTCACATTGAACTTGTGCAGGTCTTCCCGGCTGTTGATGCGGTACTGCGAGGCGAACACCTCGCGGCGGTACTCGGTAGCCAGCTCGGGCGAGACCTTGTCCTGCAGATAACGTGCGTAGAGTGAACCGTCATGGCTCCAGATGTGGCCCTGAATCTGGAAGTCATAGCGCACGATAGGGATGTGGTAGTGGTTCGCCGCCTCATGAACGATAGGAAAAGCGTGCATGCAGGCCGGGCACTCCAGGTCTTCCCACTCCACGATGGCGACCTTCTGGCCGGCGGGCGGGTGCAGCATGGAGCTGTCCCGCACCTGCGTGACCGTCTGGTTGCCGACTGTGCTTTGGGCGCGGATGCCAGCAGGAAAAGAAAGCGCAAGCAGAAGGGCAGAGGAGGAGGGAAGAAGCGCAAACAGACGAAACATGGCGGTAAGACGCACGCAGAAATCCTCGGCGAGCAAGTGTGCTCTCACGTTATTAGACCATCTCCGTTCCACAGAGTTGCCGCGCTCTGCACAGGCAGCGGCACAGGCTCCGGGTGCTATGCTCGAAGCGAAGGAAACGCGAATATGCTCCTCGCCCTGCTTGCCCTAGCCGTGCTCACCTTTGCGGCGGTCGTCATCCTGCTGCTGCGTCCTGCGGTGCAGGGGGTCGACGCGCGGCTGGAGAACCTGCTGGCTGCCGACCTTTCCGGCCAGATGGTGCGGCTGGATGCCCGCGCCGCCGCCCTGGAAAGCCATTTGCGGGCTGAGTTGGCCGGCTTGCGCAGCGACTCGGCTGGCGAGGCGTCGCGGTCCCGCGAAGCGTTTGACGCTGCGGGGGCGGCTCTGCGGCGCGAAGTGCTCAGCAGCATCCAGACCCTGGGAGACACGCTGCACGGCGGCCTGGATCGTTTTCGCGGTGACAACAAGACTGAGGCGGAGCAGCTGCGCGCGGCCCTCGATGTGCAGCTGGCCGCGCTCACGCAGCGCTTCAGCGGCTTTACCGCGGACACCCTGCAGCACCATGCGCAGAGCCGCGATGTTCTGCATACCCGTCTGAACGAGCTCGGCGCAGCGCAGGGCGAGCACCAGGAGAAGCTGCGTGGCGCCGTGGAGGCTCGCCTGGACAAGCTCAATGAAAGCAATGCGGCCAAGCTGGAGGAGATGCGGCAGACTGTCGACGAAAAGCTGCACGCGACGCTGCAAAGCCGCCTCACGGAAAGTTTCGGACAGGTCACGGACCAGCTGACGAAGGTTCACGCCGGTCTGGGCGAAATGAACACGCTGTCGGCGGGAGTGAACGACCTGAACCGCATCTTTTCCAACGTCAAGTCGCGCGGCGGCTTTGCGGAAGTGCAGCTCGGCAAGCTGCTGGAGCAGGTGCTCGCGCCCGGGCAGTACGCGGAGAACGTGCGTGTGAAGGAGAACACGCAGGAGGCGGTGGAGTTTGCGGTGCGCTTTCCCGGCGCGGCCGGCGAAGTTCTGCTGCCCATCGACGCGAAGTTCCCTCGCGAAGACTGGGAGCGGCTGGAGAGCGCCTATGAGCACGGCTCGCCGGAGCAGATCGAAGCCGCGCGCAGGATGTTCGACGCAGCGATCCGCACCGAGGGCAAGCGCATTTGCGGCAAATACATTCACGAGCCCGTCACCACGCCGTACGCGATCATGTTCCTTCCCACCGAGGGTCTTTACGCTGAAGTCCTGCGCCGCGACGGCCTGCAGGCCGACCTTCATTTGAACTGCAAGGTCATGGTTGCCGGCCCTTCCAACCTCTACGCGCTGCTCACCAGCTTCCAGCTGGGCTTCCGCATGTTGAACCTGCAGAAGAAGGGCGACGAGGTCTGGAAGGTTCTGGCGAAAACGCAGACCGAGTTCCACAATTTCGAAGGCTTGATGTCGTCCATGGAAAAGCAGGTCGGCACCGTGCAGAACACCATTCAGAAGCTCGGCGTGCGGACCCGCGCCATCAACAGAACGCTGCGTGATGTCGGCTCCGCGGAGAACAGCTCAGCCCTGCCGGCTTCAGAGCCCGGCAGGAATGCCTTTGACGGCATGCTGCCCATGCTGGCGGCCGCCGAGGAAGACTAACGTACGGGGTTGCCGGTACTCTTGCGGGAGTGCCCGGAGTCGAAGTAGTAGCGTCGCTTTCGGCAGGCCTCGCACTCCCACGGATAGAAGCCGAACCGGGAGAGCAGCGTTCGCTGCAGCCAGCCGCGCCGGCTGATGCGATAAAAGGTGGTCCCCCGGCAACGGCTGCACGTTTTTCCGGACATCGCACCTTCCCCACCCGTACACAGCGATCAACCATTCCTCTACCGCAAAGCTGCTGCGGACCATCCGGCAGAACGCGAGCGATTGGATGCAGTGTACCCCAGACGTTTCCAGAGTTTCTCGCATGGAAGGATTGCTGAGGCTGGGCGTGGCCGCCGCGTTGAAGCCGCTCGAAGCCTGGCACTGTGCTGCGTTCCCCGGAGTCGCCGTGCATCGCATGCCGTCGCCGTTCTTTACACCATCCAAGGGGGTGGGTATTCTTGGGCACTGGGGCATTTGCCTGGACGCCATGTCCAGGAGACGAACGTAACCCAACATTTTTGGCTAGGCATAACAGCAAGGAGACCGCACGATGGCAGCAGTAGATGAAAAGGTAAAGCAGATCATTGTCGAACAGCTTCAGGTGGATGAAGCGGAAGTGACCCCGGGCGCCAGCTTCCAGGAAGACCTCGGAGCCGACTCGCTCGATGTGGTGGAGCTGGTCATGCAGTTCGAAGAAGCCTTCGACATCCAGATTCCGGACGAAGAAGCGGAAAAAATCAAGACCGTTAAAGACGCCGTCGATTACATCGAGAAGCACGAGAAAGGCCAGAAGGGCAAGTAAGGCCATGCCGGAGCAGCGTCGCGTCGTAGTGACCGGCATGGGTCTGATGTGCGGTGTGGGCCGTACCGTGCCGGAGGTGTGGGCCTCTCTTATCGCCGCGCGCAGCGGCATGGCGGAGATCACGCAGTTTGATCTCGCCGGCCATCCCGTCCGCTTTGCGGCGGAGGTCAAGGGCTTTGATCCGCACCTGTTCATCGAGAAGAAGGAAGCCCGCAAGATGGGCCGCTTCATCCACTTTGCGCTGGCCGCGGCGCAGGAGGCGGTGGATAACTCCGGGCTTACGGTCACGGCGGAAAACGCCGACCGCGTCGGTGTCCATATCGGCTCCGGCATCGGCGGCTTCGATATCATCGAGCGCGAACACACCAACCTGATGAACAGCGGTCCCCGCAAGATCTCGCCGTTCTTCATCCCCGCCTCCATCATCAACCTGGCCGCGGGGCACGTCTCCATACGTTTCAACGCCAAAGGCCCGAACGAGGCCACCGCTACCGCCTGCACCAGCTCCGCGCACTCCATCGGCGACGCGTTCCGCATCATCCAGCGCGGCGACGCCGACGTCATGATCGCGGGCGGAACCGAGGCAGCCATCACGCCGCTCAGCGTTGGCGGGTTCGCGGCCATGAAGGCGCTTTCCACGCGCAACAACGATCCCACCCACGCCAGCCGTCCTTTCGATGTGAACCGCGACGGCTTCGTGGTGGGGGAGGGCGCGGGCATCCTGGTGCTGGAGGACCTTGACTTCGCCAAGGCGCGCGGCGCTAACATTCTTGCCGAGATCATCGGCTACGGCATGAGCGGCGACGCCTTCCACATGACCGGCATGGCTCCGGAGGGTGAAGGCTGCTACCGAGCGATGCAGAACGCTTTGCGGGTGGCTGGCATTGCGCCCGAGCAGGTCGATTATGTGAACGCGCACGCCACCTCGACCCCGCTCGGCGATGCGTTGGAATCCAAGGCCATCGAAAACCTCTTTGGGGAGCGGGCCCTCAATCATTCCCTGCTGGTGAGCTCCACGAAGAGCATGACGGGACACCTTCTGGGCGGAGCGGGCGGATTGGAGGCCGGCATCACCATCCTCGCCCTTCAGCATGGCGTGATTCCGCCTACCATCAACCTGGAAGAGGTCGATCCCGCCTGTCGGTTGAATTACGTTCCGAATCACCCGCAGGAGCACCCCATCCAGTGCGCTCTCTCGAACTCGTTCGGGTTCGGCGGCACAAACGGCTCGCTCGTCTTCCGCAGGTATGTGAACTGACCCGGAACACGGATTCAAGCCAGGCCGGGGAACGTGCATCCAAACACTTCGGACGACAGGTTTCGTTCACGGGAGAGACGTATGGCACATCTGAAAGTCGGCGAAGAGAACGGCGCGCCGATCAACATTTACTACGAGGACCGTGGCTCCGGAAAGCCCGTCGTCCTGATCCACGGCTGGCCGCTCGACGGCGGCTCATGGGAGCGGCAGAGCTTTGCATTGCTCGCTGCCGGCTACCGCGTGATCACGTATGATCGCCGCGGCTTTGGGCGTAGTTCGGCGCCAGGCAGCGGCTATGACTACAACACCATGGCCGGCGATCTGGACAAACTCCTCGAAAGCCTCGATTTGAAGGACGCAGCGCTTGTGGGCTTCAGCATGGGCGGCGGTGAAGTGGCGCGCTACATGGGCCGGTACAACCAGGGCCGCGTCACCAAAGCGGTCTTCATGAGCTCCATCGCGCCGGCCCTTCGCAAGGACGGCAGCAACCCGGACGGCGTCGATCCGGAGGTGTTCGACAATATCAAGGTGCAGATCGAAAAGGATCGTTTCGACTTCCTTGAGAGCTTCGCCAGCATGTTCTACAATCACTCGCTCCTGTCCGGCACGAACACCTCGGCTGGTCTGCTGCACCACTTCCAGCGCATCGCTGCGCTTTCCAGCTATGGCGCCATGCTGACCTGCGTCGATGCCTGGCTGGAAGACTTCCGCGACGACGTGAAATCGATCCAGATTCCTGTGCTGGTCATTCATGGCGACTCCGACAAGGTGGTTCCGCTCGAAAACAGCGGCTCGCGTATGCAGGCGCTGGTGCCTACGGCTACGCTCCACGTTGTACAAGACGGTCCACACGGCCTCAATTGGACACATGCGACGGAAGTGAACAAGGCTTTGCTGACGTTCCTGAGATCGTAAGCACGTCGTCATACAGAGACAAGCCTCCGCGGCACTGCGCGGGGGCTTCTCCGTGGAATGAGGCTCTCTATGCGAACAGAGCCATGGGCGCAACTTTCAGTACCAGGATGTAGAGGATCCAGATCAGGACAACGGCAATTGCCGCGCTGGATGTCTTGATCCTCGCCACCTTCGCAACCCCGATAATCTGCAACGCGATGATCCAGATGCTGAAGAGGTCGATGGCATTGAGCAACGCCGCCACCACCGGCGAAGCGCCTTCTACGAAATACCCCACGTTGGTGCCTGCGGGATTGAGCGGGTTGTAGTTCTCCGTGCCTACATTGGCCGCCAGCAGCGCGAGTATGACAACGTCGAAAACGAGCAATGGCAGCTGCGCATACCAGAACACCGCTACCATCTGCATATACGTGGCTTTGCCGCCGAAGGCGAAGTTCGCGAACGCCAGCAGCAGACCGGCGGCGGCGAAACCGCCCACCAGCAAGCCGATGGGGATAGAGAGGATGTTGCTCTTGTTGCGGTCGGCCATGCTCTTGCGGATCGCGGCCGCCTGATCCGGCGGGGCTGCTTCCACGCGCGCTTGCAGCGCCGGCATGTGCCGGAGCATTCCGTCCACCATCTCGGCCGCGCCGATCTTCTGGTTGGTGTACGCGATAGTGCCAGCGCCCACCAGAACAACGAGGATGCAGGGCAGCCACCAAGCCGCGCTGCGGATCAGATCCAGAAACGTCTTCCTCGGCGCAACGAACGTGTCGATGACGCGTTCGGCTTGTGAGAGCGGCTTGGCTTCCAAGGGCAGAGCTTGGCTGGACATACGATCTCCTGCAGAACTGCAGTTGGTAAGTGACGGCAGTGTACCGCGAGGAGGCGGTCGGCGCACGCCTTTCTACTCCAGCCCCGCTCTTGCGTCTGCTCTTTTGCGGGGGTGCCGGGCAACAGCGACTCAGGGGCGACGTCGGCGTACGGCGAAGATACGGTCGCGATGTCTCCATGCGGCTCATGGGAGTTGGAGGAGTGAGGGTCAGTGGACGAAGAAGGCCAGCAGAGCCGTAATCAAGCCAGCAAGGCCTAGCGCGAGCGCCGCGACGACATAGCGTGACTGGCGCGTGAGCAGCGTGATGGACGCGAGGACCACGGCAATTTGCAGAAGGGCTTCGCCGAGGTCTAGCCTCGCGGCCTTGTGCTCGGCTTTGTCCACCTCGGCCTCGAACTCATGAGCCTTCTCCGCGTCTCCTTTGGTTTCTTCCTGCCAGTGACTGATCTGCACCTTGTAAGCGCCCAGCTTCGCCTGCACCGCGTCAGCGTTGCTGGAGGGCTGCAAGGAAAGCAGGTCGGCGGCGATGGCGGTTTGCTGGGAACGGTTCCTGCGGGCCTGGTACTCGTTCCACTGGTCCGAGGCACGAGCCTGCGAGAGCACGGCTTCGGTGTGTTGCCGGTGGCCCAGGACCGTCACCATCGCCACCAGCACGGCCAGCACGCTGATGATGAGCGACACGTGCGTCAGGCTGTGCTCGCCGGCTTCCCTCATTTCTTTACCAAACTCGCTGATCTCGGAAGCTTCCATGGATAGGGCGATTGTATCCAAGAGCCAAACGCCAGAGACTCACAGGGCAGGACACCGGAGGATGCGCACGGTATCGTTGGCTGCGAGCGGAGGCGCGGTCCAGACCCACGATGCGGGTTCCTGCCAGATCGAATCGGTGGATTCGGCTACGATTGCGGTGAGCCGTAGCGTCCGGCAGGTCTGCTGGAAGTCGGCCAACATAGCGACGCGAGCGGCGGCGGCATCCTGGCGGTCGTTTTCCGCGCGTCCGGCCAGCACACCCGCTTCCGTATTGCCGAACAGGAACAGCAGATTGCCAAAGACCGGCGCGCAGTGGCCGTAGTCGCCGCCGTAGCTTGTGCCGCAGCCGGTATCCCAGGCGGCAACCTGGTGGTGGGTGTAGATCGTTTCCGCAGGCTGCATGGCGCCCACAGGATTGAACTCGATCGCCTCGGTATCGGGAGCGCTGGGCGGCGCCTCGGCTTCGAAGGCACGGTACCCGGCGCGGATGTTGTAGAGCCGCTCGGCGAGGCGATCCTGCGTGAACGCGTCCATCTGTTTGCGCACGAGCCGCGACCCGACCACAGGGTAGTACAGGCGTTCGCTCACCACCTGATAGACCTGGGCGCTGAGGCCGAGGGCAAAGAGCACTGCGGCCAGGGAGAATGCAACGCGCCTGGAACCCGCGGCTCCTGCGAGCTGCCCGGATCTCCAGCGCTGCCACCAGGCAAGGGTCCATGGCACGGCGGCAAGCTGCAGGCCCAGGCGGAGCAGAAAGCCGGCGTCCACGCCCAGATCGTTCGGGCCGCTGGTGGCGGTGGAGCTCAGCAGGAAGGCTGGAATCGAAGCGCCAAGGATCAGCGCGACCAGCGCACAGTCCCCGCGGCACAGCCGGCCGCCGCGGCGCAGCACACGGAGGCCCTGTAGGAGGACCAGAGCGTAGAAGCCGAAGTCGAAGAAGTCCATCACCATCACCGCGGGCTGGCGTGCGCAGAAGGCCAGCAGGACTCCGCGACGGGTGAGGAGGTGATGACGTTGCTGCTGCATGGCCAGGAAGCTGTCGTTGCGCCAGCGCAGGCTGGCAAAGCCGGAGGCCGCGCTGGAGCCGCCACTCAGTTCGTGCAGGTAAGGGTGCGTGAGCAGCAGCGCCAGCGCTCCGGATGCTGCGAGCGCGCCGCACATCGCGAACTCGCGGCGGCGGAGCAGGTCGAACGCCCACAAGGTGAGCACGAAGACGAAGCAGAAGGTGGGGAAGAGCGAAGTGCCGGCGGCGGCGCTGAAAGCGACTCCTGCAAGGGCCGTTGCGGCCACTGTTTGTTCCAGGCGGGGCGGGGCCAGGCGGTGCGGCCTGCGGAACCCGGAGCCCTCGCGTGCGGGAGGGGCAATACCGGACGAAGGATCCGCGCCGTGCTCTTGCAAGCGGCGGGAGTGGGTGCATAGCAAGACCAGGAATCCCGCGAGGAGCGAGGCGAATGCTGCGATATGGTGCGGCGCGTACAGCACGGCTCCGAGAAACGAGGGAGTGCGGTCCTGGTGCCACCATTCCATCTCGGGATAAGGGTGAAGCTTCGGCGAGAGCCACAGCAGCGCCGTCGGCAGAATGTCCAGGCCCAGCACCGCGCCGAGCAGCAGCAGCAGGAAGCAGCCGGCTCGCACGCGGTCGGCAAGCCGCCTCCCAAGCATGTACTTGAGGGTGAGAAATGCCGCGGCGATCAGGCTCCATCCCGCCCACGCGCAGCTTGCGGCCAACGCCGCATGGGCACGCAGGTGAAACGTGCGCGCCACGTGCGCGACCACGACGTACCAGAAGTAGTAGTAGCGCAGCGGGGGAGCGTGGCCTACGGCCCCCGCACTCAGTGTGGAGAGTCCGTTGATGGGCGGCACGGCGACGCCGCTAGCGGCACTGCGCATGGCCGCGTTGACCATCGCCACGCGCACGGACCAGTCGGCGATGACGGTACTGACATAGAGCCGGTGACCGACCTGGATGTCGGTGACCGCGAAGATGCAGTACAGGCCGAAGAGCGCCATCAGCACCAGCATCCTGCGCGTGGAGCGGCGGTTCGGGAAGAGCTTTCCGCGGCGCTTGTTCCACTCACGGAGCAGCAGAACGCATGCGCCGAGATCGATCAGGGCGAAGACCGCGTCGAGTGTGACTGACGGCAGCACCCGGCCGGCAAGCGCGCACAGGGCGATGGTCAACGGCATGGAAAGCGCCACGGACCAGAGGCACTGCTCGGCGCGGGAACGTGTGCGGAAGCCTGCCACCCCCGTGATCCTGCCCCACAGGTATCCCGGCGCGACGAACAGCAAGGCCATCGCGGCAATGCCTGCAAGACCTTGAAGCAGGTCGGGAAACGTGGAGTTCAACTGCGGCGAGCCCCCGGCTGAGCCCGTGCGTCCGCGGGTGCGGCGGGCGTGGCCAGTGTACAGCGGCGTTCTAGATGCGACGCGGCATGCTTCGCTGCCGATGAAGATGCTGGCGGCTTCTTTGCAGCTATGTGACCTGCGGACATGCAAGCCACGCGCGTACGGGTGTCCGCATCACAACGCACATACCATTTGTCCCCGGGTGAACGCCGCCCGGAGCCCTGCGGAAGGGCACTCCAGGGGAACCAGCGAATGTCGATCGCCCAAGCGGGTGAGAGGCGGGGCCTCGCGGCGTGCGCTCAAACTTGCCGATCAAGGAGTGAATCATGGGAATCTTTACACCGGACCTTACAACTCTTCGTGAACTGTACACAGTGCAGATCAAGAAGGCGCTGAACATGGAAAAGATGATCGTCACAAAAGGCTTGCCGACGATGATCGAAAATGCAACCAGCCCCGAGCTGCAAAATGCGTTTCGCACGCATCTGGAAGAATCGCGTGAGCAGCAGGCGCGGCTGGAGCAGATCCTGCAGGAGAACGAGGGCGAAGCGTCGGACGTGAGTTGCCCGGCGATCAAGGCCCTCATCTCTGAGGGTAGCTCGGATGCGGGCGACGCCAAGGACGCAACGCTTCGCGACGTGGTGCTGATCGCGGCCGGCAACCAGGTGGAACATCACGAGATTGCCGTCTACGGCACGCTTGCGACCTGGGCCAACGTGCTGGGCGAAGCGCGGCATGCGGCCTTGTTTGAGAAGTCGCTGGCTGAGGAAAAGAATGCCGACAAGCTGGTCACACCGGTGGCGGGGCAGATCACCGTGGACCCGCCTGTAGCGGGCCCTAAAGGCCCGGCTCCCAGGAAGGCCCGCACACCGCGTGCGGGCCTTTCCTTTTGGGAGGAAGCGAGGCTGGTGCAGGGCTGGAATCCAGGCTTGAGGAGCGCAGCGGCGAGAGTATTCTGTGCGGATGGCGGAGCCGCTCGGTTCTCATCTGCATGTGACTGCCTGGGATCAGGTGCTGCTATCGTGGCCGTCCGTCAAGCGGCTGCTGATGGCGAGCGCCATGGGCGGGCTGGTGGGGCTGGAGCGCGAGCGGCGGCACAAGGATTCCGGCCTGCGCACCAACATGCTGATCTGCATGGGAGCGGCTCTGTTCACCGTCATGAGCCAGGTGTTGGCGGGCGACGCGAACAGCAACAAGGGTCAGGTCGCCGCGAACATTGTGCAGGGTGTGGGGTTTCTGGGCGCGGGCCTGATCCTGCATGGGAAGAATCGCGTGCTGGGGCTCACCAGCGCCGCGACGGTATTTGTGGTGGCGGCGGTTGGGATGGTGTGTGGGGTGGGACTGTACCTGGAGGCTCTGATCGCAACGCTGATGGTGTTGGCGGCGCTGCAGGCCGTGGGAGCCCTGGAGAACAAGCTGGGGTGGAAGCGGTTCCCGATGCTGTACGAGGTGCGCGCGGAGGTGGGCGCGAAGCTGGACCGCGACACGGTAGGCGAGGCGCGTGCGGAGGCAATGGCCGACGAGGTGCAGGCGGCCAGCCACCGGATGTATTCGGCGATCCTCAAGGCGATGGATCGTTTGGGCCAGCGGCTGCATGTGCTGGATCACGACAATGTGGCGGGCATGGAACGCGTGTCGTTTTCGGTGCTCGCGACCCGGCAGGAGCACCTGCACCTGCTGAAGCAGTTGCGCGAAGATGACGCGACCGACCAGGTGATGGTATTCCGCGATGTGGAGGATGAGTGAGCGGGGCAGACCGAATTCCATTCGTGAAAGCGCATGCGTGTGGGAACGACTTCCTGATCGTGGAGGATGCGGCTGCGGGAAACCGGCATGGGGCGCTGGCCACAACGCTTTGCGCGCGGCACACCGGCGTGGGCGCGGACGGGATCGAGTTCCTCCAGCGGCGTGCGGAGGGGAGCCTGTTCCTGCGGCTGTTCAATGCCGATGGCAGCGAGGCGGAGCTGAGCGGCAATGGAACGCGTTGCGTGGCTGCGTGGCTGGCGGAAAGTGAAGGCCGTGAGCAGGTCGAGTTGGAGACACACGGCGGCCTGCGCGCGTGCCGGGTCGTGCGCCGCGAAGCAGCGCAGTGGTGGATCGAAAGCGGCATGGGTGTGCCGCGCGTGATGCCGCGCCGGATCGAGATCGAGGGTGTGCCAGGTGCGATCGCGGGGGTTATGGTGAACGTGGGAAATCCACATTACGTGATCTTTACCGAGGCGGATGACTTTAGAGCTCACGGGATGAGCTGGCAGGAGGTGGGGGCCAAGGTGAGTGTGGACCCCATGTTTCGGCATGGAACCAATGTCGAGTTTGTGCGCGTTCTCGGACCGGATCGCATTGCATTTCGTATTTTCGAGCGCGGCTGTGGACCGACGATGTCCTCAGGTACGGGCACGAGCGCATCCGCGGCCGCGGCGATCACGCTGTGCGGGCTGGAGCGGGAACTTACGGCGGAGGCAGAGGGTGGGCCGCAAGGGGTTGTCTGGGCGAACAGCGACGCGGAGCTGCGGCTGACCGGGCCGGCGGAAATCCTCTGCACGGGCCTGGCACGGTTTGGGTGAGCCATCGTAGCAAAGCAAAGCTCGTGCAGCGTGTTTCCTCCAGCTACAAGTTGTGAGCTTTGGGCTGCCGGTTTGAAGCGGTTTCGATTCTGGATGTGCGATGGGAAGTGGCGATTGCAGCAAAAGACCGGGAAGCTTGAGATTCGGGCGGAGCGGGAGCCTTTGGCGGTCGCGCCGCTCCGTAAGGGGAGCCGCGTGGCGGTGGTGTCGCCGGCGTCCGCAGTGAGGCGAGAGCGTGTGGAGCGCGGGTGTGAGCGGCTGCGGAGCTTCGGGTATGAGCCGGTGCTGATGCCGCATGCGATGAGCAGCGGGCCGCTGTACTTTGCCGGTACCTCGGCGGAGCGGGCGGCGGATTTGCAGGCGGCGTTCGCGGACCCCGACATGGACGGGATTGTGTGCACGCGCGGGGGATGGGGCTCCGCGGAGCTGCTGCCGCTGCTGGACAGCACGGTCATTCGCCGCAATGGGAAACTGTTTGTGGGGTATAGCGATCACACCTCCCTGCAGGCATGGCTGTGGAACGAGTGCCGCTTGCCTACGGTGTATGGTCCGATGGTGGCGGCGGACTGGTGGCGGGAGGATGGAATCCACGAGCGGAGCTGGCGCGCGGCGGTGGAGGCGGGGCCAGGCTACGGCTTCGGCGAGGCCGACGGGATGCGTGTGCTGCAGCCCGGGCAAGCGGAGGGACGGCTGCTAGGCGGCTGCCTGGCTCTGCTGGAAGCGGGGCTGGGGACGGCGTACGCGCTCAACGTCGACGAGCCGTGTGTGCTGTTCCTGGAGGACATCGGCGTCAAGCCCTTCCAATGGGACCGCATGCTGCAGCATCTTGGCCGCGCCGGTGTCCTGCAGCAGGTGCGCGGCGTTGTGCTTGGCGATACGAGCGCCAACGTGGCGGCGGAGGAGGTGAAGATGCTGGAAGAGGCCTGCCTGCATGCGCTGCGGAGTTTTGGATTCGGGGGACCGGTGGCCATCGGTCTTCGCTGCGGGCATGTGGACAGCGCGAACCGCTCGTTGCGGCTGGGGAGCTGGGCGAAGCTGCGCTGCCACGGCAAAGCTGAGTTGGCGTACGAACGGTAAGCAGAAGGAAACGACGTGGGGAAGCGGATACACCTGATTGGAATTTGCGGCACGGCCATGGCGTCCCTGGCAGGCATGCTGCGCGAGCATGGCCACACGGTGACGGGGTCGGATCAGGCGGCCTATCCGCCCATGAGCGACCAGCTGCGCGCCATGGGAATCGCCATCCTGGAGCCATACAGTGCGGCCCATCTCGACCCGCGGCCGGACCTGGTGGTGGTGGGCAATGCGATCTCGCGCGGCAACCCGGAGCTGGAGCGCGTGCTCGATGAGCGCATTCCCATGACCAGCATGGCCGCGCTGATCCATGAGGAGTTTCTCGAAGGCCGGGAGCGGCTGGTGGTGTGCGGCACGCATGGCAAGACCACCACGACGAGCATGCTGGCGTGGATTCTGGAAGTTGCGGGGCAGAGAGACGAGAGAACAGCGATCAGAGACGAGAGAGCAGGGATCGGGGAAACGGCGGAGAGCGCGCGTTCCTTCGCGCCATCCTTTCTGATCGGTGGCGTGGCGGAAAACTTCGGCACCAGTTTTCGTGTGCGCGAAGGCAACGGCCCCTTCGTGCTGGAAGGCGATGAGTACGATACGGCCTTCTTCGACAAGGGCCCGAAGTTCCTGCATTATTTCCCGGACGCGGCCATTCTGACGCATGTGGAGTTCGATCATGCTGACATCTATGTCGACCTCGCCGCGGTGAAGACCGCGTTCAAGCGGCTGGTGAATCTCATCCCGAGCCGTGGCCGGGTGGTGGCGTTCGATGGCAGCGACAACGTGAGTGAGTGCGTAGCGCGGGCTTTTTGCCGGGTGGAGCGCTACGGTTTCGCCGAAAGCTCGATGTGGCGGGTTGCCGGCCTGCAGCAGGAAGGCATGAGCTCGGCCTGGACGCTGCTGCGTAACGGGATGGAGTTCGCACAGCTGCGCATGCCGATGGCGGGAGCGCACAATGCCCTGAACGCCACGGCAGCGGCGGCGCTGGCGGCGGGACAGGGTGTCTCCGCGGAAGCGATCGTGGCGGCACTGGCGAGCTTCCGGAGCGTGAAGAGGAGATTGGAGGTGCGGTCGGAGGTTGGAGGCGTAACCGTCATCGACGACTTCGCGCATCATCCGACGGCAATCCGCGAGACGCTGCGGGCTTTGCGCAGCGCCTACGCGGGGCGGCGGCTGTGGGCTGTGCTGGAGCCGAGATCGAACACGCTGCGGCGGAATGTGTTCGAGCGCGAACTGGTGGAAAGTCTCGCGCTGGCGGATGAAGTGGTGCTTGCGGGCGTGTTCAAGAGCGAAGCGATTCCGGCAGCCGAGCGGCTGGAGCCGGAGCACGTGGTGGCGGCGCTGGTGTCTCAGGGGAAACACGCGGTGCTGTGCGCCGACGCGGAAGCCATCGTCGCGGAGATGTCACCGCGAGTACGGGCCGGCGATGTGGTAGCGATTCTTTCCAATGGCGGGTTCGGCGGCATTTACGAGACGCTGCCGGCGGCGATCGCGCAGCGTGAAGCGTAGCGGAGGAACGCTCACGGTATGCTGGGCAGGTCATGTTGGCAGTATTGCGGCTCTTGTTCGTTTGGCTTGCGCTGGGTATTCCTGCGGCGATCGTAGGGATCACGTGGTCGCTGCTGCGCCGCAACTTCGAGCGGATGTATTTCTGGGGCATGAGTATCATTCGTCTGGGGCTGCGCGCGGGCGGAGTGCGGGTGCGGGTGCTGGGGCGGGAGAACATTCCGGAGGGCCAGGCTTGCATCTTCATGAGCAATCATGTGAGCAACATGGATCCGCCGGTGCTGCTGCCGGAGGTGCCCTGGATGACCAGCGTGTTCCTGAAGAAGGAGTTGATGCGCATTCCGCTGCTGGGAACGGCCATGCGGATGGGCAGGTTTGTGCCGGTGACCCGCGGCCACTCACGCGAGGACGCTGTGCGCAGCGTGGAAGCGGCCAAGGAGGCGCTGCGTGCCGGGCTGCACATTACGGTATTTCCCGAAGGCACGCGTTCGCCGGATGGAAAGCTGCTGCCCTTCAAGAAAGGCGCCTTCTTCCTGGCGGCGGAGACCGGCGCGCTCCTGGTCCCGGTGGCCCTCTTCGGGACGGCGAAGATCATGCCGAGGGGCAGCCTGAAGATCGTACCCGGCGAAGCAGTGGTCCGGTTTTTGCCGGTAGTCGACCCGGCCTTGTTTGGATCCAGGGAAGAGTTGATGGAGGAAGTCAGGGAACGAATCGAAGCGGCCTTGCAGGCCGGGCCGGACGTTGAGCTAAACCTCTCGTCGCAGGCTACTTGATAAACGCGTTGTAGCCGTCGGCAGCAAGACGCTGCTTCATGGCTTCCGCATCGTGCTTGTTGCCGAAGGGGCCGACCTGGATGTGGACCAGCTTGTCCCCTGGTTCCGTGTGGGCAGCCACCGCGTAGCCGCGAGAGTGCAGCGCACTGACCAGAAGGTCGGCGTCTTCCTGATGCGAGATCGCCGCCACCTGCACAACGAAGGGGCCGCTTCCCAGGGAAGAGGAAGGCCCATACTCCGGGGTCGACGGGAGGGGCGTCGAAACGTTGCGCGAAGAAGCCACAGGGGAGTCCGCCGCCGGTTGATCGGCTGCTGCGGGCGATGTCTGTTGCTGGCTGGCGTGTGAGGGTGCGGAACCACCGGCCGGCGCGGTGAAGACCGGCGCACCGCCTCCACGAACGATGATCCCCGGCGCAGAGCCACCGCTGGGGCTGACAGCTAACGACCCGGCGGTGGGTTTGGCGCCACCGGTGGGGCTCGCGGTTGCCGCTGTGGCGGAGAGGCCACCGGCCGCTGAGCCCGGAAGGCCGGCACTTCTTGCCGTACTGTTCGCCGCACTGCTGCCCAGTTTGTAGCCGAAGCCGAAAAATGCGCCCAGCAGCAGAACCAGGCCGAAGAAGATGCCTAGGATGGCCCCGGTGCCGAGCGTCATTTCCCGCTCGCTGGTGCGGCGCGCGGGAAGGATGTCCTCATCGTCCTCGTCGAGATGCCGGCTCATGATGGGCATAGGCGCGTCTTAGAAGCGAAGATAGAAGCCCGCTGTCGGCTCCGTGCTGAAGGTGTGCTGCTTGATCGTCAGGTAGTTCTGGCCAAAGTCAGGAGCGAGAAAGAACGCTTGCCGAAAGGAAGCCCGCACGCCGAAGTGCGGGATGATCTCTTTCTGCAGGCCGGCGGAGTAGTAGTACGTGGCGCGGGCCTGGGTAAGCAAATTTTGGCCGCCGCCCGTGGTTGGTTTGAAGCGGGTGGTACCGAGTCCCACGGAAGCAAAGGGCTGCAGGCCGAAGATCGTCTGCCGGGGGGTCACGACGTAGCCGAAGCTGTACTCGTCGACGTTGGTCTGTACGCCGAAAGGGGCGTAGGAGTAGTTCTCCGTGTAGCGGGCGTAGGTGAAGTTGAACTCCAGGCCGACATAGGGTCTGGCTATGTAGCGGAGATTCACCAGTGCGCCGACGGTGTTGGAAGCGGAGTCGGACAGGGTGCGGCCGGCATTGGGAGCGTTGGCGGGAAGAACCGGACCGGAAACCACGCTGTTGAATTGGCCGGCGCCGCTGACACCAAAGTCGATGCGTTCGAGCTGCTTATCCAAAGCGGTGACCTGAGCGCCTGCCTGGACGCCGAACGTGCAGGCTAGGGCAAGAGCTATGAGCGAGGCGTTACGAATCAAGACGGCGAAGCTCCGGGCGCGCCCAGCGCGCTCATTTCAAGTCTAAACCCTTGTTTTGACGCGCGCGGGCGGCGATGGTGGTGAGGAAAGAGGTTCCCACCCCGAGAAACAGTGCGCAAGGAATCGCCGCGTAGGCGTGTGGCCGGTTGCCGGAAGCCTGCGGAGCGAGTCGCAGGAAGCCATACAGCAGAGCCGCAGTGGCAAGAACGGCGAAACCTCCTCGAGACCGCGTACGGGTAGACGCAAGCAAAAGCACGAAGCCGGTACAGCAGCTGGCAACAGCGGACGGATGCAGGGGTTCGCGTAGCAAGCGCGCCAGCGATAGTAAAACCAGCATTAGCCCGATGCTGCCGGGCAGAACAAGGCCGGGACGGTTCAGCTCCAGATAGAGAAGGAAGAGGCCGAACGTGAGCATGAGAAGGGCTGCGTCCGGAGAGAGCGCGTGCAGGGGGCTCAGCATAGTGTCGATTTTGTACCCACCGGAAATTCCGAGGCCGGCGCGAAGGAGTACGTAGGGATCTGTTCGCAGCGCAGGGCGGCAAGGATGTCCGCTCCGGTGGAGAGGATAGTCCACACACGGCGCGACGACACCCGTCAGGGCGCGACAGCTTGACCACGAGCCGCGAGGGAGCTGCGCAGCGCGAGGGCGGCGCTGTTTTGCGGCTCCAGCTTGAGCGCTTGGCTGACTTCGCCGGCGCTGGCGGCGAGGTCGTTGGCCGCGAGATCCAGACGGCTGAGGACCAGCAGAGCCGCGACGTTCGGTTGCAGCTGCAGGGAAAGGGCTGCCTCGGCGCGCGCGCCCTTGAGATCGCCGCTGCTCTCGCGAATCTGGGCCAGACCGGCATGGGCCTCCGCGTTGGCGGGGTTCGCTGCAATGGCGGAGGAAAACTGCTGTTCAGCTTCCGGGAGAAGGCCGTGTCCGAGGTCCTCGTACCCCTGCGTAGTGTACTCAGACGCAGCCTGCGCGGGCGGCAGCGTCGCAATGCGGGCGGAGCGGAGCTGGCCGATTTGAAACGCGGCCTGGCGGTAACTGGCCTCAGAGTAGCTGCGGCGGATTCGTTCCGCGGCGGTGAAGCCGGAGTTGGGGTCGTTGGAGAGACGAGAGCCGGGTGGCAGAGCGGCGAGGGCGGAGCGGAGTTGCGCCGCCTCGGTATCGCCGGCCTTGAGAGCGAGGGCGGCGGTGATCTCGCGCGCGGCGGCCGCGGTGTCGCCGTGGTGGGCGAGGGACACGGCGAGATTGTAGTGGTAGTCCTCATCGTTGGGATCGGTGATGGAGGCACGCTGGAAGTACGCGGTCGCATCCTTGTCCTGGCGGCTGAGGGCGACGGCCTGGTCGTTGATGACCTCGGGCAGGGGAAGGCGCGCGGCAACGAAGGCGAAGGCTTCCGCGGCGGCGGCATACTGGGTGGAGTTGAAACGGGCCAAGCCCAGGTAGAAGTTCGCTTCCAGGACCTGCGGACTGGCGACGGGAACCTTGGACAGGGTCGCGGCGGCAGCAGGGTAATCGCGCGCCGCGTACTGTTCCTTGCCGAGTGCGAGCAGCGCGGCCGCGTAGGTGGGCGCTTCCGAAACGGAGGCCTGAAGGCGTTTGAGGCGCTCGGCCTGCGTCAGGCCGGTGGTGCCGCGGATATAGTTCTCGAACGCGGGCAGAGGAACGGCAGAACCCACGCCGAGAAACGTGGCCTGGGCCACGCTGAACTGTGGATCGACCGCGCGCGCGATCTTCCAGGCGATGGAGTTCTCGGCGTCGTAGAGATGGTTGAGGTCGGCGCCATCCTCAATGGGAGCGGAAAGGCGAAGCTGATCGACCGAAAGTACCTGAGCCTGGATGTTGATGTGCTCGTTGCTGACGGTATAGCTGCCCACGATGACGAAGTTGGCGTCGAGCTGCTGCGCGATGCGAATGGTGGTGGCGCGCGATGGGCGGAAATCCGGCGGCAGGCCAAGATGATCGAGGGCGAAGAGCCGATCGTCATGGGAGATGGTGAGGAAACCGGAGGAGCTGAGACGCTTGCTCAGCGTGTCCGGAAAGGAGTCGCCAATCCAGTTCAGTGAGGGGTTGCCGGAGCGGTTGTCGAAAGGCAGAATGAGGATGACGCGGCCGCCCGGTGCAGCCGGTTTGGACTGCTGGGCGAGCGGCGCGGAAAGCGGGTCCTGCGCATAGACCGGAACGAGAGAGAACAGGCAAAGCGCCGCGGAGAAGATCGTGCGGAGGACGCGTCTGTCGAGCGAAAAGCACATCGTCGCTAGTGTATCGAAGTGGAAGGTGCGTCCGGACCTCGCCGGCTACGGCTTCGTGGAGCGACCGAAGGCATTCAGCATCTCCAGGGCGAACCCCATGCCGCGGCGCGTGTCCGGCTCGCGTAACTTGCCGAAGAGCTGCCAGAGAGTGGGCGGCTCGGGAGCGTGTTGCGCCGGCTCCAGCGGTGAGCCGGGAGCGCCTTCGACCGACTGCGCCATGCGTTGCAGCGTGTCAGGGTTGAAAGCCGCCAGGATGCGGGTAATGGACATGGCATTGCGGATCGCGCACACCGCCTCGTCTGATTTCGCCGCGATGGCCAGCTTTTCCGCGATGATGTCGCGGCCTCCCATCAGGCCGTGCAGGATTTGGAGCATCCCTTGATCGTGCGCTGCCTGCAGCAGGTCCCACGCGCCCAGCAGCGCTTCGGCGTGCTCACGCGGAGCAGCTTCCACGCGCTGCATCA
Organism: uncultured Acidobacteriaceae bacterium; assembly: GCA_964246235.1. Lineage (GTDB taxonomy): Bacteria > Acidobacteriota > Terriglobia > Terriglobales > Acidobacteriaceae > Granulicella. Next base: position 22,600 of record CAXTPR010000027.1, read on the forward strand.
GCTCCCGGTGAGGGTCTACGGGCGCGGGCGTAAAGGCAAGGGGAATGGCCATTGGTGTTCTCGATTCCTGGTTCTTCGCTATCAAAATTTTGGTTGTAAATACGCTTGCGTACCGGACGCGGTGCCTGGGAGTTGCAGCCACAACAGGATTTCCACGATTACACCGGCTTGGTCGTCTTGATCTGCACGAGCTTGTCCTGCGGATTTGTCCCGGGCACATGGTAGTCAAGACGCGCACGCTTCTTCTCCACCTCGACCCCGCTCGTGGGCGTGCGGTGACCGAAGCGAAAGTTCTTGCGCGGCAGCGGCGAGTCTCCAAGCTCCGGCAGCGCCGTCATTTTCACGGCGAGCTCCTTATAGGCCGGGGTATGCGTGGCGCGGTCCAGATGAGAACCGGTGAGGCGATTGATGGGCTCTTCGATCGAGTTCATCGGCAGATACATCTGTTTGCCCTCCACGCGATGGGTCACCAGCACCTGCACCCGCACCCTGCCGTACGGGCTTTCCAGCAGCACATGGCGTCCCGTCTCCAGGCCGCGCTCGGCGGCGAGTTCGGGCGAGACCTCGACAAAGGTCTTCGGCGTAATCTCTTTCACTCCTGCGATGCGATACGTCATGTTTCCCTGTTCGAAGTGCTCCAGCAGACGGCCGTTGTTCAGATGCAGATCGTAGGTGGCATTGTGCTCTTCGCTGGGCGGGACGTATACCAGCGGATAAAAGCTCGCCTTTCCGTCAGGGAAGGGAAATGGGGTGTCTCCCTTGTACAGCAGCGGCTCGTCGGTGCCATCTGCGGCGACCGGCCAGCACAGGGACTTGTACCCCTCCAGCCGCTCGTAGGTCACCCCGGCCATCACCGGTGTCAGCCGCGCCACCTCGTCCATCACTTCGCTCGGATGAGTGTAGTTCCAGCCGCCCGCCCCTCCCATTTTCTTTGCGATCAGCTGAAGGATCTCCCAATCCGGCTTGGAATCGCCCAGCGGCTCGAACGCCTTGTATAGCCGCTGAATGCGGCGCTCGGTGTTCACGAAAGTGCCCTCCTTTTCCAGCGCGGGCGAGGCGGGAAGCACGAGGTCCGCATACTTGCTCGTCTCGGAGAAGAAGATATCCTGCACGATCAGAAAATCCAGCTTGGCAAAGGCGCGGCCGCACTCTTCCTGGTTCGAGTCCGAGGTGATCGTGTCCTCGCCTTTGATGTACATCGCCTTCAGCGAGCCCGTGTTAATGGCTTCGATCATCTCGCGGTTGTCCAGACCCTTGGTCACCGGCAGCGAGACGCTCCACTCCGCTTCAAACTTGCTCCGGACGTCCTCGTTGTCCACCTTTTGGTAGCCGCTGAACACATCCGGCATGGAGCCGAAGTCCGATGCGCCCTGCACGTTGTTATGTCCGCGCAGTGGAAAGGCGCCCGTGCCCGGGCGTTTGAAGTTGCCGGTGGCCAGCAGCAGGTTGCAGAGCGAAGTCGAGGTGTCCGAACCGCCGCAGTGCTGCGTCACCCCCATCGCCCAGCAGATACAAACCTTGTCGGCGGCGGCAATTTCATCGGCCACCTGCTTCAGCGTGGCGATCGGAATTCCGGTGACCTCCTCCGCAAACTCCAGTGTGTACGGCGCCAGCGAGAGCTGATACTCATCCCACTTGTGGACCCATTTCGCAATGAATTCAGGCTTGTGCCGCCCCGTATCGATCAGGTGCTTGGTCACTGCCGAAACCCACACCTCATCGGTGGACGGCTTGGGGCGCAGGTGAATATCGGCCCGCTCGGCCATCTCGTTCAAGCGGAGGTCGGCGACGATGAGCCTCTGCCCACGCAGCTTGTGCGAGCGCTTGATGCGGGTGGCGAGCACGGGATGCGACTCTGCCGTGTTCGCACCGACGATGATGACGAGATCGGCGATTTCGATGTCCTGAATGGTGCCCGAGTCGCCGCCGTACCCCACCGTACGGTTCAACCCCTTGCTGGCCGGTGTCTGGCAGTAGCGCGAGCAGTTATCGACATTGTTGGTGCCGATCACCGCGCGTGCCAGCTTCTGCATCAGGTAGCTTTCCTCGTTGGTGCACTTCGAACTGGCGATAAAGCCCAGGGCATCCGGCCCATGCTCGCTCAGGATCTTCGTCCATTGGTCGTGGATGATCTGCAGCGCCTCGTCCCACTCGATCTCCTTGAACGTGTGGTCAATCCGTTTGAGCGGCTTGCGCAGCCGGTCGGGCGAGTTCGTGTAGTCCCACCCAAACTTGCCCTTCACGCAGGTCGAGATACCATTAGCCGGTCCATAGGCCGGTTCAACCTTCAGAATGTGCCGGTCCTTGGTCCAGATATCGAAGCTGCAACCCACGCCGCAGAAGGTGCACACCGTTTTGGTGCGCTTCACCTTCTGGTGCCGCATCTCGGCTTCAATCTCCGACAGGGCAAGGATCGGGGTATACCCCGTCGAGGGCTCGACAGCTTTCACCGCCGTGATCATGTCGTCAAGTACCGGGGCGGGGAGCATGGTCAGGTACCCGGCATGGCCCACCATCGCTTTCTCCATCAGCGCATTGCACGGGCACACCGTGATGCAGTGCCCGCACGACACGCAGGATGAGCCCTCGATCTGCTGGCCTCCATCCCACATCACGCGCGGGACCTTCAGCTCCCAGTCGATCGTGAGCGTCTCGTTCACCTGCACATTCTGGCAAGCCTCCACGCAGCGTCCGCACAGGATGCATTGGTCTGGATCGTAGCGGTAGAACGGGTTGGAGGTGTCCTGTGGGTAGAGTTTCTTCGTGTAGGGCCGCGCATTGTGCTCGACCTTCATCTCGCGGGTCGCGTTGTGGATGGTGCAGTTCTGATTGTTGTTGTCGCAGACCGTGCAATACAGGTCGTGGTTCTGCAGCAGCCGGTCGAAAGCTTCGCGCTGCGCGATGTCCGCAGGCTCGGAGCGTTGCAACACGCTCTGCCCGGCGGCGACCTGCGTCTCGCAGGCGCGCACCAGCTGGCCGTCGAGTTCCACCATGCACGTATCGCAGGAGCCGATGGTCCCCATGGGCGGCAGGTAGCAGACCTGCGTAACCGACGTCTGCTGACGCAGAGCCGCGGTTCGATTCAGGGCCGTGAGGAGCAGCTCTCCCGTTTGCGCTGCTGCCGGCTTTCCGTCTACGAGGATCGTCGTATCCGGAACGAACACCGGAGGTGTATTCAGCAGAGGCTTGTACGGGTCCATACTCGGTCACTAGGATGCCACACCCTCCGGCCGCGTTTGCGTTCGCATCGAACCGGAGAGTATGGCTGTGCGCACGGGCAAAACGGGACAGGTCCGCATCGGCATTTCCGGCTGGCGCTACAAGGGCTGGCGTGGAGTCTTTTATCCGCCCGGGCTCCCGCAGCGCCGCGAGCTGGAGTTCGCAGCCAGCCGCTTCCGCAGCGTGGAGATAAACGGCACCTTCTACTCCCTCCAGCGACCCGCCTTCTTCCAACGTTGGGCCGCCGAAACGCCGGACGGCTTCCTTTTTGCCGTGAAAGGCCCGCGCTTTATCACGCACATGCTCAAGCTGCGCAACGCCGATCAGGCGCTAGCTAATTTCTTTGCCAGCGGACTTCTCGATTTGGGTCACAAGCTTGGCCCAGTGCTCTGGCAAGTCTCACCGACGCTGCGCTTCGACGCGGCTCGCTTCGGCGAATTCTTCGAAAAGCTGCCCCGCACCCACGCCGCGATGGCCTCCCTCGCCCGTGGCCACGCCGAGCGTCTCACCGGGCGTGCGTCCACTGAGGTGGCCCGGGGCGTTCGCTCTGCAAAGCCGGTGCGCCACTGCGTCGAGATCCGCCACGAAAGTTTCGCCACCCCGGAGTTCATCGCGCTGCTGCGGCGGCACCGCATCGGCCTCGTGGTAGCGGACACTGTCGAGTGGCCGCTGCTCATGGATGTAACCGCCGACTTCGTCTACTGCCGCCTCCACGGCTCGGAGGAGCTTTACGCCAGCGGCTATGAAAGCGATGCCCTTGACACCTGGGCCGACCGCATTGCCGCCTGGGCGCGGGGCGGACAGGGTGAAGGCCGCCGTGCCTGCACAAGGGACGCTACATGGCGCCCGCGCGACGTCTACGTCTACTTCGACAACGATGCCAAAGTGCGCGCTCCCTTCGACGCCCTCGCGCTCGAAGCCAAGGTACGCGACCGAATCGCGTAACCGGCGGCGATTCTGGTCAGCGGGCCGAAGCAGGCATCGCTTGGACCGGAACGTTCACGCCCTGCACATCCCCGCTCACCGTGATGCGCAGTTCACCGGGACCATACGCCTGCAAGACAGTCTCCTTGTTGGGCGGTCCGAAGCCGAACGCCGGCTCGTTGGGGTCGGCTTCGTGCCGCACCTCACGGCCATCTTTGATCTTCAGCGTGTACATACCCTCGGGCACAAAGTGAAAGGTGAACTGCCTGCTTCCGTCTACGGAGATCGTTGCGTCCGGAACGAACACCGGAGGTGTATTCAGCAGAGGCTTGTACGGGTCCATACTCTCTGGAATTAGGATGCAGCACGCTGGTCACGCGGTTTGTGGCCGGCGGGTGTGTCTACTGGGAAGCAGGCCCAGCGGCTGCTTTGCTCTTGCCTCCGGCAGGCCGTTCCTCCACAGGCAGGGTGATCGCCGACTGATCCGCGGCCGCGACCGTCAGAGGCAGTTCTCCGGGCGCGTACTCGCGCAGCACGGTCTCCTTGGCCGGCGCGGCAAAAAAATCATCTGATGTCGCCGTCTCGCGGCGAACCTCGCGCGCATTCTTCACCACCAACTTGTATTCGCCTTCCGGCACGAAGCTGAAGTTGAAGACTCCGGTATCCGCATCGATATCGGCGCTGGTCACTCGCTTGCCGTCGTCGGCATACACCAGGTCTATCTTGCCCGCATTCACCGCTTGCCCTGTGCGGCTGTCCACCACGGAGCCGCTTAGGGCGTGCAGCCTGGCCACGGGTATTGTGATGTCCTGCCCGCCCGCGTCCTGCCCCTCGGTCAGGATCACCGTTTTGGCATCGCGCTCGCGCGTGGTGTCTCCGGCGTACACTGTGAGGCTGAAACGCGACCGCACCGTCATAAAGCTGTTTTCTGTGAGCAGGCTGCTCTGCTTCCGGTCTACCAGGTTCATGCCGACGCCGACGCGGTACTCACCCTCCGACAGGCCCGAGATATGCCAGCGTCCGTCATCGCCGGTGTCTGTGCGCTGGTTCGAACGGGCGGAGACCCATTTGCCGTCTGCGTCGCGGCGGCTCAGGAAGATACTGGCGCCGGCGAAAGGCGTGCCGTCGTCGAAGCGAACCGTGCCGCTCAGATCGGCGCCGCGCCGCAGTTGCAGGTCGAACGTGGAGGTGGCATTGGCGCGCACCAGTACCACGGGCAGAACCGCGTCGATGCGTTGCTGCACCGGTCCGCTGGGATGCTCGAGCTCGGCGTGGGTGAACTGGTCGAAGGGCGACAGGAACCCGGGCTGCGTCACGACCAGGTAGTACTTGCCGGGCGCGACCCGCTGGATGGTGTAGCCGCCATCCAGGCCCGTCTCGTAGACCGAAAAGGTCATCGAGGGTCGCTTGCCCGGAACGGGTGGTTCGTTGGCTTTTACCTCGATCGGCTGCAGCGCCACCGCAGCGAAGCGCGCCGGCGCATTGCTGCCCGCCACAGTGATGTGCCCGCTCACGGTGCCGTAGCTGGTCGCCGGCTCCGGCGCGTCGCGCTGTGCGGTGGCGGATGGGGATTGGCCAGACGATGCGAGAACGCAGAGCAGGCATGCAACCGGGCCGGCGACAGGTCGAAGACGCATGGTATCGAAACTCCAGAGTGGGTTGCGGAGTAGACGTGCCCGGTGGAACGGGTTAGCAACGGCGAAGCCAACCTCTCGCCGGAGGGCCTGCTGGCTGGCGGCCTGCAAGAGCGAGACTACGCCGGCGCTATCTCAACCGGCTGCCTGCGGGTCTCTCCTCGACGGCAAGCGTAATTCCGGCAATCTCCCCGTGCACCGTCTCCGGCAGCTCTCCAGGCGCATACTCGCGCAGCACGATCTCTTTCGGTTGCGGCCCGAAGGGATCGGCGGAAGCGGACGTGTTCTCCTCCAGCCGCACCTCGCGCGCATCCCTGATGAGGAGCCTGTACTCCCCTTCCGGCACAAATCCCATGCTGAAGGTGCGGGTCGCTGCGTCGATCTGCGCCGAGGTCACGGTCTTGCCGTCATCGGCATACAGGAGCTGAATGCGGCCCGCATTCAGGGCCCGGCCGGTGCGCGCATCGACCACGGCGCCGCTGAGCGGATGGAGCTTCGAGACCGGAATCGTGATATCCAGGTTGCCAAGGTCCTGCCCGTCCGCCAGCGTCACGCTTGTCGCCTCCCGCTCCCGCGTGGTGTCGCCGCTGAAGAAAGTTAGGCTGTAGCGGTCGCGCGAGCTGGAAGAGTTGCTCGGCCCAAAGGTGGAGCTCTGCCGGCGGTCGTCCAGCGACAGGTTTACCTGGGCACGGTACTCGCCCGGCAACAGCCCGCTGATCCGCCAGTGGCCGGTCGCATCCACGCGGTCCTGGTCGGCCTCGCTACGCAGACTCACCCACTTGCCGTCCTCGTGGCGCTTCAGAGAAACTCGTGCGGTCGCATACGGCGTGCCGTCGTCAAAGCGCACCGCGCCGCTCACCGAGGCACCGCGGATCAGGCGGATGTCAAGCACGGCCGTCGCATTCGCGTTCACGCGCACCGTCGGGAGAAACTGGTCGATACGCTGCTGGACCGCCGGTGTGGGATGCTCCAGCTCGGCATGCGTGAACTCCGCGAACGGCGAAAGGTATCCGGGCCGCGTCACCACCACGTAATAGGTGCCTGGTGTCACATGCGTCAGCGTATAGCCCCCGTCGATGCCTGTCTGGTACACGGTGACCGGCAGGCTCACCGGCTTGTCCCTGTCGAACTTCGCTTCGGGCATCACCTCCACAGGTTGCAGGGTGATGTTGCTCAGCCGCGCGGGGGCATTGTTCTCCGAAAGATAAACGTGGCCGCTCACTGTGCCGTAGCTCGTAGCAGGGAGTTCCTGCACAGTCCGCGCCGGCGCTTGCGCCAGGGCGGTGCTGGTCACAAGGAGAAGAGACAGCAGACGGGTAAGCACCATCAGAGCTCCATAACAAGGCTGGAGGCGTTTCCTGTAGGTGTAGTCATCATCCACGGTGTCATCCTGAACGAAGCGAACGATCCGCACTTCGTCTGCTGCGCCACTGCACCTACGGGAGAAATGCTACAGGGAAACTCTGCTCAGCTCCATTGCATAGCCCATGAAGGAAAGTGCCCGGAGTAGACCGGAATAGATCAGAACTCCCCTCGCGGGGAATAGACGTGGGCGAAAGCGAGATCGTGTGCAACCGGCAGCGTTCTCACTTCGCTACGTGCCTTCTCCCAGCACCTGCTGCGCGGCCCGCAGCCCAGTGCGCAGCGCGGCATGCACCGTCCCCCAGTGCCCGCTTGTATCGGTGTGCTCGCCCGCAAAGAACAGGGTGTCCGCCTCCGGCTGCGCCATGGCCGCAGACGCATCGAGCGAGCCGGCGCGCACATAACTGTACGCACCCAAGGAGTAGGGATCGGCGCTCCAGTCGTGAAAAAACGTCGCCACCAGCTGCGCTTGGACCTCCGCCACGGGCATGCGGAACACCCCGGCGAGCGCGGCGCACCCTTGCCTGCCCAGCTCCTCTGCGCTGCGGTTCGCAAACGCAGCGGCCGCCGGCCCTCCCACCCATCCGGTCAGCGTGGGCAGCGGCTCCGGTTCTACGCCCGCTTGGTTGTTTCTAGCCGTGTGGGTTGTCCACCACACCGGCGGCATGCGGTTCGGAGTGAACAGAAAGCTCATGCCCTCCAGCTCCTCTCTTGCAAAGGCCGGGCTCTCCCGCCACCAGCGCTGGCGGAACAGCATCGTGAACCGCTGCGCCTCCCCCATCACCATGCGGCGTGCCGGACGGAGCGCGGCAGGTTCCGGCGTCATCTGCAGAGCGCCTGACCCATTCACTGCCTGCAACACCCCCAGCGGCAGCGTCACAATGCAGCGCCCTGCGCGCAACACCTTGCCGCATGCCAAATCCACCGCGACCGCGCCTGCCACCCAGCGCAGCGCCTGCACCTCGCTCCCCAGCCGGATGGTTCCACCCAGCGCTCGAACCCTCTCGGCCAGGTACTCCGCCAACTGCGCATACCCGCCGCCGACGTGCCACGAGCGTGCCCCTCCGCTGGCGTCTTCTGCCCGTTGCTGCACGCCCAGCGACTGCGCGCTGATCACCTCCGCGTCCGCGGCGTTGAAACCTTCCACGTACCCGCGCAACATCGGCCTTTGCCACCCCGGCAAGCCGCTCTCCTTCAACCACGCGGCGAACGGCATATCCTCCGCGAGGTCGGCAAGCCCTTCGAGCGGAGCGAACAGATCGTCCTCGCTCTCGCCGTCTTCGTCCTCCCCAGCGTGCAACCCACCGTCGTGCAACCCACCCTGCTCGTCCTCGCGCAACATGAAGCCGCCGCGCTCCGTGGCTTGCGCACCGGTTTCTTCGATCAACAACCACAGTTCCGGAGCGCGGCCATGGACGAACTCCGCTCCCAGCTCCACCACCGTGCCGCTCGAATGCGTATGCGAAAGCACGCGGCCGCCCACGCGCTCCCGTGCTTCCACCAGCGTGACGGCGACACCTCGCTCCAGCAGCGCACGCGCAGCGGCCAACCCCGCCATGCCGGCGCCCAGGATGAGAACGTCCTTCGAGCTCATGAGCCGTTACGCTCCCGCGCCTTCAAGCGACGGCACCCGGCCAGGCGGCGGCCCGAAGCTGCCCATCACCAACTCGAGCGCATCCTCACGTGTGCGCAAGGCGCCTTCCAGCTGCGCATCTTCTGCCGCCTCCAGCATGGGCCGAAACTGCGGCCCGGGCCTGTACCCCGCGGCGATCAGGTCGGTGCCGGTCAACAGCAGCGCGGGTCGTATCTCCTCATGCCCAAGCTCCTCCAGCGCCTTACGGGCCAGGTCGTAGCAGGCCAGCCGGCCGTGCGCGCTCAGGCAGTCCGCACGGTGCAGCGCCAGGTGTTCGTCGAAGCGCGGGATGCGCAGAAAGCGCTTCAGCGTCGACTGCTTCATCTTCTCCACATCGCCGAACTGCATGTGGTGCTGGATCAGCGCGAGGATCTGCTCCTTGTCTTCGTTGCTGAAGCGAAGCCGGTTGAGCAGATTGCGGGCGATCGCCACCCCCACCTCAACGTGGCCGTTGAAGCGGATGCGGTCGCCGGGCCTGTTGGGATCGGGCGGCGTGAACGTGGCCGGTTTGCCGACATCGTGCAGCAGCATGCCCCACGCCAGCGTCGCGCTCACCGGCCCCTGCCTGGGCGAAGGCAGATGATCGAGCAGCATCAGCGTGTGCGTCCATACATCGCCTTCGGGGTGAAACTGCGGCGGCTGCTCCACGCCTTGCATCCGAGCCACCTCCGGCAGCACATGCGGGAGCAGGCCCGTCTCGGCCATCAACTCCAGCCCGCGCCGCGGCGCTCCCTGCGTCAGGATCCGCGTGAGCTCTTCGCGGGTGCGCTCGCAGGAAACGATCTCGATGTTCGCCGCTTCGCGCCGGATCGCATGGAGCGTGCTCTGCTCCATGCTAAAGCCGAAGCGCGCCGCAAACCGCACCGCCCGCAGCATGCGTAACTTGTCCTCGCCGAAGCGCCGCACCGGATCGCCGATGGCCCGCAGCACCTTCGCATCGAGGTCCTCGCGCCCGCCCACGAAATCGAGAACGCAGGTTTCGAGCGTCTCTCCGGCTTCGAAGCGGAATGGATCGAGCAGCAAGCCGTTGACCGTAAAGTCGCGGCGCACCACGTCCTCCTGCGGAGAGCTCGAGTAACGCACTTCCGACGGGCGGCGTCCATCCGAGTAGCCCACATCGTGCCGGTACGTTGCTACCTCCGTGGCCGTGCGCACGCCGTGATGCTCCCCCACCACCAGGATCACGCCAAAGTGCGCACCCACCGCTTCGGTCTGCGGGAAGTACCGCTGCACCCGGTCCGGCGTGGCGTCGGTGGCCACATCCCAATCCTTGGGCTCGGCGCCCAGGAGCAGATCGCGCACGCAGCCGCCGGCAAACATCGCCTGGTGCCCATGTTCACGCAGGGTTCGCGCGGCGGCGAGGGCAGCTTCATAATGCGGGTTGCGGATGCGCGGCATCAGTGCATTGGATGCTCCCATACGATAAGGAAATGCCAGACGATCTCATCCTCGGCATCGAAAGCTCCTGCGATGAAACCAGCGCGGCGGTGGTGCGCGGCGGCCATGAGGTGCTGTCCAACGTGGTGGCTTCCCAGCTGGTGCACGGCGACTACGGCGGCGTCGTCCCCGAGCTGGCTTCGCGCGAGCATCTCCGCGCGATCGTTCCCGTCGTGCGCGAAGCCTTGCGCAGGGCCGGAGTCGGCTATGGCGATCTGGCTGCCCTCGCGGTAACGGAAGGTCCGGGGCTCGCGGGCGCACTGCTGGTGGGCATCACCTTCGCCAAGGCGGCTGCCTTCGCGGCGGAGCGGCCGCTCATCGCGGTGAACCACCTGGAAGGCCACATTCATGCCGTGCTGCTCGGATCGTCGCAGTCCTTCGAATCCTCCGCAATCTCCCGCGACGCCCGGCTGCTGCTTGCGCTGGTGGTCTCCGGCGGACACACGCATCTCTATCTCGCCGAGCGCGAGGCCGCCACGCGGGGAGGTCTCTGGCACTATCGCAACGTCGGCAGAACGCTGGACGATGCCGCCGGCGAGGCCTACGACAAAGCTGCCCGTCTGCTCGGCCTGCCGTACCCCGGCGGACCGTGGATGGACGCACTCGCCGTCCACGGAAATCCGCATGCCGTGCCGTTCACCTTCGCCCAGCTGAAATCCAAGAGGCGGCTCGCGCCCGGGCTTCAGCCGGAGATTGCGGCCGGGAGCGGCGAGCGGCGCTTCGACTTCAGTTTCAGCGGCATCAAGACGGCCGTCCGCCGCTATGTGGAAACCCATGCCATGGCCCAGCGCGTCGCCGCGCGGCAGGACGCGTTGCGAGCCGCTGGTCTGTGGAATGCAAAACCCGGCGATCCCGACGCCTTCGGTCGCGTACTCGCCTGCATGGACACGCAGACGCTCGACCTGGTCGCCAGCTTCCAGCGCGCCGTGGTGAGCTATCTCTGCAAGCGGCTCTTCGATGCCGCTGCGCATTTCGGGGTGCAGGGCGTGCTGGTAAGCGGCGGCGTCAGTGCGAACAGCGCCCTGCGCGAGCGTTCGGGAATGCTGGCCGCGCGAAGCAAGCTGCCGGTTGCGTTCCCGCAGGTCGCGCTTTCCACCGACAACGCCGCCATGATCGCCGCGGCCGCGTGGCCGAAGTTTGTTGCCGGGCAGTTCGCCGCGGACACGCTGGAACCGGTCCCGCAGCTTCGACTGGGCTGAGCCGTCAGCTAGAATCGAGGATGAGAACCCAAGCGAAAGCAACGCCTGCGGTGCGGCGGCTCCAGCAGTTTTCCTGAAGGTGTAGAGCGCTCTGCGGGGCTTGCGCCGTTTTCCCTCGAAGGGGACGGCGCCTGCAAGGCTCACCCCATCGCAACATCAGGAAACTGGTCGGGCGCCTCGTGACCTTGGCCGATGGTGCAAGTCCCGCGTGCAATTCCAGCTCTTCAACACACTGACCGGCAGGATCGAGCCGGTGTTCGCCGCCGACGGTCAAGCGCTGCGCTTTTATTGCTGCGGCCCCACTGTGTACGACTACGGTCACATCGGAAACTTCCGCACCTTCCTCCATGTCGACGTGCTGCGCCGTGCCGCGCGCTTCTTCGGCCTCAAGCTGCGGCATGTCATGAACGTCACCGATGTGGACGACAAGATCATTGATCGCGCCGCGAAAGCCGGAGTCTCCATCGGCGAGTACAGCGCGAAGTTCGAGCGCGCGTTCTTTGAGGATATGGACGCTCTGGGCGTGGAGCGGCCTGAGGCTGTGGCGCGCGCCACCGAGAATATCGACGGCATGGTCGAGCTCATCCAGCGGCTTGCCGCGCAGGACATCGCCTATCAGGCAGAAGGCGGCTCCTGGTACTTCCGCATCGCGCGCGACCCGGAGTACGGCAAGCTTTCCAAGAAGGACTTCGAGGGCATCGAAGACGGCGCGCGTGTCGATGTGGATGAGTACGACAAGGATGCGGCCCGTGACTTCGCACTCTGGAAGGCGGCCAGGCCGGGAGAAACAAGCTGGCAAACACCACTGGGCGCGGGCCGTCCGGGCTGGCACGTCGAGTGCTCTGCCATGGCCATGAAGTACCTCGGCGAGAGCTTCGACCTCCATGCCGGTGGCGAGGACCTGATGTTCCCGCATCACGAAAACGAAATCGCCCAATCCGAAGGGGCTACGCACAAGCCCTTCGCGCGGCACTGGTTCCATGTGCGCTTCCTGCTCGTCGAAGGCCGCAAGATGGCCAAATCCGAGGGCAACTTCTACACCCTGCGCGACCTGCTCCTGAAGGGCTACAAGGCATCGGCCATTCGCTTCCTGCTGATGAGCGTGCCCTACCGCCACCAGCTCAACTTCACGTTCGATGGTCTGCGCGAATCCACCAGCGCCGTCGAGCGCCTGCGCACCTTCGCCACGCGCCTGCGCACCGGCGCGTGGCCGCAAAATGCGTCACAGGACAACTCGCTGGCGGGGCTCATCGCAGAAGGCGGAGAGCAGTTCCGCGCCGCCCTGGCGAACGACCTCAACACCGCCGAAGCCCGCGCCGCCATCTTCGACGTCCTGCGTGCAGTCAACAGCGCCGCCGACGCCGGCCGGCTCACGCAAGGCGAAGTGGAAGCCGTGCTCGCGCTCCTGCGTCAGTTTGACGAAGTCTTCGCTGTGCTGGACGACCGCGACGCCGGGCACACGCGCGCGGCGCTGGATTGGGCCAGGGCCGAGGACCGGCTGCACGAAGCGTCCGCCGAGGTCCTTGCGCAGTTCGGCGAAAACAGCCTGAGCGACGCACAGATTGAAGCCCTCGTCGCCGAACGCACGCAGGCCAAGCGTCAGCGCAACTTCACCCGCGCCGATGCCATCCGCAACGACCTGCTCGCGAAGGGCGTGCTGATCGAAGATTCGAAAGATGGCGTGCGCTGGAAGCGCAAGTAGAGCGAATGGCCTGCAGGTAGGCGGGGCGCTGCTTTTCTTGTTGTCATTCCCGAAGAAAATCTGCGTCTCTGCTGCTGTACAGTTCCGGGGAGAATTGCAAAGAGCCGCTTCCTACTCCACCGCCTCGCCGCTCTTCCCCGCGATCTCCCTCTTGCCTCCTGCGCTGCGGCTCAGCACTACCAGCGCCACGCCGCACACCACGATCGCCATGCCCAGGACCTCGGTTCGCTGCAGCCGCTCATGGAGCAGCACCACCCCCAGCAGCACGGCAATCACCGGGTTGACGAATGCATACGTCGCCACCTTGGTTACAGCCACGTTCTGCAGCAGGTACGTGAACGCCACCAGGCCAAACAGCGACCCGAAGATGGCGAGGTACACAACCGCCGCTACTCCGTGCCAGGTCCACTCTGCACGATGCAGCGCTCCTGTGCTCAGCGCCAGCGTCCAGTTGAACAGGGCCGCCGCGCCGATCTGCCAGCCTGTGGCTACCAGTGTGTCTGCCTGGAAGTGAAATCGCCGCGAAAGCACCGAGCCCACCCCGAAAGAAAACGCCGCACCCAGCAGCACGCACAGTCCCAGTACCGGATGGCTGTATCCCGCGCCGCTTCCGCTGTGCAGTGAAGGCCACACCAGGGTTGCGATCCCTGCCGTTCCCAGCAGCGTGCCCGCCCATCCACGTCCGTTCAGGGCTTCGCCGCCCGGCAGCGATGTCTCCATCAGCGCGATCATGATCGGCATGGTGCTCACGATCAGCGACGCGAACCCGGAGGGCACCATCGTTTCGCCCCAGGTCAGCAGCATGTTGTTGCCGCTCATGAACAACAGACCCACCAGCGCCAGCTTCCACGCTTCTCCCCTGGGCACGCGCAGGCCGCGCCCGGTCAGCAGGCAGAGCAGCACGATGAGTGTAGTCGAGACCAGCGAACGCGAACCCGACACCACCGCCACCGGCAGATGCTGCCCCGCCACCTTGATGGCCAGGTAGGTCGAGCCCCAGAAGAGGTACACGCTCGAAAACGCGAGCAGGATGCGCGAGGAGTGCCCTCGATGGGATGGCGTCACGTGTCCATGGTACCGACAGGGTGCATAGGGCAAAGCATGGGCCGCCCTTGCGGACGGCCCATGGCTGAAATGCGGCGAAGGTTTAGAAGTGGAAAGCTACCTGCGCGGTCACCGTTCTCGGAGTCACATAGTGCGTGCCCGAGAAGGTCGATAAGAAGTTATATAAGGCGTACTTGTTGGTCACGTTGATTGCAGTGACGGTTGCGCCCACGCTGTAGCGGTCGTTGTGAAACCGCAGCAGCTTGTCGTCCCCCAGCGCCATGTCGAACAGGTTGCGCGACGCGATACGCTGCGGGTTGTGGTCGTCGTTCTCCGTCCCCGGCGCTGGAATGCTCACCAGCTTGGATGTCAGACCGGCGGCGTCACAGATGCTGAAACCCGTGGTCTGCGTGGCGCGCACGCCGTCGCAAACCAGCCCGGCCTGGAACTCCTCATCGGCGGTCAGGCTGCTGAGGTCGATGGCCGGCTTGCCGTTCAGGGTAAGCGGCGTTCCATCCGTGGCGAACGAGTAGCCCTGGCACGCGCTGTTCGGGTCCACCGTTCCGTAGCACGGCACCGAACCGGCCACCAGGCCTGAGTCGTACCGCCAGGAGAACGAGTAGTACAGGCTCTTGCGGAACGGCATCTTGTACTCCAGATGCGTGTTCTCGTTGAAGCGCTCATCGTGGTCGATGCGGAACGGAAACCCGCCCGGCGCCCCGACCGTTGCGCCCACGCCGCCGATCTGCGGATTGAAGAATCGTGCCGCCACCGACGACGCCGTAAACCGCACCGTGACGCCCTTGTAGTTGGTGAGCGTGGCGCTGCCCGCATATCCAGGGATCTTGGAGTTGTGCCACTCGATGGGGAAGGTAATCGGCGTCGCGCCCAGCACGCTGAAGTCATACCCGTTGTGTGTGTATTTGGTAATGTACTCGCCGCCGACGACGAAGTGCCTGCCGAAGCTCTGCTCGAAGCCGGCATGGAACTCGTTGCGGAAGCCGGGGTTGAAGGGGGCAGGGTTACATTGGCCTATGGTGGAGAAGATCGCGTTCAGCACAGCGTCGTAGCAGCCGTTGGCGGAAAGCACCAGATTCTCGTTGAAAGGCGTTTCCTGGGTGCGCGCATAGCTTACGCGCAGCACCGTGCCCGATTTCGGAATGCTGTAGCTGATGCCCACGCGCGGCTCGGCCTGCCGCTGAATGGCGAGCCCGTTATAAAAGTCGCCGCGAACTCCCAGGTTGAAGAGCCAGTGACCCGCCGTGATCTGGTCTTCGCCGTAGAGCGCCAGCTGCTTCACGTCGGTCTGCCCATGCCAGTGATACGCTGACCCGCCGCGCGTCAGGTCATACGGCACCAGCAGCTGGTTGAAGTTTGGGTTGGCCGTGTCGTTCAGTCCCGGGTCGACCAGCCCAACCTGCAGGTTCTCGCGCAGGAAAGTTTGCTCGTACATGCCGCCGAACTTCGCATTGTTGTGACCTTTGGCATAGGTGATGTCGCTGTGCACGCCTGCATTGGTAAGCGAGCGGTACTGCGCCACGCTCTCCTGCTGGATCGGGCCGAAGTCCGCCAGCGCGTTGCGGCTGGGAGTGTAGTTGTAACCGTCACGCCGCACGTAGGGAGCGAAGTTGACGACGACGTCGTCCCCGACAGTCCGCGTATACGTCGGCGCGATCGAGAAGGTCTCGATCTTGGAGCGCTGGTCGGTCAGGCCGGGAGTCAACCCCTGCTGCACATAGCCGAACTGCGTATCGTAGGTGTTGGGCGTCTGAAACCAGGACCGCGTGTAGACCAGGTTTGTGTGCAGCGAGCCGGCCGTGCTCAACTGGCGGTCCACCCGGTCGAAGACGTTCACTTCGTTGCCGCGATCGTGGTACACGGCGAACTCGGGAGCGTCCAGGAATCGGCCTGACTCCAGGCCGCTTGCGGAGATGAAGTTGCCCCACTTCGCGCCGCCGTAAGCCAGGTTGGCAGCGAGGTTTGCGGTCCCAAAGGTGCCATAGCTAAGCGTGACGCTGCCGGTGGGCTTGGTCACCCCCTGCCCGGAGCGCGTGGTAGCCACGACCACCAGGCTGGTCTTGTCGCCGTACTCGGCTGGCGGCGCGCCTTCGATCACCTCGAGCGACTGCACCGCGTCCGCGGGTAGCTCGTTTGAGAACACCTTGCTCTGCTGGTCGGTAATGGGCTGGCCATCCACCGAAAAGGATGTCTCGTTGTGATCGCCCAGGCCGTGCAGCAGGCCATTGGAATCCGCCGCCACACCCGGCGAAAGCTGTGTCACGATCGAGCTCAGCTGCGAAGAAGGGCTCTCCACCGGCAGACGGTCAATGGTGGACCGGTCGATGTCGGCATGGAAGTTTGGATCGTTCTCCAGCAGGTCGGGCGGGGCTTCCACCGTCACGGTCGTCGACGAACCCACGGCGAGTTGAACCGGGGCATTGACCGCCACTGAAGAGCTCACCTGCACGGACCGGTTCTTGTTCTGGAAGCCCGTCGCCGAGACCGCCAGTTGGTAAGGATTCATCGGCACATTCACGAAGATGAAACGACCGGCGCCATCGGTCACGGCGGTCCGCGAATAGCCGCTGACGGAGTTGCTCAGCTGCACGGTGGCGTTCGGCAGCAGGGCTCCGCTTGGATCGGTTACCGTACCCGTCACCGTACCTGCATTGCTCTGGGCGTTGGCTGAAGGCGGGAAAAGAAAGGCCGGAAGAAGAATAAGAAAGAAGCTTGCAAGCATTGCCAGCGGCACTTGGCGGGAAGGAAATCGAGGCATGGGAAACTCCTATGGCTTGTCTGGAAGACAACCTCCCCGCCGGCGGTACAGCGTACGCGGAGAGGAGACAATGCGGCCGTGCGAGGCAGAAGCAACGCTGCGGGCCCGGAGGGCGCATGAGGAATTACAGGAGTGAGGGTGGGGGCCGGCTGAAGAGCTCGAAATGCCACACCGCTGCCACGTGGCGAAGCGCGGGCGCGGGTGCCTGCGCGCAATCGAGCAGACCGGCGACCGGAGCCTTGACAGCGTGCGTCGGCAACGCCGAGTGCATGGCCACGCACAGCGGACACGCGTCTTCGCTGGTCGTCGCGGGACCGGTAGTGTGTTTCGTAATCTCGGGGGTGGTATGGGGCAGCCACTCCCCGTGGATGTGGGCTGCCTGGGCCGTGCTGACCGAGCCTATGAGGAAAATGCACAGCAGGGTGGCGAGGCGCAGCCAGGCAGGCTGCTGCCGCCGGAGTTCTGTGATTTGGGCTCTGAAATGCAAGGCTCTGTTCGTTGGACGCAGTTGCAGCGCGAAAAGACGCTGGAGTATTTCGCTGGAGCTACCGCTCCAATCCCTCGCACCGGCGAGCAGGGAGGGAAGGACCGCGCCGCTTTCTTTCTTGTCACTCCCGGAGGAAAGCGACCAGTTCCGCCCCGAGAGCCACGGCCAACTCTTCCACCAGCGCGAGGTTGTCCTGCTCGCCGAGGCCGCGTCTTACCCTGTCGATCACCCGGCCGCCGGGAGATCCACGACCTGCGCGGCTTCCCAAAACGGCCCGCCGCTTCTGCCCTGAAGACGATTTAATAGCTGAAGAACTCGTTCAGCCCGCGGCGCATCGCCAGGCCGCGCAGCAGCAGCGTCATCGACACGGCGAACAGCAGCAGGTCCCAATACGCCATGGGGTGCGCCCAGCCCGGCGAGTAGGTCAGATCCTGCCCGGTCCACAGCGTCACGAAGATCGCGATCAGCAGAAACTGCCCGGCCAAGACGATGAACAGCTGGCCCTTGCGGCGGCGGTGATCCAGAGCCTGCACCTGCTCGGGGCTCAGGGTGCGCTCTTCAACGGGCAGGACGTGGTTGGTGATCGCCATCGTGGGCTCCTGGAGCAGAGTCTCGTATTTGGGATGCCGAGCCGAAGCCTCGGTTCCCGTCAGATGAATATTAGAGCACAGCCGTTTCCGCAGTGGGCGGCTCGGCTACCTGGATGGCTACCCAGAATTCTACCCAGACGGCCTCGGCCTCACCGGCCAGCGTGCCTTTGCTCCCCGTCAGCGCAGCAGGGCCGCTGCCGCCCACAGCACCGGCGCCTGCCCATGGAAGTCCCCGGTCCGCCGCTTTCTTGCCAGGTAGTACTCAAGATCGGCCCGCTTGTTGGTTCCCTCGCACACGCTGGTCACATCGCTGTTCTGGTCGATATACCCCACCACGCCCAGCCATCCCCGCCGCGCCGCCGGCCCAAAGGTCGCGGCCGGCAGCCAGCCCTGCTTCACGCCCGTCACCATCGCAAACGTGAACATCGCCGAGCTCGAGCTCTCCGGCCAGGCCTCTTCGTGGTCGATCAGCTGGTGCCACATGCCGTCCTTGGCCTGGTAGCGCAGCAGAGCCTCCATCATCTTCCGATAGCTCAGCAGGATGCGCGCGCGCTGCGGGTGGTCCTCCGGCAGGCTGCGCAGCATTTCGGTCATCCCGGCCGCCACCCAGCCGTCCCCGCGTCCCCAGAAGAACGGCACGTCCGGCGCATGGTAAAAAAGCCCGTTCGGCTGCTGCAGCTTATCCAGGTACGCCACCATCTCCTTCGCGTCACGGTCCAGGTACTTCCGGTCGCCCGTCGCGCGAAAGGCTTCCAGCTGCAGGATCGTCAGCATGTACATATCGTCGATCCAGTAGCGTGTCTCGGCTGAAAGCCCGTCCGCCTGCGGGTTCTCCCACTGCCGGTCCGCCCAGCGCACCCCCTCCGCCATGTACTTGGGGTCCCGGGTCTGGATCGCGATCTCCAGCGGCACGATCCCGAAGATCGAGTCGTCCACATGCCGCCGCTGCGGCACCCGCGCCAGGTCGGAGCCGCCCGGCATCATCGGCTCGAACTTGTGAATGAGCTCCGCCCGCAGCCCCTCGTCATGCGTCAACTGCGCCACCGTCAGGGCGCCATACCACGTCGCCGCTTCCGAGTAGTGCAGCGTCGGCGTGTACTGGTGGGGGCTCGTCACAAAGTGTTTGGCCAGCGCTGTGCCCACCTCGGCGGGAGACATTCCTTTTGGCCAGCTGCCGAACGCCTCCTGCGCCCGCGCCATGCTCGCTGCTGCCAGGCCCACGCCAAGCGCCAGGACTCCAATCCGGGCCAGCCCCTTCCTTCTCGTCTGCTGCCTGCCATCTGCCACGCTCGTTCTTCTGTGAGCTGTCATTCCATCCTCCATGCGATAGGGCGTCACCCCTTTCTACTGACTCACGCGGCAAGGGTCAACGCCGGCTCAGCCATGCCGTGGAAGCGCGCCTTGAAAATGGGAACCTGCAGGCGTAGTGCCTGGTCCCCACAGGCCGTGGAGCCTAGCACCTTGACAAGAACCATTTCAAGGGAGAAATATCGTTCCGTTCTCGGAAGCCATACAGGTAGCATGTCTGGTCAGCATCGCTGAGTCCCAAGCGCCTTTCCACCTCAGAGCGCGAGACCCATGTCACCTCACGTCGCCGGGGAACTGCAGGCAGGTTCGTATCTGTCTGCGTACTGTTCGACTTTTGTAGCCTCGGAGGCCCGAATGCACCGCACCACCTCGTTCTGCCGGAATTTCCTTGCTGTTTTGTTCTGCCGGAATTTCCTTGCTGTTTTCTCTCTCCCCTGTGCCGCGCTCCTGCTCTTCCTCTCCGCTGCGGTCGCTCCTCTGCAGGCGCAGGTCGCCGGCACCGGAACCATTCAGGGTGAAGTTCTGGACACCACCGGCGCCAAAGTTGCCGCCGCTACCGTAACCCTTACCGAGGAAAGCACGCGGGTCGTCCGCACTGCCACCACGGACCAGGCCGGCCTCTTCGTCTTCCCCAACATTACCCCCGGCACGTACACCGTAAAAATCACCGCGCAGGGCTTCAACAACTTCTCCAAGACCCACAACGTCCTCGAAGTCGGCTCCAACATCTCCGTCGACGCTACGCTCCCGGTAGGCGGCGGCTCCGAGACTGTCACTGTCGAAGCCGCCGGTCTCGCTCTCCAGACCGAAGACCCCAAGTTCAAACAGACCGTCGATGAAAAGCAGATCGCCGAGCTCCCGCTCAACTCCGCTTCCCGCCAGGTCACCGGCCTCATCTACCTCGCCGGCGGCGCCACCCCTGCGCCGGGCGGCGACTTCACTGGATCCAAGTACAGCTACCAGACCATCTCCATCTCCGTCGCTGGCGGCCAGGGCAACACCACTATCTGGCGGCTCGATGGCGGTGACAACAACGACTACATGGCCAACGTCAACCTGCCGTTTCCGTTCCCGGACGCGCTCAGCCAGTTCTCCGTCGAGACCACCGTCCTCGGCGCGCAGGACGGCATCCACTCCGGCGGCCTGGTGAACGCCGTCACCCGCTCCGGCACTAACAAGTACCACGGCAACGTCTTTGAGTTCCTGCGCAACAACTACATCAACTCCCGCAACTTCTACTCCGCGGTTCCCGATTCGCTGCACCAGAACCAGTTCGGCGGCACCTTCGGCGGACCCATCCGCCGCGACAAGCTCTTCGGCTTTGCCGGCTACCAGCGTCTGATGGCCCAGCAGTCCTCGTCTCCGACAACCGTCCATCTGCCCACCGCTGCCAACCTCCTTGGCGATTTCTCGGTCACCGACCCGGTCAGCGGCAAGAATGCCTGCCGTTCAGGAATTCAGCTCTTAGACCCACGTACCGGAGCCATAATCCCGGGCAACAAGTACGCGACCCCGCCCACCTGGAACGCCTCCGCTCTCGCCATCTATAAGCTTCTCCCCGTGCCCACCACGGACGAGGCCTGCGGCACGTACACCTACACCGTTCCCACCATCACTCGCGACAACCAGTTCGTTTCGCGTGTCGACTGGAACATCAACTCCAAGCACAACTTCTTCGGGCGCTACTTCATCGACGGCTACCAGCAGCCGGCTGTCTACAACCCCGCCAACATCCTGGTCACCACCCAATCCGGCAACCTCGAGCGCTTCCAGTCGCTCACCTTCGGCGAAAACTGGGCCGTCAGCTCCCGCACGGTGAATTCCGCGCACATCACCCTGAGCCGCATCCGCAATAACCGCGGCTATGCGGCCACCGCGCCCAACGCCAGCGCCTTCGGCATCAACGCCTACCAGGCCTCCCCCGCCGGCATCTATTACACCGTCTCCAGCAAGTTCACCCTAGGCTGCGGTACCTGCATCGCTGCCGTGATCAACGACAACGCCTTCAATGCCACCGATGAGCTCACCCTCGTCCGCGGCCACCACAACATCATCGTGGGCAGCGAGTTCGTCCGCAACCAGCTCAACTTCCGCTCCGGTTTCAACTCAAACGGCAACTTCTCCAGCTCCGGCGTCTACTCCGGCTCCGGCCCCAATGGCGGCAGCACTCTCGGCGACGCCGACCTCGACTTCCTTTTTGGTCTCCAGAACACCTTCAACCAGAGTCCGCAGCAGCAGGAGGCCCTGCGCGGCAACATCCCAAGCATTTACGTGCAGGACACCTGGCACGCTACACCGAGTTTGACTATCGTCGCCGGCATTCGCTGGTCTCCCGACTTCTTCCCCGTCGACTACTTCAACCGAGGGTCCGTCTTCAGCATGTCCGCCTTCCTCGCCGGCCGGGCCAGTACCGTATTCCCCAACGCGCCCGCAGGCTCGCTCTTCTACGGCGACCCCGGCGTGGGCCGCAACTTCACCGGCAGCTCCCCCCGGCTCTTCTCCCCCAACCTCGGTTTCTCCTTCGATCCCAGGGGCAACGGCAAGACCGTGATCCGCGGCGGCTATGAGCTGATCTACGACGAGCCCAACTTCTACACCGGACAGCGCGACCAGCAGAACCCGCCCTTCGCTCCTAACATTACCCAATCCCAGACCTCCACCTCAGGTCCCCTTAGCCTTACCAACCCTTGGTCCGTGGGCACCGTGACGAGTTCGCCTTTCCCGCTGCCCGCCCGTTCCGCTGCCGCCACCTTCTCTCCGCAGACGCAGTGGGTCGTGCTGCCGTCGAAGTTCCGGCCCGCCTACAGCTCGCAGTACACCATGAGCATCCAGCACGCCTTCCCGCACGACTACCAGGTGCAGGTGGACTACATCGGCTCGGACACCTTCCGCATGCCGCTCGGCGTCCCCCTTAACCCCGTGAACTTCGTTCCCGGAGTCTGGGGCGCAAACGGCGCCGGCTGCGCAGGCGTGGTGCAGACCGGTCCCGCCGCCGCCAAACCGGGCGCTGCCGGCAGCAACTGCTCTACTACCGCGAACGCTATCTCTCGCGCAACGCTCACGCAGTTAAACCCCGTCCAGGGCAACTACTACGCCGTCGGCGGCACCGGCTCCGCCTCCACCCAGATTCTCAATGAGGGCATCGCCAATTACAACGGCCTCATCGTCAGCCTTCAGCACCGCCTCTCCTCCAGCTTCAGCCTGCTCACCAACTACACCTGGTCCAAGTGCCTCGACATCGCGGACGCACAGGGCGACATTGCTAACACCGCCGTCTCCCAGCCCTTCAATCTCCGCACCGACTACGGCCCTTGCGGCAGCGATTACCGCCAGATCTTCAACACCGCCATCGTCGCCACTTCCAAGCTGCACACCGCGAGCCACCTTGTATCCGCTCTCGTCAATGGCTGGCAGATCGCGCCTCTGGTCCACATCACCAGCGGTGCGCCCGTCAACGTCACCACCGGCACCGACGTCTCACTCACCTCGGTTGGCAGCGACCGGCCCAACATCGTCCCCGGCGTGCCGGTATATCTGAACCAGACGCTCTACTCCGGTACCGGACAGGCCTCGCGCGGTTTCCTCAATCCGTCCGCCTTCGCGTCAGCCCCCACCGGCGCCTTCGGCAACCTGGGCCGCAACGCCTTCCGCGCTCGCAACTACATCCAGACCGACGCTTCTCTGAGCCGCTTCTTCCCGCTCCGCGAAGCGATGAATCTCCAGCTGCGTTTCGAAGCCTTCAACCTCCTCAACCACCCCTACTTCAGCACTCCGACCGCCACCACTAGCTCCAGCACCTTCGGCCAGATAGGCTCCACCACTGGCGAAGGTCCGCGCGTCTTCCAAGCCTCGGTCAAGATCAACTTCTAATCGCCTGAGGCTTGACAAAACTCCCTTCCCCAGACGCCCGGCTTCGCGCCGGGCGTTTTCTATCCTCGCTCCGCCACGCGCCGCAGATCTGGACCTAAGTCCTTTCTCACAAAGATTTTGCGGCAGAATACGGCGGGTGGGGGATGGCCCCGGCACGACTGCGGCATCTACACTCGATACCAACTGTCTGCGAAGTGTCCCAGGAGCGCGCTCGACTCTATGTGTGGAATCGTCGGTTACATCGGCCCCAAGCCCTGCGTCCCCGTCATCATGGAGGGCCTCGCCCGCCTCGAGTATCGTGGCTATGACTCAGCCGGCATCGCCGTAGCCGGGGGCACCGCGGAGAATGGCGAAGCCAACGCGCTCCAGCTCCGCCGCGCCCCAGGCAAGCTCCGCAACCTCGACGCCATCCTGCGCGACAACCCCGTGCACGGCACCTACGGCATCGGCCACACCCGCTGGGCCACCCACGGCCGCCCCACCGAAGAAAATGCCCACCCGCACCGCGACGGCACCGGCACTCTCGTCGTCGTGCACAACGGCATCGTCGAAAACTACCTCACGCTGAAGAACGCTCTCATCGCCAAGGGGCACAAGTTCGCCAGCGAGACCGACACCGAGATCATCGCCCATGTCATCCAGGACGAGATAGAAGCCGAGCTCGCGCGCGCCGGCTCCTTCACGCCGCCTGCGCCCGGGGTCCGAACCATCGAAACCGACGGCGACCAGGCCGTCGTCAACGCCCCGCCCGCACCGTCCCTCCCGCTCGAAGAAGCCGTGCGCCGCGCCGTTGCCCGCCTTACCGGCGCCTTCGCCATCGGCGTCCTTTCCGCCGCCGAGCCCGATAAGATGGTCGCCGCTCGCATGGGCCCGCCCATCGTCCTCGGCCTCGGCGAAGGCGAGTTCTTCCTCGCCTCCGACGTCCCCGGCATTCTCCACCATACCCGCACCATCTACTTCCTGGAGGACCACGAGGTCGCCACCCTCACCACCTCCGGCATCACCCTCACCGACTTCGCCGGCGCGCCCCGCACCCTGCGCCCGCAGCGCATCACCTGGGACCCCATCCAGGCCGAAAAGGCCGGCTACAAGCACTTCATGCTCAAGGAGATCAACGAGCAGCCACGCGCCGTCCGTGACACCACCCTGGGCCGCGTCTCGCTGGATACCGGCCAGGTCTTCCTCCCCGACATGAAAGTCACCCCCGAGGAGTTCCGCGCCGCCACCGGCATCACCATCGCCGCCTGCGGCACCTCCTGGCACGCCGGGCTTGCCGGCAAGTTCATGATCGAGCGCCTCGCCCGCCTCCCCGTCGACGTCGACTACGCCAGCGAGTACCGCTACCGCGACCCCATCCCCAATCCCACCGACCTCGGCCTGCTCATCACCCAGTCCGGCGAAACCGCCGACACCATTGCCGCCCAGCAGGAACTCATCGCCAAGGGCTCCAAGACCCTCGCCATCTGCAACGTCGTCGGCAGCGCCGTTACCCGCCTCGCGGCTGGAACCATCACCACCAACGCCGGCCCCGAAATCGGCGTGGCCTCCACCAAGGCCTTCACCGCCCAGCTCACCGCGCTCTTCACCCTCGCGCTCCACCTCGCCCAGGTCCGCGGCACCCTCACCGACGCCCAGTCGCTCCACCTCGTCTCCGAGCTCTCCCTCATCCCCGGCAAGCTCGAAACCATCCTCCGCTCCGTGGACGACCAAACGAACGAGATCGCCAAGCAGTTCACCAACGCGCGCGACTTCCTCTTCCTCGGCCGCGGCATCCACTACCCCATCGCCCTCGAAGGCGCGCTCAAACTAAAAGAAATTAGTTACATCCACGCCGAAGGCTACCCCGCCGGCGAAATGAAGCACGGCCCCAACGCCCTCATCGACGAATCCCTGCCTGTCGTGTGTATCGCCACCCAGGACCCCACCGACCCCAGCTCTGTCCTCAAGTACGAAAAGACCCTCTCCAACATCCAGGAAGTCACCGCCCGCTCCGGCCGCGTCATCGCCATCGCCATTGAAGGCGACACCCACATCTCGCAGCTAGTCGAGCACACCATCTTCATCCCGCAGTCCCACGAACTGCTGCTACCCATCCTCGAAGTCGTCCCCCTCCAACTCCTCGCTTACCACATAGCCGTGCGGAGAGGCTGCGACGTCGACCAGCCGAGGAACCTGGCAAAGAGTGTGACGGTGGAATAAGAGATATTGCTAGGCCGACCAAGTCCAGCGGGATTCATAGAGAGTTTGCGAAGTGTCGTTCGGATTGTGCGTCTCAGTCCACATGTACCGTGGTGGGTTTCCTCCAAATTTGGAGGAATCATTTAACTTGTCATGAACTCTTTGGGTGATGAACACGGTCGATGCTGCGACTGGGATGGAACTCAGCTTTGCGGCGTGATTCGCCGCCGATCCCACCCAGACTATGTCATTATCATTGCGCACGCCGATTCGACATGCTTTAAGTTCACTGCTGTCGATTCCGACGACGTGGTTTAGGCTGTACGCATTGCTCCCATACTGGTTTGCAATCCCTTGATTCACCAAATTCTTAACTGCCCAGTTGAGTTGAAGGCCAACCTTCGCTGCTTTTGTGTTCTTCTGATCTCCAATGAACACAGCCATGATCCGATCGCCATCGTACGCCGTGATTGCGCCGTCACCGTTCTTATAATTCGTGCTGCGCACGTCATGTAGGCTTTGTATATCTCCGCTGAGCGGTACCAGGGCTGTTCGTCCACCATCACAGTCGAATCCGCTAGATCCGCATAGAGAACAACAGCATCTAGTGCCACTGCATGATTGCCGAGCTGAATATCTTCCGGCGCTGGTACAAGCCGGCCATTCTTTGTTTGCCATTGATCTCTGAAGATTTTCGCAACTTCGCCGGCTAGATCATCTTTCAGACCCATGCTTCCTCCGATTCACGCTGTACATCTTCTACCACTAAGGACGCTATGCAGTTCGAGCAAATGTGGGACCTTCTTGCATCGATTAAGGACCAAATCAGAGCTTTCGATGCCAAAGCTCAGGTAGTTACCGGCGTAAATGGCCTTCTTATCGGCTTCGTCATAACCGAAATACTCGGTGTGGCTGAACTGAGCCACTCGGGATTTCGGTGGCGACTGACACTTTCTTTGTTCTTGGCAGGCGTGAGCCTCCTTATGTCGATTGTTGCTGTTTGTTTCAGCATGATAGTGATACGTCCGCGGATTGAGTTCAGGCAGCCGCAGTCTCAGGTTTTCTACTGTCACTTAGCAGAAAAGTACGGCAGTGATTTCGGTCGAGCTGCTGCCGACTTGGTGGAACTCGACGGGGTGACGCTTCTCAAGGACACGGCAGGTCAAGTTCAGGCTAACGCTCTCGTGTGCTACATCAAGGCGAAGAGCTTTAGGCCGACGTTTCCGCTCACTACGCTTGCAATACTTACATTTGCACTCTCAGTTGTTCCATACTCAAGCATGAAGTGGGAAGCTGGACACGCCGCACAGGGGATACAAAATGGACCTCCTTCGAAGGCGGAGCCGGTATCTCTGCAGGCACCGGGTGCTATAACAGCTTGGCCTTATGCGATACCCCTGGCGACGATCTGCGGCGCGGTTGCGGGCGCCGCCGTCACCTTCGCTGGGAACAGACGTAACGCAAGAGAACAAAATGGCCTAGCCTCCCGTATGAAGCTCGCCGACTTCCGCGAAGTGTGGCTGAATCGATTGCGGGAGACGGTAGCCGAGCTTGAGGGAGAGGTACTCTCGTTGACAAAGCTCGATCCTGAGTCGATGAAGCGCAGCTTCGAGCTCGCCACTCGTGCACGCCTGTTTATGAACAACTCTGATCCGGCATACAAGGAGTTGGACGCCCTGCTCTTCGCTCTTACTAACAACGAAGCTGCGGATGCGCGTTTGAAGCTGGGAACTGAGCTCACTTCTCTTTGTCAGACCATCCTAAAGAGAGAATGGGAGACACTTAAACACGATCTGGAGTATGCTCCGCCGACATCGAGAAGCTCTCGGCGGGTGGGCCACCCGTGACCTGACCACGTTGGATAGGTTTGGCTAGCGACGGACTTCACGCGTCGTCGTGATGAAGCCGCGAAGATGGGCACCCGGGCGGGTGGGCCCACCCGTAGCCCTGACATTTCGGGAGCAGGTGGCCCACGTACCGGGTTGAGGGACGGAGGATCGAGTGGCACCGCGAAGTTAAAATGAAAGCGAGAAGAAGTCGCGTCTCAATCTGATTCACTGCTCCAGGTGAGCGATCGTATTATTGCGGGGGCACTTGAACGACTAACCTCCCAGCAAGACAGGCTTCGTGA
Organism: uncultured Acidobacteriaceae bacterium; assembly: GCA_964246235.1. Taxonomy (GTDB): domain Bacteria; phylum Acidobacteriota; class Terriglobia; order Terriglobales; family Acidobacteriaceae; genus Granulicella. The sequence goes on from CAXTPR010000027.1 coordinate 50,094, forward strand.
GCACACGCTGAGCCTCCTTCGGACACTGCATCGCCACAGCTCTGAGGGGGCCGGACGGGTGATCCAGAGCCTTCGCATTGGATTAAGCAGAACACGAACCGAGGCGCTGGAGCAGGTGGGTTTATGGGGTGAAGTTCTCCGAAGCAAGCTAGATCTCTTATCAGAATGCTTGATGGATGGTGTTCTACGACCGATCCTGAAGACGCTCAACAGCCTACTTGGTAGTCTGTCGAAAGTGTTCCCAATCATCCATGTGGCCAAAGAGGCCAAGGAGATGATGGAGGCGACGTTTGATAGGCTCGGACCCGATGCGGACCTCACGGTGGTAAAGATCGAACCCCCTCGACTGTTCTGACTCGGAGAGCGGCAAGGGCGGGTGGCCCACCCGTGACCTGAACACATTGGGTGCTCCATCCATGGCGACGGTTTCATCGTCGGCATGGGTGGGTTCTGCAGGCGATAGTTCCCACCCATCGCGATGAGGCCGCGATGGGTGGGCCACCCACGATTCATCAGCCTTGAGTGGCACGCTAGGATGTCTGCATGCCGAGCGGGCTCAAGCGTCTTCAGGGAAGCGGAGACTACCACTTCGTGACCTACAGCTGCTACCGAAGGCAGCCGTACCTGAACAGCGACCCGGCCCGCATTTGTTTCGAAGAGCGTCTGGAAAAGCTTCGTCGAACGCACGAGTGGTTGGTCTTTGGTTATGTTCCGATGCCCGAGCATGTACACCTGCTCGTTTCAGAGCCGAAACGGTATCCGCTCTCGACGACCCTGAACGTGCTCAAGGCGGAAACTTCCAAACGGGCGGGTGGCCCATTCATGCCCTCGCACTTGGGGCATGAGTGGGGACAGATGCCGCTGGCGCACCTATTCCTCGCCCGACTCCGATTGCTCATAAATTGCAAGGAGTTGTTTCGCCAGCATCGCTCCAAGCAGCTTCTTCATCTTGGTCAGGTCAACCCGCTCACCCGTCCACGCGTCATCGGCAGCTTCGAGTGCCCGATAATATGGC
>CAXTPR010000028.1:0-50390 GCA_964246235.1 uncultured Acidobacteriaceae bacterium
TCGCTGGGCTACCGATCGCCGGCACCCGAGGCGTGGCTGACAAACAACATGGGGCGTGGAGAAGTGGAAATCGCTACGCGCTTCCCACTTCTCCACACCCCCGACGACGGCTACTTGAACTCAGAAATAGCTGCGCTACACTAACTCATCCAACGGCACAAAAGATCGGGCACGCCACATGCTCAAGACGCCGACCGGTCATGCCACCGAAATATTCGGTGCTATTGGTTTCGATTTCGTCATCGTTGATCAGGAGCATGCACCATTTGATCTGCGTGCCCTGGATACTCTCGCGCTCGCCGCCCGCGCTGCTGGTATCGCCTCGCTTGTCCGTGTTGCCGATGCAGCACCCTCGCGTCTGCTAAGCGTTCTCGATCTTGGCTTTACCGGCGTCATCGTTCCTCACGTCGTTTCTGCAAGCGTGGCGGAATCCGTCGTCAAAGCTTGCCGCTTCGCGAATGGCCATCGTGGCGTTTCGCCCTCCTGCCGCGCCGGGGAGTACGGCGGTCGGAGCTTGGCGCAACATATAGAGTTTGGTGATCGCGAGACGGTGATCGTCGCCATGATCGAGGACCTCGAGGCAGTCGAGAATATCGACGCCATCCTTGCTGTCCAGGGCCTCGATGCCATACTGATAGGCCGCGCGGACTTGGCTGTCGTGATGGGCGAGACATCAATCATTGCGTCGCGTGTTGTGGCGGCAGTCGAGAAGATCGTCACAGCAGCGAGGGCCGCTACTCGCAGGATCATTTTCCAGGTCAACGATGTGAAGGACACAGTCGCCTTCATTCAACAAGGCGGGTCTGTCTTCAGCGTCAATACGGATCAGGGTCTCATCCGGCTCGCTGCGCAGCGCATCCGCGACTCCTTCGGAAGATCCGATGCTTCGGCCGCTTGAAATTCCATGCTCGTGACTGGCGCGGCGGCGGGACGGTTGAATGGTGTCAAATAGAGCGCGCCTCTTTTGGCTCCGATAGCGCTACGGAACGGCGCCGTACGGCCGCTTTGCTGTCGAACCCCAAATCCCCGGATCTGTCAGCCAATCCTTGCGTAAGCTGGAGCATCACCTGCCTGAACTGTTGTTGTCCGGCGCGCCACTCGGGCGAGGGAGATGCAATCCACCATCGCACAAGGCCAGAATAAGCAAAGAAGATTGTCAACGCTGTAAGCTGCGCGTCTAACTCTGCATTGAGCTCGCCGCTCGCCTGGGAATCTTCAACTATTTGCTTGATCCCTCCGATGAAGCGAGAGCGCGCCGCAATATGTCTCTCGAGGTAAGCTCCAGACGACTCCTGCAGCACCTCACTCAGTAGAATGCGCGACAATACTGGTTCCAGGGCGAGAGAGCGGAAATGAAATTCCGTCATCGCCAACACCTTTTCGACGAAGCTCTGCCATGCCCGCGGAGCCGCAAGCGCACGGTCATTTAGCGACTCGATTTCTTGATCAAAGATCAGGTACACCAGATCGCGCTTATCCTGAAAGTGATTGAACAGCGTTGCAAGGCCAAGGCCAGCTTCATGGGCAATAGCCCGCAGGGTTGCAGCATCGTAGCCGCGCTCCGCGAAAAGCTTGCGAGCTGCGGCTACAATCTTTTCCTGGCTCACTTGCTTCGCTTCCGCGCGAACACCGCGTCGCTTTGAGCTGCGCACAGACTCGATCAATCGATCTCCCGAGGTGACCACCGGCTTCCGCTACTTCTGATAGACCAGTCTTACACACTTCGTCAGTCGGTTTTTCAAGACATGCGGGCAGCGGATAGTTTCTCGTTCGCTCCGCCGCATGCCGACGTTGCTACGGTACCAACAGCGCCAACGGAGTTCAATCAGAGCGCAGTCGTACTTAAACCAGTGCGGTGACGCCGCCTTCAATTCCGAGCAGCGCCTTGCCATACACTTCGCGGCTAATCTCTGGAGAAACGACCGCGTGACGTGTGCACGTTTCGAGATCGCGCCACAGACGCTGAAGCGGGCTCGCTTCCGCAAAGGAGGACGCTCCGTGCGCGGAAAGGAGAATGTCCATGGCCTCGCGCGCTCTTTCCGCAGCATAGCCCGTATCCATGCGGATACGAGCGCGTTCAGTGTAGGACGGAAAGCGGTTCTGTTCCGCCGCGCGGTAGATGTCATCTGCGGCGCGCAGGCAGTGGAGCCACACAGTGTCTATCAAGATGGCGGCATCGGCTATCGCCAGTTGAAAGCTCGGCGACTCCGTCTGCTTCGTATAGAAGGTATAGGAGATGCTGCGCTTCGTCGACTTCTCGATGACAAACTCAAGCGCCCGTTGAACTAGGCCCATCACCGGTCCTACCAGAATCAGGGCAGCAACCGGGATCATCGCACTGCGGTAAAGGACCTCTTCCTTGTACGGCGTGCCGGTCACTCCATTCAGTGACTGTCCCACCGACAGAATGCGGTGGTCTGGAACAAAGACCTCGGTCGCGCAGATTGTGTTGCTGCCCGTACCCTTCATGCCCGCTGTAAACCAGGTTTCTTCGATGGTGCATTCCGCCATCGGAATGACAGCCATTCCCTGATCGACTGGCTCGCCCGCTTCGTTCACCACGGGAATGCCGACTAGCGCCCAGTCAGCATGCAGGCAGCCGCTGGACCATGGCCACTTGCCTGTAACTATGAGGCCGCCGTCGACGCGGCGGGTGGTCGCCAGCGGGGCGAAAACGCCGGCTACGCGTGCTTCAGGGTTCTTTCCCCATACCTCTTCCTGGCACTCGGCTGACGTTTGCCCAACAAAGAATGAGCACACATTCAGGAGGGTAGTGACCCACGCCGTGGATCCACAACCTTTGGCCAGCGCCGCCGATACTTCCATTTTGGTGCGGATGTCCGTCTCCAATCCGCCGAACCGCTTCGGTACCATTATGCGGAACAGTCCCGCTTCACGGATGGCGCTGATGTTTTCTTCAGGAACGCGCCGATCGGCCTCCGTCTGTGCTGCGTTCGCTTCCAGCAGCGGCCGCAGGGCGTTGGCGCGCTCAACCAGCGCTTTGCGCAGGCCCTCAGGGCTGAGCCGTGCGAGATCGGAGATATCCACCGGACCGGTCTGCACGATCGGCGTCAGAAGGTTTGGACCAGCTTTCTTCTCAGCCTCGAAGTTGCGAATGAAAGGTGCGGATGCTGTTGCCATGGTGCCTTCCTGATTTGGGAGTGACTCTGATGTCGCGTCGTACTTAGTAGTTTGCACGCAGCGAGAACTGGAACGTACGAGGCGTGTTGGCGAGTTGGGTGAGAACGCCGAATGACGAGGAGCCCACCGTGAGTCCCGGATCGGCAAACTGCACTCGGTTGACTACATTGAAGCTTTCTGCGCGAAAAACGATGTTGATGTTGTCGTGAATTCGCGTCGTCTTGCCGACGGAAAAGTCCCAGTTGTCCGTGCCTTGCGTGCGCAGGATACCGCTAGTACGGGGTTGATTCCCGAAATAGTTGGCGACCGCGCCGGTAGCGATGGGAGCCGAAAAGCAGGCCGCGTTGAAAATGGACTTTTGTTGCTGTGCCGCTGCAACATAACTGATGTTTGCGTGCTGCTGGCAGCCGGCTACGTAGTTCGGACGGGGTGTGCCGCCACCGAAGGCGGCGGAGACCGCGTTTGGAGAGGAAACAAGCGCGAGAGGAAAGCCGCTCTGGAACGCGTTGATGCCGGTGACGTTCCAGCCCGAGACCACAGAATTCAGCGCAGGACCGGCGTTACCCAGAAAATGCTTTCCTGTGCCGACCGGCAGATCGAGGATATAACTGATGACGAGTCGATGCGGAACATCAAAGCTGACATAGGACTTTTCCGCTCGAAGATTGGTGTAGTCCTGGATGACCCCTTCCGTGTGGCTCTCAACCTGGGATGTAGTGGACTCCGCATCGCCAAGAAACTTGGACCAGCTGTAATTACCGAGCAGGGTTCCACCGCTGTGGAAACGTTTGGTGTAAGTGACCTGCGCCGAGTGATAAGTAGTGTCCCCGTTAAAGGGCGCGGAAAGATTGACATTCTGGAACAGCGGATAGGGACGAGTTGATTGAGTGGCGGGTCCGATGGTGGATGTGTCCGGCACCTGATTGATATCGAATGTTCCGTTGATAACGAGATGAGTGCCGCGAGCGCCAAGATAGGCAATTTGCATTACCGAGTTGCCCGAAAACGCCTGCTGAATGTTTGCGTTCCATTGCTGCAGGTACGGATAGCTGGAGAAGGGTGCACGTCCACTGATGTTTTGACCGTAGAAGAGACTAGGGTTGGCAGCGTAAGTTGCGCGGCTTGTAGGCTGGATGATTGACGTTTTGGCGACGGCGCCGGGACTGTTGCAGCTGGTGCCAGCGGCCAGGCCCAGCGGGGCGCAGAGCAAATACGACGCTGGAACGAAGGTGCTCGGGCTGTTTAGTGAAGAGTATACGGGGGAGGTCTGGAAGGAGGTATCCTGTCCCACGTAAGCCAACGAGTATCCACTACGGAAAGTGGTTCCCGCATAAGGACTGAAGGAGAAGCCGACTCGCGGAGAGAACAGCGTGTGATGAGCCTGAAGATCCCCACGGCCTGCGTACCCGCCTGAGTTGACCAGCACCAGCGGGTTCGCTTGGCCCGGAATGATGACAGCGTTGTTGTCGTGCTTTTCAAAGAAACTACCAGGGAGTTCGTAGCGCACACCGGTTGTCAACGTCAATTTAGGCGACAGGGTGAAGGTATCGCTGACAAAGACGCCGGCGTAGCGGGTGACCACGCTGGGCGGCTTGGTAGTCGTGAAGCCCGTGGGGGATGCAGCAAACTGTCCGGAGATGAAGTCGGCCACTGGAGTGGCTCCCGAGGCAGGGATAACGAGGTTGGTTGGCGGACCTCCGGGTGCGCCGCAGTATTTGTTGAGGACTGTGCGGCCTGCGTCCTGGAAGGTCACCGGGGTAGCGCCGGAAACGGGGATGCATGCGGTGGATGTCCCCGCGAAGACGAAGGCAGCGCCAAGGAAGGGATAGTTGAAGAAGTATTCTTCGCTCTGACGGAACTCGCCGCCGAGATTCAGGGAGTGTTTTCCCAACACCTTTGTAAGGTTGCCATACAGAGTGTAGTGGTTCAGTGGCTGCTGTGCGGCCTGCTGCAGACCCGTGTAGGGATACGGAGCATTGTTGGTAATGATGACGTCCGGAAAGTACGCCGGAATTTCGCGTGCGGCCCCGGCCCAAAACCCTGCCTGGCTCGCACCGTCGAGCCCCGCGACGTTCACGTTGGTGTTGCCGGGCTGCAGGTAGCTGTAGTAGCGCAGATACGACAAGCGAAGATCGAGAACTGTGGACGGATTCAAGGTGAGGGTATCGCCCAGAACATACTGCGAAGCCGTTGCGCCCACACCGGTCAATGCTTGGGGGCCGGCGGGATTATTAAAGAATTGGGTAGGATTCTGGGTCCGATCGAATCGAGTGTAACGGGCAAAGAATTTCTGCCGCTCGTTGAAGTCGTAATCGAGGCGTGCCGTTTCTTGGTTGGAGAAGGCATTGGCCTTGCCGTTGGCGAGATAATTGACCGAGGCGCCGCCGTTTGTCACGTTGGGTGTCGGGAAGTAGTGCAGCGTGTTCGCCATATAGATAGCAGTGGGGTCGGCCACTGCGTCACCGGCGTTGACGGGAGCGCCGATGCAGAACTTGTTAAGCACGCCGCCGCACTGGACTTGGTTGTACTGTGCATAGGCGTACACACCCGGGGCAACCATCGGTCCAAGAGTGGGAACGGGGTTGATGATTTTGGAATCCGCTGTGAAATCGCCCTGCAACTCTGCCGGTGTGGGTACGCGGCCACTGTTGACCACGCCCTGTGCAAGACGATAGCCCTCATACGAGGTGAAGAAGAACGCTTTGTCCTTCTTGATGGGTCCGCCTAGAGTAGCGCCGAACTGATTCTGGTTGAACTTGGGCCGCGTGATGCCGTGGAGATTATTGAAGAAGGTATTGGCGTTGAAAATTGTATTGCGAAAGTACTCGTAGAAGGTGCCGTGAAACGCGTTGCCGCCGGACTTTGTGCCGAAGGTGACCACGCCACCGCCAAACTTTCCAAACTGCGGATTCACCACGCTCGATTCGACGCGAAACTCCTGGACAGCATCCTGTGTGAGGATGAAAGCAATGGCGTTGCCAAGTACGGCGTTGAGAGGGGCACCGTCGATATACACCGAGCCCTGCGCCGAAAGTCCGCCGGCTATTGAGTAGTTACCAAAGCTGTTTGCATTGGTGAATGCGCCACCGCTCGTGTTGTTGCTGGCCGCGCCGCTGGTGCCGCCTTGCGGGACGACGCCGGGCGTCAGCGCGATGAGATTCATCGAATTGCGACCGTTCAAAGGCGTGTCCTCGACTTGGCGTCCTTCGATGACCTGACTCACCGTAGGGGAGGAAGTTTCGAGGATGTCAGCGTCAGCGTTGACCTCAACCAGCTCCGAAGCGGAGCCAACCTGCAGTGAAAAATTGACCGTCACCTGCGCCTCAATCTGCAGGTCTAGGTTATCCCGGACCGCCGTCTTGAACCCTTTCATGGTCACAGTGGCTCGGTAGCTCCCCGGAAGCAGGCCGGAAATCCGGTATAGACCTTCGGCATTCGTCTGGGCGGTTCCGGCAACGCCGGTAGCGTTATCCGTGTACGTGACGACGGCGCTCGGCAGAGTGGCTCCTGAGGCGTCGGTGACGACGCCGCTCACAGTTGCGGTAGTTCCCTGGGCAAAGAGTGCTGCCTCAGCAGATAGGAGGAAAGCGACGAGGATCGGCCCCATCATAAGGCCACATGAGATGCTGCTGATGCGTTTGAACATCAAGTACAAGCTCCTGGATGGTCCTGAACCGGGCCCGTGTCGCAGCGAACTGCCAAAACCAAAAGGCGAATGTCGATGAACACGTACACTGAAATGCCAGCGGACGAACTTTGCGCTTTTTCGAAGGGCTTTGTCAAGACTTTTTCAAAACCTCACTCTGGTAGCCGGAAATCGAGTTGAAGGGACCGAGAATCCCGGGTCTCAGCACGCCGGTCCGGTACAGATCCCGATTTGACCTTGCGCGCTGGCCGCTGGAAAGGTACCTTGATGAGGCCGGTAAGGCCCTGTGAACTGCGAACTAGTTCCATTGATTTGAGGATAGCGCCAAGCGCGAAAAGGCTGAAAATGACCATGCTCGATCCCCTCCGCGGCGCAGCGGATACCTCGGTTTGCCTGCGCAATGTAACCGTTGTAGACACACGCACAGGCAAGCTGACACCGTCCGCCGAAGTCACGCTTGAAGCGGGAACAATCAAGACGGTGCGGCAGGTTAGCGCCGGCGAACGCCCCGCTGCAACCCGGATCGTCGACGGCGGTGGACGTTATCTTGTGCCCGGATTCCTTGACATGCACGTGCATAGCATGGAACAGAAGGACCCGCGGGAAAACTCAGCAGTTCTGCTGGCGCATGGCGTAACCGGGATACGACAAATGGCGGGGACGCCCCTACTGCTGGAGAAGCGCAGGCGCGGAGAGTTGAACTTCGGAAACTCTGCGCCGGAGTTGCTAGCCATGCCCGGGTCACTTTTGACGGGCGCCAACGCCGCGACGCCAGAGCAGGCCGCTGGTGAGGTTCGCAGGCAAAAAACCCAGGGTGCGGACTTCATTAAGACCATCTCTGTCACTCCAGCGGCCTACTTTGCGTCTCTGGCGGAGGCAAAGAAGCTCGGCTTGAAATACGGCGGCCATATGTCACCGGGCGTCGACTTGGCCAAAGCGTCCGAGGCCGGCTTGAGCTTTATCGAACATCTCGGCGGCCCCTTTGAGATGACGCTGATCCAATGCTCCAAAATCTCTTGGTTGATTCGGTTGATGTTGAAGCTGAAGCCACCGCAGCCGATGAAGCTGAGCGGAGCGGAGATGGAAAGTCTGACAGGGCAGATGATCGTCGCGAACCCCATCCTGTTTTTGCTTACGACCCAGCCACAGGTGCTGGATCGTTCAAGGAAGTTGATCGAGTCATTTAGTGAAGACAAATGCCGAAAGCTGGCCGGGACCTTTGCCAAGAACCAGACTTGGCAGTGTCCGACTCTGATTCGCAGCGAGACGATGCGGTTTGCGGACGACCCGAAGTTCACCGAAGCGATCGAAACCAGATATCTGCCCGCCGAGTTGCGCGCAGTCTACGCGGAGTTCTCGAAACAATACGCTGCCAGGTTGACGCCGGCGTCTCGCGACACGCTCAAGCGCCACAAGGACCTCGCATTCCGGGTCCTGCGGATCTACGAAGAGAGCGGGGTTCCGATGATGTCGGGCTCGGACTATGGTGGCGGTTGGGTCATCCCCGGCGTGGCCATGCATCAAGAGTTCGACCTGCTCGAAGAAGCCGGGATGCGGCCGTTGCGGGTGCTGCAGATGACCACCCTGGATGCGGCGCGCTTCTCGGGACGCGAGTCGACGTTGGGAACTGTCGAAGAAGGCAAGGATGCGAACCTGGTTCTGCTCGAGCGCGACCCGACCGCGAGCGTACAGAATCTGCACACGATTCAGGCCGTCGTCCGCGGTGGACGGTATTACAGCAGTGACGATCTCGCGTTGATGCGTGAGGAAGTGGCGTCGAAGTACGCGGCTGCCTGACGTTGCGCCAGCGGAATTGTGACGCTTTTCCTCGAAGAGCATGTTTACCCTGGGTCTGTCTTCTTCCGGCAGAAGCACCGCGCGTTGGCGCGCCTGTCCGTGCTGATTTCGCGCACTCGCTCGGATAAGATTGAGGTCAAATAGTCTTCAAATGCACCTCATAGAAACCACACCATCCAGGTGTTGAAGGAACATGTTCGGCGAGATCGCCTTGACGATTCTTTATTAGCGCAGTTAGCATCGTCGCCTATGAACAGGGTCGTCGTCACTGCTGCCCTCACGGGCCCTCTGGCCATGAAGTCCGACAATCCGGCGCTCCCTTATACCCCGGAGGAGATTGCGATCGCTGCCACAGACGCTTATGCCGCGGGCGCGACGGTCGCCCACGTGCATGTGCGTGATGAGCGGGGACGCCCCACCGCCAATGTAGACATTGCGCGTCAGGCCATCGAACGGATTCAAGCCGCGTGCCCCATTCTCGTGCAGCTGTCTACGGGAGTAGGGGTAGACGTTTCTCTTGAAGACCGTTCCAGGCTGGTGGAGCTTCGTCCTCGAATGGCTTCGCTCAACCCTTGCACCATGACATTTGGTGACGCCGTCTTTATCAATCCTCCCAACGGTGTGCGGAGGCTGGCAGCTCGCATGATGGAGCTCGGCGTAAAGCCGGAGCTGGAAGTGTATGACTCCGGCCACGTCGACTTTGTGCTGCAGCTGCTGAAGGAGGGTCTATTGGCGGAGCCGCTTCAGTTCTCCATTGTCATGGGGGTGCGTGGCGGCATGTCGGCGACGGTTGAAAATTTGCTCAGCACCGTTCGCCGGCTGCCCAGGGGCGCTGTGTGGCAGGCCATCGCGATCGGCCGTGCCAATCTCGATCTGTCCACCGTGGCGATCACGGAGGGCGGCAATGTGCGCACGGGCCTGGAGGATACGCTCTACGTGTCGAAGGGTGTGCTGGCGCCGAATAGTGCCGTGCTCGTCGCCCGTCTGGTCGCGATCGCGAAGATGCTGGGCCGCGAGCCGGCAACATTGGACGAAACACGCGCCATACTGCAGTTATAGAAGATGCCCGTAGGCAAAGGATGAAGAGGATGAACGCAGTCGGCGTCTTTATTGATGTGCAGTCGCATTTCCTGCCCCCGTTTTATGAAGCGGCCATGCGCGAAGCAGGCATGCAGAAAATCGACAACTGGGACATTCCGCAATGGAACGTGGAAAGCGCAAAAGCTTCGATGGATCGGTACGGGGTCGACGCCCAGATTCTATCGCTGAGTGCGCCGGGCGTCTCGTTCTTGAGCGGGCAGGCCCGCCGTGCCATGGCCCGGCAGCTGAATGAATACGCGGCCGCGACGATTCGCGACCACGCCCCGAAGTTCGGCGCGTTTGCCACGCTGCCCCTGCCCGATGTGGACGGCGCGCTCGCAGAGCTTGCCTACGCCCTCGATACGCTGAAGCTGGACGGGGTGGCTCTGCAAAGCAATTACGACGGCGTATATCTCGGAGACGCGAAGCTCGATGCCCTGTTTGATGAGCTGCACAGGCGCAAAGCCATCGTATTCGTGCATCCAGTAAAGCCGCCGAACTTCGAGCCGCTCAGCGTAGGCATGACGGCCCCTATTCTGGAGTACATGTTCGACACGACCCGCATGGCCACTAACCTTCTGCGCAGCGGAACGATGGAACGCTGCCCGGACATGCGGATGATTCTCGGCCACGGTGGCGGCACGATCCCGTTCCTGTATCCGCGGCTCGCTCTGGTGCTGGGCGCGGAGCGAGCGAAACTCTTCTCATCGTTCTACTACGACCTCACGGCAGCTACGATGCCGGGGCAGATTGCAGCCCTGCGAATCTTCGCCAAGCCCGAGCGGCTGATGATGGGGCTTGATTTCCCGTTCATGGTACCGGCGATGAATGCGCCCTTCATGGCAGCGCTCGAAAGCGACGTTTTCACGACCGAAGAACGGCGTGCGGTCAAGGGGGAGAACGCTCTTGCTTTGTTCGCTGCTCTGTCAGCAAGGATCGATCGGCACAAGCCGCAAGAGGTCCTGGTACAGGCTTGAGCGGTTCGTCGTCCTGGATTCCGCACGCCGGTTCATTAAACCAGCCGACGGCTATTGCCACCTGTATCGAGGGACAGAATGAGATTGCATTTCAGATTCAAGAAGTACCTGCGCACCATAGCCGCAGCCGCCTGTGCCATAGGGTGCAGCGCGGGTTTCGCCCAGACCACCCAGAACGCGCAGCTGGTGCTCAAAGGCGTCTCTGTCGTCGACACCCGTACCGGCGGCGTGAAGCCCGGGATGAACGTGGTGATCAGCGGGGGGTAAGATCGTCCGCGTCAGTCGGCAAAGCATAAAGGAATCTGCGTGCGGCTACAGTGAAACTCCAGTGTCAGCGGTCGCACGAAGACGCCAAACGAGTAGAACAACAGCGTGCCGACCGAGAACATAAGGCAGATAGCGCAAGCGGCAACAATAAACCAGTCACGGTCCATCTCGTTCGTCGGGCTTTCTTCGCTGAACAGCTTTCCACTCCGCATCTTGACCAGTTCTCCTTTAGGTGTAGTTTTCCCTTTGAGCGGTGTCATCCTGAGCGTAGCGAAGGGATCTCTGTAGTCTGGTGAAGTAGAACTACACCTTCAGGAGAACGGCTATAAATCTCCCTTTCTGCCAGTTCCATGCGGTGAACACGCTCACAGCGAGGCAGACTGCGTGGGCGGCTCTGTCTTTGTCAAGCCGAGGACTTCGGCTTCCACACTTTGCGCACTGCGGGCGGCGCTGGCGCTGCCTGCTCCCCGGATGCGAGCGGTGTATCCGGTGTATCTGAGGACGCAGGCTCCGGCGACGCTGCTACAAGTGTCTGCTTCGCGGCGGAAGGCTCCGGCTTAGGCTCGACAGCCACTTGCTTTTTAGGAGTCCAAGCTTTCCGTTTCAGAGGTGCGCCTGCATCTTTCGAGACGTCCGCCGCCGCGGCCTTGGCTGCGGGACCTTCGGGTTCGGCGGGCACGCTAAGGCCAGCCGCAGTGTCCTTCTTCGGTGTCCATTTCTTTCGGACGATCTGCTCTGAGGCCTCTCCCTGCACCAGGGGAGCCATAGGCGAGGCGGCCGCAACGCTCTGCTCAGACGAGGCGGCGGCGGGGAGAGCTTCGAGGATCGCCTGCCGAACCGCAGAAGGTGTCGGGGGCACCGCTTCCGCGCGCAATGGAGCTTCCTTTGACCGCTTCTGAATTCCTTCCAACAGAAGTTCCGCTATGTCGCGAACCGCAACGGCACCCTCGTTTTTCGAAGGCGTGCTTTCGAGCATGCTCTTGCAGAACGGGCAGCCGACCGCGAGCACCTTATCCTCTGTAAATGCGAGCGCCTGTTTCGCTTCCCGGTAGCGGTTATCGGAGATACGCTCTGACCCCGCCTCCTCTTCCTTCCAGAACTGAGCGCCGCCGGCCCCGCAGCAGAAAGAGTTTTCGCGATTGCGTGGCAGCTCCACCACAGAGTCGGAAAGAATATGGAGGAGGTTCCGCGGCGCGTCGTACACACCGTTATGCCGTCCCAGATAGCAAGGGTCGTGGAAGGCGACCGCGGAAGACGCCTGTTCGGGCACGAGGCGGCCTTCCGCCACCAGCTGTTCGAGATACTCGGTGTGATGCAGCACCTTGTAGTCGCCGCCCAGTTGTTTGTACTCCTTGCCGACCGTATTCATGCAGTGCGGGCAAGTGGCCACGATAAGCTTGGGCTTCAGTGCGTTGAGTGTGGCCACATTTGCGTCGGCTAGCTGGCGGTAGAGGTACTCATTGCCGGCTCGCCGCGCCGTGTCCCCCGTGCAGCACTCGCGCTTGCCCAGCACGGCGAAATCCACTCCGGCATGATCGAGCAGTTGTACAAAGGCACGTGCCGTCTTTTGCGACTGCGGATCATAGCTGGCGGCGCACCCTACCCAAAACAGGACATCGGCCCCGGGATTGTCCTCCGTGGTACGCACAGGCAGCCCCGAAGCCCAGTCAAGTCGCTTGTCATGATTGATGCCCCACGGGTTCTTCGTGCGCTCCATGCCGCGAAATGCCGTCTGCAGCTGTGGAGGGAACTCACCCTCGATCATGACCTGTTGGCGACGAATATCGATAATGTCCAGCATGGGCTCGTCCCCGACCGGGCAAACGTCGATGCATGCGCCGCACGTGGTGCATGCCCACGCGGCCTCAGGCGAAAGCGCAAACGAGAGCAGAGCGTTAGGGCTGGGAGCGCCGCTTTCGAATGCAGGCAAGCGCCTGCTCAAATCGTTGAGCTCCATGCGCTTGTTCATCTCAAGCGCGGACGGACTAAGGCTCTTACCCGTAGCGGTGGCCGGGCACGCATCCTGGCAGCGGTTGCACTGGACGCAGGCATACGCGTCGAGCAGGCGTGGCCATGCAAGGTCCTCAAGCTTGTTCGCCCCCAGCATCGGCGACTCTGCATCCGCGTTCAGCTCCGCCAACGGCAAAACCCCTGAGGTGACGGAGCGCGCAAGCAAATACTTCACCGGCGCCATAAAGATGTGAATGTGTTTCGAATATGGAAAGTACGCGAGGAAAGCAAGCACGCTGCCCAGCGCTCCCCAGTAGCCGAAAATGCGCCACGTCAGCGCGTGTTCCGGAGCAATCGCGTGTGCCAACAGAGTGGCAAACGGAGCGAAGTGGTCTGGTCCTTCTGCGGAAAGCTTCGCCGCAGCGCCTATAGCTCGACTTCCCACATGGAACAGGATGAAGGCGGAGACGACGATGGAGTCGCGCGTGATGTACTGCCGCCTTATGTCCGGGTGCAGCAAAGTGCGCTCGTTGAACGTGAAGTCGCGGCGGCTCGGCAGCGCAAAGCGCCTGAACACAAGGGCCACAACACCGAACAAAACCAGCGCGCTCAGAATATCGGCCGCAAGCGTATAGAGGTTGCCGGCCAGTCCCAGCGAGTGGAACGACAAGGGAACAAAGCCGTCCACCGCATCCGCAACATTGACAAGCAAATAGAAGGTAAAACCATAAAAGATGAACGAATGGAGAGTACTGACTACAGGACGCTTTCGGAACGTGCGGCTCTGCAGCAGAGTCGTGGTGAGCGCATACCAGATGCGCCGCGGAATATGATCCGTGCGCTGGTCCGTGTCCGCTTTGCCGGCAGCGATACGCCGGAAAAGACGGTAAAAGCCGCGCAGACCAAGCGCGCCTGCAATCGAAGCAAAGACGAGGAAGAGGATTCTCTGATTCAGAGGCAGCATGGGTCTCTCATGATCTTCGAGCGCGTGCGATGCCCTCGCTTCACTTCTGCTTGAGTTCTTGCATCAGCGCCGGCACAAGCTCCTTGACGTCTCCAACGACGCCGTAGTCCGCTTCCTTGAAGATCGGCGCGTCTGGATCCTTGTTGATGGCAACAATGAACTTGCTCTTGCTCATTCCCGAAAGGTGCTGCACTGCGCCTGAGATCCCGAAAGCGAAATAGATCTCCGGTTGCACGGTTTTTCCAGTTTGGCCTACCTGCTCGGCATACGGCCGCCAGCCTGCGTCGACCACTGCTCGCGTGGCGCCGACCGCCCCGCCAAGTTGATCGGCGAGGCCTTCAATGAGCGCCGCGAAGACTTCCGGCGTTCCCACGCCCCGGCCTCCCGCTACGACTATATCGGCGTCTGCGAGCGAAACCCGCTCGCTCTTTTCTGTGCTGCGGCCGGTCACGACAAAGCGGCTTTTTGGCAGATCCACTTCCGCATCATACTGCTCCGAGGGCGCTGGATTCGGCTTCGCCACGGCGAATGCCCCGGGCTTGATCGTCACCACAACGATTTGTCCTGAAGCTTCCACGGTTTCTGTCACCCGGGCGAGGAACGTGTAGTGTTGACCCACAAGGGCGCCGCCTGCTTCCTTGAGACTGATGGCGTCTTCGATCAAGGGGGCATCCAGTTTCACGGCCACGCGGGGGCTGTACTCGCGCCCCCTGCGGCTTCCGCCGATGAGCACGGTATGTGCTTCCCCCTCCTGCGCAATCTGCGCGACCACAGTCGCCCACACTTCGGCGTTGTACTCCGCCAACTCAGGGACATCCGCGACCAGCACCTGGTCCGCCATCATGGCAGCTTCGGAGGCTCCACCTGCCACGCCGCTGCCGAGCACAAGCAGCGTCACAGGACCTTCGCGTCCAAGCTCTCGCGCCGCCTGCGTGAGCTCATAGGTGCTCTTCAGCAACTTGCCTTCGGCGAGTTCCGCCACGATCAAAATCATGCAATCACCTTGGCTTCATTGCGCAGGAGCTCGACCAGTTGTTGAGCCGCTGCTCCGGCATCTTTGCCGTCCAGTATCTGGCGCCGTCGCTCTTTCACTTGGACTTCTGCGCAGATCACTCGCAGCTTCGGCTGAACACCATAAGCGGCCAGCCCGTCGCGGCGCAACTCTTTCCGCTTCGCCTTCATGATGTTTGGCAGCGTCGGATAGCGCGGCTCGTTCAGCCCCTGCTGAGTCGTTACAACGGCGGGCAGCGAAACCGAAAAGGTCTCGGTGCCGATGTCGATGTCGTGAGTCCCAGTCAACCGCTCTCCAGCGAGGGTCAACGCGCTGCTCCAGGTAGCTTGCGGCCATCCCAGGCGTTCCGCGATGGCCGGTCCAAGGCCATGACTGTCCCAGTCGGCCTGCTGCCCTCCACAGAAAACCAGGTCGGCGCCTTCCGCCTTTGCCACTTGTCCAATGACGCTGCTGGTCGCTATGACATCCAGTGGCGTATCCGTCTCGACCAGGATGGCCCTGTCCGCGCCCATGGCCAGCGCGCTGCGCAAAGCCTCTTCGCAGCGTGCGGGTCCAGCAGCCACCACCACGACCTCCGCACCGGGATTGCCTTCTCGCAGACGAAGCGCTTCTTCCACCCCGTACTCGTCCATCGTGTCGACAACCAGCTTGCTGTCCGCCAGGTGGATGGCGCCGTCTTTCATTTTCACGTTCGCTTCGGAATCCAGGACCTGTCGCAGAACTGTTAGTATCAGCAAACCCTGCTCCCTTCTATGACCCAACTTGATAGTGTTTCGACTCAATCGGGGCGACTTGGGTCAGTGTTTTATTCTCCGCTAAATCGCTGGTCAGATCTGCAATCTGCTTCTGTTCCGCAGTAAATCTTCCGGCGCCAGGACCCCGGCGGAAGGAGGTCCTCAACGAGAACGTGCCGCCGCTTACATACCTTCTCGCAGTTGTGTCGTTCTCTGCTGTCATCGCTTCCCCACGGGCCTTTCTGCCTCTAGTTCTGGAGGTTCTCGAAAATGCCCGCAGCGCCTTGGCCGCCGCCGACGCACATCGTCACCATGCCGTACTTCGACTTCCGGCGCTTCATCTCGCGAGCGAGCGTAGCCGTTACCTTGGTCCCGGTGCAGCCCAGCGGATGCCCTAATGCGATCGCTCCTCCATTCACATTAACCCGCTCCAGGTCGAGGCCGAGAGTCTTAATAATCGCCAGCGACTGCGAGGCAAAAGCCTCGTTCAGTTCGATGAGGTCGATCTGGTTCAAGGTCAATCCGGCAAGTTGCAGCGCTCTGGGAATGGCATAGATCGGACCCACACCCATCTCTTCGGGGAGACAGCCGGCAGCGGCGAAAGCCACGAACCGGAGCAAAGGCGCAGCATCCAGTTCGCGCGCGCGTGTATCGGACAGGATGACAGCCGCTGCGGCGCCGTCCGATGTCTGCGAGCTGTTGCCCGCCGTGACTACGCCGTTTGCATGAAACACCGGGCGCAGTTTGGCCAGCGCAGCCAGCGAGGTGTCCGCGCGTGGTCCCTCATCCACGTGGAACTGGGCTACTTGATCACGGGTCGTCCCGTCAGCGTCAACCACGGTAGTGCTTACCGGCACCGGGACAATCTCATCCTCGAAGCGGCCCTCCGAGATCGCTACGAGGGCTTTCCGGTGGCTGCTGAGAGCGAACTGGTCGCATTCATCCCGTGTTATCTCGTAGCGCTTGGCCACGCGCTCTGCCGTCAACCCCATGGACATGTACGTTTGGGGATGATTTTCAATCAGCCAGGGATTAACGGCCGCCTTGTTGCCCCCCATCGGAACGAACGACATCGACTCTGTGCCACCGGCGACCAGCACGTTTCCGCTGCCCCCCCGAATGCGTTCCGCGGCAAGCGCAATGGTCTGCAACCCGGAAGCGCAATAGCGGTTGACGGTCATGGCAGCGGCCTCGATCGGAAGCCCGGCTCGCAGGGAGATGATGCGTGCCACGTTCTGGCCCTGTTCTGCCTCCGGCATGGCGCAGCCGATAATCACGTCCTCGATCTCCCGCGGATCGAGCGACGGCACGCGAGTCACTGCTTCCTTGACAACGATAGCGCCCATATCGTCAGGGCGGGTAAAGCGCAGAGCACCCTTCGGCGCTTTACCCACCGCGGTCCTCACCACACTGGCAATGACTGCTTCCTTCACGATTCCACCTTTGCCGATTCGTTGCTGCCACAAACCGCCTGGATGTGCTCAGTTTCGAAGTGGCTTGCCCGTCTTCAGCGTAAAGGCCATACGCTCCTGAGTCTTCGGCTCACCGCACAGAGAGATGAACGCCTCACGTTCCATGTCGAGCAGGTGCTGTTCGCTCAACAGTGTTCCGGGCGTTACATCTCCGCCAGTCAGGATCCTTGCGATATGCGTGGCGATGTTTACGTCGAGGTCGCTGATGAACTCCCCTTCGCGGAAGAGATAGATCGCAAGCTGCAGCGTCGCAAACACGTTTCTGCCGGGTGCCACTATATCGTGCCGCATCGGCGGAGCGTTATAGCCTTCGCTCACCAGGCGAACCGCCTGCTCCCGTGCATCACTTAGAAGACGCGAACGGTTCATTGTGATGCCGTCCACTTCCGAAAGCAGGCGCAAGCTTCGAGCCTCCGGAGCCGACGTAGACACCTTTGCCATGAGGATCGTTTCTAAGACACTGCGCAATGTTTCAAGGACCTCGACTGACTCACCGCGCTTGTCGGCCCGAACTCTTTCTGCATCCGAGAGGGCTCGCAGCAGCATCTCCTTGCACCCTCCGCCACCGGGAAGAAGGCCTACTCCGGTTTCTACCAGGCCCGCGCTCAACTCGAAGTGAGCTTGACGCCGAGCAGAGTGCAATACAATTTCGCATCCGCCGCCAAAACACATACCGGCTGGCGCGCTCACCACCGGACGCGGGCAGAACTTCACGGCCTGGGTCATACCCTGGAACCGCTCGATGATGGATCGAACCTGGTCCCACTGCCCACCTTGTGCGGAGACCAAAAGCTGCTTGATGTTCGCGCCCACAGAAAAATAAGGAGCGTCCGTTGCGATCACGAACCCATCGAAGTGACGCACGGCCTGGCTATCGGCTGCCAGTTCCTTCTGCAGAAAGTTCACGGTCGTTTCGCCAAGAGCGTTCATCTTGGAGTGCAGCTCGAAGCAGCCGATGCCCTCGCCGATATCGACCAGCGAGACGTCGCTGTTCCCCGCAAAAATGCCGTGGGATTGTTTGTAGCTTGTGATTGGGGTCCGCGCCGCATCACTCCTCGGCAGGCGATAGGCGCCGGAGCGCACATTGAAATATTCCGCGCCGTCCGCGCGATACCACGACGGGAGGCCCGCCGCAAGCAACTTTTCTACCGCCGTGGGTATCGGTATATTCTGGTCGTGCATGACCTCGACCACGCGCTTAACGCCCACCGCGTCCCACATGGCGAAAGGCCCAAGCTCCCAGTTGAACCCTGCCGTCATCGCACGGTCGATGTCGGCCAGACTCTCGCTGACTTCGCCGATCCGGTTGGCTGAGTAAGCCCACAGTTCCGGCAACGCGCGCCACAGGAACTGTGCCGCTTTGTCGGAACCAGCGTCCCTCATGAACAGCGAACGGAGGCGTGCCGCGAGCGGCGTGATCCTTTTCGCCTGGTCGACTGCGGGAAGCGAAACCTCAGAGGCCGGCTTGTATTCAAAATTCGAAGGATCGAGAACCTGGCGCACCTCTTTTCCGCCGCCGTCCCTGTCTTTCTTGTAAAACCCCTGGCGCGTTTTATCGCCGAGCCAATTGTGCTCGATGAGCTTGGAAAACATCTGCGGCAGAACCACGTCCGAACGCTCATCTGCAGCGGTGGCAACGAAATTGCGCGCTATATTTACCAGGACATCGATTCCGACCATGTCCGCCAGGCGGAAGGTGCCGCTCTTCGGCCAGCCGACGATCTGGCCGGTCAACACATCCACCTCCTCAACGCTTAGTCCCAGTTCCTGCATCAGCTTCACTGAGTTCAGCAGGGAGAAGACGCCGATTCGATTGGCGATAAAGTTCTGGACGTCGTTCGCCGGCACGACTTCCTTGCCGAGCCTGTGATCGCAGAAGCTCGAAATCGTCTGCACCGCCGCGGGGTCAGCTTCGGGCGTCGCGATGATCTCTACCAGGCGCATGTACCTGGGTGGATTGAAAAAGTGTGCGCCGAACCACCGTTGCCGTAGTGTCGACGGCAACTGCGCAGCGATCTGTGCAACCCGCAGCCCACTGGTGTTCGTGGTCATGATCGCCGAGGAATGAAAATATGGCGCCGCCCTGGCCAGCAAACTGCGCTTGATCTCAAGATCTTCCGCGACAGCTTCAATCACCCAGTCGTAGCCCTTTAGCTTGGGAAGATCGTCCTCGAAGTTCCCCACATCGACCAGCGCCGCCGCTGCCGGCGAGGCGAGTGCCGCAGGTTTACTCGAAAGGAGATTGGCCAGCGCCAGCTTGCCCAGGCTGTTCCGCTCCCCCGCAGATGCCACCCTGTCGAGCAGCAGCACGGGTAGGCCGGCATTAGCCACATGCGCCGCGATGCGGGCACCCATGGTTCCAGCGCCAAGTACAGCTACCCTGCCTATGCTGTATCGCACCGCATCGCCTTCAGCATCCATCGTTGACTGAAGCACCGGACTGATGGACGAGGGCATGACGAAACTCCTGGCAGGGCAGAGATTGGGTAAACATGCTTTCCATAACTACCAACCGGATGGCAATGCTAGCCAAGCACCTACCCGAAAGTCAAGGCTAGTCCCCTCCTTGCTCAACACACGTGACCGAACATGTTCGTCGACAATTGCGGAGAGGTTGCGCTACGATGTATCGCGAACCGCCAAAGGACACCATGCCGAACATTGACGCACAGGAACTTGTCAGCTCCCCACTTTCCAGCCTTACGCAGGATGAACTTTTGCTTAAGGACACTGTGCGGAAGTTTGCCCGCACGGAGATTGGACCATTGGTCCACCAGATGGATGAGACCCAAAAAATTTCACCTGCACTTGTCTCGAAATTATTTGCGCAAGGCCTCATGGGGATCGAAGTGCCGGAAGAATATGGGGGCGGCGGTTCATCGTTCTTTAGTTCCATCCTAGCGATCGAGGAAATCTCCGCGGTCGACCCCGCCGTCGCCGTCATGGTGGACGTCCAGAACACTCTCACGGTCAACGCTCTCTTGCGGTGGGGCAACCAGGCTCAGAAGGAGACCTACCTGTCTCGTATCGTCACGAGTCTGGTTTGCGCATATGCTCTAAGCGAGGCGTCCTCCGGTTCCGACGCCTTCGCCTTGACAACCACCGCACGCAAGGACGGCGACAATTACGTGCTGAACGGCAGAAAACTTTGGATATCCAATGCCGCTGAAGCCGGTCTGTTCATCGTGTTCACAACAGTCGACAACACGCTCGGATACAAAGGAATCACCGCCTTCCTGGTAGAAAGAGACACGCCCGGATTCACCGTCGGGAAAAAGGAAGACAAGCTCGGCATTCGTGCCTCTTCGACCTGCGAGCTCTTGTTCGATGACTGCCGCGTGCCGGGGACGAGTATTCTCGGAGAAGTTGGCAAAGGCTACAAGATTGCCATCGAGACTTTGAACGAAGGTCGCATTGGCATCGCTGCCCAGATGCTTGGGTTGGCTGAAGGCGCCTGGGAACACGCGAAGTTGTACACGCGCGAGCGTAGACAGTTCGGCAAGCCAATCGCCGGCTTTCAGGCTGTGCAATTTTCCCTAGCGAAAATGGCCACGGACATTCAGGCCTGCCGCTTGATGGTCTATGACGCAGCGCGCCGCAAGGATGCTGGCCTCCCTTATGTTACGGAAGCAGCTATGGCCAAATACTTTGTTTCGCAGGTAGCGGAGACCGTTGCAAGCACCTGCGTCGAGTTGTTTGGCGGATACGGCTTCGTGAAGGATTATCCTGTAGAAAAACTCTACCGTGATGCCAAGATCGGTCGTATCTACGAGGGCACGTCAAACATGCAATTGATGACGATCGGGAAACAGGTGTTGGAGCAGTAATAGCGAATTTTACGAGTGGTCCGAGCGCGAATCACGGCAACTGCGGTTGGCGCCTGTTTCCTGCAAATCCCTGCCAGGCCGTGAGCGGGAGCTGCTCTCCCCGGTCCTGAAAGGACAGAACGAGATGAACAAGATATGGCCGTCGGCACTGGATGCGCTGCGCGATGTCGTGGAGGATGGCATGACATTGGCCATCGGCGGCTTCGGGCTTTGCGGCATTCCTGCGGCCCTCATTGAGGGCCTGCGTGCGACCGGTGTGCGCAACCTCATCGTCGCGAGCAACAATGCGGGCATCGATGGTGTTGGGCTGGGGACGCTTCTCGAATCGCGCCAGATCCGCAAGATGATCTCGAGCTACGTTGGCGAGAACTCGGAGTTTGAGCGGCAATATCTCGCAGGCGAGCTCGACGTAGAGTTTTGCCCTCAAGGCACGCTTGCCGAGCGCATGCGCGCGGGTGGTGCCGGCATCCCGGGGTTCTACACCCGGACCGGCGTTGGAACCGCTGTCGCCCAAGGCAAGGAACACAAAGACTTCGATGGGCAAACGTACATCCTCGAGCGCGGATTTCGAGCGGATGTGGCGCTGGTGAAAGCCTGGAAAGCCGATACGCATGGCAACCTGATCTACCGGTATGCAGCCCAGAACTTCAACCCTGGCGCAGCGATGTGCGGCAAGATCACCGTGGCAGAAGTGGAGACGATCGTACCTGCCGGTACTCTGGAGCCGGCAGAGGTCCATACGCCCGGCATCTACGTGCAACGCCTTGTGCTCAACGCTAACCCCAGGAAGCAGATCGAAAAGATCACTACGAGAGAATCCTGACCCATGCCGTGGACAAGAAAAGAAATGGCCCAACGCGCGGCGCTTGAACTCCGTGACGGCTTTTATGTCAACCTCGGCATCGGAATGCCGACCCTCGTATCCAACTACATCCCAGAGAAAATGACTGTTATTCTGCAGTCGGAGAACGGCATTCTCGGCCTCGGGCCGTACCCGACGAAAGACGCGGTGGACGCAGACCTGATCAATGCCGGCAAGGAGACGGTCACCTGTCTGCCAGGCGCTTCGATCTTCTCCAGCTTCGAATCGTTCGCTATGATCCGTGGGGGCCATGTCGACCTTGCCATCCTGGGCGCAATGCAGGTGTCTGCTCAAGGAGACCTGGCTAACTGGATGATTCCCGGAAAGCGCGTCAAAGGAATGGGTGGAGCAATGGACCTCGTCGCCGGCGTGCGCCGTGTCATCGCGCTGATGGAACACTCGGCTCCAGGAGGCGGCGCGAAGCTTTTGCCCGAGTGCACGCTGCCACTGACGGGCAAAGGCGTGGTGAGCAGAGTCATCACAGACCTTTGTGTGCTGGACATATCACCCAATGGATTTGAGTTGATAGAACTCGCGCCGGGTGTCACCTATGAGCAGGTCCAGCAAGCGACAGGAGCGATCGTGCGTTGCTCAGGAAACGAGAAAGTACTTTGAAAATTGTGGTTGTAGCGGCCCGACGCACCGCGATTGGATCGTTCTTGGGCGCTTTCAAGGATGTCTCCGCGGTTTCGCTTGCAGCAACGGTGGCAAAAGAGATCCTGAGTGGCCTGGATGGCGCGGATGTTGCCGATGTCATTCTTGGCAACGTGCTGCAGGCTGGGCAGGGTATGAATCCAGCGCGCCAGGTCGCCTTGACCTGCGGGCTTCCGCTCTCCGTGCCTGGCCAGACCGTGAACCGTGTGTGCGGTAGCGGCCTGCAGGCTATCGTGAGCGCCGTGCAGGCTATCCTTGCTGGCGACGGAGAGCTTTTCCTCGCTGGTGGCGCGGAAAGTATGTCACTCGCCCCGTTTCTCGTCCAGGGTATCCGCAGCGGGCATAAGTTCGGCAACACAAATCTCACCGATAGTATGTTGCATGACGGCCTTACGGACCCCACGCACCAGTACCACATGGGCATTACTGCGGAAAATGTCGCAGAGAAGTATGCCATCACGCGCGAAGAGCAGGATGCGTTCGCGCTCGAAACCCATCGAAGAAGCGCCGCCGCGCAAACCAGCGGCTACTTCGCTGAGGAAATCGTTCCGGTATCAGTGCCATCGCGCAAAGGACCCGTTGTGATCAACGACGACGAGAGCATTCGCGCCGACTCGAGCATGGAAGCGCTGGCCAGGCTAAAACCTGCATTCAAGCCGGGAGGCACCGTCACGGCCGGGAATGCCAGTGGCCTGAGCGACGGCGCCGCCGTGCTGGCAGTGTGTACAGACGCGTACGCCAAGCAGAATCAACTCACATCATTGGCAGAAATTGTCAGTTACGCAACTGTCGGCATCGATCCCGCCTTTATGGGCCTTGGGCCGGCATCTGCCATTCCGATTGCTCTTTCCCGGGCCGGCTTGACAATCGGCCAGGTCGACCTCTTTGAGCTGAACGAAGCGTTCGCCTCACAATCCATTGCGGTCATTCGAGATCTGGGTCTCATTCCTGAAAAGGTGAATCTTTCAGGCGGCGCGATCGCCTTGGGACATCCCATCGGTGCTTCAGGAGCTCGCATCGTAGTCACTCTGATCCACGCGCTGCGCAAGCAGCAGAAGCAGATCGGCGTCGCCAGCCTGTGCATTGGCGGGGGCATGGGGATTGCAATGGTGCTGCGCGCGCATTAGGCCTTGTTAGCATTGTGAAGAATACGCCGCACCTTCTTAGGTGAAATGCTTAGAGACTTTGCTACGCTGGACACATTCTTGCCGCAGCGCAACCAGACTTTCGGTATCACGATCTCGGCAAACTCTTCCTGGACCTGCTGGAAACTCTTATCTCCAATCTGTCCATCAGACCACAGGCGCAACAGTTCATCGATCCGTGTGGCGCCCACGAGTTTCTCTTTGAGCGCAGCCAACTGCTTATAGAGGTGGTCGCGATCGTCGCGGCTCAACAACGCGGCCGCCTGCGCTGCGTACACCTTCGCGGTTTCCCAGTCCCCTGTATACTCCGATGCGGCCGCCATGCCGCGTGCGATGTACGCTTCACAAAGTAGACGTTTGTTCTGCGTGTGGCGCGCCAGCTCGATGGCGGCATCAGCATGTTCGACGGCGAGATTTGCACGGCGGGCAATTTCTGGCTGCTCGCCAACCTGCTCTTCCGATTGGGCCAGGTCCACCGCGGAAAGCACAGCCATGGAGCGCGCCATCAGAATGGAGTCTCGCTGCTGCTCGCCCAGCTTGTAACCGCGTTGCGCTTCGATGGCGGCGCGGTCGATGTCTCCACTTTCCAGGTGAATGTGCGCCGCATTCACCAGCACGGACCCGGTGCCGCTCTGATGGTGATGCAACGCGTAAATGCCTTCAGCACGCTTTAAAAGCTCAAGCGCTTGCCTGGCGGCGTGGAGCGAGCGCGCGTGCACTGATCCGCTGGCCTGCCCCTTCCGCGGTTGCAGCTCCAACGCAATTAAGCGCTTGACGTACGCAGCGTTCACTAATGCACGTGCTACGTTGGGATGATCCGGGCAGCTTGTTTCATAAAGCGCTATCGCAGCTTCAAAGTGGCGCAGGGCACGTTCATATTCACCGGAGCGGCGCACGAAACGCCCACGGGCCGACTCAATATTACCCAGCGAAAGCATGTGGCCGGTCGATCGCAACGCCTCTTCGGCTTCGTCCAGCAGTTGGAACGCATATTGCCGCTTGCCATTCTGAAACGCCAGCCAGCTCTCATGAATCTTCGTAACGGCCACGAGCTTCGACGCGTCGATACGCTCCGCCGCCTCGCGCGCGGCAAGGATGTGGATGGAGGCTTGTTCATATTCACCCAGTTTGCGGTGCGCTCGTCCTTTCCAGAAGTTCACAAGAAATCGAAGGTAATAATCCAGTAAGTCCTCTCCCACGCGAAGCACAAGTTGAAGTGTGTCGATGGTCTCCTCTGGACGCTCTGCCGCGAGTGCAAGATAGGCATGCGTCATGCGCAGCTTCAAGTACTCGGGCAGCTTCAGGTTCACCATTTTTACTCCCGCAATCTGCTCAGCAAGGCGGTTCATCAGCAGTGGATTGCGGTATCCGAGATCTGCCCACTGCGCGACACAAAGCAATAAGGAAATGGACTTCAACGGCACAGCAAACGCGTCTGCGTTGCCAAATGTGTCATCAAGAATTTTGAAGCCTTTGCGGATATCGCGATCCAGCAGGGCGCGCTGCAGGTCGGCTGTCAACATCTCCTCGGACATCTTTACTCGCAGCACGGGTGGATAGACCTTTCTTCCGCAGCTCTGGTAGCTCTTCCGGGTATCGCATCGTAAGAGTGGAAGATATCCCGGAACGCTGTCAACAAAACCTGGTGCAATACAGCTCTTTTGCTCGACCGGTTTGCTCCTCGTCCGTATCGGACGCCGCTCGGTTGCGACCCTACACGGAG
This sequence comes from uncultured Acidobacteriaceae bacterium, assembly GCA_964246235.1. GTDB lineage: Bacteria > Acidobacteriota > Terriglobia > Terriglobales > Acidobacteriaceae > Granulicella. The sequence goes on from CAXTPR010000028.1 coordinate 25,252, forward strand.
CTTCGTAGGATTCGACCTGTAGCTGCCGCTGAAAGCGGGCTAAATCCCTCGAGGTGTTCCATGAATCCCTTCTCAAGATATGTGTACCGGTTCGGCGCTCGCGCAGTGGATGGTGATGGATCCATGCGGGATCTTCTGGGCGGCAAAGGCGCTGGGCTCGCAGAGATGACGCTCCTCTCCGTTCCGGTCCCGGCAGGTTTCACCGTTACCACCGATGTCTGCCGCGCATATCTCGATACGCGCAAAATTCCGGCGGAGATTCTCGCGGAGCTGAAGCATGCCCTGAGTTGGCTGGAGGAGGAGTCCGGCAAACATTTCGGCGACGCGCGAGACCCGCTGCTGGTGAGTGTACGGTCCGGCGCGCCCATCTCCATGCCGGGAATGATGGATACCGTCCTCAACATCGGTCTCAATGATGCTTCTGTCCAAGGTCTTGCAGAACGGAGCGGATCGCATGAGTTCGCGTTGGATTCATACCGCCGTCTGTTGCAGATGTTCGGCTCGGTCGTTCTGGATGTACCGAAAGAAGAGTTCGAAGCGATCTTACAAGGACGGCAGACCGAAGGCACAGAAGCCCGCGAGCTCTCCGAGTCCGACTTACGCGTGCTTGTCGAGGCGTACAAGGCCCTCATCCTGGAACATACGGGCAAGCCGTTCCCGCAAGACCCCAAGGTGCAGCTCCATCTCGCCATCGAAGCGGTGTTTCGTTCCTGGGAAAGTGATCGTGCTGTCTTCTATCGTAAACTCAACAAAATACCCGGCGCGATGGGCACGGCTGTCACCATACAGTCGATGGTTTTCGGAAATCGCGGTGTGACGAGCGGTACAGGAGTCGGCTTCACACGCAATCCTTCTACGGGTGAGCCTCAGATATTTGCCGAATACCTCGCGAACGCCCAGGGGGAGGACATCGTCGCGGGCGTGCGCACGCCGATGCCCATCACGGAGCTCGCACAACGGATGCCCGCCGTATACGCAGAGCTCGTCGCCTTAACCACACAGCTTGAGCGGCACTACCGGGACGTGCAGGACTTCGAATTCACCGTAGAAGATGGCAAGCTGTTTCTCCTGCAGACGCGCGCTGCCAAGCGGGCCGCAGTGGCTGCAGTAAGGATCGCTGTAGACATGGCCAACGAAGGCCTCATCACGCGTCAAGAAGCGGTGAGACGCGTGAAGCCCGAAGGCGTCGTCGAGATACTTTCGCCTCAGCTTGACCTTCGCGATGCGTCCGACGCATTGACCGCGGGCCTGCCCGCATCGCCCGGTGCGGCAGTCGGCAGAATCGCGCTGTCGGCGAACGCGGCCGTCGCGATGCATCGGGGCAGCGAAGACGTTATTCTGCTGACGCAAGAGACTACTGCCGAGGACATCCATGGCATGGACGCTTCGGTAGGCTTTCTGACTGCACGTGGCGGCGCAACCAGCCACGCCGCAGTCGTCGCTCGCGGTATGGGGAAGTGCTGCATTACAGGCACAAAGGATATCCTGATCGACGCGCAGGCCGGCACTGTCACCATCGGTAATCAGTGCTTCAAACAAGGCGATTGGATCTCGCTCGACGGCAGCACGGGCCGTGTCTTCGCCGGTAAAATGCCCTTGCGTCCCGCTAGCCAGAATCATCCTGAGCTCGATCAATTGCTCACTTGGGCACTGAACATGAAGGCCACTCAGGTACGCGCGAACGCTGACACACCAGCCGACGCCGCAGCGGCCGTGGCTGCAGGCGCTACAGGCATCGGCCTCTGCCGCACGGAACATATGTTCTTCGCCTCCGACCGTCTGAGCGCTGTTCGCTCCATGATCTTGGCCGCTTCCGCACCGGAGCGAATCGCAGCCCTCAAACAGTTGCTTCCGATCCAGCAGGAGGACTTCGAATCGTTGTTCCGCACCATGTCGCCTCTCCCGGTTACGATCCGTCTGCTCGACCCACCTTTGCATGAGTTTCTGCCATCTGCTCACGACATCGCTCAGGACATCCTCTGCGCGCGTCACGACGAAAACTGGGAACGCTGCACCACGCTGGAAGGCTTGCGCAGGCAAGTGGAGGCGCTTACAGAGGCTAACCCGATGATGGGTCATCGTGGCTGCCGCTTGAGCCTCACCTATCCCGAGATTCTGGACATGCAGGTACGCGCCATCCTTCAAGCGGCCATCGTCGTATCCGCCGAAGGCTATCAGCCCCAGCCTGAGATCATGGTGCCGCTGGTGTCGTCTGAGCAGGAGATGAAGGCGCTTGCCACGCTCATCCATGCCACCGCGGCTGATGTGCTCACCGGAGCCAGCCACTCGGTCGATTACAAGATCGGCACCATGATCGAGTTGCCGCGGGCGGCTGTGTGTGCCGCCGCGATAGCGAAACATGTCAGCTTTATCTCCTTCGGCACCAATGACCTTACGCAGATGACCTACGGCTTCTCGCGAGACGATGCGCGCAGCTATCTCGACTGTTACCTGCAACAGGGAATCTTCAAAGCTGATCCCTTCATCACGATCGACCGCGAAGGAGTAGGTACGCTGATGGAAATGGCCATTGACGGAGTGAGGCTGCTCAACCCTTCCATCAAAGTTGGCGTCTGTGGTGAACATGGCGGCGATCCCGAGTCGATTGAATATTTCTGCTCGCTTGGTGTCGACTATGTGTCCTGCTCGCCTTCCCGGTTGCGCGTGGCGCAGCTGGCTGCGGCGCGGTCCAGCGGCCAGATTCTTCAGGCGCCGCAAAGAGATGAAAGCTTCGTCACAGCCATCGCGGCCTGATGCCTCGCGGATTCTGAGTGCTTCCGGCTGAACTTGAGCGCAGTGTCAACCAAAGGAGCAGAGCCATGAACTTGAATACCAACTTGGATACCAATGACAGAAACGATATGACCAACACGCCTTCGCGGACATTCTCACCGGCCGAGAGCATAACGCCGCCCGCCCTGGCCGGCTCCGGCACTGACGCCACCGTTGAGGTGCCATGCTGCTGTCCCCAATGCTTCCCATGGGACTAAGCAAATTACTCAGGTCTGCAGGACGCTCTTCTTCTTGTTGTCATCCCCGAAGGGAATCTGCGTTTTGGACCACCTCTAAAGCTTCAGGTAATCGGCTATAGCGTAAGGCCGCCTACACCTTGGTGAAGTCGAACTCGAACTTCGTGTCCCACGCATTGAACTGGTCCGGAGGCCACACCCGTGGCTTCTGGGGAAGCTCTTCATGCCATGGCCTCGGTTCGAAGTATCCGGCATCCGGCAGATATATATCCATGTCCGTATAAAGCTCGATCAGTGTATGGTCGGGATCAAAATGATAGGACGCATAGTTGTGGCCTGCCGTGTGTCGAGAAGGCCCCCATACGATCTGCTTGCGTGCTTTGGCGAGCTTGTCGGAGGCCTCGTACTGGTGTCCGTTTCCACGCAACTCAAAGGCAATATGGTGCAACTTCGTGACGGGCGCTCCGATAATGTTCAGGGTGTGATGGTCGTAGTTGCAGGTCAGAAATGTGGCGATGCCCTCAAACCAGTCCGTCACATAGAAACCCAGCGTCTGCTCAAAGAATTTGATAAGCGTATCTGCCTCAGGCGTGATGAGCGCCACATGCCCCAGTCGCACGGGCACAATTCCGTGCGCAGCAAAACCCGGCGCAGGTTGTGCCATTTCCGAAAACAAGTGAAACCGGTGCCCCGCAACGGAAACATCCAACCGCTTCGCAAGACCGGGCGTGGCCTCCATGATCTCAGAGCCCAAACCTGCGGCAAGCAGATCGCTTCGTAATCGGCCCAGTTCGACATCCGTACCTACCTGCCAGCCGGTAGCAAGCAGGCCCGCAGTATCTCCCGGCCGCAGGACGATATTGTGGTGGTCCAGGCCGAGGCTTAAATAATGCGCGCCATCGGCCATCGTTTCCACCAGGGTAGCGCCCAGCAAATCCGTGTAGTACGCCAGTTCCTTCTCAAGGTTCGGCGAAGAAAACTCACAGTAAGCAAGTCTGAACGTCTTGGGCATAAACCACCTTCTCTATTGTCAAAGTCTTGTAACAACAGCACTCATGGTGAAAAGCTCTCAATAACTCAGCCCGAATCCATACGCATAAAGCGGTCTGCGCGAGTCATGCGGCAGCTCGCTCTTCTGGGTCTCGACGGCCTCCATGGACGAGGGCAGCTCGAAAGGCAACCGTCCCTCCGGCTTGGAGATCCCGCTCAACACGTCGAACAGAGCGTTGTCGCTGATGCCAAAGTTCGCAAGGATGGCCAGCGTCTTGTCCTGCAGATTGGTCAGGATCGCCGGTCGGTCTAGGCTGATCGTCATCACGACAGGCGTACCGGCGCACATCTGTACAGCATCGTAGGCCGCATCGCCTGGGACGAAGCTCAGTCTGCCTTCGTGCTGCAGGCTGCCGAAGAAATATCCCGGGTGCTGCATCTCAAACGGCGCGGACGCCCGCACAATCGCCACGTCGGCCTTGCTGGGTACATCGACCACCACGAAACCGTGTGCCGCCGCAATCCGTGCCTCGATTCCTGCAAGATAGACCTTCATCCCGGCGCGCAGAGGCAGGATGTGCTGCTTGTTCTCAAGAAGGACAGTCGCGCGTTTCTGCGCGTCTTCGCCCGCCTTCACAAACTCTGGGTTCCCCACAGTCCGGGCGGTCTGCGCCGGGTCCACGTACGGGTCTTCAAACAATCCCAGCGCGAATTTCTGCACAAGGATCCGCAGCACCGCCTCACGGGCGCGTTCCTCAGAAATTTTGCCGCTCTGCATCGCTGCTAACAGATACTGCGGGTCGTCGCTTCCGCCTATCTGGTCCACGCCCGCATTGACGCTCTTCGCGAAACGCTCCGTCTTGCTCGCGCCCTGCATCCCCCAGGGCATGCCGATCTGGGCCGGCGCGGGCCGCTGGCCTGCAGGCGTCCCACTCTCGCAGGCGTCTGCGCAATCTTCTGTAATAGCCCAGTCGCTCAGCACGACGCCCCTGAACCCGTATTTCCCACGAAGCATTCCATTCACCAGCGCGCTGTTCATCCCGGCGCCTACAGGCTCCAGTGGCTTGCCATCAACCACTACTTTTTCCAGAATCGAATAGGTCGGCATCACCGTTCCGACATGCGCGTCAAAGGCTCCGAGGAACGGCGTTACGTGGTACGCCAACCCGGCACTCGTCAACGCTGAATAGCGCCCATAGAAGTTATGGCTGTCCAGGCCGTCCTTCTGCGCCCCATATCCGACCCAGTGCTTCACGACGGCAATCACGCTGCGAGGATTCAGGCCCTCATTTCCCGCCTGTATGCCTTCGACATACACCTCCACCTGCTTTCTCGCTGCCTGAGCGTCTTCACCGAAGGTCCCGCTCACGCGCGGCCACCGGGGCTCCGTGGCCAGGTCTGCCTGCGGCGAAAGCGCCTCCCGGATCCCAACCGCCGCATACTCCTGGCGAACGATGTCCGCGAACCGCCGCGTAAGCTCAATGCTCCCGATCGCAGCCAGGCCCGCGGGTTCCGGCCATTTGGAGAAGCCGGCCCCCTGCACGGTCGCTCCCGCCGTGTACTGGAAGCTGTGCCGCGGATCGGTTGAAAGCAGCAGCGGAATACCCAGCCGTGCCGTTTCCGCCATCTCCTGCAGGCGGTTCGCACTCTCCGCCATAGCAGACGGTGCATTCGCCCATCGCGTCAGGAAGGTTGTGATGTGCCGATCGAGAATAAGATTTCGCGCCTTCTCCAGATTGAAACCCGACCCCCCAATGCCCAAATCCCCCAGCGGACTCCCCGTCGTCGGCAGCGTTCCGTGCAGCATAGTGCCCGCAAGCTCTTCGCGTGACATCTGCGATAACAGATCGTCTGCTCGTTCCGCTGGACTCCTTCGCCAGTCTTCGTACGTGTCGAGCCTCCCGTTCCGGTTCAAGTCCTTGAACTGAAGGCCGTCAACGGTGAGGATCGGAACCGATCTTCGTCCCAGCGCCGGTTGCGTACTTACCGTGGTTTGTGAAGCAAGTGGGGTGCACCAAAGCAGAAACACCGAAAGTGTCAGAGAGTGATGCTTTCCCATGTCGTCATTCTTCCTGAGTTGCGTCGCATGTCGTCTCAGAACCGTGGCTCAAGTTCTGTTGTACAGGTTCTTCACCATCCACTTTGGAAGAACGTGTCTGTGGAAGATATCCGTCGGCCGGAGGATGTGTCAATCAGCACACCATTAGCGGATTGCGTGCCAATCTGTTGTACGTGAAAGCGTTCGTCCCGATAGGCATTGGAAGGATCGCGCAGTCGAGTGATCTGCGCGTGATCCTGTCTGACATTGTTCCGTTTCGCGTCTTTGAACGTGAAGCATTCACGTGGTCGACTGCCCATTGATTAATCTCAGCCGTCAAGCGATGTTGGAAGAGCGAACACCGCAGTCCGTCGGCAGTGAGAGCTGGTCATCTGCCAAGAGCTATGCAGCTTGGGGAAGTAATGCCCTTGATTGCGAGGAAGTCCACGATCCAGTGGGGTCACAAAGTAGCATCCTTGGCCGCCATTGGTGACGGCAAGCATCGGATCACCTTCTCCAATGGCTCATCAGCCCCTTTCCGACGTGCTTGCAGGTGCCGATGGTGGTCCAAGGTACGTCCACTCGTATCCGGTTCGAAGCCGCTCTACACCGGCACGTGTTTCATCGAAACCTTCCTTTCCGACGTCCACATCCGTCACAAGGCAAATGCAGATGCAATCGGCAGCGGTACGTGTATGGCCGTCGCGCCGGGCAAGGGCATCCTGGCCCATCGCAAATGCGGACGGGTCGCTGAAGACCTATGTCGCCTTGAACAGGCCGGAGAGCTGGGTCGCTCCCTTCGATTCCTGCGACGCGAAAGTCAGCCTGGCTGCCGTTGCAGAACAGTTCCAAGGCTGGGCGCCGCAGCTTACCTCCCTGATTACGAAAAGCGAGATCGATCCCCTGCTCCGACCGATCTATGCCCTGCCGGTCGATCACCGGTGGACGAGGGTACCAGGCGTTACGCTGCTCGGCGTCGGGGAGGTCGTGCAACGACAAAGACAGCCCAAAATGCGTAGTACAAGAACCGGCCTTCAATCCAAGTATGGGATTCGGGTCACGCATACATCACTGCCACTGCAAGAATGCCGTGTCCGACGGCAAGGGTGGCTACGAGTGGTTTCCGGTCGACAGGGGCGTCCTCGACGGACCGGCGCAGTTCCGGGCCCTGACGAACATCGGCTACACTGGCGCCGTGAGCCTCGAAACGCACTGGCGCGGCGCGGGCCCACCTAAAGCCTCGACTCGCATCGATTGGGACGGCATGAAACGCTGCCTCGAGCACGCAGCCATCCATGTGCCATCCGCCCCGCCACTCACTAGTCAGTCAAACAATCATGGTTTGCATTCCTGAGATAGTGCCAAACGGAGGCGCACCCATGCATCGCCGCAACTTCCTGAAAACCGCCGCGGCAGCCGCCGCAGCCTGCACCCTCAACCTCCGTGGGGCCGTCGCGTCGACGCGGCCCGTGCGCCTGGGCATCATCGGCGCGGGCAGCCGCGGGCAGGAGCTGCTGCGTCAGTTCCTGCACGTGCCCGGGGTCTCACTACGGGCCGCGTGCGACATCTACCCTCCGCGCCAGGCCGAGGTCAACCGGCTTGCCGGCGCCACAATCCCGTTCACCGCGGATGCGACGCAGCTCCTGCATCGCGAAGACCTCGACGCCATCGTGATTGCCTCGCCGCTGGCGCTGCACGCGCAACATGTATTGGCCGCGTGCGAAACAGGCCGGCCGATCTACGGCGAAAAGTCCATGGGCTTCCAGCCCGCGGAGTGTCAGGCCATCGTCGACGCCGTGCGCCGCCACAAGATCAAATTCCAGGTCGGCCACCAGTACCGCTATGCCTCCTGGGCGCAGGAGAGCTTTCGCCGTATCCGCGCCGGCGCCATCGGCAAGCCCACCCACATCTACGCCTACTGGCACCGGAACAGCAACTGGCGCAGGCCGGTGCCCAGCCCTGATCCCGGCGGCCGGCTCGAGCACCTCATCAACTGGCGGCTGTACCGCGAAAGCTCAGGCGGACTCGTGACCGAGCTGGGATCCCACCATCTCGACATGGCGAACTGGATCTTCGGCGAGCAGCCAGCAAGTGTACTCGGAACCACAAGCATCTGCCGCTACCACGATGGGCGCACGGTCGGCGACAACGTGCAGGCCACCTTTCACTACAGCGACGGACGCAACCTGGTCTTTTCCTCCATCACTGACAACGCCAAGAACGGTGATGAGTTCTGGGTTTTCGGCGACGAAGGCAGCATTCAGATTACGCTCGAAGACGCCGTCTTCTACCGTGAATCCAAGAAGTGGAAGAACGACGTCGCACCGCCCGGCAAAGTGGTCGTCGAGCACGGCATCGCTACCGGCGCGTCCTACTCCGCGACCGGCGAGATGCCCTATCGCGGCGAAGGCGAAAAGATCACCGTCAAGCCGTACGAGGACACGACCCTCACGGCGGTGCGGTCCTTCATCGAAGCTGTCCGCGGCGAGCACGCCATCGAAGCGGATGAGGTTGTCGGCTTCGGTTCTTCGATCGCCTGCGCCGTCGCGCACGATGCGGTCTTCGCCGAAGAGAAGCGCGCCATCCCCGCACTCCGGCTGACCTAATGGTTTCATTGCTCCGCAGCGCAAGCTCCGCGCATAAGACCATGCGCATACTGCCGCAGGAACGTCGCTCTCTCCAAGCTCCGGCTCGGGCTCTCCTGTTGGGTGTGCTTCTTGCCTCTGCGCCACTCGCGCGGGCGGCCACACCGGCGCTCTACACCTTCCACCACCCTGCCATGGGAACCGAGTTTGCGTTGTACCTCTACGCCGGGAACAGCACGCGTGCAGCGGAACTCGCTGAATCAGCCTTCGACGAGATCGACCGGATAGAAGCCGAGCTTTCCAACTACCGCGAGGATAGCGAGCTTTCGCGCATCAACCGTGAGGCCGCGACTCATGACGTGACGACCGATCCGGAGACGTTCCACTTCCTCCAGGAGTCGCAAAGGTGGAGCGTGCGCAGCGACGGAGCCTTCGATATTACGGTGGGCGCGCTGATGAAGGCGTGGGGCTTCTTCCGGGCGCATGGCCGCGTTCCTTCTCAGGAAGAGCTGCAACAATTGAGGCCTCGCGTCGGCTACGCGCAGCTTGCGCTGACCCGCACCAGCCGCACCGTGCGCTTCCTGCATGAGGGTGTGGAGCTCGACCCAGGCGGCATCGGCAAGGGCTTTGCCGTGGATGCTGCCATCGCACTGCTGCGAGAGCAGGGCGTCCGTGCCGCCCTGCTCTCCGCCGGCAGCAGCACGCTGTATGCGCTGGGAGCACCGACGGGCAAGCGAGGCTGGCGCATCCTCGTTCCATCACCGGATGCGGCTGCGCGGGCGCTAACGTACGTTTGGCTGCGCGACACGTCGCTGTCCAGCGCAAACTGCCGCGAAAAGCACTTTACCTCCGCGAGCGGTCACAAATACTGCCACATCATGGATCCGCGCACCCTGCGTCCCGTGGAAGGCCGCCTGCACGTCAGTATCGTGCACCCGTCCGCCACGGCGAGCGATGCGCTTTCCAACGTACTCTTCGTCGACACGCCGGAGCAAAGCCTCACCTTCCTAAAACGGTTTGCTCCAGAGTCGAGCGCTGTCATCGTGATGCCCGGCAGCAACGGGCACAACGCGTGTGTGCTGTACCGCTGGAAGGCGAAAGTGAACTCGAACGCTTGCGCCGTGCAGCGCCAAGCATCCTTCCGGCCATGAGAGCGTGTGCGCCGAGCGCGCATCGTGTGCCCTGCAACTCGCCGCTTGCGATCCGATCATCGGCGCTTCGCCAGCGGCACTGAGGGGGAGCTGGCGGAGTATGCCGGCATTCGCCATTGGAAATAGACCTCGGAGCTTCTATATAGTTCCTCGTTTCCGCTGCATCACATCGACATGTTCAGTGCCGCTGGTGCCACTGTGGGCCCACTTTCTAAGAACCGTGCAAAGCTCGTTGCCTTTCCGAATTACCCGCCAGTCACTGGAAACTGGTTTGCCTGCATAACTGCTGCTTCCCTTTCTCAAAGCCATGTCGTTCGCCGGGGAGTGTTCGCCGAATTACCCTAATCGCTTGCAATGGCATATGAGCGCCTAGCGACGAGAAGTGCCCGACCTGCTGTTCGGGCCGATGTCGGGGCCAGTTGGAGTAACGATGCATCTTGTGGTCTTCGGGTTATGCCTATCGTCGTCCTGGGGGAACGGTCACGCCACCTTGTGGCGCGGGCTGCTCAAAGCACTCACCAAGCGTGGACATTCGGTGACGTTCTACGAGCGGGACGTGCCGTATTACGCTTCAACGCGAGATGCATGGCAACCGCCGGAGAACGTCTCGCTGAAGCTCTATGCGGAATGGAATGATGTCCGTGCGGAAGCCGCACGGGAACTTTCTCATACTGATGTTGCGGTGACAACCAGCTATAGTCCTGACGGCATCTCTTCCGCCCGTTTGATGTTTGATTCGAGAGTAGAGATCAAGGCTTTTTACGACCTGGATACTCCCGTCACTTTAAGCGCGCTTGGAAAGGGCCTCCCGGTTCCCTACCTGCTCCCTGAAGGACTCGGCGCATTCGACATCGTCCTGAGTTACACAGGTGGACGCGCACTCCACGATCTCAGGGAGAAGCTGGGCGCACGCTGCGTCGCCCCGCTTTACGGCTGGGTGGATGCTGATGTCCACAAGCCGGCGAGACCACTGGCCGAGTTTCGTTCGGACCTCTGCTATCTCGGTACCTACGCTGCCGATCGGCAGCATGCACTAACCGAATTGTTGGTCAAGACAGCGCGAACACAGCCGTCCAATCGCTTCGCGATAGGGGGCGCTCAGTATCCCGACAATTTTCCGTGGACCGACAACATCTTCTTCGTGCGCCACCTGCCCCCATCGCTCCATGCGGCCTTTTTCTGCTCTGCGCGTATGACGCTGAACGTTACGCGCGAAGCCATGGCGCGGTACGGCTACTGCCCCTCGGGCAGACTGTTCGAAGCGGCAGCGTGTGGCGCTCCGATCCTCACGGACTCGTGGCAAGGGCTGGATACTTTCTTTGAGCCTGGAACAGAGATTCTGCCAGTTTCCACCAGTGAAGATGTCGTCAAAGCGCTGGCAATTTCTGACCAGGAGTTAATGCGGATGGCGCAGGCAGCGCGCGCGAGAGTGTTGCAATTTCATACGGCAGAAAAGCGTGCGGAAGAATTTGAAAACATTCTCGCGTGCGCCGGCCGTCCCATGGAAAATCTTCACCAGGCGGTGGGCTGATGTGGGGAATCATTCCAGCTGCCGGTGCAGGCAGCCGCATTCAACCGCTCGCATTTTCTAAGGAACTGCTTCCCGTCGGCAGCCGCCTCCGCGACGGAGATGAGCGGCCGCGAGCGGTCAGCGAGTACCTGGTGGAACGTATGATTCGCGGCGGCGCAAACAAGCTGTGCTTCGTCATCTCGCCCGGCAAGTCAGACATCCTGACATACTACGGCGCAGGGGCCTGGGGCGCGGACATAGCTTACGTCGTGCAGCCAAGCCCGGCTGGGCTTTGCGATGCAATCTTTCGCGCGGCACCTCTCATCCCGCAAACCGAGCCTGTATTGATCGGCCTGCCGGACACGATCTGGTACCCTGCCGACGCGGCGGCGCTCTTGCCGGACCACACGCTCTCGTTTCTGCTCTTCCCGGTGAAGCACCCGGAGCTTTTCGATGCCGTCACCACCGACGAGAATGACAACGTGCGGGAAATCGCGGTGAAACGCGTAGATGCGCCTTCGCCTTGGATATGGGGCGCGCTCAAGATGCCGGGCAGCGTGTATCACGCGCTGCATCGCCTTTGGCTCAGGCCGGAGCGGCGCGACGAGTATATCGGCACCTTGGTCAATGCATGGATTGCAGGCGGCGGACACGCCGTAGGCGTACGCGCAGGTACGCAGTATGTCGATGTTGGAACCCTGAATGGATATCGTGCCGCCATTCGTCTGTTGGAAGAAGAAGGCGCGCAGGACACCTCCGATTTCAAGGAAGGGGAGGCAGGATGAACGAAAGGAACTTGGCAGCACAAATCGCAACTCTGGGACCGTGGTTCCACAACATGAAGTTGCACGGCATTGCCACCGCGCCGGAACACTTCCTGGGAGACTATCCGGCAGTGAAATTTGAGCGCTTCCGCAACGAGATCCCGCAGGACCTCAGCGGGAAGAGCGTGCTCGACATCGGTTGCAACGGCGGCTTCTACTCCTTCGAGATGAAACGCCGCGGAGCGCAACGTGTGCTTGGTATTGACACTGACGAGCGTTACCTGCAACAAGCGCGTTTCGCAGCGGAGGTGCAGGACATTGATGTGGAGTTTGCAAGGCTGCCTGTGTGGGACGTAGCTGCCCTGGAGGAGAAGTTCGACCTGGTCATTTTCATGGGTGTGCTGTACCACCTCAGACATCCGTTGCTGGCGTTGGATCTCATTCACGAACACGTGGCCAGAGACTTGCTTCTGTTCCAGAGCATGCAGCGCGGCAGTCGTGAGCTGACTGAGGTTCATGAGGACTACGACTTCAACGAGCCCGCGCCGTTTGATGAAGCGGGCTACCCCAAAATGCATTTCGTGGAGCGGCGTTACTCACATGACGAGACGAACTGGTGGGTGCCGAATCGCGCGTGTGTCGAAGCTATGCTGCGGTCCTCGGGCTTCATCATCGAAGCGAATCCTGAAGAGGAAGTGTACGTGTGCCGTGTACAAGAGGTCGCGGCCTCTCCGGACGGTCCGCATGCCGTGTATCCCCAGCGGGGCGCATGAGCGAAGATCTCGGGACAGAGTGGAAGATGGCAATGCTCGCCGGCGACTTCGAGCGCGCATGGCGGGCCAGCGACCGCATACGCGCGTCGCAAACGCCTGACCCACACCGGTTCTGGCAGGGGGAGCCGTTCGACGGCAAGCGAGTGATGCTTCGGTGCCTGCACGGCTTCGGCGATTCGATCCAGTTCCTGCGCTACGTTCCACGACTCCGGCAACGAGCTTCGAACGTATGCATCGAGGTAGCGCCTCGATTTCGAGAGCTTGCGACCCGTCTCGATGGAGTGGGCGACGTGATCACCTGGGGCGATGATTCTTCCGCAGCTGCGGCGGAGTGGGACGTTCAGATGGAAGTCACCGAGCTGCCGTACATCTTTCGCACCCAAGTGGCCGAGCTGCCTCTCGCTGTCAGGTATTTGCATCCAGGTGCCTATCCTGACCCGCCCCGCAACCGCGCCGCGCAGGTGGGTCTCGTGTGGACTTCGGGTGATTGGAACCCTTCGCGTTCCATCGATTTCGAACTTCTGCAACCTCTGTTTCAAGTGCCCGGGTGTGAGTTCTGGAATCTTCAGCCGACGGCGGCACCGGAGACCGCCGGGAGCTTTCTGCGCGAGAACGAGTCCTGCCGGCAAAGCGTTTTGCGGCTCGCTGAAAGCATCGCCGGGCTTGATCTTGTCATTACGGTAGACACATTGGCAGCCCACCTCGCGGGTGCCATGGGGGTGCGCGCCTGGGTGCTTCTGCAGCGCGCCGCAGACTGGCGCTGGATGCAAGTACGTGAAGACAGCCCTTGGTACCCTTCGCTTCGGCTCTTTCGTCAGCCTGCCGAGGGCGACTGGGTAAGCGTCATAAGGCGCGTCGCCGCAGAGCTTCGAACGTTAAACGAACCTGACAGGCGGAAAGCGTGAACGCGACAGTGAGGGGCCGCGCATGGGACGCGTTCGACGGCTACCTCTTCGACATCGACGGCACATTGCTGCATTGCACCGACGCTGTTCACTATTTCGCGTTCTGCGAGGTCCTGACGACGATCGCGCAACGTCCCATGACGCTCGAGGGTGTCGTGGCCCACGGCAACGTCGATGTAGGCATTCTGCGTGATGCCTTGTCGCGAGCAGGAATACCGGAATCCGAATGGCGGCCACGGCTGCCGGAGATGCGTGACGCACTGTGTCGCCATGTGGAAGCGCACAAGCAGGAATTGTGTGCCCACCCTCTTCCGGGAATCCGTTCCATCCTCGAACATCTGCGGGTACGGGGTGCAGTTCTCGGAGTAGCTACGGGAAACCTCGCGGCGATAGGTCGTGCCAAACTGGAGCACGCAGGGTTGTGGGAGTTTTTCTCTGTCGGCGGCTGGAGTGACGAATACGAGACACGGGCAGAAGTCTTCCAAAGCGCTGCGGCAAAGATGCGCACACGCGCGGGCCCGAACGCGGCTCTATGCGTCGTGGGAGACACACCCGCCGATGTAGCAGCGGCTCACGCGACTGGCTTGCCGGTCATCGCAGTGGCAACCGGGATTTATTCGCAGGCGCAGCTTGCGGCAAGTGGTCCCGATCTGCTGCTGCGATCTTTCGTTGACCTTTCTATGCAGAGAGCGCCGAAGAAGACGTAGTCAGGCTCGACACAATCTCTTCGAACTCGACAGCGCGCCGCGCGGCGGTGTGATGCGCAAGCGTACGCTGCTGCGCAGCCTGGCCGATGCGCCTGCGTTCTGCCTCGGTAAGGTGCAACAGAATATCCGCAACGTCGTGCTCGTCTCTTGGAATCAGGATTTGCTCACCGGGTGTAAAGAAGTGGTCCAGGCCTTCCCAATCATCCGAAAGTATCGTTGCACAGCACGCTGAAGCTTCAAAGAGGCGCACCGAAGGAGAGTACCCGGCCGTGACCATGTCCTGGCGCGTGAGGTTGAGCGTAAAGCGCGCCGAGGAGTAGAACGTTGAATGTTCCGGCGGCGCCACATGAACCAGGCGTTCGACGTTCTTCTGCCACTGCATGTCCTGCGGGTACATGGACCCCGCGACGAGGAAGCGATGCTCCGGGAGAAGCCCGGCAGGCTGGTTAAGCAGGCGCATGAGCTTTGATTGCCGGTCTGCCGCATACGTGCCGAGATAGCTGAGGTCATAACGGAAATCCTCTCGCAAAGCGGAAGGACTGTAGAGGTCAGGGTCGACAGAACAGTAGAACGGCACCGCGCGCCGCGCGCCGAAGCGCTCCTGCAGCTCCCGCAAAGCGGGACCACCGGTGAAACTCAGGTAAACCTTGTACAGAGGAATCATGGAAGCATCGAGGTACTCCGTGCCACCGTGCATGCGGAGTGCGGCAAGCGTCACCGGCGTGTCGATATCGTAGAAAAGGAGAGGACCCAGGTCCGCGTCCGCCAGAGCGCGCGTTGCCGACAGAGCGTCTGGGAAATAAGAGCCGATGACAATCGCGTCGGCATCCGCACAGGTCCTCACCAGATCCGCCGCACTCTGCTGCCACTCGTCATACAGCAGCAGTTTGCAGAAGTCCGGCGATGGCATGTCGCGGTTGCTTCGATACCACTCCACATCCTTTTCTACAAAGACGACGTGATGGCCGCGACGTGCGAGAGCCTTGATGAGCGCGCGAAACGTTGTGGCGTGGCCGTTCCCCCACGCGGAGGTAATCGTCAGGCCGAAAACAACCACCTTCATTCGACAGGCACCCGCTTCCGCGCTCTGCATTCAGTAAAAGCCGCTTCAGCCTGTGCGGCGCGCTGTGCGTAGGTGTGGTCGCGAAGGCCACGAGCATGAAAATCATCGCCTATGCGGCGTCGAGCAGCCTCGTCATACGTGGTAAGCGCGGCAACCACATCCGCTGCGTTGCGCACCACAAGGATTTCCGCACCCGGTTCGAAGCAATCGTTGATGCCGGGCCAGTCGTCGCACAGCATGCACGTACCTGCACCGCTCACCTCGAAGACCCGCGTCGGCGGCGAGAAGCCGAAATCAGCCATCGAGGCTCGATTCACATTCAGCACCATCCCGGCAGAGCAGTTGAAGCGGTTGTGATCATGGGTAGAAACGTGGCCGATATACCGCACGTTCGGCGGCATGGCTTTATCTCCCCATCCCTCACCGCCGAGCAGGAACTGCTTGTCAGGGGCAAGCTCCGCAGCCCGCAGGAAGAGCTCTTCCACACGAGACTCGCGGTCCGGCAGCCTGTTGCCGAGAAAAGCTACGTCGCACGCAAACGCTGGATCGGCCGGAACGGGATGATGCGTCTCCGGGTCGAGCCCGTTGTAGATGCTGTAATACGCCCGAGCGCCCGCACCAAGGTACCCGTCTCGTGCTTTTGGACCGCCACCATAGGTAAGAATGGCGTCGTAGCGTGGAACATCCGCGTGAAACGGATCGTTGTGGTCAGCAGCAATGCGAGCGAGCGTCGCGGGCGCGTCAACATCCCAGAAGACCACAACGGAACCGGGCTGCAGATCGAGAACGCATCGCTCGAGCAAAGCGTCTTGCACGCCAAGGCCGCTGTGCTTCACGACAACGTCAGCGCCCGCCGCCAGCTTCAACATCTCATCCACGCCTACCGGCGTAGGGGCGTAGTAGAAGGCGTTGACGAAGCTGAAGTCACCCGCATCGTGATGCTGTTTGCGGTCGAAGGCGTCTGGTGAGGCGAAGGTAATCTCGTGCCCCTGGCGCGCAAGGTACTTGTAACAACCCCTGTAGTATGTCGCCGCGCCATTCCAGTAGGAAGTGAGAATGCTGGCGCCGAAGGCAAAAATCTTCAAGAGAACGACTCCGTTAAGATGGACACCAGCTGCTCCGCGCGATGCCGGCAGGTGTGACGGCCACGCACTGTTTCCAGCCCGCGCAATGCCTGGGCTTCGGCCGCCTCTGTATCGGAGAGCAAATACTCCATCGCCCGGCGCATCTCGCTTGCATTGCGCGCCTCTATGAAGTCACCCTCACGGAAGAGGTGCTCCACATCGGGCCAGGGAACGGATAGGAGCGGTATGCCGCACGCGAGTGCCTCGAAAACCCGTATCGTCGGAATACCCTCCATGGCGCTGGCATACTGCTGGCGCGGTATGTGGACGGTAAGCCGTGAGGCGGCGTACGCCGCCGGTGCATCGAGATTGGCAAGGTAGCCACCGTAGCGGATGCCCGCCTGATGCAGCGCATCGAGGCCTAATTCCGGATAGCGAACGCCGTAGACCGCGAAGCAACGGCCGGGCAGCGCAGCCGCGGGCTCAAGGAGAAATCTCTTGATCTCGGTAGAACGCTCCTCGTCGCCCCAGTTGCCGATCCACACCACGTCGTTCATCCTGCGAGTGCCTGGGAACGGCCGAAACACGTCAGTATCGGCAGCTTCGTGCAAGGTCCACACGCGTGTTATGCCGAACTTCTCCATGTAGATCCTGCGCAATGACTCACCGAAGGCCAGCACCCCATCGAAGCGGTGGAGACCGAACTGCGCGATGCTGGCCGGAGTGGAAGATGCGCGATGATGCGTGTCGTGGAAAACCAGTTGAAACCCAAGCGAGTCTCGAATCGCGAGCAGGGTCGCTGCAAGCTCAGGCGGGTTCCATTCGTGAAGCACCACAAACTCTGTATCTTCAAGAATCTCGCTCCAGTACTTCTGATCACATGTCCTTGCCTGCTCATAGGTCCTGATTACAAGATGCGGATACACATCCGACACCTGCTGGAGCGACCGCCCACCGCCGGCCTCAGCTTGCAGATTGTCTATCGACCACCCGCAGTCGGTCTCATAGACCCGAACCGCATGTCCAAGCTGTCCAAGCGCGTTGAGGAGCCCTCGTAAGAAGTGGGCATTTCCGTTATTCCAGTCAGAGCGCAGCGAGTGCGCGAAGTACGCGATGCGAAGTCTACGCGGCACGGGACACCTCCCGCACACGCACACACTCCTCGTACAACGCGAGGTAGGCAGCAGTCATCGCCTCAGGGGTATAGCGTGCGGCACGCGTGGCGGAGCGAAGCTGGAAGTCGGAGAGCAAATGACTGTCGATGGCAAGCTGCTGCAACAGCGCGGAGAGTGAAGATGCGTCACTGAAGTAGAGCGCAGCATCTCCCCAGACCTCTCGCAGCGGTGCGATGTCGTTGGCCACAACTGCGCATCCACACAGGGCGGCTTCCAGCGCAGCCAGACCAAAGGGCTCGTAAGTGGAGGTACAGATGTAAATGGCGCTCCGATGCAGAAGCGCGAGCAATTCAGCTTCACTCAGCGGACCTAACAGCAGTGCGGAGCCAAGTTGCTCCAGCAGGGCGGCGCCCTGGTGTGCCGTTTCTCCCGCTACGAAAAGTGGCATCGGCGCCTCGATGCAGCCGAGCAGACCCACATTCTTCGCCTCATCCCAAAGGCGGCCACAGGTGACTGCCTGAAGCGTTCTCGTGGGGCCACAAGCAGGAAAGGCAGACCGGCCATTTGGTATGACTTGTCTCGTTGCGGGCAGCACGAAGTTTTCCGCCAAAGCGTCAAGCATCCATCTTGTCGGCGCAACGATAGCCGAAGCCTTTGCAAGACCGGCGTTTACAACCGTTCTGTAGCGCCGGAGCCAGGGTGTATCCCCGAGCGGCTGGGCACGGCAGCTTGCAGCCCAGCTGAAGACATCACTATGGGCGGTCAACACAACTGGAAGTCCGATCTCCAGCGCACCGGCGAAGTATTGACCGCTGTGGATCAGGTCTGCTTCGAAGCAGCCAGCGATCGCCTGCAGTGCAGGTGCCGCATCGAATGCAAGCTCATTGTCCTGCATCCATTCCAGGGGAGCATCGACCCGGCTGAATTGAAAGCGCTTGCCCCAGGCGCTTTGCATCCGTGTCACCCACGCATTTTGTGAGTGCGAGGGCGAAGGTCCCACGCTGGCCAGTGCGATATCACAGCCGGATCTCAGAAGGCCTTCGCTGAGTTCCCGCGTAAACGTCCATACTCCACCCACGGAGTCGGTCGTCAGCAGGAGGCGCATTCAAGCTCCGCCAGGGTGTGAGGATTCTCAGCCTGAACATCACTCCAACCCTTGTCCGCGAACAGGTTTAGATAGAAGCCATGCGCGCGTTCCCAGGCCTGCTCGTCAGGCTGCGCGCCGAATGTCTCCACGTACTTCGGACTGCCCGGAAACGGGAACATGGGGACAGGCTCGCTGACCCACACGCCATGCGCTTTCAGCCGCTGTTGCCATGCGGCCACCTGCGCCTCATCATCCTTTTCCGTCTTGATCAGGTTGGCCTGCACCCAGGGAATGTACTTTTTCGCATAGATCAGCAGGTCGCCTATGCGCTCTGTCGAAAGCTTGCAATTCTTGTTCATTTCGTTGCGGCCTTCTTCGGTGATCGACTCCACGCCGCACTCAAACGAAACGCAGTGAGCGCGCCCCAGAAGCTGGAGCGACTCCTCATCCCAGAGGTCGATGCGCGACTGGAACCCTATGGAGACAGGCCTCTTCGCGACCTCTTCCAACAGCTGCCGAACCTGCTTTCCCACTCCGAAAATTTCGTCGATGAAGTAGATGTAATCCACTCCGCGCGCGAGTAACTGGTCAATCTCCGCGACAACCGCCGAAAGCTCACGCTCCCGGTACCGGTTGCGGAACAAGGTTTTATTGCAGAAGTTGCAGGAGTATGGACAGCCACGTGCAAACTCGACTTCAGCTCCAAGCTTCAGATGATCGGCCCCGTTGTTTGGGAAGATGTGGTGTAGATGACGGTGCCGCTCCACGGGATAATCGGTGTAGTCGAGCATCGGCACGGCACGCATATCCGTAGCGCCAAGACCGGCCGTTGTTCGGTACCTTCCGCTCTCATCGCGCCAGCAGCAGCCTGGAATCATCTCCCATGGCAGAGAGGCTAATTGCGGAAGTGTCTGGTCGGGCTCGCCGCGTAACACAACATCCGCGCCGGTCTTGGTCAGGGTTGCCTGCGGCGTTACAGATCCGTGCGGCCCGATCGCCACAACGGTCGAGCGCCGCCTGAGTGCCGCGATCCACTTCGCAGGAACGCGCAACTCCGGCTGCGGACATCGCCAGAAGAGATAAGAAGGCGCCGTCGGCAGAACCAGAAAATCTTCCCCGAAGGTATCCAGCCTCGCCACCACCCGCTCCGGCGTAAGGTTCTCCATGAATGCGTCGATAAGAAGAACTTCGTGGCCATCCTTGCGCAACAACTCCCGTGCGGAGAGCAACTCAAGCGGAAAGTGCGGCTCGGGGCAGCCGAAATACGTGGATCCTTCAAATGTCCAGAACGGATTCACAAGTGCGAATTTCATGCGGGCATCTCCTGTTGCGCAAGTTCCAGCGCGGAGTGTTGCAGCGCCGGACGTGTCGCGAGGATGCCCTCGTGGTTTGCACGCCAGAACGAATCGATGTCCTCCAGGATGCGATCTATCGAGAGAGCGGCCCGCCAGCCAGTATGGTGCTCCAGCTTTCGCGTGTCGGATATATAAAGCGGCTGATCTCCTGGACGAACGGCGCTGTACTTCAATCGAGGAGGATATGCAGTCTTCTCCTCGATGCACTGCAACATCTCCAGCACCGAAACTGCGCGGCGAAGACCGCCGCCTAGATTGTAGATTTCACCTTGAGTGACAGCCGCTCGCCGCCGCACGGCCGACATCGCATCCAGGAGGTCGTACACATGCAGAATGTCGCGCACCTGGTAGCCATCGCCGTAGATGGAAATTTCTCGCCCGGCAAGGACAGAGTAATGAAAGTGAGCCACCCAGCCTTGATCCTCATTCCCAAATTGACGTGGACCGGCGATGCACGACATGCGGAAGACCACAGCGGGAAGGTCGTAGATGCGTGCATAGTCACGAACATACTGGTCCGCAGCGCCTTTGGAACAGCCGTACGGCGAGTGAAAATCCAGCAACTCGGATTCACCTACTCCAACAAATGCGTCGTCAACGGCGCGATAGCGTGTGCCGTCTACCTGGACGGCTACATGATGCAGCGAACCATATACCTTGTTCGTGGAGGTGTAGAGCAGGAATGGCTTGCGGCCGGAACGTCGTGCAGCCTCGAGCACATTCAGGGTGCCGCGCGCGTTTATGTCGAAATCCGTCGATGGATCGTTGAGCGAGGTCGTCACTGCAACCTGCGCTGCCAGATGATAGATCTCGTCAGCGTCCTCGGCGGCGTACCGCACCGCATCCGCATCGCGGACGTCTCCTCGTACCGTTTCCAGCCGGTCAGCCTGCTGCAGAGTCTGGAGCCACTCCAGGTTTCGTTCGACTCCACTGCGTGAAAGGTTATCGAAGATGCGGACGTGCGCATCTGTCGAAGTCAACAGACGCTCCGCAAGGTTCGACCCCACAAAACCGGCTCCCCCTGTGATCAGAACCGTTCGGCTGGCTCCTTTTCGCATTTGCTTCCTTTCTGCGTTCCTCGTGGCTTCGCATCGCTGGTTCAGGCAGTCAGACCATATGCGCTCAATTCGCGGAGCATGGCGTCGGCTTTGTCTACGGCCGCCTCCTGCTCGCCAAGCCACTCCGCCAATTCACGGAAGCCGTCTTCATAGCTCACCCGTGGCTCATAGCCCAGCAGCTTGCGGGCTTTGCTCAGGTCCGCGAAGCAGTGCCGGATGTCACCCACACGGCACTTCTTCGTAATAACCGGCTCGATCTCTGTGCCCAAAGCTGCCGCAAGCACCTCTGCCACCCGACGGATTGTAATTGGCTTGCCGCAGCCGATGTTGATCACCTGGTTGTTTGATTCGGGCCGCTCCATGGCAAGCATATTGGCGCGCACGATGTCGCGCACGCTCACAAAATCGCGCATCTGCTCGCCGTCTTCGAACACCAGCGGTGCATTGCCATTCAGTATGCGCGACGCAAAGACGGCTGCTACACCGGTGTAAGGGTTCGAAAGCGCCTGCCGCGTGCCGTAGATGTTAAAAAAACGCAGCGCAGTAACCGGCAGACCGTAGGTGCGGCCATAGATGAGACACAGTTCTTCCTGATCGCGCTTCGACAACGCATACATCGAGTTGGTCTCGGAGGGCTTGTCCTCCGCTGTGGGTAGAGGCTTCAGTACGCCATGGCACGCGTCGCAGTGCAGATCCCATTGTCCCTGCTTCAACTGCTCGACCGTGCGCACCGGAGGGGCCGCGGCTTTGCCGCATTCCCCACACACATAACGCCCTTCACCGTAGATGGACATCGACGACGCCACAACGAGCTTCTCAGGCGGCGTCTTCGAGTCCAGAATCGCCTGCAACAACTCCGCCGTCCCCTGCGTGTTCACACTCATATAGCGGGCGATCTCGTACATGGATTGCCCCACACCCACGGTCGCAGCAAAGTGGTACACCTGGTCCACTCCAGCCAGCGCCTCCTTCAGACGATTGGGGTCGCGCACATCCCCCACCATCAACTCGACATCCGGCGACAGGTAATCCGGTGGTCCGAGAGGATGCACCTGCGGTGTGAGATCGTCGAGTACCCGTACACTGTGCCCTGCCGCGAGGAGTCCATCGGCCAGATGCGAGCCCACAAAGCCCGCTCCCCCTGTGATCAGAATTTGCTTGCTCATGTCGTTCTCTCTTCCTGTGCTAGGAGTGAATGGAAGCGGCAGCGTGCCGCCGCGGAGCATACCGCTCCACGGCCCACCGGGCGAAGTCAGCGAACTGTTGGTTGTCCCTGGGTGGGCTGGTGTGATGTTCTTCTAAACCGAGATGTGCAGGCGTGAAGCACAGCGTGAGCGATACCTCGAAGGGTTCGAGCGCAGTCATCATCCGGTCGAACCACTCCGTTGCCCTGGGCCGGAAAGAATCGGCCCAGCTGAGCCCTGTCCGGACATGGCGCACGTTGTGCGCTTTCATCCATTGGACTGCATCGTCCAGACGCGGATCCTCGAAGTGGAACCACTGGCAGAACCCAACCGAGCCGTCCGTGGGGAACTCCGGCACGGAAAGCTTGGGGGTTCCGTCGTGACGCAGAAGACCGAGATAGTAATGCCGGTAGTAGGAGGAACCCTCGGCTTCCTTGTGCCGGGTTTCGGCAGGCCACGACGGGGGAAGATCGTAAAGGCTGTACCAGTGAATGCGGTCCGTGTTGCCCTTCAACAACGATAGGGTGCGTCCGAGCCCGAACGCCTGCACTTCTTCCGCGCCGAAGGAGGACACTCCGACCTCGAGGACCCAGACCGGTTTACCGGTCACGGAGGCGGCCTCATGGATGCGGGCAGGCCATTCGTTGAGCTGCCAATGGTTCCAGTCCAAAGGAAACCCATGCACGCCGGCAACATCCACATGATCCATCACACTGTACGAAACCATGAGGCGCAGGAAGTCGCAGTCACAGGACGAAACGCCTCCGAGGACGATCTTCAATTCAGGGTTGACGTCTCGAATCGCAACGGATGCGAGCTTGACCAGATCGGCATACCGCCGCCACCCGGGATCAAGCTTGAAGTTCCAGTGACTTAAGTTATTCGGTTCGTTCCACAGCACTGCCGCTTCAACCAACTTGCGTTCCCAGGACGTGCAAGAGTTTACGTTCTGCCGTTACGAGGCACCGACGGTGTAATAAGGTTCAAATGTACTACAAAGGTTGATGCGCCGAGAAGGTCTGCGTGCTGCAGGCTTTCACCGTATCCGCGCGTCCGCTGCCGCTCTGGATGGGACGCATCCAGCCGGACAGCTCCACTCGCGGTAGCATGCCTGCTTGTCTTTACTGGCCTCAGCTCGTGGAAGGCTGCCCTGGACATACCCGAATGAAAATCTGAACCTTTGTTCATCCAATCAGAATCAGAAGAAATTATGAAAAACGCAGAGCAACAAAACGCGAAAGTGGCCCTGGTTACGGGAGCCAATAAGGGCATCGGCTTCGAGGTCGCCCGCCAGGTCGCGAAGGCCGGCTGGACAGTACTTGCCGGCGCGCGCAAGGAAGAGCTTGGCAGGCAGGCTGCCGCAAAGCTGCAGGCGGAAGGTCTGGATGTGCAGTTCATCCTCATCGATCTCGACGCACAGGAGACCGCATTGGCCGCCGCGGAAACTATCCGCAACCGGTTCGGGAAGCTTGATCTCCTCATCAACAACGCCGCCATCGCGAGTATGGCTGATGGACCGCCGAGCAAGGTCGACATTGGCACCGTGGAGACGACCATGCGAACTAATTATGTGGGCACTGTTGCGGTCACGCAGGCCATGCTGCCGCTCCTTCATAGCGCCGGAAGGGCTCAAATCATCAACGTTTCCAGCGAACTAGGTTCCGTGAGCTTGCATAACGACCCGAACTGGAAATATGCGCCGGTGAAGTTTCTCGCTTACTGCGCCTCCAAGGCCGCACTCAACATGCTTACCGTGCAGCTTGCGTATGAGTTCCGCGACGGAAACATCGCCGTGAACTCAGTAAACCCGGGTTACACCGCTACCGACCTCAACGAGAACCGCGGTACGCAAACCGTAGAAGAAGGCTCTGCCGAAATCGTCCGCGTCGCTCTGCTTGACCCGCCAGTTACCGGCAGATTTCTCGAAACGGCCGGGCAGATCCCGTGGTAGAAACGAGCGTGAGATGACTCCGGCGTCTCACTGCATGACCTGAGGGGTATTCAGGAACTTAGAGCCTGTTCACGATCTAGTTACTAGCGTTTGTGCTGGATTGCTTTCAGACTTTGTGAATGGGTCGGAAGGTATATGGCAGTGATGTGAGTCGGGAGCAGTTTGAGCGTGTTCTTCCTTTGCTGGAAGGTATTCGTCGTCGCACCAAGCCTCGCACCGTGGATTTGTATGAGGTTTTCTGTGCGACGTTGTATCTGCTGAAGACGGGTTGTCAGTGGCGTATGCTGCCTGACGGCTTTCCAAAGTGGCGCACGGTGCATTCATACTTTCAGAAGTGGTCGGAGCCCGGTCCGGACGGCATCAGCGTTCTGGAGCGGGCTCTAAAAAAAATCAGTTGGCGAGGACCGCGCCAGACTGGGGCGCAACTCCATGACGAGTTTCTTGATCGTCGACGCGCAGAGCGTGAAGAACGCGGATACCGCCGGGCAGAAGGGCTATGACGCCGGCAAGCGCGTGTCCGGCATCAAGCGCCACATCGCGGTCGATACCCAGGGCCTGCCGCATGCGGTGGCCGTGACCACGGCCGAGGTCACCGACCGCAACGGCGCTCTGGCAGCACTGGCTCGCTCTGCCGACGGCCTCCGCAGCGTGCGCAGCATCCTGGCCGACGGAAGCTACACGGGCAAGCCGTTCGCAGACGCGGTCCGGCAAAGCCTGGGCGCAACGGTGGAGATCGCAAAACGAAGCGAACTTCACCGCTTCACCGTCATGCCCCAGCGATGGATCGTCGAACGCTCCTTCGCATGGCTCGACAAATGCAGAAGACTATGGAAAAACTGCGAACGGAAACTCAACACCAGTCTGCAAATG